>JBGTSJ010000006.1:0-307467 GCA_041940305.1 Planctomycetaceae bacterium
ATCGGCCTCTCGGGCCTCATCACCCCCTCGCTCGACGAGATGGTGCACGTCGCGAAGGAAATGACGCGGCGCGAGTTCAGTCTGCCGCTGCTGATCGGCGGAGCCACCACCAGTGCGCGGCACACGGCCGTACGGATCGCGCCGCAGTACGAGCGGCCGGTCGTGCATGTGAAGGACGCATCCCTCAGCGTGCCGGCCGTCGAAAAGCTGATGGACCCCGAGCGCCGCGACGCGTATGCCGAGCAGAACCGCGCGCAGCAGGATCGGGACCGCAGCAACTACGCCGACCGGCAGGACCGCAAGCTGGTTCCCTACGCCGAAGCCCTGTCGCGGCGCTTCGCGACTGACTGGCAGCGCGTCGATATTCCAACGCCGTCATTCCTCGGACTGCGGACGATCGACGATCTTTCGCTGGCAACATTGCGTCCCTATATCGACTGGTCCCCGTTCTTCATGACGTGGGAGCTGAAGGGGAAGTTTCCGCGCATCTTCGAAGACCCCCAGGTCGGCCCGCAGGCGAAGCAACTCTACGATGACGCCAACCAGCTGCTCGACCGGATCGAGAGGGAGAACCTGCTCACCGCAAAGGGAGTCTACGGCTTCTGGCCGGCGCAGTCTGAGGGAGACGACATCCTGGTTCATGGGGCAAAGAGCAGTCAACAGCGGTCTGAGAGCGGCAGCGTGGCGTCCCGATTCCAGCAGCATCTCAGCACACGGTCGCTGAAATTCACGAAGGAGCGACGCGTCATTGCCGACGAGATTGCCTCACTGCAGCGGCAGTTCACGGCGGACGAACTGGTCGCAGCGCTCGGCGGGACCCAGAAGGGGGGACGTGCAAGCCGCTCGACAACGTACCGGACTTTAAGCCTGATGGAGGAGGCGGGTATTCTGCGGTCCGTTGGAGAGAACGGAGACAAGATTTTCGAAGTGGCTCGTATTGGTGACGGTGCGGTCGCATCGCCGACAATCGCCCGCTTCCCCATGCTCCGGCAGCAATGGGAGCGCAAGGGGCAGTCCGACTTCCGTTCGCTGGCCGACTATGTCGCGGCCGCCGACAGTGGTCGGACGGACTACATCGGGGCGTTTGCGGTGACCGCCGGCCTGGGCTGCGACGAACTCGCTCAGCGGTTCGAGGCGGACCACGATGACTACCAGTCGATCCTTGCCAAGGCCGTGGCCGACCGGCTGGCGGAAGCGTTCGCGGAATACCTGCACGAACGAGTCCGCCGCGAATGGGGCTACGAAAGTGATCCCCTCGGCAAGGAGGACCTCATCGAGGAGCGGTACCGCGGAATCCGTCCGGCGTTCGGCTATCCGGCCTGCCCGGATCACACCCGAAAGCAGGCACTGTTCGACCTGCTGGAAGCGGAGCAGCGGACCGGCATTCGCCTGACCGAAAGCTACGCGATGTGGCCCGCCGCATCCGTCAGCGGCCTGTACTTCGCGCATCCCGAAGCCCGCTATTTCGCCGTCGACCGGATTACCCGCGACCAGGTCGAGAGCTACGCCGCGCGGACGGGGATGACGGTCCGGGACGTCGAACGCTGGCTGGGTCCGAATCTTGGGTATGATCCTTAACGGACAAATTGCACACTACGCGGCGCGTTCCCGCTCCTTTATCATCCCGGCTCCGAATCGTTTCACATCGCAGTCGCGGAGCCTTGCATGGACGTCGCCATTGCCCTCATCGCCCTTACGGCGATGGAGATCGTGCTGGGGATTGATAACGTTGTCTTCATCGCGATTCTTGCCGGTCGTTTGCCGAAGGAGCAGCAGGCGAAGGCGCGCAACATCGGGCTCGGGGCGGCGCTCGTCATGCGGCTGCTGCTGCTCGCGACGCTCAAGGTGATCCTCGGACTGACAGAGCCGATCTTTTATCTCTCGGACGTCTTGCCCGATGCGTGGTTCAGCCCCGAGGTGCTGCCGGGGGCCGAGACGGCGGCTGAGGAGGGCGCCGGTCATCACAGCACGGCCGCGGCCATCAATGCGATTTCCTGGCGCGACATTATCCTGCTGGTCGGCGGCCTGTTTCTGATCGGCAAGAGCGTGCTGGAGATCCATCACAAGATCGAGGGACACGAGGCCGAGCGGAAGGCCGAAGCGGCCAGCTTCGCGGGCGTGATCGTGCAGATTGCGATTCTGGACATCGTGTTTTCGCTCGACTCAGTGATTACCGCGATCGGCATGGTGGCGCCGGACAAGCTGTGGATCATGGTCGTGGCCATCATCATCTCGATCGGCGTGATGCTGGTCTTCGCAGGGAAGATCAGCACGTTCATCGAACGGCATCCGACGCTGAAGATGCTGGCGCTCAGCTTCCTGATCCTCATCGGAGTGCTGCTGGTGGCCGAAGGGATCGGGACCCACTTCAACAAAGGCTACATCTACTTCGCGATGGCCTTCGCATTGGGGGTGGAGATGCTCAACATGCGGATCCGCAAGGGAGCGGGCGCGCTGCCGGTCGGTGCGCCGGCGCCGCTGGACGAGCACTGACACGCCGCGCCGGTGTGCGCACCCCGGCGACGGTGAACGTCAGCGAGGGCTCGCTCGCAGCGGCCTAAGACGGGCCGGAATGCCGGCGAGGTGCGGTCTCGATCGCAGTGCCCGGCGGGATCAGCCCGTCATGCGCGCGTTGCGCTTGCGCTCGTTCTCGGTGAGCCAGATCTTGCGGAGCCGGATGGCGTTGGGGGTCACCTCGACGTACTCGTCCCACTCGATGTATTCGAGGGCGAGTTCCAGCGACATCTCCCGGGGCGGCGCGAGGATGATGTTCTCGTCCGATCCGCTGGCCCGCATGTTGGTCAGCTTCTTCTCGCGGACCGGGTTGACCACCAGATCGTTGTCGCGGGAGTTCTCGCCGACGATCATCCCCTCGTACACCTCCGTCTGCGGACCGACGAACAGCACCGACCGCTCCTGCAGTTTCGCCAGCGCGTAGGCGGTCGACTTGCCGGTGTCCTGCGAGACCATGACGCCGTTCTTCCGTCGCGGGATCTCGCCGTCCACCACGCGGTAGGCGTCGAAGCGGTGATGCATCACCGCTTCGCCGCGTGTGGCGTTGAGCAGCCGCGTCCGCAGGCCGATCAGGCCGCGGGCCGGAATCGAGAACTCCAGGTGCGTATGCGTCCCCGCGCCGGCGTGCATGTGCGTCAGCTTGCCGCGGCGGACCGAGACGAGTTCCATCACCGAACCGACATCGGGGGTGGGGACCTCCACCTCGAGCACTTCAAACGGCTCGTGCCAGACGCCGTCGATCATCTTGCGAATGACCTCGGGCTTGCCGACCGACAGCTCGTACCCTTCCCGCCGCATCTGCTCGATCAGGATCGACAGGTGCAGCAGCCCGCGGCCGGAGACTTTGAACAGCTCCTTCTGCTCGGTGTCCTCCATGCGGAGGGCCACATTCGACTGCAGTTCGCGCTGCAACCGGTTCCGAAGGTGGCGGCTGGTGACGAACTTGCCCACGCGCCCGGCCATCGGCGACGAGTTGATCGTGAAAATCATCGACAGCGTGGGCTCGTCCACGGTGATGCGCGGCAGCGCGACCGGCTTGGCGGCGTCGGCGATCGTGTCTCCGATCTCGGCGTCTTCCAGGCCGATCAGCGCCACAATGTCGCCCGCGGCCGCTTCCTTGGCTTTCACACGCCCGAGCTTGTCGAACACTTCCATGTCCTCGACCGGACCCGTGATGTTCTTGCCGTCCTTCATCACGACGACCGGCTGCCCGACCTTGACCGAGCCGGACGAAATTCGCCCGACCGCGATCCGGCCGACGTATTCCGACCAAACGAGGTTCGTCACCATCATCTGCAGCGGACCATCCGGGTCCACATCCGGACCGGGAATGTGCTCCACCACCAGATCGAGCAGCGGCTTGATCGACGTTCCCCGCACAGCCGGATCGTGGGTCGCATAGCCGTCCCGTCCGCTGGCGTAGATGTAGGGGATCTCCAGCGCGTTCTCGCCGCCGAGTTCATCGATGAGGTGCACAGTCTCCAGCAGCACATCCTCGGGACGGCACTCCGGCCGGTCGATCTTGTTGACGACGATCAGCGGCTTGAGGCCCATTTCGAGGGCCTTGGTCATCACGAAGCGGGTCTGGGGCCGGGGGCCTTCGAACGCGTCCACGAGGATCAGCGCCCCGTCGGCCATTCGTAGCACGCGTTCGACCTCGCCGCCGAAGTCGGCGTGCCCCGGCGTATCCATGATGTTGATCTTGGTGCCGGCGTAGTCGAGTGCGATGTTCTTGGCGAGGATCGTGATGCCGCGTTCGCGCTCCAGTTCGTTGGAGTCGAGGATGCACTCCTGCGACAGCTGGGAGTCGCGGAACTGTCCGCTCTGTTTGAGCAGGGCGTCGACGAGGGTGGTTTTCCCGTGGTCGACGTGGGCGATGATTGCGATGTTGCGGAGATCGTTGCGACGCATGGTTCGGGTGCGGTTGGAGCCGGGAGACCCTGCACGGGGAGCCGGCTGAGGAGGAGGGTGATCGCGGAAGCAGGATTCGACGAGCGGCGCGCTACCGGAGCGGCGGCAGCTGCAGCGGATTCAAAAGCTCGTCGTATTCGCGATGCATGGAGGGCTGGATTCCGGGGCCGGCTGTGCCGCAGACGCGACTGCACAATCGACCATTGACCCAGCATCCTAGACGGCGGCCCGATTCCAGTCAAACTGACTTTTTGCCTGCTGCCCCGGGTTTCAAGGCGTTCGAGTCGATCTTCACGGGAAAATCGCAGAGCGGGACACTCTCCGTCGGTTCAGCCAGCAGCCCGGCAAGCGTGGTCTCACCGAACGCCTTCTCGATTGATGCCAGGGCATTGTCGAGTCGCCGGTGCAGCGGGCATAGCCGCGCTCCGTGTGCCGCCAGCTTGAGCGGGCACGTGTTGATCCTCCGGATCGGATCGACGGCCTGAACGATCTGCAGAATCGTCAGCTCGTCAGGATCGTGCGCAAGCCGCACCCCCCCTCCGATTCCACGCTGGGAAACCACAATGCCGCTGCGGGCCAGGCTCTGCAAAACCTTGGACAGATAGGCCATCGGTACCTTGGTGACCTTCGCAATCTGGCGGGTCGTGCGGGGCTCCGACGGGTGGTCCGCCAGGTACACGGCTGCGCGCAGGGCGTATTCCACGGTCTGTGAGAACATGCGACTCCCTGCCTAAAGTGGACATTGACATCCAATTTGGCCGAGCCTACACTCGGCCTAAATTGGATTCGCGTGTCCAATTTACTCGGTCTGCAGAATGACGGCAACTGCGGTTGCCCCAACCGGCCAGGGAGCGCTCCCCATGCAACACATCGACGAAGCACGTCTGGAAAACGACCTCGGCTATCGATTCACGTATCTCGTGGAATTCATGGGCTTCGGCGAGGACGATATTGCCGCCATCCACGGCGCGGCCGCACGGCTGTCCCCGCTTGTTCCGGCCCTTGTGGATGCCGTTTACGTCAAGCTCTTCAGCTATGACGCTACCAAGCGGCACTTTGTCCCCCGGCAGTCCGGATACGAAGGAGACGTGCCATCGGATATCGCTCACCTCGAATTGAGCCACGAGATGATCGAGTTCCGCAAGCAGCACCTGGGCCGGTATCTCGCCGCGCTGGTCACGAAGCCCTACGACGCCAGGATGGTGCAGTACCTGGACATGGTGGGGAAGATCCACACTCCGGCCGCCGGCAGCCGCGAGTTAAATGTGCCGCTGGTGCAGATGAACGCACTGCTCGGCTTTGTAGCGGACGCGCTCATCGCCACGATTCAGGGGCTGGGTCTGGATCCGGAGGCCGAACGCCGCAGCATTCGTGCCTTCAACAAACTGCTCTGGCTGCAGAACGACCTGATCAACCGGCACTACGTGTCGGAAGAATCCAGGGCGGCCGCGCTGCCAGCGGGTGTATGACGGTCATACTCAGAAACCGGGTTCCTTCTGGGAGCCGCGACCGGCCGGGAGCGGTCACACGAGGGTCGCCCTCCCGCCGAACGAATCGCTGGCAATCGGCCCGGTGCCGTATATGATTGCGCTGCGGTTCGTCGTGTGGGACTTGAGCGGGCCGCAACACACAAGCTCTCTGCGGTCGCGGTGCGGAGTGTCCGTCGGCAGCGCTGCCAGGCGAACTTTCGGGAAGGGATGAGAAGTTCATGGCCGAGCTCTTTCATGAGTGCGGGATCGCTGCCGTCTACCAGCTTCCGGGAGCGGCGGCCGGTCCGCTCGTCCCCAAACAGGGAGCGTACGCAGTCTCGCGGCTGATGTCCCGGCTGCTGCTGGACATTCAAAACCGAGGCCAGCTCGCCGCCGGGATGACGACCTTCAATCCGCGGCGCAACCAGCTGATCGACACGCATAAGAATGTCGGCAGCGTGACTGAGGTCTTCAAGCTCAATCATCCGAGCAAGGCCGAGAAGCTGATGCGGGAGTACGAAGGTCCCGCTGCGATCGGCCACGTCCGCTACGCAACCTGCGGCAAAGACGACCGCAGCTACGCCCAGCCGTTCGAGCGTCACCATATCGAGAAACGTAAGTGGTTCAGCTTCGCGTTCAACGGCCAGCTGGCGAACTATGGCGAGCTCCGTCAGGAGATCCTCTCGCAGGGGGGCTTTCATCTCGCGCGTGAGACCGACACCGAAATCCTGATGCATCTGATCAGCCAGGAGATTTCGCGGCAGTCGGCCGAATCGGAGAACGTCCCCGATCTGGGTCTGCTGCTGGAGCGTCTCGCCGCGAAACTCGACGGCGCCTACAATATCGTGTTCCTCAACGCCCTCGGGGACATGTTCGTCAGCCGCGACCCGCTCGGTATCCGGCCCCTCTGCTACGCCGTGCAAGACGGTCTGTTCGCCGCCGCGAGCGAGAGTGTCGCCCTTGCAAACCTCGGGTACTCCGAAGACAGCATCGTGAGCCTGGCCCCCGGAGAGGCCGTGATCATCCAGGACGGCGAGTTGACCGTCCGCCGGTTCGCCGAATCCCCCCGCCGCGCCCACTGTTTTTTCGAATGGATCTACTTCGCCAACGTCTGCAGCACGCTGGATGAGCGGAGCGTCTACCTGACGCGCAAGTCGCTGGGCGAAGAACTCGCCAGCCAGGAACGCGTGCCGATCGACGAATCGACGATCGTCATCCCGGTTCCCGACACCGCCAAAGCCGCCGCGGACGCCATGGCGTACTCGCTCGGCGTTCCCTGCCTCGAAGGCCTGATCCGCAACCGGTACGTCGGCCGCACATTCATCGAAAGCACCAACCGCGCCGACAAGGCCCGCATGAAGTACACGCCGCTGCCGGAAGTGCTCCGCGGCCGGCGGGTGTTCGTCGTCGAAGACACGATCGTGCGCTCCACGACGATGAAGGCCCTGATTACCCAGCTACGGGAGCGCGGCGGGGCGCGTGAAGTGCACGTCCGCGTCGCCTGTCCGCCGATCATCGCCCCCTGCTTCTACGGCATTGACATGTCGTCGGTGTCGGAGCTGTTCGCGCCCCGGTACATGAAGGGGACGGAACTCACGCCGCAAATCGAAGCCACGATGGCGGCCGACCTTGGCGCCGACACCCTGCGCTACCTGCCGCTCTCCGCCATCGCCCGCAGCATCGAGCGTCCTGCCGGCTCCCTGTGCCAGGCCTGCATCAGCGGCGATTACCCCACTGCGTGCGGCCGCCAGCTCTACCAGCGGTCGTTATCCGAATCCGGGGCGATCGAACTCGATCCCGACAGCAGCGAACATCGCCGCGTCGTCGAAGGCCCGCTCGTCACGGCCGTGCGGACGTAGTTGAGTTGGGTTGAACAGGAGGTAACGGAGGAAACAGAGGACGGTCGGGCCGGATCGCAGCTGCACTGCGCGGCTCGTGGTTGGTCGCGGCAGATGTCAGAGTCGCCCCTCGATTCGAGTCTCCGTTTCCTCTGTTCGCTCCTGTTCAATTCATTCCTGCACCGGTGGACGTCAATTCTGTCTCCGATGTCTTCGCGTGCTCGAACGATTCCTCTGCTGCGGCTCCCAGCGGCTGCAGCCGCCATTCCTTCTCGACGATCAGGCGGGCTCCGCGGCGGAAGGACAGGTACGACCAGGCCCAGTTGAGCACGACGAACAGCCGGTTCTTGAATCCGGTGAGGTAGTAGATGTGCACGATCAGCCAGGCCAGCCAGGCGACAAAGCCCGACAGCTTCAACCGGCCGGTCTGAGCGATCGCGCGGCTCCGCCCGATGGTCGCCATCTGCCCCTTGTCGAAGTAGCGAAACGGCTGGCGGGGCCGGCCTGCCAGATCTCCCTGGATCAGCTTCGCCAGGTAACGCCCCTGCTGCGTTGCCACGGGTGCCACACCAGGGAGCGGTTTGCCGTGTTCGTCCCTGCAGTGCGCCTGGTCGCCGGCCACGAAGACATCGGGATGGGCCGGGATGGACAGGTCGGGTTCGACGATGATCCGCCCTGCCCGATCGACCTCCACACCCAGCCTTCGTCCGAGCGACGCTGCTTCGACACCGGCGGCCCACAGCACCGTCGCTGCCTGGATGCGCTCGGCGCCGATCTCGACGCCGTGCTCATCGACTTTCGTCACCAGGCTGGACGTCCAGACCTGCACGCCGAGTTCCTCCAGTTCGCGGACCGTTCGCGACGCGAGCGACTCGTCGAATGACGGCAGGATACGCGGTCCGGCTTCGATGAGCATGACGCGAGCGAGCTTGGAGTCGATGCTGCGGAAGTCTTTGGCGAGTGTGAACCGGCTCATCTCGCCGATGGCGCCGGCCAGCTCCACGCCAGTCGGGCCGCCCCCGACGATGACGAACGTCAGCAGGCGCTTCTTCTCGGCAGGGTTCGTTTCGCGCTCGGCCGCCTCGAAGGCAGTAAGGACGCGCCGCCGGATCTCGGTGGCCTGCTCCAGTGTCTTCAGCCCTGGCGCATACTCCTCCCACTCGTCATGCCCGAAGTAGCTGTGCCGCGCTCCGCAAGCCAGCAGCAGGTAGTCGTAGGGCAACTCGCCAAAATCGGCATTCACCGCCTGCCGGGCGAAGTCGATCCCGGTCACTTCCCCCTGCAGCACCCGCACGTTCCGCTGCTTCGAGAGGATGCTGCGGATGGGGGCAGCAATGTCGGCCGGGCTGAGACCCGCCATCGCGACCTGGTAGAGCAGCGGCTGGAACAGGTGATGGTTGCGGCGGTCCACCAGCGTGATCTGCACGTCGCGCACGCGTCGCAGCCCCTTGGCCGCATTCAGCCCCGCGAAACCTCCGCCGACGATAACCACTCGCTTGGGATCACTCATGTGGCGAATTGTAGCGGGTGATTCGCCTTTGGTCTGGACTGGCAGGCCGTCGTCATGACTGCCTGATGTCGCCGTACCATCGTTCAGCAATCCGATCGAGTTCCTGCAGCACCTGATCCAGTTCCAGCACCCGGTCGGCGAGCGAGTACGTCACCTGTGGGGGCACTGTCGGTTCGTAGTGGCGAGTGACCCATCCCTCGGCTTCCAGCATTCGCAGCCGCTCCGTAAGTGTCTTTGTGGAGATTGAGCCCAGCCGGCGTTTCAGAACGCCGAACCGGGTCGGGCCCTCGATATGTAAGCGGTGCAGCAGCAGCAACGTCCAGGGACTCGAAAGGATGCTGAGCAACTTCCGCAGCGGGAGATGCTCGTAGTCGGCTGGCGGCCGGGAGTTTTCAGGAGCCATTAGTTCCCCGAGGTAAAGCGACTTCCTTAAATTTACCTACTTTACTGAATAAAGCAATTGGTTAATCTTCCTGCCGTCAGAGGTGCAACGGTTTCCCTGCGTCAGTGAAACCTGCAATCGAACGCGTCAGAACTGCGCCTCGCACACGCCGTCTCACTCAGGAGCGAATCTCATGCACACGACACTTCCTGCCAACGTCGCCAGGTATGTTGATTCCATCAACGCACACAACGTGGACGAATTCACGTCCTGCTTCCGCGAGGACGCTCAGGTCAGCGACGCTGGTCGCTCTTTCGAAGGACGAAGCGCCATCGAACACTGGTTTCGCACGGACGTTCTGGCGCCGCTCGTCACGCTGGAGGTGCTGGACGTCTCTGAAGAGGGCGAAGTGGTGATCGTCGTAGCAAAGGTGGACGGCAACTTCGACCGAACCGGTCTGCCCGACCCACTGATCCTCGTGCATGAATTCGAACTGGTCGAGGATCGGATCGGCCGACTGAGTATCCGGCTGGCCGACTGAACGCATCGATGCCGCCGCTGTCGCGCGGCCGTCGATGTGTCGCGTCGGCGGCCGATTTGATAGAACCGCTGTCCTGGAGTGGCTACTCTCACCCGAAGCAATCGCAGGGACGGACAGCGGATGGGACTGGTCTTCGGCATCGACGAAGCGGGGTACGGTCCGAATCTGGGTCCGCTCGTCATCACCGTGACTTGCTGGGAAACACCAGGGCCGCCGGCGGAGGCGGATTTCTGGAAGTCGCTCAGCGGCGTGATCTCGCAAACGGCGCCCCGCATCGCCGAGTGCCAGCCCGACGGAACGCCACGCCTGCCGGACCGTCGTGAGAAACTGCACGTCGGCGACTCGAAGGCCGTCTATTCGCCGCAGCGGGGACTCGCATCGCTGGAGACATCCGTACTCGCGATTCTCGGCTGCAATCAGTTGAACTGGCGCTGCCTGGATGACCTGTGGCGCGGACTGGGGAATCTGCTGCCGGATGACAAGTGTGGCGAGCCGTGGTTTCGAGACGAGCGGCTGCGGCTGCCGATCCCGCTCGTGGCCGATCCCTGCCGGATCTCGGTCTTCGCCGAACGCCTGCGGGCCGCGTTTCGGGAATCGGGAATTCGACTCCGGTCGGTCCGCAGCGACATCGTGCTGACGCAGCGGTTCAATCGACTGACCGATGCGCTGGGGAGCAAGGGAGCGCTCCTGTCACAGGCGACGCTGAAACTGCTGCGGTCGGTGTGGAATCCGCCGGAGGACGGTGAGGTGCTGATCCTGGCCGACAAGCATGGAGGGCGCAACAATTATCATGCACAACTGGTGGAGGTGCTGGACGGCTTGCTGCCGATGTGCGTCAACGAGGGGCGGGATCACAGCCGGTACCGGGTGGTGGATGCGGAACTGCGATTCGAGGCGCGGGCCGAACGCCATTTTCCGGTAGCGGTGGCATCGATGATCTCCAAGTACGTGCGGGAACTGTCGATGGAGGCCTTCAATCGCTACTGGCGGGATCTTGCCCCGGACGTGGCTCCGACAAAGGGATATCCCGGTGATGCCGCCCGTTTTCGGGACGATGTGGCGCAGGTGCGGCAGGAACTCGCAATTGCGGACGCTTCCTTCTGGCGGGCGAAGTAGCGGCTCGCGGCGGGGTGTTCTCGCGGACGGGGGTGTCGAGTATGATGGGTTGTCGACTTCGGCGGCCGTTCGTCCCTTCATTGCTCCTGCGCGTCGATGGAACTGATCCAGATCTCCTGTCCGAAATGCGGGTCCGGACTGAAGCTCAAGGACCGCAAGCTGCTGGGCCGTCGCGGTAAATGCCCGTCCTGCGGACATGCCTTTGTCCTGGAAGAACCGGCCGATGCAGAGGTGACGCTCGAACTCGCCTCCGAGTCGGTCCCGACGGGAACCGGTGCTCAATGGGTGCCGGATGAAGCCCCTGTCGGACGCTCGCCGGGACCCGTTGTCGCTGCGGCTTTGCCCTCACTTGGCGCCGATGCCACGAGCGGAACGGCCCGGCTGCAGGAGATTCGCCGTCGAACGGCGAGCCGGAGACGCAACGCAATCATCGCCGGGGGCCTGACGGCGCTGGCAATTGTCGGCGTGATGGCGTGGATCAGCAGCCATCCGCCCGAGTCGAATGAATCGGGACCGGCGCCGGTTGCCAGTCGTCCTGCAGCCAGTACGTCCGACCGTCGCGAGCCGGCCGTAGCTTCGGACTCTACGGCGATGATCACGCCCGTCTCGGCCGAGAACCTCAGCAGCGTGATGCTGGAGGCGAATGCCGAACCTGTGGATGCGGTCCGTCCGACACAGGGAGAGCCGATCCAGCTGTATATGATGCCCAGCGGCGTCAACTTTGTGATCCACCTTCGTCCCGCTCAGGTGTGGGGCAATGAGCCGCAGTTTCAGGAGTTGCGGGCCACTCTGACACAGAACGTGACGGATTGGATCGCGGCGAAGTTGAAGGAAACATGCCGCCGGGATCCCGAGCAGATTGACGAGGCGCTCATCGGCATCATCCTCGGGTCGCGCGGGACCGATCCCGACGTGGCGTGCGTCGTGCATCTGAAGGAAGAAGCGAAGCTGTCCGATCTGATCGAAGAATTCCGCGGTGAGCCGCTGCGCGAGGAAGGGGGCTTGAGGCTGTATCGTGCCGACAAGCATGCTTACCTCATCCGTGATGCAAAAACGATCGCCATCTGTCCGGCCATCATGGGCGCCGAGCTGGCGGAGTGGGTCTCGTTGCCGAACCACAACACCACGGACGGCATGCTGCAGCTGCTGAATTACACCGACCGGGAGCGGCTGTTTACGGTGCTCTTCGAAGTCGACGACGTGCGCCGGCACGAAGAGTGGCTGTTTCCGGAGAGCACGCTGACGGCGTTCCGCCACGTGCTTGATGCCGTGAGCGACGACGCCGAGACCGTCGGCTGGAGCGTGCATTTGGGAGACCACCTGCACTCCGAACTGCACTTTCGCACGCGGGTCGCGGGGGCGCAGGAGATCATGAGCCCCCGTCGCCTGGCGCAGTCGCTCAGTGCGCGGCTGGAAGGAGCGCCGCTCGACCTGATGAGCATGGCGCGGCAGATGCATCCGCAGCGCGCCGGCCAGCGGACGATCATCGGCCGCTTTCCGGCAATGGTGGAAGCGTTCCGTCAGTCGACGGTCCCGACGACCGGCGCGAGGCACGTCAAACTGACGACGGTGCTGCCGGCGAAGGCTGCGCCGAACCTGGCGTTGGGCACGCTGCTCACCTGGGACGAGGCGCGGCGCACCGACTTCAGCACCGCCGCCCCGCCGCCAACTACGATCGCGGCCGCCGATCCTCAGCTTCCGGAGACAGTCGCCGAGCGATTGCAGCTTACGGTCGAGGCTGAATTCCGGCAGCGCCCTCTGCAGGACGCGCTCAGGTATATCTGCGACGAGATCAGCGTCAAAATGGACATCGATGGTGATGCCCTGAAGGACGCCGGGTACACGCAGAATATGGAGCAGAACTTCAATCTCGGGACGGTGACGGCAGAGGCGGCGATCCGCGGAATCATCGACAAGTATCACGGCGACGGGAATGATCCCAATCGCATGTGCGTCGTGATCGATGAGTCGACCAAGACATTGATGCTGATGACGAAAAAGTTCGCGGAACGAAGGGGTCTGGAACCCGCGCTGATAGCGCCTCCCAAGGAGGACGCGTCATGACGGCTCCCCGAGTCCTGTAATACATGGGAGCGCGGCCCGCGCGCCGCGGAGAGGCGGCTGATGCCGTGCGGCGTTCATTATGCAGGTTTCTCTCTTTCCCTGTCCCCACTGCGGCGCACGGCTGAGACTGCGGGACAAGAGCTTCGCCGGGAGGACGATCCCCTGCCCGGACTGCCGACGTCCGGTCGTCGTCACCCTGGCCCCCGACGGACGACTAACGGGCGTCGCCGGACAAGCTACCGCCGAGACCACTCCCTCCAGCCCACCCGATGCCGCCGCCGGTCCCAACACTGTGCGGGAGGCCGAAGCGCCGGCAGCGCTGGCGCCATTCAATCGCCGCCCACTCCGGGGACGCCTTCTTTCGCCGGCCGGAATCGGCTGGATGACGGCTGTCGCGGCGTCCGCAGCCGCGCTGCTGTACGTGTTCTACGAACCGGCCTCCACCCCATCACCGACGGACGTCGCAGAGTCGCCCGCGGACAATGCGGAGGACGTCGCGACCGATCAGGCTCGAGCCGAGCCCGGTGAAATCACGCCCGGATCGCGACTGGAGTCGTTGGGGGAGTGGATCGCCGGGTACACATCCCGTCATGGACGCTTTCCGGCCCCCGATAATCCGGCCCTGCCGGTGACGGACCGGCTGAGCTGGCTGGCAGCGCTGGCCGTGGAAGAAGCGCGACTCAAGGATGTCCAGCCTCAACGCGATCTCGCATGGGACGACCCGCTCAACGACCGGTTCGTCCGTCGCCGTATCGCTGAATTCCAGAATCCGCTGTTCGATGAGATCGTGGGGGCGGGAGGTTATCCGGCGACGCACTTTGCCGGCGTTGCGGGGGTGGGACGCGACGCGGCCCGCCTGCCGAAGGAGCATGGCCGTGCCGGGATCTTCGGTGACGATCGAATCACCACGATCGAGGACATCCATGACGGAGTCGCCGATACGATGATGGTCGTGGGAGTGCAGTCGGAGTTGACCTCCTGGGCCGCGCATGGCCGTGGGACTGTCCGCGGCCTGACGGCCGAGCCCTACATCAACGGACCCGACGGACTGGGGACCGGCCAGGCGGACGGAATGCACGTCCTGATGGCGGACGGCAGCGTGCGGTTCGTTTCGAGCGACATTGACCCCGTGCTGATGCGGCGAATGGCGGCGATGGCGGACGGGCTGCCGCTCGATGCGGAGGTTCCCGGCGAACCGGGCGAGATCAGCGCCCCCGACCCGGAACTGGCGGACGTCATGCCCGCGGCGGAGGGTCCGGTGGTCGCGGCGAACGATCCAGCCGCGTCGGAGCCGATCGAAGTCCCGCTGGCCGCAGACGAGCCGTGGTTCAATGTGGAGGAAGCGCTGGCGCTGCCGGTCCTGCAGTTCACTCAGACGGACCCGATCCGGGCCGAGATTCTGCTGCGGCAACTGGAGGAACTCGGGGGAGTGCCGATCGATCGATCGCTGGTGCTGGCGTCGCCCGACGCGGCGCGGCTCGATCAACCCGTCGCCGTCAGCCTGGCCGACACCACGTTCGGAGAGATTCTGCAGGCCGTGGTCGCAGAACTGCAGATGACCTTCACCACGGGACCGCAGGGGATCACACTGCACCCGGCCCCCGGCGGATCGTGACGAAGTGGAGTCACTCTCAATCGTCGCAGGCACGGTCCGCTGTGCCGCCCGCTGGACTGACTGAGATTCTGAGCAAACTCCGGGACCACGCGCGCACCTCGGCAGTCCATAACGCCGTCGCCTGAGACCTTCCCCTCGCCCCCCATAGCGGCAATGCGTCCGCTCAGCTAGGCTGCAAAGGCGACACGCGACGTGCACTCGCAGAAATCTGAACGGGACATCGTGATGGCATCGAAGGCAATACTGCTGCTGGCGGGAGACTACGTCGAAGACTATGAGATCATGGTGCCGTTTCAGGCCCTGCAGTCGGTGGGACTGACGGTGGACGCGGTTTGTCCGGGAAAAAAGGCGGGACACAAGATTCGCACAGCCGTCCATGACTTCGAAGGGGACCAGACCTACAGCGAAAAACGCGGCCACGACTTCACGCTCAACGCCACGTTCGAGGATGTCAAAGCCGCGAACTACGCCGGCCTCGTCGTGCCCGGAGGCCGTGCGCCGGAGTACCTGCGGCTGAACGACGACGTGCTGTCGCTCGTCCACGAGTTTCATCAGTCCGACAAGCCGATCGCGGCGATCTGTCATGGCCTGCAACTGCTCGCGGCGGCCGGCGTGCTCAAGGGGAGGCGATGCACCGCGTACCCGGCCTGTTCGCCCGAAGTGCGGCTGGCCGGCGGCGAGTACATCGAAGTGCCGGTGGATGACGTCGTGGTTGACGGATCTCTTGTGACGGCTCCCGCCTGGCCGGCCCATCCCCGCTGGATCGCTGCATTCCTGAAGACATTGGGCGTGCAGATCTCAGTCTGATGTGCGCCGATCACGCCCGGCGCACCAGTGCACCCGCAAGCCAATCCGTTCTCCCGTGAAATCCATCCCCGCACAACTTTCCGGTCGCTCCGGCTGGGCCGTCACCGGCGCCGTCCTCGCGGGACTGGCGGTCGTTACCGGCGCGTTCGCCGCGCATGGTCTCCCTCCCGTGCTGCAGGACATCTACGGAACGCAGACCCGCACGGTGAACGGCGAAGACGTCCTCGCCTGGAAGAAGTACCTGGCCGACTTCGGCACGGCGGCCGAATACCAGATGTATCACAGCATCGGGCTGCTGGTGATGGGACTGATCAGCAATGTGAAATGCCTCCGCGCCCGCGCGGTGGCCGCGTGGTCGTTTCTGCTGGGAACACTGCTGTTCTCCGGCAGCCTGTACGTGCTGGTGCTGACCGGCCAGCGGTGGCTGGGGATGATCACGCCGATCGGCGGCGTGCTGTTCATCGTCGGCTGGCTGTCGCTGGCATATCTCGTCTGTCCCTGCGGTGCAGGCACCTGCCGCAATGAAAATGTCGTGCCGCTTTCGTCCGAGAGCGGCGATCTGCAGAGCCGGTGAGTAGCCGTCATGGCGTTCCAGCTCATTGAGGCCATCGTCCCGAAGGACAAAGCGCCCGACTTCGCCCGTCGCGGCGAAGACTCCCCTCCGCCGATCGGCAGCTGGACGACGGCGGTCGATGACGAGCGCGTGGCGGTCCGCGTGCTGGTTCCGGTCGAGCAGACGGAAGAGGTCATCGAATGGCTGGAGGAGCAATGCAACGATTGCGCCGATTACCGGCTGATGCTGTTCACCATCGAGGCCACTCTGCCGCGCCCGGAGCAGCTTGAGGCCGCCGAACCGAATGGAGAAAACCTGACGAGCACTCCGGATCGCGTCAGCCGGGAGGAGCTGTACGAGGATGTGGCCGCCGGCGCGAAGCTGACCCGGACCTACCTGGTGACCGTCGCGCTGTCGACGATCGTCGCCGGCATCGGGCTGACGCGGGACGACACGGCCGTGATCATCGGCGCGATGGTGATCGCCCCGCTGCTGGGACCGAATGTCGCGATGGCGCTGGCGACAACGCTGGGGGACTACAAACTTGGCTGGCAGGCGATCAAGGTGAATGCGTCCGGCCTGCTGCTGGCGCTCGGTCTGGCGTTCTGCATGGGCCTGCTGTTCCACGTTGATCCGCAGACGCCGGCGATTAAGGCCCGGACGCAGGTCGAGTTCGAGGATATCCTGCTCGCGCTGTGCGCCGGATCGGCGGGGGTGCTGGCGCTCTCACGCGGCATTTCTGCGGCGCTGGTGGGAGTGATGGTTGCAGTGGCTCTGCTGCCGCCGCTCGTTGTTGTGGGCCTGCTGCTGGCGGCGCAGAGATTCTACGTGGCCCCCCATGCCGCCCTGTTAGTGGCGACGAACCTGATCTGCGTCAACCTGGCCGGCGTCGCCACGTTCCTGCTGCAGGGGATGCGCCCTCGCAACTGGTACGAAACGGACCGCGCGCGTCGGGCTGCCTGGATCGCGCTGGGCGTGTGGGCCGTACTGCTCGGGCTGCTCGCGCTGATCATCTACCTGTCGCGGGATGACAGCATTCCGTAGGGCGCGCGTGAGGGCGCGATTGCGGCGCATCCCTGCGACGACGCGGAGCTGCGCGAGAGTCCGATCCCAGGCGGAGCTTGGGAACGAGGAGATGCCGGCGGCACTTACTCGACGCGAATGCTGCGCGACGCCTCGTACGAGCGGCCGAACATGTCGGTGGCGCGGACCTCGATGCGATACAGGCCCGGTGAGTCCACATCGGGAAACGACCCCGTCCAGAGATGCGACGATTGTCGCGGCTTGGGAAGCTTCCGCCATGCATTGGGGGACGCCGCGAGCAGCGCCTCCTCGCGGTCAAACAGCGACTGGTAGTTGGGATCCACTTCGTGCACGTGCTGCAGCGACGTCCAGTCCCGTCCGCCGACGCGCATCTCGACCACCGCATCCGCCGACCCGTTGAACAGATTGACGTACACCGCCGTCGCCCCGGCCTGGTCCCCCTGAATCACTTCCGGCGCCTGGATCAGCATCTGGTAGTCGTCGGGCCGGCCGGCCGCGCGAAACTCCAGGGCGTAGCTCGACCCGTCGAACGAGATGATCGAGTACCCGTTCGGGGCGCCGTCGGCCATCAGCGTGTGTGGAATGCCCCGCTCGTCCGGCGCGCCGCTCCACCAGCTGCCGCAGACGGTGACGTTGATCACATGATGATGCGGCTGCGGTCCCTTCCAGCCATCCTCATGCGTGATCATCACATGCTCGTGCACGTGCTCGTGGGCCGAGACCGACATGCAGAACGGCCGTTGCTCGATCAGCCGGTACAGCCCGTGCCGGTCGTTCACCTCGGTGAGGGGGATGTGCATCATCAGCACGACCAGCTGATCGTCGGGGATCTGCGACAGGTCCGTGCGGATGAACTCCAGCTGCTCAGGGCCGAAGCCCCCCTGATAGCGTCCCTTCCCCGTGCCGTCGTCATACAGCCACTCGATGTCGTCCAGCACCAGGAAATGCACCGGGCCGTAATCGAACGAGTAGTACGACGGGCCGTAGACGCGCTCGAACGTCTCGTTCGCCAGGTCGCGAGTGTGGGCGTCATAGTTGATGTCGTGATTGCCCATTACGTTGTACCACGGGATTCCGATCAGCGCAATGGCCCGGTTCAGCGGCTCGAACGTGTCGAGGTTGTCGAACGCCACGTCTCCCAGCGTGACGCCGAACGACGCCTCGGTGCCGATCAGTTCCTCGACGACGTCGTGCGTGATCCAGTCCACTTCCTTCTGATCGCGCGGCTGCGTGTCGCCGAACAGGATCGCCTGAAACTGCTCCGGCTCCGTCTGCGGGTACAGCGGAAAATTCACGCCGTCGGGCAGCGCGCCCGTCGGCGAGACTCCTGCGTACTTGAACTGCGGAGAACCGTGCGGCTTGTGGATGTAATAGAACCGCGGCAGCAAGTCCTCGCTCAAGGGCGTCCGCCAGCCGCGCGGCTTGATCACGAAGATGATGTCGTCGTCATCCAGCGGCAGCGTGTAGCGGCCATCGTCATCGGTGGCGACAATCTCGCGCCCGTTGGAGACCCGCACCCCATCCAGCAGCGGCTCGCCCGCATCGAACACCCCGTTCTCATTCGCGTCGTGAAACACCACGCCCGACACGGTCTCTGGTGTCAATTTTCGCGGCGGCTGCGATTGCAGCGACGTGATGCTCAGGCAGGCCGCCCCCAGCACGGCGACGGTCAGATACAGTACGGCGGAACGGCGCATGCCAACTCCCGGATTGGTCGGTCACGATCAAACCCGCGGACGACGAACACCCGCGGAGTCGCAGCCGGGCGATCATATGGCCGCCTCAACGCCCACGGCAACCGCCCGCCGAAACTGCCGCAACCAGGATCCGCCAGGCGGCCGATTTTCAAGGCAGCTGTCTCAGTCCAATGACCGCGCCCGGCTGCCGATCTTCGGCAGGGAGCCGGCGAGCGGATCTGGTTGCTGGTCCAGCTCAAAGTAACCCGGGTCCTCCAGCCCGAACGCGTTCGCCACGCGGTTGAAGAACGCGAACATCGCCGTGATGTACACCGCCTCCGCGATCTGCGGCTCCGTCCAGCCGGCGTCGCGCAGCAGTTGGATCTCCTCCGGCGTATTGCGGTACGGCGTGTTCGTGATCAGCCGCGCGAACCGCAGCAGTGCCTTCTCGGCCTCGGTGATCGGCGCGCCCTCGATGTCGCCGCGGCCAATGGCGGAAACCGCCGCGTCCTCGGCTCCGTGCTTGTGCAGGAAGTACGCATGCGAGTGCATACAGTAGGGGCAGCGGTTCTGTCCCGACACCAGCGTCGCAATCATCTCCTTCGTGCGCTCGGTCAGATGACCGTCACAGAAATGCAGCTGCCAGCTGAAGTCCATCACCTGCTGCATGAAGTCCGGCCGGTGGCTGAAGCACTTGATGATGTCGGCCACCTTCGTGCGGTTCGGCCGCCTCTCGAAGTACGACTGATACCCGGCGGCCACGTCCCCCGTGGCATCCTGTTCTGAAATCCAGTTAATGAAGGGCATGAGGACTCTGCACCGGTTCGAGCAAAGTGAATGGTCTCAACACGTACCTCTCCGCGCTAATCCGCCGGATCCGTGCCATCCGCGGCCCCCTCACTCATTCAGCATCAGCACCAGTGCCTGCTCGAGTTCGCGCGGATTGAACCCGAACGGGCCGCGCCCGTTCTTGAAGGCGATCTTCCCTTCACGGTCGATGAGGTACAACCGGTTCGGCATGCCGCTGTACGCGGCGCCGACTCTGTCGTCGACGGTGTCCACCAGAAACGGCAAATCGCTGTCGTCCAGTCCCAGATGTGCCCGGCAGGTCGCGGCGACGATGAAGCGTTCCGCGTCGGTCGTCGGCTGCGGCACCTCGATGCCAATTCGTTGATTGCTCGTCATCCACCATCCATCCGTCGGATGCGCCTCGCGCACATACACGAGGTAAAACTTCGCCCGCTCCTTGTACCGCTCGTACAGCTTCTCAATGTTGCCCGCCTGACTGCGAAACGGCCCGCACGTAAAGTTCCCGAACACGAGCACGATCGGTTGCTCACCGACTTCCTCAGACAAAGTGACCTCCTCGCCGTCGATGGTCTGCAGTGTGAAGTCCGGTGCGGTCTCCTCCAATGCCGGCCCCGGCTGCAGCGATCCGATCTCCTGCCGCTGGAGACCGAGAATCAACGTGCTGCGGCTGGGCGCATCCGAGCGGCGATTGCGGGCCGAGGAGTCGGGTGGCTGAAACTGGTCCCGCAGGTCGTCGAGGGCGATGAACCCCTGATTGTCGGTATCCAGCTGCGCGAACAGCGCCGCGAACTCCTCAGGCGTGACTTTGCCGTTGGCGTCGTTGTCCGCCATGAAGAACAGCATGAACCCGGGCGAGGGATTGAGCGAATTGCCGCCCAGGCTCAGGTCCGACTCCGTGACGGATTTGTCGCCGTTGCGGTCGAGCCTGTCGAAGTCGAGATCATCGCCGCTGAATTCCTCCAGCGAAATCGAACTGTCGCCATCGGCGTCGTACTTCGCAGAAACCGCGTCCCATGTGTAGCGCGACTGTGCGACGGCAAGCCGGAACCAACCTTCGCCCGGACCCAGCCGGCTGCCGTCCAGAATCGCATCCAGCATGGCGATCGGCTCGGAATCGGCCGGGTAGTTCGCCCGGAGTTCCTGCACGATCTCCTCCGCCTCCGGCGTGAGCGGTGGTGGATCGGCCGACGCCACGGCGGGAGCATTAGATGTCTGTCTGGACGGCTCATCACTCCAGGCCGGCGTACTCAGCACAGTGACGGCCGACATCGACAACAGAAAAGCAGAACAGCGCATATCACGCTCCAGTCAAATCAATGGATGATGCTCGAAATCGCGGATCGCTGAGCCGGGAGCGGCAGGCGACCGTCCCCGCGTTGTTTACTCTTCGTCCGTCTTCTTTGGCGGCTCGGGCGAGTCGCGGCTCATGAACACATTCTCCGTCTCAAGCGGCAGCTGCAGGCCGTCTGCCACGCGGGTCATGTAGTTGCACCACGAGACGTACCAGATCAGATCGGCCGCGCGGGACTCGCCGAATGTCTCCTTCAATTGATCGATGTCTTCCGCGGAGACGTCAGCGGGTTCGCGAGTCAGTTTTCGTGCAAAGACCAGCGCCTGTCGTTCAGCCGGAGGAAAACCAGCCCAGTCGCCGGTCGCCAGTTGTTCGGTTCGTTGTTCAATCTCTTCCTGACTGAGCCCCGCGACCGCGAGGAGCATTTCGCTGTGGCCCATTCAATAGAAGCATTCGTTGTTGCGGGTCACGACCCAGAACATCGTGTTGGAAAACACGCGATCGAGCTGCGACTCCCCGCGAAAGGCGTCCATCAGCGTGAACCAGCCCTGCGTCAGTTCCGGCTGATACCCCAGGCTGACGCGAGACCACACAATGGCTCCAGAGCGCTGCTGCTGCTCCGGCGGCAGGAATGACAGCGCATCGTCATCCGGCACCGGCACCCGGGCGGTCCGCTGCGTCTGTTGCAGTTGGCGCTCATCCAGCAGCGTGATCGGCTGGTCCTGCCAGTCGATCTTCTCGGAGAACTCGAACACGGGCGTTGCGGCGAGCAGTTCCTCGTGCGTGGGCCGCTGCGGCGCCGCGGCGGCCGCCCCATCGTTCAGGTCAATCGGCCACTCTTGCGGGGGAAGCGGCCCTTCCTCGCCGTGTGCGACGCCCAGCGCAAGGAACAGACGGTTCTCGAAATTCGCGAACGCCAGCGTATGCACCATGCCGACGAAAGTCGCCGGGCCGTAGTGATCAGTGAGCGTCGCGACCTCTTCGTCGGTCACCGTGTAAGCCCCCAGCGTCATCTTCTCGGCGAAACGGAATGTTGATCGCTCGATCGGACTCCAGCGCAGATCGTCCTGGCGTAGCTCGCGGATCGCCTCAGCGGGTTCTCCCAGCCTCAGCAGATCGGCCTCCGCCGTCGCCCGTGCGTAGTCGCAGCCGATCGCGTCGGCTGCGATCCACCGCAGCTGACCTGCCAGCACATTGCCGATCGGGTTGTCGGCGCGATGCCGGGAGTCGAGTGCGAGCAAAGCGCCGGTCGCCCGCGGCAGGGGCCTCGCCAGGATCGTCCCCCACTCCGGCAACCGGGGTGCTTCGAGCGGCAGTCGCTGCCAGGCTTCGTTGTCGCTCATGGCGGGAAAGCGGGCTGGCGATTCGTCGGCGCTGTAAGCCATACGGGACTGCAACGCCACAGCGCACAACAGTAGACACACACGGGTGATTGTCGCCATGGCATCGCTCCAGAATCGTGAAACTCGCCGTCGTGAAGAGGACACTCACGAATTGAACGCCGCGCTCAGAGCCCGGGAGCCCGGAACACCGTCAGGACCGGACTCGTGCTCACCAGGTACGTGACCGTCTTTTCGGCGCTTCCCTTCTGGGGATCCTCCAGCGTGAGCTTGACGTCGCAGTGCAGGTTGGCGTCGATCGGACGTTCGTCCAGAATCTCGTATTCCGTCAGGCGGGCGCCCCCCATCCAGTCGAAGTCCTGGATCACCACGGACGGCTCCTTCTGCTGCCAGCCCGCCGGATCCTCCCCCGCCTTCCAGCTGTCCAGAACCGACACAAGCGTACTCCGTGCCAGCTGCGGATCCACGCGGTGCGCCGCAGCGCTGTAGTCGCTCCCGTTGCAGCCGCAGATTCCCAGCACCAGGATGAGGAACGCGCAGCCGGCCAGGCGCCGCGCGACGACCGCGATGAACATACACCATTCCCCAAAGAGTGAGATGGAACGGGGCGCGCTTAGCCGAATCAAAGCGGTGACGCGCCCGTTTCAATGCGAACTAATGTCCGACAAAACCTGACGACGTTCTTAGAACTCGCCAACGACCTCTTTCCCATCGCGCGAGCCGACGCCCCGCCACGTTTGCCGGTCGATATTCTCCGACACGAACCGGGCTGACCCGTCACACAGCAGGACGTGCACGCCTCCTTCGTGGCGGCTGGTCGCCGGCATCGTGGCCTTCGTGGGAAAGAAACCGCAGGACCGGCGGTTCGGCGTGTCCACATGCAGATACGTGTGCTGGCCGTCCATCCAGGGCGCTCCCATGAAGATCGGGAACTGGTTGGCGAGATTGTTGATGTCCACCGCGTAGCACATGGTGATGGCTTCGTCCTGAGTCATCGGATTCGTCATCGCGAGGAACACGTCGGCGTCGGGACTGACCACGCCGTTGTTGCCGTCGGCGATCAGACGCTCGGAGAACGCCGCCGTATTGGTCGTACCGTCGATAATGTCGCGGATCTTGATGCACCGCGAATAGACGAACGGGCCGTTCTGCGGCGGCGTCGTCCAGTTGATTTCGCTCCCCTTGTTGGCCATGTAGTTGATCGCGCCGCCGGTCTGCGGCTGAGTGTTGTCGAAGTCCGAGGGACAACGCAGCATCGGGATCTCGGTCAGCCGCGGCACGTCGTTGATCGGATCGGCCGGGACATAGCTGAAGTTGATCCGGTTGTAGAGCGGCGACTGATCGATGTACGGCAGCAGCTGGCTGATCGCTGAGTACCTCTGGCTCGCTCCGGGCGTGAAGAGGGACGTCCCCCCCTGGCCGAAGGGAAAGCAGTTGTGGGAATCGTGGTAGTTGTGCAGCGCCAGTCCGATCTGCTTGAGATTGTTCTTGCACTGAGTACGGCGGGCTGCCTCGCGCGCCTGCTGCACAGCGGGGAGCAGCAGGGCGATCAGGATCGCGATGATCGCGATCACGACGAGCAGTTCGATCAGTGTGAAACCGCGTGAACGGGTTCGACGAACAGGAATGGACGTCATGGAAAGGACCTCGTTGTTCAGGACAGAAACAGAAAACAGAAATGAAGTTCAAACTGAAGAAAAGCAGTGTGCATCGGCGAATGACCGCCACGCTCGAATTCATGCGGAGCTCCGTCGCGCAGCAACCGCCGCGCGACCGGCCAGAATGCAGTCCATGTCACGGCTCACTCAGGCTCGCCCGATGAAAGGGCGCGCAGAGTGAGGCTCGAAAGAGATCGGCGGCAACTGCGGGATCAAGACCGCCCATGGATCGCGGGGGCGCGCAGGTTCCAGCGCAGGCAGGCGGTCAGGGCGCAGCTCCTTTATGGACTGCGCGGCGCAGCAATCACGCCGTTCAGCAGGAGCGCGGCGGCGGAGTCAGCGGCTCCGGAGCGATCGCTGCGGGCTCGCGATCGGATGACGACTGCAGAGTCCCGGATGCGATCGCCGCGTGCTCAGAAAACGCCATCGAGTGCGCCCAGCGCTCCACGACGAGTTCGATCGTCGGAGCAGGGGCTGCCGGAGTGCGGTTTTGTGAACGGCAATGAGGTCCGCGACACGGAACGTGCGGCTGCGGCAGTTCCGCATGGCCGGTGGTCTGAATCGCCGAACCCGCATCACCGGTCAAACCGGAGGGGTCCAGCATCGCGCCCGGACCGTGCACCAGGTAGTCGCCGCAACTCGCCTGCGCGGCCGACCCCCAGCAAAGCGACGCCCCCCACCACGCCGCCGCAGCGACGAGCAGACGACCTGAGACTGGTCGAAGAGTGGACGGCATGACAGCCAGTATCCGCACGGAACCGAGGCAGAACCACTCTACGCTACTCCATTGTCGCGGCAAAAGTCAACAGGCTGGCATCAGGTTGTCCCGCCAGGTTGATTGCTCAGCGCGCCTTCGGCTGGATGGGCGAGCGTTGCAATCACGCATGGCCCGAAGAGGTCGAGCGATCTGCAGGCTGCTATGATGCGTGTCGTGTGGTCCGCAGTCAGGTGCCGATTCCTTGAGGTGGACTCTCCTCAATTCGGGCTTCGCAGTTGAGAACGGACGGCAGCATGATCCCCTGCACCCGCCGGAACTTTCTGTCCTGGACGGCCCACGGACTCGGCAGCGCCGCCTTCGCCAGCTTGATGCTGCAGGACCGCACTCTCCACGCCGCCGTCACTCCTCCGGAGGCGGATGACCCGTGGCCGCACTTCGCCGCGCCGGCCAGGCGGGCCATTCATATCTGTCTCACCGGCGGGCTGAGCCAGGTCGATGCGTTCGACTACAAGTCGGCCCTGGAGACCCATCACGGCCAGTCCTACAGCGGCATCGACGGCGCCGACGTGTTCTTCGGCCAGATCGGACTGCTGCGCAAGGGAGACTGGACCTTCCAGCAGCGGGGCGAGAGCGGGCTGTGGATCTCCGATCTGTTTCCGCACCTCGCCCAAGTGGCCGATGAGCTGACGATCGTCCGCTCGATGTTCGCCGAAACGTCGAATCACACGCCGGCCACGTTCCAGGAGAATACCGGCTTTCGACTGAATGGGTTTCCCACCGCAGGGGCCTGGCTGTCGTACGGGATGGGGGCCGAGACCGACAATCTTCCGACCTACGTCGTTATCCCTGACGCGCGCGGCGTGCCGGCCGGCGGGTCCATCAACTGGTCGAACGGGTTTCTCCCTGCACGGCATCAGGGAGTGATCATTCGTAGCCAGGGGACGCCGATCGACGACCTGTTTCCGGAGCGGGATATCGCGCCGGCGACGGAGTCCGCGAGCCGAGAACTGCTCGCATCGCTCAACCAGCGGCATCTCGATGACAGGGGCTTCGACGATGCAATGGCCGCCCGGATGAGGGGCTACGAGCTGGCCGCGCGGATGCAGCTCGCCGTCCCGGAAGCGACGAACCTCGACGGCGAAACGCGCGCCATGCACGAACTCTACGGCACAGAACAGGAACCGACTCGCGACTTTGGCCGCAGCTGCCTGCTGGCGCGGCGGCTGCTGGAACGGGGAGTTCGATTCGTACAACTCTTCGCCGGAGGGGCATTCGGATCGCCGCGGATCAATTGGGACGGCCACGAGGATATGGTGCAAAACCACGGCCAGGAGGCGGCCCGGATCGACCAGCCCGTCGCCGCCCTGCTCGCCGACCTTCGCCGTTCGGGCATGCTCGACGATACGCTCGTCCTGTTCACCAGCGAGTTCGGACGAACGCCGTTCACGCAGTCGGCGTCCGACGTGCTCGGTAAGGGGCGCGATCACAACCAGTACGGGTTCAGCGTCTGGCTGGCGGGGGCGGGACTGAAGCACGGCATCGCCTACGGCGCGACCGATGAGATCGGCTGGAAAGCTGTGGACCAACGCGTCCACTGGCACGACTTCCACGCCACCGTCCTGCACCTGCTCGGCATCGACCACACGCGGCTCACCTATTACCACAACGGCATCCAGCGCCGACTGACCAACGTGCATGGCGAGATCGTCGAAGGACTGCTCAGCACATGACGGCGAACGCCAAGCGATGGATTGCATTCATCATGATGATCGTCGGCTTCACGAGCACCCATTATGGATGCTGGTATTGCACAGCAACGCAGGTCGCGGCAATCGAACCATACATTCTGCTCTCGTTCCCCATCGCACTGCCGTTCTGGTCATTCTTCGCTCTTGCGCCCTGGCCCGAAGCACTGTTCCTCTTCGTCGCGGGTATCAACAGCCTTTTCTGGGGCGTGAGTGGGGCAATCTTCGTGCTCCGCCTGGAACATCGGTACTGGCTCGCACATCAGTCGCGTACAGCGTAGTCTCTGTCTGCTGGTCCCGTCGCCGCGGGTGGCGACCAGCTTGACAGCCCGTTCATTGATTCAGGGAGGAGCTTTCGATGCGACCATACAGCCTGGCATCCCTGCTGGTTTTCTTGATCGCCGCGGCTGGATGCGGCCGGTCGGCTCCGGTCCCGGCGAATGCTCCGGTCCCGGAGCCGCCCGTACCGCCGCCGCCGGTCGTCAGTGAAATGCCGCCGCCGGAACAGCCGCGCGAGACGCTGCCTCCCGATTCCGCGGCGGCCACCGCAGCCGTTAAACTCGATCTGCTCCCCTGGGAAGAGGTCGAGACGCTGATTCAGTCGCACAACGGGAAAGTCGTCGTCGTCGATCTCTGGGCGACCTACTGCGTTCCCTGCCGCGCCGAGTTCCCCGGACTCGTCGAATTGAGCCAGGCCGATCCGGAGAACATCGTCTGCATCTCGGTCTCGCTCGATGATCCCGACAGCCAGGAGAAGGCGCTGGCGTTTCTCCAGGAGCAGAACGCGACGATGCAGAACGTCCTCTGCACGACCGACAGCGACAAGCTGTACGACGAGATCCTGCAGATCGGCGGCATCCCGGCGGTGTACGTGTACGGCCGTGATGGCGAACTGGCGAAACTCTTCACCGGCCCCACGCCGGAAGGGACTGAGCACACCTACACGGAGCACATCCGCCCCTTCGTGCAGGAGTTGGCGGCGGGAGGCTGATCCGACCGGCCGGGACGATTTGTTGTTGTCGTCGCAGGCACACGTCCTCTGTGCCGTCCACTGGACTGTCTGCAGAAATACGGCGAACACCGGGACCGTCCCGCGAAAATCCGCTGGTCCGTCCCTTACGCCCATCCTGCTGCAGGATTCCGGGGCAATTGTTGCGGATTTCGGCCGGGAATCCGTCTTGGCACGATCGGCGAATGAGGCATAGAATCCGCCCCCTTCCTCGATCCGGTCCCGACAGCCCGGTTGCGCCCCGCGCCCGTGTTCCCCCGCCGATCAGCCCCTGGGTTTGCCATGTGCATCGCGATTCTGATCGCGTGTGCCGGATCGGGATGCGTGCAGCGCCGGATGACGATCCGCTCGGACCCTCCCGGAGCGCTGGTGGAAGTTAACGGAGAGCGGCTCGGTCTGACCCCCGTTTCGACGGATTTCACGTACTACGGCACTCGCGAAATCACTCTTTCGGCCCCGGGCTATGAAACGCTGACTGTTGCCCAGCCGGTGCCGCCTCCCTGGTATCAGATCCCGCCGTTCGAGTTCTTCGCGGACAACCTGCTGCCGTTCCGCGTGACCAACCGCCACGAGTTCGCGTATCGGTTGCAACCGAAGGATCCACGGATCGACGAAGAGGACCAGTTGCTCAACCGGGCGCGCGGATTCCGGTCGCAGTCGCAGGTCGGCCGCTGACGCCGACGACAGCAGGTCGATGCCTCACGAGAAGAGCGTCGCCGCGAGACCTCAGCCGGCGGCCGCGATCTTCTGCAACAGCGCGGCCTCGAACTCGTCGCCGCGATCGGCATAGGGGCGGTTGTCGAGGTACCACGTTCCCCACTTCTTGACCAGCTCGGCGTGCCAGGTCGCGATGGCGGCTTTCCGCTGTTCATCAGTGGCGTCGGCCGGCAGGTTGGCCGTCGGGTCCGGCGCCTCTCCCAGGCCGTTCGGCTTCCGCGCCAGCCAGCAAAGTGCGTTGCGCGCCTCAATCATCACGCCCACGTCCACATCGTCGAGTGCATCGATCAACAGCCGGGCCAGACTCAGGTCATCCGTCCGGCCGAGCGCCCAGATGGCCGTGCGGCGAATCTCGGCGTTCGGATGTTTCGCGTAGCGGACGAGCAGGTCCTTCTGACCGATGAGCGTGTTCCGGTCACCGACCTGCACTTTCTCGACAATCTGCTCCTGCACCTGCTCCAGATCGAGGTCACTCGGATTCTCCAGCGCCGCCAGCAACTGATCGAGCGGTCCGAGATCCTTCTTCTGCTTGATCTCTCCCCCGCTGGCGACCACCTGTGAAAGGTCGTCGAGTCCGCCCCGACCGCCGGCCAGAAGTCCGCCGCCGATGGGGTCAACCGGAATCGTCTTCTTGAGCACCTTTCCGGTCGAGCGCGCCAGGAACAGCACGTTGAAGCAGGTGTCGCGGTAAGGAAACTGGGACATCGGCCAGAGACCTTCCGGCTTCTGCTGCGAGATCAGATAGTCGGCGCAGTCGTTGTACCAGCGAATCCGTCCGATCTGCTCGACATCAGCCAGCGCGCCCATACGCTCCAGCGAGTAGTAGAAGTACGTAGCGTAATAGTCGTCCCCCTTGGTTGTCCGCAGGCGCGCCGCGACCCATTCGAACGCTCGCTGCACTCCCTGTTTGAGACGGCCCAGGTCCACTGTCGTTGCCGTGGGATCCTGAGCCGCTGCGTCCATCTGGGGGGCGGCCGTCAGGTCCACCGCTTCCAGCACGCCAAACTTGTCATTGGAGTTCTGTTGCTTTTCGGGCTTGATATCGAGCAGTTGGGCCAAACTGTCGGCCTTCCCCGGAAAGCTGTGCCGCCCGCCGATCAGCAGGCTTCCCACGGCGCCGATCGTCATATTCATGCTCGAGGCGCCCTGCTCGTGCCCTTCCGTCGTTCCGGGGATGTAAGAGAATCCTCCGTCCGTGTTTTGACGGTCGAGGTGCCAGTTGATGGCGTTGTCCCATACGCGTTGGGGAATCTCGACTCCCGCGCGTGCGGACGCCCACAGGCCGAGCATGGCATATTGCGTGACGCTGGTATCACCCAGCCCCTCGCGACCGGTGGGATAATCCCACCCGCCGTTCGGCAACTGCTGATCGAGCAGGTACTGCGTCATCGCCAGGATCTGCGGCGCATACAACTGCGGGTCCGCCTCCACCAGCAGGTTGACCTCGACGCCCGCCTGATAGATGTGGCGGCCGGTCGGCTGATACGCGCCGTTCTGCACCCGCCCGGCGACGGTCTGCAACAGCTTCTGCAGCGCCGGGTTCGACATCGGGATGCCGGCTTTGATCATCGCGATCCCCGCGAGGCTCTGGCAGCCGGAATCCGTCTCCTTCTCAATCTCGGCGGCCAGGTAGGCTCCCCCCTTGCCGATCGCCTGCTGAATCTGGGCTGCGTCCGCGGCGGTTGCCGGTCGCGTCGCCGCGATCAGCCATAGAACGGACAGACAACAAGAGATCGTCGAGATACGCATGCCATCACCGAGTGATTCGACGGAGAACGAGCGACACGGGCGCAGTCTGCCAGCGGTGCGCCGGGCTGCATTATACCGGCCCGAAGCGGCTCGGGACATCGAACCCCCGGAAAACGGGCATGACGGGCAACCTCCCCTCGCACTATAGTGAACTGTTGTGGTTGCAGATCGAACGAAACCGCTCCTCACCGATCTCGCGCGGCGTCCGTTCGGGCGACTGGGACGAGCGATCGATCGCGGACGCGCATGGGCGGGGCAGGCATTGTGACATCCCAGTTGAAGCCGGCCAATCAGGACCAGGAAACGCCTCCCGATCCACAGTGCGTGCCCCACCCTGGCGCCCCCTCGGCACGCATGAGGTACGTGACGCCCGGCGGCGCCTGGCGCATCGACGACATTGCAGAACTGTGGGCTTCCCGCGAGTTGCTCGTGGTCCTGATCGCCCGCGATCTCAAGGTTCGCTACCGGCAGGCTGTGATCGGCGTCGCCTGGGTCCTCCTCCAGCCGTTGGCCACCCTGGCGATCTTTCAGGTGCTGTTCGGTTTGCTGGGCAAGCGGCCGGCCTCGGACGAAGCCCCCTATGCCGTCTCCGCGTTCGCAGGTCTCCTGACGTGGCAGTTGTTCGCGGCGGCTGTGCGCGATGGGACCGTGAGTCTCTCCGCCAACCGGCAGATCCTGACGCGGGTCTACTTTCCCCGACTGCTGCTGCCCGCCTCGACGGTCGGTTGCGCCCTCTTCGACTTCCTGGTCGCCGCACCCGTGCTGGCCGGACTGATGTGGTGGACCGGCGCTGCTCCGACCGCCAACGTCTGGCTGGCGCCGCTATTCCTCGCGCTCGCCGCGGTAACCGCGTTTGCGGCGGCGACATGGCTGTCGGCCCTCAACGCCCTCTATCGGGACGTGGGCTATGTCGTCCCGTTCCTGCTGCAGATCGGGTTCTTCGTCAGCCCTGTGATCTACGAGACACGCGCCCTCATTCCAGAACGCTGGCGCTGGTTGTACGAGTTGAATCCGCTGGCGACGGCGATCGGCGGGCTCCGCTGGGCGCTGTTCGGGACGGCGTTGCCCGCCACGGAGAGCCTGGTGTTGTCCACGCTCCTGACCTTGGGGCTGCTGGGGTCCGGACTGGTCTACTTTCGCTACGCCGAACAATGGCTGGCCGATCGCGTTTAGACGATGCACGAAGCTGCACTCATTGCCGAAGACGTCTCCAAGCAGTATCGCCGCGGAAGTGCGGCCGGGTACCTGCGGTTGTCGGAGACGTTGCAGCGCGGCCTCAGCGCATGGGCCCGCGTTCCGTTTGGCAGGAGATCGCTGTCCCACGATCGGGCGGCCCCGCACTTCTGGGCCCTGGAGCACGTGTCGTTTGAGATCCGGCCGGGCGAAGTCGCCGCGGTCATCGGCCGCAACGGCGCCGGCAAATCGACGTTGCTCCGCGTGATCTCGCGGATTACGCGCCCCACGTCCGGCCGCGTCGGACTGCGCGGCCGCGTCGGAAGCCTGCTCGAGGTCGGCACCGGGTTTCATCCCGAGCTGACGGGCCGCGAGAACATTTTCCTCAACGGCGCGATCCTCGGCATGTCCCGTCGAGAGGTCCGCGCCCGCTTCGACGAGATCGTGGCCTTCTCCGAAGTAGGCGAGTTCCTCGACACGGCCGTCAAGCACTATTCCAGCGGGATGTACGTGCGGCTGGCGTTCGCGGTCGCCGCACATCTGGAGCCGGAAGTGCTCCTCGTGGACGAGGTCCTCGCCGTCGGGGATCTGGCCTTTCAGCGCAAGTGCCTGGGAAAAATGGGAGACGTCGCCCGCTCGGGCCGCACCGTCCTGTTCGTCACACACAACATGACGGCAGTGTCCAGCCTGTGCACGCGCGCTCTCCTGCTGGAGCGGGGCCGTTTGATTGCCGACGGCCTGCCGCGGGACGTGATCGGCGCGTACCTCACCTCAACCACCACGAATCAGCCATCGCAGGAATGGGAGGTCGCTGCCGCCCCGGGAAACAACAAGGTGCGGCTGCGGCGGGTCGAAGTCCGGCCGGCCGATGGCAATCCGACGAATGCCCTGCTGGTCTCTACGCCGCTTGACGTAATCATCGAGTACGACCGGCTCGTCCCGGACGGCAGCCTCAATGTGGGCGTTTATCTGAGCAACGCGCAGGGAGTCTGCCTGTTCAACACGGTCAGCCCATTGGAATCGTCGGCCCCGGGACGGATGCAGGCCGTGGTACGGATTCCGGGCGATCTGCTGAACAACGGCATTCACCGCGTGCGGGTGATGCTGGCTCTGGACCTGAATCCGCAGGTCGACGTGGATGGCGCCGTCACTTTTGAAGTGCAGGACGTCGAACGCTCGATCGCCGCGCTGGGAGAATGGACCGGCGCCGTCCGCCCGAAACTGGAATGGCACGCGACACGGATCCAGGACGGCTGAACCTGTGCCCTCGCTCCGTCGAGCATGACCAACGCGCTGACGACTCCCGATTACTGGAGAGACGAGCACTGGCAGCTCGATTCCTCCCACGCTGCGCCGGACGTCGTGTTCGATCCGGAAGGACCGGAGTTCTGCGAACTGAATCGTCTGATCCGGCGGCATCTCTCGCGCGTGCAGGGCCGCCGCTGCCTGGAAATCGGATGCCACCCCGGCCGCTATCTCTGGTATTTTCACACGCAACTGGGCTACGACGTCTCGGGCATTGAGTATGTGGAGCCCGCGTGCGACCTGACGCGTGCTGCGCTGCAGCGCGCCGGAGTGCCCGCGCAAATCTTTCATGCCGACCTGTTCGACTTTCGGCCGCCCGAAAGCAAGCCGTATGACGTGGTGCTCAGCGTCGGCCTCGTCGAGCACTTCGTCGACATCCGGCCCGTGGTCCAGCGGCACATCGAACTGCTGGCGCCGGGAGGAACGCTGGTGATCATCGCACCCAATCACCGGGGAATGCCGGGGATGCTCCTCCGCAGAATCCTCCCCGACGTTTACGCCCGGCACAACCAGATGCGCTTCGCCGATCTGTCGCAGGCAATCGCCGCCCACCCGGAAATGTCATTGCTCGAAGGAGGCTACGTCGGCCGGTTCAATCTCGCGCCCACAAACTTCTGCCCCTGGGCGCAGGGACGGTTTCGCCCGGCGGTTTATACCTGGATCGAACGCTGGCACCGCTGGATGCTGAAGCTCGCCCCCTGGCTCCCCAACTCGCGATTCTGGTCGCCGTACATCGCCGCTGTGGCGCGGCGAAAGTCGTGCATCGGCTAGGATGCACTGCGGATCGAAACGCCGTCGCAACTCGTTGAAGCACGCTCATGTCAGATCAGGCGTCGATGGACGCAATCAGTGCGTCGCCCGTGCAGACGGCCGCGGGGGAAGCGTTCCCCTTTGGGGCCAACTGGCGGCGGTTTCTCGAGTCCGTCGACGAAACCCGCATCACGGCCGCGGTCGATTCGCTGACGCGGATGCTGGGCGCAGAGACGTTGGCGGGAGCAAGCTTTCTGGACGGCGGCTGCGGCAGCGGTTTATTCAGCCTGGCGGCCGCCCGCCTGGGGGCGCGTGTCCGCTCGTTCGATGTCGATCCGCAATCGGTGATGACCACCCGCGAGATCCGGCGGCGATTCGGACCGCAGCACGCCGATTGGGACATCGGTTCGGGATCGCTGCTGGATGAAGACTTTCTCGCCGGGCTCGGTGAATTCGACGTCGTTTACTCCTGGGGCGTCGTCCATCACACGGGCGAGATGTGGCGGGCGATCGACCTCCTACGACGGCGGGTCGCCCCCGGCGGCCTGTTGTGGCTGGCAATCTACAACGACCAGGGAACAACCAGCCGCGTGTGGAAACGGATCAAGCGCGGATACATCGCCTTGCCCCGCTGGCTGCGCACTCTGTACGTCCTCCTGGTCGGCGGAGCCTGGGCCGCATGGCGACTGGCCACGCGGCTGGCCATGACGGGAGCGGCGATTCTGTTTCGATTGCTGACCCTCCGAAATCCGATGCAGCCGGCCTCCACGATGTATGGAGACTTCTTTCGCAGCTCGCAAAGTCGCGGCATGCACCGCTGGTACGACCTCGTAGACTGGATCGGCGGCTGGCCGTTCGAAGTCGCCAGGCCGGAAGAAGTGTTCGACTTTCTGCGGGAGCGCGGATTCGAACTCATCCGGCTGAAAACGTGCGGCGGCAGTCTGGGATGCAACGAGTTTGTGTTTCAACGGCGCCCGAACGATTGAGGCTCAGTCGGCCGTTACGGCAAAGGCTCCGCCGGCATGCCCACGACGCGATGCAGCAGTGCCGCAAGCTGGTCGATCACCACAGGCAATGCGTGGTGCCGTTCGACATAAGCCCGGGCAGCCTGTGCAATGCTTTGAGACTTTCGGCTGTCTCGCCAAAGTGAGTCCAGCCGCCGGGCAAGCTCTTCCAGGTCTCCCCCGGCCACGCAGTCGGGCGCGATTGAAGTGAGCAGCGGAATGCTGGCCTCCAGCGACACGACTGGAAGGTGCGAGGCCGCGGCCTGCAGGAAGACGTTCGGCGCGCCTTCAAACTCGGCGGACGACGTGCTGACCAGCAGCGTGGCCCGCGACATCAACGACGGCATGGCGGAAAAAGGGACCGTACTTAGAATTGTCACGTTCTCGGGACGGCTCGCACGCACCTCCCGTTCAATCTGAGGGTTCGCCGGATTCAGCACCATCACGAAGGGGACCGCGGGGCACTCTCGGGCCAGCTCCAGGCACAGCAGGGGCCGCTTGTGAAAGTCGTCCGCGCGTCCGATCCAGAGCGCGAATCGTTCCGATGGGGCGGCATCCAGCACGGCCGGCCTGAGTTCTCGCCCCCGGTCCCATGCTTCGAAATCGATCACGCCCGGCAGCAGAACGCCCTCCCGCTGGAATCTTTGCTTCAGCAGGTCCAGCTGCCGTTGATGCTGGGCCACGATGACGCCGGCGTTGCGGATCGCAAACCAGGCGACATCGCCGCGCTCTCCGTTGGGATTCACGAAACCGGAGTCGGGTCCGTAGCGCGAATCCAGATCGTTGTTGGAGGCCAGGAACAGGACTGAGGGAACCCGGGAGGCATGCGCCGACGAAATGACGGTTGCCGATGCAGCTGAAACGCCAAAGCAACAGTGGATCTCAGCCCCGATCCGCCCATAGGCGGGCAGCGGACGCCGCGGATCGGGGCGCGCACCGCGTGTCAGCCGCAACAACGCCAGCAGGGGGAGCTTCCAGGCCAGCGCGGCGCTCCAGCGGCGAATCTCGATCCACGGAAACGCCGGCACACGCTGCACGTCCGGCGCGACGTCGCGGCGCAGCCAGTCAAAGCCGTCGCCGACGTTCGTGACCGATATCTTTCCCTGCCGGCGGTCCCGGAACCACCACGGTGCCTGCACGACGAACTGCACTTCAAAGTCGCCCCGCTCGGCCAGTCCTGCGGCCAGTGTGCACGCGCGTGTCTCCATGCCTCCCACCGGCGACCGCGCGCGGTCATCGAACAGCGGAAACGCATTGAGCGCCGTGAAGCAGACGCGGATCGGCTGGCGAGCTGTCATCATGACGTGGCGGGAGAAGTGGATGAGCGCCGGCCGGTTTCCGACAGCACCGACGCGAGGAATTCGGAAAGTTCCTCCGACTTTCGCGCCAGTGCATGCTCGCGCACGACGAACTGACGGCACCGCTCCGCCGTCGCCGCCGGCCGCGGATTTTTCCAGTAGTCACGAACCGCGTGTGCCAGGCGCGGCAGATCGCCGGCGGCACACATTCCCGCTCCGGCCTGCTCGATGAATGCCGGGCCAACCTGCAGAGAGGCAACCGGTACGCGGGACAACGCCGCCTGCAGGAGCGTATTGGCGAAACCTTCCAGCAGTGAAGTATTCACCAGCACAGCGGCCCGGGAAAAGACGGACGGCATCCGTGAAAACGGCGCCGAACGCACAAACCGCACGTTCGATGGAGAATTGCGCAGCAGACTCGCCTCGAGTTCGACGTCTCGCGGATTCATGATCAACAGAAACGTCACCTCCGGGCAAAGCCTGGCAAGCTCGACACACAACTGCGGTCGCTTGTGCACCGCATCCGCTCTCCCGATCCAGAGCGCATAGCGGCTCAGGTTCGCGGTCTCCTCCGGAAGCGGTTCACGCAGCATCCCGGCGTCCCATTCCTCGACATCAATCGGATTGGCAATCACGACCGATTCCCTCCCAAACCGCTCGCGCAGCATCGACTGCTGTTCGGGCGTCTGCGCGATGATGGCGTCCGCTTCCTGCAGGATTCGCCAGCAGAGGTCGCCACGGTCGCCGTAAGGACTCATGAAGCTGGACTGCGGGCCGTAGTTTGGATCGAGATCGCCGTCCGAGCCCAGGATCAGCACCGCAGGCCGTCCGGCCGCACGCGCCGACGCAACTACGGTCGCCGAATGGGACTGCACGCCGAACGTGCAGAGCACGTCTGTCGCCAATCCGCTCAGTCTGGGATCGGGAATCCACGGGTCGGCAGCGCCCCCTTTGAGGGCTCGTTCAGCCGCGACCACCGGCAACTGCCACAGCAGGCCGGCTCGCCAGCGATGGACCCTGACCCACGGAAATCCGGGCCGCCGATCCACGCACATCCTCACTGCTTCACGCCACGGATACAGCCGGTCGATCAGCGGCACGATGCGGACGTTCTCGACGAAGTCCCGCCGAAGTCGACGGCTGTGACGCACCGCGAACTGCACGTCCGCCCCCGCATGCCGCACGAGGCCGCGGGCGAACATCCACGCCCGCGTCTCGATCCCCCCCACGCCCCGCGCGGCATCCGGCTCGATCACCGGATACGCATTGAGCGCCACCAGGCAGACTCGGAGAGGAGGAGGCGGGGGATCGAGGAGCCGAGGATTCGCGGGAGGTTCAACCATTGCCTGTCGGCGATACGTTATACTCGATCCTGAATCCTGGCTCCTGAATCCTCCGGAATGCCCACGCCGCTCCTCGACCGCGACGAGTATATCGAACAGGCGTACTTCTTCCGCGTCTGCCGCGAGCGGGTGGAGGAGAATTCGCCCGCGCAGGAGGTGTTGTTGGGCGTCAAGGAAGAAATCCTGGCGACCACCCGGCTGCCGCTGGCAATCGACTTTCTGCTGGGTGAGCTGAATCACGCCGGCCGCATGGGAGACGGCATGGCCCGGCTGTCCCATTACTTCGCGCCGTTTCAGACCTTCGTAGTCCAGCACGCCGAAGAGGAAACGTCCCGCTTCGATATGCGGATCGCCCTCCGCATCCTCGAGCACGAGGCGCAGTATCGGGCGGAGGAGTCCCCCACTCCCCAGGCGCTGTTCGTCTACCAGTTCGAATGCGTCGCCCGCAACCGGCTGGGATACGACGCAGGCATGCAGGCGATCGCCGGTGATCCATTGTACGACGCCCACTGGCGCGACTGGATCATGAAGATCCGCCGTGAACTCGGCATGACCGATTTCGCCGACCTGGTGTACCTCCGCTCGCAGCAACGGGTCGAAGACGTTCGCCGCCGCACGGGCGACGCCGAGTATGTGCCGTCCTACCCGATACTCTTCGGCATCCAGGAGGGGAAGATCGCCAAGGCGAACCGCGGCAAAGACCCCCTCTACATGTTCGCCGCCCTGCAGAGGCACCTGGGCTATCCGCGCGTCCCCCGCCCCAAACCGCCGCGCACGACGCCACTGTTCGAACCGCAGGTAGAATTGCGGTTCCAGCGGCTGGAAGCCAAGCTGGCCATGCTTGAAGCCGAGGGACACGGGAAGATGGATTTGTCGAAGTTCTACGTCAATCCGCCGGCATTCCCGGAGGACGAAGAAATGGAGCGCGGAGTATGACGCGGTGTCATTGGGCGGTGATCGTGTGGATGTGCGCTGCGCAGACGGCCATCGCTTACGACGACGCAGCGACCGCACCGGCCCTGGCGCCGGTCGCCGACCTGCACCAACTTGTCGAACAGGTCCAGAAATCAGTCGTCGTCATCACGTTCACCGATCGCGACGGAAAAACTCTGGGCCTGGGGTCCGGGTTCGTCATCCGTGAGGATGGATTGATCGCGACCAATCTGCACGTCATCGGCGAGGCGCGGCCCATTACCGTCCGCATGCTGGACGGCAAGGAGTACGCCGTGCAGTCGATCCACGCTCATCAGCGCTCGGTCGATCTCGCCATCCTGAAGATCGACGCCGATGATCTGCCGCCGCTGGAGCTCGGCGACTCGGACACGCTCACGCAGGGACAGCCGCTGGTGGCCTTCGGCAATCCGCAGGGACTGGAACACAGCGTCGTCACCGGCATCGTGTCGGCGATCCGGGAGGAAGTGGACAGCGTGCCGATGATTCAGCTCGCCATCCCCATCGAACAGGGGAACAGCGGCGGACCGGTCGTGGACATGGAGGGCCGCGTTCACGGACTGCTGACGCTCAAGTCGCTGGTCACGGAGAACCTCGGCTACGCCATGACGGTGAACGCGCTCAAGCCGCTGCTGGCGGAGCCGAACCCGATCCCGATGTCCCGCTGGCTGACGATCGGCATTCTCAACCCGCGCTACTGGACATCCCCCCAGGACGGCGCGCGATGGACGCAGCGCGCCGGCCACATTCGCGTGGACGGCACAGCCTCCGGCTTCGGCGGACGATCGCTCTGCCTCTCGAAGTCCGAAACTCCCCAGGCGCCGTTCGAGATCGCCGTCTCCGTGAAGATGAACGAGGACGACGGGGCCGCGGGTCTCGCCCTGTTCTCCGACGGCGAGACGCATTACGGCTTCTATCCCAGCAGCGGCGCCCTGCGGTTCAGCCGCTTCGACGGCCCCGTCGTCTACGACTGGCACGTGCTGCACGAAAGCCGCTCGCCGCATTACCGGCCGGGAGAATGGAATCGCATCAAGGTGCGTGTCGAGGCCGGGCGTTTCCATTGCTACTGCAACGACGAACTCGTCTGCGAGATCGCGGATGCAAACTACACTTCGGGCCGCGTCGGGCTCGTGAAGTTCCGGCACACCACCGCCGAGTTCAAGGGCTTCGCCGTCGGTGACGAGATCCCTTCGCTCCGCGCGGCTCCGGAACTGGCGGAGCGCGTCACCGACCTAGTGCACGACATCGCGACGGAACGACCGCCGACGGCCGAGATGATCGCAGACATCACCGCCGCCGGAGCCGGCAGCCGTTTCGTCCTGGAGGAGCGGGCCCGCCTGCTGGAGCGGCAGGCTGAACGGTTGCGCGAGTTGTCCAAAGCCGCCCATGCCGCGCAAGTCCGCGAGCGGCTGGTGAGCGTACTGCAGCCGGACGAAGGAGAACCCGATCTCCTGCACGCCGCACTGCTGATCGCGGCCCTCGACAACGATGAGCTGGACGTCGAGTTCTACCGCCAGGCCGTGGACGACATGGCGGCCGAGTTTCGTGAATCGCTCGACGCGGCCGCCCCGCCCGACGAGCAGTTGGACGCCTTTCATCGATTCCTCTTCGAGCAGCAGGGCTTCCACGGCTCGCGGACCAACTACTACACGGCCTCCAACAGCTATCTCAACGAGGTGATCGACGATCGCGAGGGTCTGCCCATCACGCTGTCGCTGCTGTACGTCGAACTGGCGCGGCGCGTGGGGATTGATGCGGTTGGCATCGGTCTCCCCGGTCACTTCATCGTCCAGGTAAAACTGCCCGATGAGGAACCGCGGCTGATTGACGTCTTCGATCGCGGCCGCGTGATGTCGAAAGACGAGGCGCAACAGCAGGTCCTCGGACGCGGACTCGAGTGGGACGACGAATACCTTCGCCCTCAGACGCCGCGCGAGGTCATTACCCGCATGCTGCGAAACCTGCTGAACCTCGCCAACAACGAATCCAACGCGGAAGCCGCCCTGCGGTACACCGACGCGGTGCTGGCCCTGCATCCAGATTCCGCCGAGGACCGCCTGTTCAAAGCCGTGCTCTGCTATTCCACCGGCCGCGCCGAGGAAGGCCTGGTCGAGGTGGACTGGATCCTGAACGAGGAACCGGAAGGCCTGCTGATCGAACGTATCCAACAACTCCGTTCCGCGCTGGAGGAACTCCAACAGAGCCAGTAGCTCCGGAGCCCGAATCGCCTGTCACGGAGTGCACACGTCCGCAGGATCGCTCAGTCAGCCCTTCCGGGGCGCCCCGTTCCCTCGGTATCGCTCCACGAGCCGCGCCGCATGGCCTGCGATGAGCTCGCGTAGTTCGGCCGGTTCAAGCACTTCGGCCTGGTCGCCGTAGCCCAGCACCCACCACGAGATCTCACTCAGCCCGTCCACGGTCACTGAGAAGTCCAGCGTCCCGTCGTCGTTCCACACGGTGCGCTGCGTTTTGTGCCAGGCGACTTCCGCCACGTTGTCGGCGACCTTGGACTGAAAACGGACGCGGACTGTTCGACTCTTCCCGCGCTCCCGCACCAGCAGCCATGCGTTTCCCAGGTACCGTTCGAGCGTGAACCGCGGCGGCACATCGTAGCGGTCGTCCGTCAGTTCCGCCTGCCGAATGCGGCCCACGTGAAAAGTGCGGACCGACCGGTGCACCGAAGATCGCCCGATCGCGTACCACGCCCGTCGCACGAATAGCAGCCGATAGGGACTGAACAGCGTCGTCAGCTCCGCTCTCTCGAACAGGCTGTGATACCGAATCCGGATACGCCGCCGTTCCCGCACTGCCTGCAGCAGCAGTTCGTACTCCCCTTGCGATGCGTCGTGAAGATGATGCGCGTCGGCCCGCATATCCACGGCGGCCGTCAGCTCGCCCACCTGCTTCCGCAGATGCCCGGGCAGATTGCTCAGCAATTTGATCGCCGCATCCCGCGCCGCCCGCTGGAACGGAATCCCCTCCCGGGCACGGCCCAGATCAGCCGCCAGGGCGATCAGGCACATCGTTTCGGCCAGCGTCAGATCGGTGGGCGGAAGATATGTCGTCGCCGACAGCCAGTACCCTTGCCGCTCCGCATCGTACATCAACGGGATGCCCGAGTCCTGCAACATCCGCAGGTCCCGAAACACCTGCCGCCGACTGATGCCGCCCAGTTCCGCCAGTTGCCGCGCATTGTACGAGCGTCCCGACTGCAGCAACTCGATCAACTGCAGCAGCCTGCGAATCTTGGAAACGTTGCTCATGCCGATCGCAGCAGATGTGGCCCCGTTGCTGTCGTCAGATCATGAAGTCCGTCTTCTGGCCCAGGATCCGGTCGATCAGATCCTGAGGCAGATCCACCGCCGGCGCCGACGAGTCGTCGAGCATGTCCGTGGGATTGATCCCGCAGTACACCGACCATGGCCCCAGATGACGCCACCGGCCCGCCCGCGGCGGCTCGTTCGGCAGCACTGGCGTCGTGCAGCGGTTGCAGCCGATCGTCGTGAATCCCTGTTCGTGCAGCGGATTGACGATCACGTTGTGCTCGCGGATGTAGGTCTCCAGCTGCTCGTCGTTAAAGTTGGCCAGCGGATTGACGCGCACCGCGTTCATCTCCGGATCGATGGCGACGATCGGGCACTCACCGCGCTTGCCCCCTTCGGCCCGCCGCAGGCTGCCGATCAGTGCGTCGTAGTTGCCTTTCTCCGCCAGCAGCGGCTCCACTTTCCGCATGTGGCAGCACTGCTTCTGTCCTTCAACAGTGACGTACAGCACGCCGAGCTGCTGCGTCTGCTCGGCCATCGTCAACTTCGGCTTCAGCGTGCGGATGTCGAGGCCGTATTCGCCGATCATCCGGTCGCGCGTGTCGAGCGTCTCCTGAAACATGACGCCCGTATCGACGAATAGCACCGGCAGATCAAGCCCCAGCCGGTGAATCATATGGCACACCACGCTTCCCGCCTTCTGCATCGCCGAGATCGCCGCTGCGCGCTGCCCGAAGATCTCCACCGCCCACCGCAGCAGGTCCTCGGGGCTGCGGTCGTCGAAGGTCTTGTTCAGTTCGAGCAGTTTTGCCTGCGTGAGGCGTGGCATGACGAATCCTGAGGCCGAAGCGGCTGAGAATCTGCGGTTGTGCGGGGCCGGGCGCGAGTGTAACAGGAGTGATTTCCGGCCGACAATCGACCGGATTCCGGCCGCTCGTTACCCTGAGCGGCCGCCCTGCGCGATTGCAACGCGCCCATCGGAGCGACACGACGAAACGCGCATCCGCGTGTCCGGTTCACGCCGCGCGGACTGCGTTGTGCCATGATTACGGGGACCCCGCATGCCGGCAATCTACGAGCATCGCCACGTTGTCCGGGACGACGAGATTGACGGCCAGGGGCACGCGAACAACGTGATTTACGTCCGCTGGATGCAGGACGCCGCCGTCGCCCACTCCTCGGCCCAGGGCTGGACACCTGAGCGATACCAGTCGGCCGGCCTCGGCTGGGTGGCCCGCTCGCACTACATCGAATACCGCTCACCCGCGTTCGCCGGAGACGAAATCGTCGTCCGCACCTGGGTCGCCGGAATGCAGCGCGTCTCCTCCCGCCGCCAGTTCGAGATCCTCCGCGCCGCCGACGAACTGCTGCTCGCCCGCGCCGAGACCAACTGGGCCTTCGTCCGCTTCGCCGACCACCGCCTCCTCCGCGTCCCCCCCGAAGTCGCCGAAGCCTTCGAACTTGTCACCGACAAACGCTCGTTCATCAAGACGGCTACCGACGGGTAACTGCAATCCGTCGCGCCGCAGTAAGAGTGGCAGGCACACTCCGTGTGCCGTCCGCTGGACACGCAGAAATCTTGAGCGATCACCGGGTCCAGCCCCCATCACCGTTCGCTTTCCCCCCTTCGTTCCCTTCGTGACCTTCTGTCACGCCTTTCTGATCTCCTGTCACCCTCACGCGCCGTCCAGCCGCACGTCCACGCTCGCCCGGTGCGCCGTCAGTCCCTCCTTGTCCGCCATGAGCCGCACCAGGTCGGCGTCCGCCCGCAGTGCCTGCTCGTTGTATGAGATCACGGACGACCGCTTGAGGAAGTCCGTCGCGCACAGCCCGTTGGCGAACCGCGCCGTCCCTCCCGTCGGCAATACGTGAGACGGACCCGCTACGTAGTCTCCCAGGGCCACCGGCGTGTGATGTCCCAGAAAGATCGCACCGGCGTTCTGCACCTGGGCGAGGATCGCTTCGGGGTCCGCCGTCGAGATGTGCAGGTGCTCGGTCGCCAGTTCGTCCGCCAGTCGCGCCGCTTCATCGGCATCCCGCGCCAGGATGAGCGCCCCCAGTTCTTCCAGCGACTGCCGTGCCAGGTCCCCGCGCTCCAGCCGCGCCAGTTGCGACTCCAGCTGCGCACGCACCGCATCAATCAGCGGCGGATGCCACGTGATCAGCACTCCCGAACCCGGACTGTGCTCCGCCTGCGAAATGAGGTCGCTCGCAACGAACTCCGGCCGCGCCGTCTCATCCGCGATCAGCACGACTTCGCTGGGACCGGCGATGCTGTCGATGTCCACCTCGCCGAACACGTATCGCTTCGCCAGCGCCACGAACAGGTTGCCCGGGCCGACGATCTTGTCCACGCGCGGAACTCCCTCCACGCCGTACGCCAGCGCCGCCACTCCCTGTGCCCCGCCGACACGGTACACCTCGTCGACCCCCAGTTCATGACAGGCCGCCAGCAGGTCCCGGTTGTATCCCCCAAACGGAGTCGGCGGCACGACGACCGCGATCTCCCGCACCCCCGCGACCTGCGCCGGCACGGCTGTCATCAACAGCGTCGAGGGATACGCCGCCGCTCCTCCCGGAATGCAGACCCCGACTCGCCGCAGAGGCAGATACCGCTGCCGCAGTTCGATCCGCGCGCCGCCGTCGTCCCGTACGATCCGCACGTCGTCCGTCAGGCACGCTCGCTGAAAATCCACAATCCGATCGCGAATCCGGCGGATCGTGTCGAGATACACCGGATCGGCCGCCGCGTTCGCCTCCGCCAGTTCTTCCCGCGTCACCCGCAGCGACTCCGCATCCAGTTCCTTGCGATCCAGCTTGCGGGTGTACTCCAGCAAGGCCTCCCGCCCGCGCTCGCGCACGTCGCCGCAGATCCGCTCCACTACCTGCTGCGGCGTCAGCGGCGCGCCGAACAGTTCGATGGTCCGCTGCCGCCCGGCCTCAGAGACCACGTCCCCCCGCGGCGAAAGTTTCTCGCGCAGCGCCGCAAAGAGTGCGGCCGCGTCGTCCGTACGGCAATCGATCGTGGGAATCTGCAATTTCATTCGAGATGTATCGCGAGTCGTTCAGTCATTCGGTGAGGACCGGTTCCAGAGTATCAATCCACACGTCCGTGAGCGATGCGTCAACAAGCCGCCGAGAACGGAATTCACCGCCCGACTGGTACACGAGCACGCGGTTTGCGACATTGACCGACGTCGAACAGGAGCGATGCGTCGCTGAACGTCTGCCCCGATCGTGGAGTTCATTATGACTCGCCGAATGCTGACGGCTGTGGTGATCTCTGTTCTCGCATCCACACCGGCAGTCGCCGATCCGCCGCAAGTCAAGGTGGCGCACGTGCGCCGCGCGTTCCACAACGGCGAGCACAACGCCTTCACCGATCTGATTCGCTTCCAGGACCGCCTGTACCTCACCTTCCGCTCCTGCCCCGACGGACACAATGTCTTCCCGACGTCGTCCATTATCATCCTCGCCAGCGACGACGGCGACGAATGGGAGCAGGTGCATCGCTTCAGCGTGTCGAAGCGGGACACGCGCGACCCGCACTTTGTGATCCACAACGAACGGCTGTTCGTCTATACCGGCACCTGGTACTGCGGCGACGGCCCCCCCGACGACCGCGACCTCAACGAGCACCTGGGCTATGCCGTCTGGACCGACGACGGCCGCGACTGGCACGCCCCTGTCATGCTCGAAGGCACCTACGGCCACTACATCTGGCGCGCCGCATCGCACGACGGCAAGGTCTATCTCTGCGGCCGCCGCAAGTGGGAGCACATTGAGATCGACTCCGTCACCGACGATCCGTCCGTCCAATCCGCCATGCTGGAGAGCGACGACGGGCTCGTATTCCGCTTCAAAGGACTGTTTCAGGAAGAGTACGGCAACGAAACGGCGTTCCTCTTTGAAGACGACGGCTCGCTGCTGGCCGTCGCTCGCCGGGGCGGCCGGCGCACAGCCCAACTCATCCGCTCAGAACGACCGTATGCCGAGTTCGAGCGCCAGGATCTCGGCCTGTTCATCGGCGGGCCGTTGCTGGCGAAATGGGGTCCGCACTACCTGGTCGGAGGCCGCAAGATCACCGACGGTCCCCGCACGGCCCTTTACTGGCTCATCGACGGACAGCTCTCTGAATTTGCCGTGGTCCCGAGCGGCGGCGACAATTCCTACCCCGGCTTCGTCCAGCTCGACGACAATCGCGCCCTCATCTCCTGGTACTCCACGCACGAGCAGGACGACCAGGGACGCCCGATCACCGCCATCTATCTGGCAGAACTCCAACTCGACACGCCGTAACTCCGCTCACGGCTCAGCCAGCATCTCGCGCCAAGCCGCCGCCTCGTCAGCGGGCATTCCCTTGAGCAGGGGGCGCATCGTGTAGTTGCCGTGGATCTTCTCGTCACGGAAGAACATCCAGTCGGAGATGTCCGATTTCGCGATCGTCCACGAATCGCCGAACTGAACGTTGCTCACCACGCCGGGATCGTTCCCGATCAGTCCCGTGAATTGCCCGTCGCTGTACGTGATGTCGGTGAGCCAGAAGTGCTCCGTCTTGTCTCCATCCTCAATGGGCGCCTTCACCGAGAAGTCTTCACCGTTGCCGGCCTCGAACTCCGCGATGAATTCATCCACCTCGCTCCGCGCCCGGGCGATGGCCGCATCCATCTCGGCCTCGTCGTAGCCGCTGTCAACTAGCGTCTCCGGTCGTTGTGTACACCCGCATGCGGCTGCCAGGACGATCGCCGTTGCCACAACATTCCATCGTCGCATCGAAGAGCCTCCGATTTCGGGAAGAGCCGCAGCAGAGCAGGCTGACGGAGCCGGCCCGGGTGATACAATCATGCCCGCGAGCACGCCGCGACGGCAAGTGCGCGGCGTCTCACTTCCCCGACCTCCGAACTTCCCGGACTCTTCCACATGCGAACCATTGTGTCGGCTGTCGCAATCGGCCTCACTTGCTGCACGATGACCTCAGCGGCCGATGTCATCACCATTGCCGGAACAGGCGAAAGGGCCTCCACCGGCGACGGCGGACCAGCCGTCGATGCCGGAGTCGCCGAACCATACGGCCTTGTCGTCGGTCCCGACGGCGCACTCTACGTCTGCGAGATCGCCGGCCACGTTATCCGGCGGATCGACCTGCAGGACGGCACGATCGGCACGGTCGTCGGCACGCGTGAGTCCGGCAACGATGGCGACGGCGGACCGGCCCTGGAGGCTCGCATCGATCAACCCTATGAAATCCGCTTCGACATGGACGGCAACCTCTACTTTGTGGACATGACCAGCAGCGTTGTCCGCCGCGTCGATGCCGAGACGCAGAACATCACCACGATTGCCGGTAACGGCACCTCAGGCTTCTCCGGCGACGGTGGACCGGCGGTGGAGGCGCAGCTCAAGCAACCCCATTCCATCTGCCTCGACAACGACGGCCACCTGTACATCTGCGACATCGGCAACCATCGCGTCCGTATCGTCGATCTGGAGGCCGGAACCATCGATACCTTCGCCGGCACCGGCGAACGCGGCCCGACGCCTCATGGCGCCCCACTCGCCGGTACGCCCCTCAATGGACCCCGCGCGCTCGATTTCGAACCCGGCAATCTCTACTTCGCCCTGCGGGAGGGAAACGCCGTCTATTCCATCAGTCTCTCGACGCACAAGTACCGCCACCTCGTCGGCACCGGTGAAAAGGGCTACAGCGACCACACGCTCGATGCTCGCCACGCGCAGCTTTCCGGCCCCAAAGGCATCGCGGTGACTCCTACCGGCGATATCGTCATCGCTGACACCGAGAGCCACACGGTTCGCATGATGATCGTCGATGGCCAGCTCAGCACCGTCGTCGGCGACGGCACTCAGGGAGACGGCCCCGACGGCGACCCCGCCACCTGCCGCCTCGCCCGCCCTCACGGCGTCTGCATCGGCCCCGACCGCACCATCTACATCGGCGACAGCGAAAATCACCGCGTCCGGGCGCTCCGTCTCGATCCATAACGATAAGGACTGAACAGAAGGTCGCAAAAGACACGAAGGCGGTGCAAAGGTGGAGGCAACGCTCAAGCAGGGAGTTCTCGCACGTCCCCGTCCTCATTGTTCTGGCTCGACAGAGCGCGGTGTGTCCCAGCGAGACCTCATCCGCGGCCCCTTCCTTCGTTCCCTTCGCGACCTTCTGTAGAATCCCTGTCTCTCATCCATCGCCAGAGTTCACTCCGCCGGACGCACCCATGAGACTTCATCCGACACTCCTCACCGGCCTCGTTTCTCTCTTCTTGTGTGCGGCCGCGTCCGCCGAAGGCTGGCAGCGGGTTCAGCTCGACGCCCGCTTTCGCTCCGAAGGAGTCGCTGTCGCGGACTTTAACAACGACGGCTCGCAGGACGTCGTCGCCGGCGACTACTGGTACCAGGCCCCCGACTGGGCAAAGCACGAGATCCGTCCCCCCGGCGACTACTGGGCGGGCGTCGGCTACAGCAACTCGTTCTGCAACTGGACCTACGATCTCAACGGCGACGGCTGGCAGGACGTCATCATCGTCGGCTTCCCCGGGCAGCCCTTCCACTGGTACGAGAATCCCAAAGGCGAGGACGGCCACTGGAAGGAGCACATGATCTGGCACAGCATCTGTAACGAGTCGCCCCAGTTCCTTGACGTCACCGGCGACGGCAAGCCGGATGTGGTCTGCGGCTCACAGCCCGAATCACAGATGGGCTACCTCGAAATCCCGGAGGGGGACCTCGTCTACTCCAAGTGGACCTTCACCCCCATCAGCGAGCCCGGCGACCCAGGCCAGAACGGCACGCACCAGTACTATCACGGACTCGGCATCACCGACGTCAACGGCGACGAACGTCCCGACGTCATCATCGGCCACGGCTGGTGGGAAGCTCCTGAAACCTACGGCGAGTCTCTCTGGACCTGGCATCCGCACCGCCTGGCCCAGTCACCCGACGGCAACCCCCTCACCGCGGCCGACATCTACACCGAGGACCTCGACGGCGACGGCGACATGGACGTGATGATGAGCTGTGCCCACAGCTACGGCGTCTGGTGGTTCGAGAACGTGACCTCCGGTGACCAGACCGAGTTCAAGTACCACGAGATCGACATGTCGCATTCGCAGACGCACGCGCTGCACTACGTCGATCTCAACGGCGACGGCCGCCGCGAACTCGTCACGGGCAAGCGCTTCTTCGCCCACAACGGCGGCGACCCCGGCGCCCTCGAGCCCGTCAGCATGTATGTCTACGAGATCATCGCGAAAGAAGGAGCGGAGCCGGAGTTCGTCCGCCACGAGATCGAAGCCGGCCGGGACACCGGCGTCGGCACGCAGTTCGCCATCGCCGACATCAACGGCGACGGCAAACCCGACATTGCCCTCTCCAACAAGAAAGGCGTCAACCTGCTGCTACAGCAGTGACCGCCGCCGCGCGAACGCCACCCAACCCGTCAGCAGGATGGTCGCGACGCCGCTGATGAGGCCTCCCCACAGCAGGCTCGCCGGCCGGTAACTCCATACCAGTTCCGACCGGCCGGCCGGCACGTCCGCGCCTCGAAACATTCCGTCCACGAGGACCGCATCGGCCGCGGTCCCGTCAATCTGCAGCTCCCAACCCGGATAGGCCAGATCGGTCAGAGTCACTCCGCCCGGTCCCTCGGCCTCGACGATCAGTTCAACCTGGGACGCTGCATACACATCAACGATGGCCGCCCCCGGGGAGTCCTCCGTCATTGAGGATCGACCACGGCTTCGGTTGAGATCGTACAGCCACAGCGGTTCCCGACGCGCCCACGCCCGGTGCAGCAGCGGGTCGAATCCCTCCCATACCAGTTCCACCGGCCAGACCTCCGAATCCAGCGGACTCTCGGCCAGAATGTGAGTCACGCCCGCCCGCTGCAGCCACTCGATCTGAGCGGCGATCTCATCCGGCGAGGGCGGATCATGCGCTGGTTTGGGCATCGTCACCGCGGGATCAAAGTATTCGGCCGGTCCCAGTCCCAGGTAGACCGGCGTCATCGCGAATCCCGTCAGCGTCGGCATGTTCTGAAACGACCCGTACATCCGCGGCACGCCCGAATACTCCGACAGCACGCGGCGGACTTCGCTCTCCTTTCGATGGTTGATCGGAGGATCCGGCACCAGATCGGCGTACCAGTTCGGGGCCCCCTCCACCGTCCGGCTCCAGCCGATCCGCACCGTCCACAGGTCGAACAACGTCACCCCGAACACCAACGCGAACAGCAGCCCGCGCATCGATGTCGACCGCATCGCCGCCAGCCATCGGTCCAGCGTGCACCCGGCGAGCAGCGCAACGGCGAGCGTCGTCACCACCCCATAACGCCCCGGTCCCATAAAAAAGCTGAATCCAGGCAGATGCCGCGTCACCGGCAGCAGCCAGCCCGTCGCATAGACGAGCGCCGCCGTTCCCAGCACCAGCCAGATCTTCAGCGGCCCCGGCGTCCCCGCCCCCTGCCGCCAGCGCAGCATCAGCCCGCCGACGGCCATCGCCAGCGGCAGCAACCCGAAATAGAGATGGGCTTCCACCTTGTTGGTGCTGGATGCAATCGACAGCGCGCGGGGCGACTCCAGCGCCTGATCGGCATTCACGTCCGGCGCATACCACATCCAGGGCGTCACCACCTGCACCATGTACCACGGCGGCAGATGCCCGTAACCCGGATCATGCCGCTCCCCCACGTCCGCCCGCTGACTCCGCTGCTTGAGTTCCCACGTGGGCGCCAGTTGCACCGCGGCCAGAGCGAACCCCAGCCCCAGGCTGATGCCGATCGCTGCCAGCGCACGCCCTCCACGCAACGATGATCCAGACTCGTCGGGTGAGCCGGATGTCTCCGGGACAGCACCGTCTGGCGGAGTCCAGCCTCGCAGCCACACCCGCAGCGCGGAGTACGCCGCAACCGAGAGCACCTCAATGAACGCCAGATTGAAGTGTCCCGCCAGCAAATGCACGGCCAGCCCGAGCGACAGACCGATCAGATACCGCCGCCGCCCGCTCTGCAGAAACGACTCTGCACACCACGCCAGCAGCGGCAGATAAACACCCCCGATGATGGCCCACTCCAGGCAGATCCGCGCCGCAAACCAGCTGTACACGAATACCAGTGCAGCGAGTGCCGCCCCCCCGCCCTGCAGACCCAGTCGCCGCGCCAGGAGCCACGTCGCCAGAAACGCGGCAATGTAATGCCCCAGCTGCTGGACGTTGTACGCCGTGTTGACGTCCAGCCACGAGAAGAGCAGCAGGTTCGGAGGATAGAAGACTCCCGTCTGGCTCTCCGCCACCACGGGATACCCGTGACCGACGAGCGGATTCCACAATGGCAGCCGGCCGGCCTGCAGTTCGTCCGCGTAAAACGCCTTCTGAGGGAAGAAATAGGAGTACAGGTCCCCTCCCACCAGTCCGCCCCCATGCCACAGGGGCCGCCAGAAGAGGTACGCGAGACCGACGGCCAGAATCACGGCGGCGAATCCCCGAAAGGATCGGCGAAGCCGGCCGTCGGAATCGAGAGACGTCATTGGTCTGCCAACAGCGGTGGATCCGGCTGCATGCCGGCATCGACCTTATGGAGGAGATGCAACGGACGCAAGCTGCGTCGCGACGCTCCGCCATAGTCCAGCCCGGCCCTCAGCCGTGAGCCAGCCCGGGCTGCAGCAGGGTCCAGAGCAGGTAGAGGACAAGCAGGCCGCGGATGGTGTAGAGGCCGGTGCGGAACCAGTTGGTGCTCACCAGCCGGCCGTGGGCGGATTCGTTCCACCCCTGTTCGAGCGTCTTGTGCAGGGGGACCTGCACGCGCCAGGTGGACCACCACGTCGCCGCGATCAGGACGAGATTGACGGCCAGCAGCATCCTGGATGCGGAGACCTGGGCCGGAAGCAGCAGCGCGACGCCGGTTGCAAGTTCCAGCGCCAGCATCGTCCAGGCGACGCGCGTAATGCGGCGCACGTGCTCTCGCTGATACCCGACAAACGCCTCTCGTCCGACGACGGCGAGGTTCGGGTAGTAGGCGAGCTGGACGAACCACATCACGCCCCCCATCACATAGACGAGCAGGACGTGCAGCAGGAAGAAAGTGAGAGCGGTCATCGCAGGAACCTGATCGTATGCGGTATCTCGAATTGTCGCAGGCACAGTCCTCTGTGCCGCCCGCTGGACTGACTGCCAGCCACAGCGAACTCCGGGACCACGTGCGCCCCTTCACGGTCAACTCCTCCCGCACCCCGCTAACCACGAAGGCCGAACGGATGGGAAAGTCGAGGGCCTGTCGTGGCTCGCCACTGTGTCCGATCAGGCGCCGAGGCGGCGGGCATGCAGCGTCTCGTAAAGCGCCTGACACTCGTTGTACAAATCGGCGAATTCGTCGGGCAAGGGATCGGGCTTGGGGCGATAGGGGCGAAACGACGTGGAGGACTCGACTTCCCGGTACCAGTGCTTCGCCCAGACGCCGTCGGTGTCGCGCGGACCGGCCGGCCAGCTCAGCATGTCGTCCCGGAATGTGACGCCCAGCCGTTCGCAGAGCAGGGTGAGCATCCGCCGCGGATCGGTCAGCACGTCCTGCGCATCGAGCACGGGGGGACCTTCTCCGGTGCGTTCGCGGACGAGATTAAAGATCTCCAGCTGCTGCGGCAGGCCGGTATCGGGGAGCGACGGCTGCGGCGTGATCTTGATCAGCGAGGTGATCATCTCGCGCGGCTCGCGGATCAGGAAGCAGTTGGTGACGTTCATCAGCCAGCCGCGGTCGATCTCCGGCAGCAGGTGATGGGCCATGTGCTTCTGATAGAAGATGGACTTTCCCTGAGGAACGTTGCCGGTGAGCCAGTCCACGACTTTGCGCCAGTCGGCTTCGTGCCGGCGGATGACCTCGTCGGCGCCGGGATGGGGGAGCCCCGTCTCCCGGAGATAGTGGGCGTAGAGCGGCTCATCGCAGACAAAGGTATCCGGCCGGTTCTCCCAGGCGCGCATCATCGCGGTGGAGATATTCCGCGGACCGGACCACATGGCGAGTCGCAGCATGACAGTGCGAAGAAGAATGAGAGGGCAGCGCAGAACGACGACAACGGCGATGATACCGGGCAGGAACGCCGGCTACCGATCGAGAAGGTTCATTCACTCCCAGTGTCCCGCGCACGAATTGCTCGGTCAATTCGCCACGTCCTGACAGGCCTGTTGAGATTGACGAACATCTGCGCCCGATTATTTTCAACGCGTTCTGTTCAGAGAAGCAGAGTTCGGCGAAGTCGGACTTCGCGGCATCATTCAAGGGCGGGTGAATGAGGATGCGGCGTATGGAATGGGTCTACCTCCTGATCGCTGGCGTGCTCGAAATCGGCTGGGCCGTCGGGCTGAAATACACCGATGGATTTACGCGACTGTGGCCCACAGTGCTGACCGTGGCCCTGATGATCGCGAGCGTGTTCTTCCTGGCGATCGCGGTCCAGAAGATCCCCTTGGGCACTGGGTACGCCATCTGGACCGGGATCGGAGCGGTTGGCACCGCGGTCCTGGGGATTATCCTGTTCTCGGAATCGGCGGCGGGGCCGCGGCTGGTCTTCATCGCCATCATCCTGTTGGGCATCGTCGGTCTCAAGATGACCTCGGGGCACTGAGCATTCCGCGAACCAAAGGAAACTCGCTCACACGGGGCAAGGCTCGCTCCACACGGGTCAACGATTGAGCGCCGGCCTCCGGAGGCGATCTGCAGCGGCAGAATCGCTCTTTTCCCAAACGCCGCCCCTGATTACACTTTCGCACCGATCCGGCGGAAGGGCGTCCGCCGCTGGCTGATGGAGCGTGCGTGCGGCCCCACGGCGATGGGGCCGACTCGCCGCTGAACGAGGGGGAAAGGAATCCGCACATGGGGCAGCATTGCCTGCGCTTCATCCATGCGGCACAGCTTCGGCTGGATGCGCCGCTCACCGGCACGGGACCGCTTTCCCGGGAGGCGCGACGACTGGCTGAAGATGCGACGCTGACCGCCTGGCAGCGGCTGGTGGACGCCTTCCTCGAGCAGAGCGCCGATTTTCTGCTGCTGACCGGTCCCGTCTTCGATCCACCGCCGACCCGTCGCGGGATCAAGGCCTTCGTCCAGGGCTGCACCGCGCTGGCGGAGTACGACATTGACCTGTTTGTGACGGATCGATCGATCCGCGGCGTGGATCTGCCGGAGAACGTCCGCTTCGTCGCGGACGATGACGGCGTTGACTGGAACCGGCCGGGGCGGAGCGCGGCCGAATTGAGAATGCGGGCGGCGATGCCCGGTCAGGAGCCGGCCGACGAGAACGATCACGGCGCCACGCAGAGGGAGCGCCCGATCGGTATCGGCTGCTGCGTCGAGCCGCTCTCTGCCGAAGCGTTGACGGAATGGACGGCGTCCGATGGAGCAGTGGACTACCTGGCGTCGTCGGCGCCCGATGCGCTGCAAGCGACCGGCGGTTGCGTGCTGCATGATCCCGGGCCGGTTCAGGGGCTTTCCCGGAGTGAGACGGGCCCGTGGGGCTGCAGCCTGGTGGAAGTGGATGGCGCGCGGCGGATTGAGATCACGCCGATCGTGTTGGCTCCGATCCGCTGGGAAGCCTGGCCGATCGACGTGGATGCGAACAGCAGCCGTGCGGAACTGGTGGAGTCGATGCAGATCGCCCTGCTGGATCGGGAACCGGCGGTGGGAGAACAGCTGTGGATCATTGAATGGCAGTTGTCCGGAAGCGGGTCACTGCCGGAGTCGCTGCTGGATGACGCCGAATTCAGCCGGCTGTGCGCGGATGTCGAATCCGAACTCGGAGGGCGGTCCGGTCCGCAGCGGGTCCATCGGCGCGTGATCATTGCGTCGGGGGACGGCCGCCATCCGGTGGGCATTGAGTTCGCGGCCGAGTTGCAGCGTTGGAGCTCGCCGGCCTGGCGGCCTCTCCAGGGCCGGCTGATTGAGCGATTGCAGCAGCGCGGTCTCGACGAAGCCGCCGCCGCGGTGGCGGAGGTGCGGGCCGAGACCGTCCGCGAACTGGCACAGCGTCACACGCGGCAATGGGGAGCGCGAGAGGCGGAAGGGGGCGTGAACGCATGAAGATTCAGAATCTCCACGTCGAGCAGTGCGGCGGCTGGCGGGATCTCCGGTTGCCGCTGGCGACGGACGGCCTCACCGTGCTGTACGGACCGAACGAGGCCGGGAAGTCCACGCTGATGCGGTTCATCCGGGGGGTGCTGTACGGCTTCGATCCGCGCGATGAAGTGGGACTGGGCGCGCGTCCGGGCCGCAGCTCGTGCGCGGGGGAACTGCGGGTGCAAAGCGGCGGAGAGGAGTACACCGTCCGGCGCGAGTCGGAGTGGAACGGCCGCGGGGGACTGCGCGTGACGACGCGGGATGCGGTGCTCGACACCGAGGCCGCCATGGGACGGCTGCGGGCGAACCTGCCGCGCGACGTGTTCGAGCGGGTGTTCGCCGTCGGACTGCCGGAACTGCAGGAGCTGGCGACGCTCGACGGAGACGAGGTCGCCCGCCACGTCTATGAGCTATCGCTGGGGGACGAAGGCCGGCGAATTGTGGACGCCTGGAAGCATGCCGCGACGGACCGGCGGGCATTGTGGGACGAGGAATCCGGCCGCGGCGAACTGCAGCGAATCGGTGCGGAGCTCAGGTCAATCGAATCGCGTCTGGAGGAATGCCGGGCACGCGATGTGCGGATCGATGAGGTCGCGCGGCAGCGGGACCAGCTGATCGAGAGCATCGACGACCAGCGGGGGCGGCAGCGGGGCCTGCAGGAACAGCTTCGCGGACATCAGTTCCTGGACCGGATCTGGGGTCCGTGGCGTCGCCATCAGGACCTGCTGGCTGAACGGGAGGGACTCGACGCGCTCGACTCCTTTCCGGAAGACGGTGTCGACCGGCTGGACGAACTCGATCTGGAGATCGCCGATCTCCGACGACAGCGTCGACGATTGCGGGCCGAGTCGCGCCGCATCCGGCAGGGGGCCAAAGAGCTGCGACTGAACGATCCGATTCGACGGCATGGTCTCGCCGTCGAGCGGCTGGCCGAACAGTCCGAACACGTGCAGCGGATCGAAGCGGATCTCCCGCAGCGGCAGACTGAGCTGCAGGCGTCCCGCCGCGCTGTGAATGACGGACTGCAGGCGTTGGGAAGCGGCTGGAGCGAGAAACGGCTGGAGCGTCTCGATATCAGCCCCGCGGTAACCCGGGAACTCTTCGAACAGGCCCGGCGGTACCGGGGGCAGCTGGTGCATCGCAGCAGGATGATCAGGCGCTGTCAGCGGTGGTCGTCGGAACTGCAGCGCGACCAGGGGGAGCAGGCATCGATGCTGCGGGCGTACGAAGGGTCCAGTCCTAAAGAGGCGCGGGACGAGCTGTCCCGGCGTATCGAGGCACTGGAACAACTGCAGTCGCTCAAGCTGCAGGCGGAGGTGCGAGCCCAGGCCGTGGACGCGCTGCAGGAACAGCTGCGCAGCATCGAGTCGCCGCGCGATCTGCCGCCTTACTACTACACCGTGCTCAGCCTGTTCGGTATCGGCGGAGCGGCGCTGGTTGTCCTCGGCGGCTACCGGCTGCTCGAGGGACTGGCGACGGGCAGCACATGGCTGGTCGGACTCATCCTGGCGCTCGTGGGCATCTGCTGCGCTGGACTGACGTGGACGATGAAGCGGCAGTTTGATCCCTCCACGGAATCGACGCGGCCGCTGCGCAACCGGCTCGAGACAGCCGAGAACGAACTGGAGGACGTCCGGCAGGAACTCGGCCGGTTGTCGCGACAGTTCATTCTCAACCCCAAGCTGCGCGGACCGAAGTCGCCGGGCAAACCTGAGGAGCCGGCGTCGATCGAGGAACAACTGCTGGACGCCCGCCGGCAACTGGACCGCCTGGACCATGCATCCCGCGACGAGGCCGCCCTCACTCACCGCCGCCGGCGGATGGGTGAGCTGCGATCCACGATTCGCGAACTGCAGCGCGGGGTGAGCGAAGCGCGGCGGAACTGGTGCCAGACGCTTGCGCACGTCGGCCTCGACGAATCGCTGCAGATCAAGGGTTCGCTAACAGCATGGCAGCGAGCCATGGAGGCGCGTGGGGCCTGGGATGAGTTCAAGGCCGCACAGGAGCAGCTTGCAGCGGACCAGAACCGGATCGCCCGCTTTCAGCAGGATGTCGCTGCGTTGGCGGCGGAACTGGACGAGCAGCCGGAGGGGCAACAGTCGCCCGGCGTCCAAGTGGCCGACTGGCGGCGGCGGTGGGAGGAAGCGTGCGCCGCTCGCCAGCAGCGGCGCCGCGCCCGCACGGAACTCCGCGAGCGACGCCGCGAATTCAGGGAACTCGGCCGGACGCTGCGGCGGATGCGGAAGGATCGGGCGGCGCTGCTGGAGTCCGTGAATGCGGCCGATCGCGCCGAGTTTGTGGCGGCGCATCGGACATACCTCCGGAGCATCGAGATCGGCGATGCCCTGGACGACCTGCAGGCCGAGTTGTCGGTGATTGCCGAGTCGGAACCGGAGCTGGCGGTCGTGGAAGAGGACCTGCAGCGGCTCGATCCGGCTGAGAACAGTGCGGCCATTGCGACTGTGCGCAGCGAACTGGCTGATCTCGAACAGGACCTGCTGCACTCTCACGAGGAACTCGGTCAGGCGAAGCAGACGCTGGAGACGCTGGAGGCCGATCGGACCGAGATCGAGCTGCGATTCGAGCAGGCCCAGTTGCGGGACCAGTTGCGGGATGCGGCCGAGCGCTGGTCGGCGGTCGAACTGGCGATCGATCTGCTGGAAACGCAGCGGGCACGCCTGGAACGGGACTGCCAGCCGGAGACGCTGGAGCGTGCGAGCCGGTATCTGCAGCAGCTCACGCTCTCCCGCTACCAGCGGGTCTGGACGCCCCTCGGCGAGCGCAGACTGGTTGTGGACGATGAGGCGCAGAACTCGCTCCGTGTGGAGCAACTGAGCAACGGGACGCGCGAGCAGCTGTTCCTGGCGATCCGGCTGGCGATGATCGATCAGTTCCAGGAGCGGGGCGTGGAGCTGCCGGTGGTCCTCGACGACGTGTTCGTCAACTTCGACCAGTTGCGGACGGAGGCGGCGATCGACACGCTGGTCGAGTATGCCCGTTCCGGCCGCCAGGTGCTGATGTTCACCTGCCACCTGCATCTCGCGCGAATGTGCGAAGACACCGGTGTGCGGACGATTCTGCTGCCCGATGCCTCGCCGGAATCCGCCCGCCGCCGCGTGGGGTAACCGGAACCTCAGTCAAGACCTGTAGACGGGGGCTGTGACCCCGTCGGAAGCAGCCGGGTTGTCGAGCTTTCACCCGCTCGGCCGGCCTCACAGAGGCCGGCTACAGAGGCCCGGCCTTACAGAGGCCGGTTACAGAGGTATTGGCGAAACCTTCGGTCTTTCGCGGCAATCGGAGCGCGTCTCGGCGATGATAGGATGCCGGCTGGAGGGGGACGGGCCGGCCGCTGCGTGGAGGTGGGGCGTTGGTGTCGAATTCTCGACGGCGCTGTCATACGGCCGCCGGGTTGAGGTCACTCATTCTTAGTTCGACGCATGGATTCGCATTCACCGATCACGCTTGTGGAATCGCATCACGCCGCCGCCTATGGCTGGGCGGTGACGTGCTGTCGCGGCAATCGGACATTGGCGGAAGACGTGCTGCAGGCGAGCTACCTGAAAGTGCTGTCGCGGAGTGCGCGGTTCGATGAAGAATCGTCGTTTCGGACGTGGCTGTTCGGCGTGATCCGCAACACTGCCAGAGAACATCGACGCCGGGCCGTGATGGATGAGTTGCGGCTGGACCGCATTTTTCGCCGCCGGGTCGATGCATCGTCCGCGGAGGAATCGACGGGAGTCGAGGTGGAACTGCGGCATCTGGTGCGGTCGACTTTGAACGCAGTGTCGTCGCGACAGCGGGAAGTTCTGCACCTTGTGTTTTATGAGCGAATGACTGTCGACGAGGCGGCCGTCGTGATGGGTGTTGCCGCAGGCACCGCCCGCCGGCATTACGAACGCGGCAAACACGCGATGCGGCGACGGCTGGCCAAGCAACTCGCACTGGAACCGGAGCTGGAACCGGATGGACAAGCGATTCGAAGACGATTGGCTGCAGCACTGCTTTGAGCAGCTCCGCGCCGCGGACGACCGCGCTCGGCCGCAGGTACGGGCGATCATCGGCGGTCAATCTCAACGTGCTGCGGCACGAGGCGCCCGGCCGCCACGCGTGCCCCGGTGGAGCGCCGCCTGCGCCGGCTTGCTGACGGCGGTCGCGCTCGGCTGGTGGTGGCTGGGCGCTGCGGCCGACAGCCGCTTGACTCCGGCGCAGGACTCCGTGGAGCTGAGCTTTGCAGAGCTGGATGCGGCGCTCGGCCATCACGCAGAGTTGATGCAGACTGCGCAATGGTCTCCACCTACGGACACTCTCCTGTGCGAACTGACGATCGGCCGGAACGAAGACTTGACCAACCTCCTCCCCTGACAAGGAATGACACATGCTGCCCCGAAGTGTGCTGATGCTGCTGGCGATGATCACTCTGGCGGCCGGGCCGATCGTGGCCCAGGAGAAGCCGCATGACCCGATCGGCGATCGTCTCTTTCCGCCGGATATGGTCCTGCATTTCCAGGACAAGATTGACCTGTCCGATGAGCAGCGGGAGGTCATCCAGGGCGCTGTTGAGGAACTGCAGGCGGAGATGAAGGAGCAGCAGGCGGCCATGCAGGCGGCCACCACGGCGGCCGCGGAGGAGATCGAGCAGGAAACGATCGACGAAGCCGAGGCGCTGGAGCGGTTGAGCCGCGTGCTCGAACTGGAACAGCAGTTGAAGCGGATGCACGTGCGGATGCTCATTCGAGTGCGGAACGAACTGACGGCCGAGCAGCGTGAGCAGTTGACCGACCTGAAGCCGGCTGCCGACGAGATCAGGGCCGCCCATCACCGGCTGGAAGAGAAGATTGAGCGTGTGAAGGCCGCCGTGCAGGAGCGGGCCGAAGCCGGCAATCCGCCGACCGAGATTGTGGAGATGATGCAGAAGTTTCCGGAGCTGATGAAAGCGGGGAAGGTCCGCGAAGCGGAGATGCTGGTGGACGAGGCGCTCGAACAGCTGGGCGAGTAATGCCGCTCCGGCGCGAGAGCCCGGCTCCTGAACAGGGCCGGGCTTTGTCACGCGCGGCGGGCAGTCCGTCAGGGGAAATCCGGCTTTTTCCAGAACAGCACCAGGCAGGCGGGGAGCAGGAGCAGATCGCCGAAGATGGCGGCTCCCAGCGTGAACATCGTCAGTTCGGCGAACCGCCGGGTCGGGACGAAGTCTGAGAACAGCAGCACCGCCAGCCCGCTCACGACCAGGATCGTGACGATCACGATCGCACGGCCGGTCTGGGCGTACGCGTGCCGCACGGCCTCCAGCACGTTATGCCGCTGGTGCAGCTGCTCGCGGAACCGCGAAAGGAAGTGGATCGTGTCGTCCACGGCGATTCCCAGGCTGATTGTAAAGACGATCACGTTGCTGACGCTGAGATCGAAGTTGCGCAGCCCCATGTAGCCCAGCGTGCAGAGCAGCGGCGTCATATTGGGAACGGCCGCGATCAGCCCGGCGCGGAGTGAGCGGAAGCCGACGCCGATGACCGTGAAGATCACGGCGGACGCGGTCAGCAGGGACGTGAACAGGTCGCGGACGACGTTGCTCATCGCGATCGTGTTGACGTAGGCGTCCCCCGTGATTGTGAACTCGACGCCGGAGCCATTGGGGAATTCGCGCTGCAGTTCAGAGCGCAGTTCGTCGATGAGCAGTCGTAGCCGCCTCGTCCCCACATCGCGCACCTTGAGGAGGATGCGGGCCTGCCGGCGGTCTGCGGTCATGAAGGAGTCGTAGCTCAGTTCGTCCCCGACGCGGTCGATGACATAGGCGCTCCGCTCCAGGCGGCGGATCAGCTCGTCGTCGGATTCGGCGATGGCGCCTTCCGCATCCTCGTCGCGGCGAGCGGTGAAACCGGCGCCGATGGCGTCGTGAAAATCCACGTACGAACGGGCGAACAGCACGCTCTCCTGACGCCGGGCGTGTTCCTCGAAGCGGCTCACGGCACGGAAGACCCCCGGATCCAGGAAAGCGTCCGCATGGTCGGCGTGCAGGTGAATCTCGAACGGCAGCAGGCCCCCGAGACGGTCCTCGACCAGCCGCAGCGACTGCAGAGTGGGATGGTCCTCTTCATAGGTCTCGATCATCGACGCGTTGACGCGAACGCCCCGTGCAAACCACAGCATGAGACCCACCACGACCGCGGAAACGAAGAGCGTGACCTTCGGCCAGCGTTCGACCGTGTCACCGGCGGCGTTGACGACCCCGGCGAGCGGCGCGCCCCGGTCCGTGCGGCGCGGCGGTCGAAAGTACTTCAGCAGGCTGCCGAGCGTGGCGATGATCGCGACGTACAGACAGCCCATCCCCAGCGCGCACTGCCAGCCGAACTCCACCAGCGAATCGGATCGGGCCGTGAACAGCGAAGCGAAACCGATTGCCGTCGTCAGCATCGAGAGGAGGCAGGCGAACCCCATGTGCTGGATGACGGATCGCACCGCGGAAGGGCGGTCGCCGGCCGCGCGCGGCAGCTGTTCCGCGTAGTCGGCCACAATGTGCACGCAGTTCGACACTCCGATCACCAGCAGCAGGATCGGCAGAATGTTGCTGACGAGATTGAACGTCGCCCCCAGCAGCACCAGCCCGCCGATCGTCCAGGCCAGCCCCATGCCGACGGCGAGCATCGGCACCAGGCTGCCGGACAGGCGGCGGAACACGAGACCCAGCATCGTGAGGTACAGCACGGCGGCGATCGGCAGCAGCCGCCGCTGGTCCGCCTGCAGGTTGTCCACCGTATCCACGCGGAGATACGGCAGACCGGTCAGGCGCACGCGATAGCCGGCCGGGGCGGGATGAGCGTCGAGGACTCGCTGGACCTGCCGAATGACGCGGCGGATGTCGTCCAGCTTCTGCACGTCGGGATCGATGAAGGCCATCAGCGAGGTGAGGCGGCGGTCCGCGGCGAGCAGTGAGCCCTCCATCAACGGAGACGCATCCGCCAGCCTGCGGACGCGCTCGGCCGTACTCTCGTCCACCGGCAGTTCGCGGATCACGGGCACAGCTTCGAGCCGGGGCGGCAGACTCAGGCCACGGCGGATCGCGTTGATCGTGGCGACCGCGTCGATCCGGTCGATCTGCGGCAGCGATTCCACCTCGCGTGCGACTCCCGCCTGCCAGGTCAGCGCTGCGGCCGTGAGCACATCGTCGGCGCCCTCAGCCTCCAGCACGATCATCAGCACGGAGTCTTCGAAAGCGAACGTCCGCTTGAAATCGTCCAGCTCGCGAATCATCTGAGCGTCGCCGCGAAGCATTGACTGCGGCGCGAAGTCGAACTGGATCCGCAGCGCCAGGAACGACGCCGCAATCGTCAGCAGCACCTCAGCCCCGAAGACGAGCAGCGACCGGCGAACCAGGAAGTCGGCAATACGCGCGAACATCCCGAAGTTTTAGGGACGGGGCGCGAGGACAGCTAGGGGGGAGGTCGCTCGCCGGAGCGCCGGCATTGCGATCATCGGGCGGCGAATTGACAGCATTACGCGCGGGACTGCGTCAACAACGCAGCCGCCGCGGCGCTCTCCTCAAGCAGCGAATCCAGTTCCTCCGCCGTCGGGACTCGATCGGTGGACGTGGCGATCTTGAGCGTGGGGCTCAAATTCTGCCGCGAAAACAGCAGGGCGTTGCCCGCCGATTGCACCGTCCATCGTGGATTCTCGGCAAACCAGGTCACCACCGGTTCGGTGAAGACGTCGCGGATCGAGTCCTCGTCGCGGGCCGTCAGCCGGTAGTTCGAGGAGAACTTTGCGGCCAATTCCGATCCGCCGAAATTGATGTCTTTCATCCCGAACCAGCTGCCCACTTTGTGAATCCACTGCTCCGGCCCCAGCTGAAACTCCGGCAGACCGCGGCCCGCTTGAGGGAGCACGACCACCAGCCGCGAGTGTCGGGACTTGTTCTTGCCCGTCCCGGTCGTCCACTGATGACGGCAGATGATGCACTCGGTCTGGTTCAACTCTCCCTGGAGGACGTTGACCGAATTACGAGAATGGCCCCACTGAAACAGCGGGAGGCACGCGAGGCGGGCGGACAGACGTTCGTGCATCTCGGGAGCAAACACGAACCCGCGTTGGGAGGCGAACTGCTGCATCGCCGCGGCGTACTTGCGGCTCGCGCGGACACCCAGCAGCACGACGGCTGCGACCAGCGTGCCGCCGATCAGCAGCGGCACGAACATCAGCAACGCTTCCGCCCCTTCGCCCGTCACAAAGGCGATCACCGCCATAATGCCGAGCACGCCGACGATGCCGGCAATCATCGCGGGAATGGCCCAATGGGGGAGGGCTCCGCGGCCCGTGGCGATCTGGCCGGAGGTCCCGAGTGCGGGCCCCTCGCAGACGGGGCAAGCGTCACCGGCACGCTCCACGGTCCAGACGTGGCCGGCTTCGCAATGCGAATACTGGATCGAATCATTCATGTCCATTGGCCCGGAGACGGGAAAAAGATCCGGAAGTCCGCACTGCTCCTGCGCCCGACAAGGTCGGCCGGGGTCGGGGATCCTCGTCAATGTGCAGGCCGCAGCCGTTCGTCCGCAAGGTCGAGGCGGTACATCACCTGGTTGTAGTCGTAGCGCGGCGTGGGATGCTTTGTCCCCGAGAACGTATGCGTGTACGTCCCCTCGAAATAAATCAGGCGGCCCCCCTCCTGATCGAAGTACGCGTGATGGGTCGGGTTATAGAACGAATAGTCCTCGTGCGTGACGATCTTCACTCCCCTGGCCCAGGGGCCCTCTGGCTGTTCCGCTTCGAGGTACCACATTTCGCCCAGCAGCGAGTGACCATACGTTTCCAGGGCGATCATCACCCAGCGCTCGCGGAACTCGTTCCAGCGCACCGATCCGCCGTGGAGCAGAATCGATTCATTCGTCGCGGCATCGACCGTTCGCAGCCGGGATTCCCGCGGCGTCAGCTCTCCCGACTTCACCAGGTCCTGTTCCTCTTTGGCAGAAACGATCCCCGTGTTGCGCTTCCATCCGTATTCCACAGCCCCTTCGTCAGTCCGTTCCAGATGCAGGTCGGCGATATCGAATCGCCGGCCCTCGGGCAGCGGCGAGAAGGCTTCGTAACGGGACGGGTCGGTCACTTCCTCCCACGCAGCACGGACGCGGACCAGAGGATACGGCACGGCGAAGTAAATCCAGTCGCCGTCGTCCTCGGTGACGTGAAACGCCTGCCCCTGCGGATAGAGCAGGGCGTCGTTCGGAAACGGCACCACCGGCAGGAACATCTCTGTCTCATCGTCGAACACCGCCAGACCGTGGGCGAGTCGCGTTCCGAGGTCCTGCATGACGGAATAGTGGCAAATCAGCCGTTCCGCACCGTCCGGACCGGGGACCGTGCAGACCCCATCGACCCACACCAGGCCTTTGCGATCCAGCTCAAACATCGGACGGCTGAAGCCGTCCTCCCCGGTAAAGTACCGCAGGTTGACTCCCTGCGCCGGATCCAGCCCCCCCTGATCGGGGAGTTCACTTACAGCGCCGGCGGTGCGGAACTGCCCAAGCAGGTATGACGCGCGGTTCGTGTCTCCCCAGAACCAGTGAAGCCGCCCCTGATACACGGCCGTCTGCACCGAATCCTGGCCGGTCACCTGCGCATTCAGCAGCGGCTCCTCGAGAGGAACGTCGATTCCCAGGGCCACACTGTCCGCATAGATGCCGCCGCCCGTGACGCGGTACATCCGCTCCGCAATGTTGACTCGCGTGATTTCCAGAGTCGCCGACTCACCGGCCGTGACGTCGACCGATGCCCCCCGGATGCCGAAGCCGTCGGCCGGGAACTCGTAGCCGTGACTGCTGATGCTGAAAAAGACCCTCCGACCCATGAGGTCCGGTTCATCAATAGCAACGTAACCATTGCTGTCCGTGACAAACTCCAGACTGCTGGTCGTCTTGAGGACGACCAGCGGCACGCCGCGGCCGGTCATGTCGTCGACGATCCGGATGCCGAAGGGAGCAGGCCGCTCAGCCGGGATGGCAATCGACTCGACGGCAGGCTGGACGAGCATCACGGAGAGAACGAGGGCCGCTGCAGTCGTGGAGCAGCGGGAGTGCTGACGAAGTGCGGCGGAGGGCGTGTCGAACACGGGCGTCTCCAGTACAGTGCGTTCGAATTGCGGACCGTTGCGCCCGGGTACGATACTGGAACGGAGCGCGGGCCTGCCACGCCGTGGAAATCAAAAGCAGCGGCCCGACGGCGCCGAATCTCCGGAACGTTCAAACTGAACTGCGCATGTCTCCTAATGCCCGAATCAGCCGCTCCGCCCTGATCCTGCTGCTGTCGGGCGGCTGCCTCGTGACGGCCGGCGCCGCTGACGGACCACCGGGCGATGCCACGATCCGTGCAGCGGCCGGTAAATCTGAGATCGTCATTACGACGACGACGCGACTGGCCGGGGCCATCCATTCGCTGACGTGGAACGGCCGCGAGTTCATCGACAGCTTTGATCACGGCCGGCAGTTGCAGTCGGCTTCCAATCTCGACGCGGGGCGGCCCATCGCCGCCGAAACCTTCAATCCCACGGAGGCGGGATCGCGGCGCGACGGGGCGGGAGCGACTTCGTCCAGCAGGCTTCTGCACCTCGTGGCGCGCGCCGATGAGCTGCAGACAACCACGCAGATGGCCTTCTGGTTGGCGCCCGGCGAGGAGTCCGGCGGCCATCCCGCTCGCAACGAGTCCGTCCTTTCCAACCATCTGCTGACGAAACGAGTTCGCATCGGCTACGACGACCTGCCGCATGTCATTCAGTATCACGTGACGTTCTCGCTACCGGTCGGTGAAGAACATACCCATGCCGTATTCGAAGTCGTGACGGGCTACATGCCGGCGGAGTTCGAGAAGTTCTGGCGGCTGGACGTCGAGAAGCAGGAGTTGCAGCCGTTGACGGACGGTCCCGGCGAGCAGGCCGACCCGGTGGTGCTCGCAACGAGTTCGGGCAGCCATGCCATGGGCGTCTACTCACCGGAGCAACCGTCGCCCGGCTGGGAAGGCGTCGGCTACGGACGCTTCCGGTTTCCCGAGGCGAACGTCGTCAAGTGGAACTGCGTGTTCCGGGTGGGGAACGGCCGCGATCCGATTGAGCAGCGGGATTACTCGTTCCGGGCCTTCGTGGTCGTGGGAGACCGGGAGACCGTGCGAGCGAATCTGGTCGAACTGCAGAGACGCGCGGCGGCGGGCGAGCTGGACTGAGTGGGGACGCGTGCGAGACGCCGCTAAACTGCGCGGCGATTGAACGACCGCGCCACTCCAGCTGATTTTGAACCGAATGACCACAATTACACGCGTTACTGCGCGGGATATCCGGTTTCCCACCTCCCGCGGGCTGCACGGGTCGGATGCGATGAATCCCGACCCCGACTACTCCGCCGCGTACGTGGTGCTCGAGACCGACCATCCGGACGGCCTCGCCGGGCATGGGATGACCTTCACCATCGGCCGCGGAAACGAACTCTGCGTGCGGGGGATCGAAGCGCTCGCGCCGCTCGTCATGGGGCGGTCCCTCGAATCGATCGCCGACGACATGGGCGCGTTCTGGCGGGCCATTACGGGCGACAGCCAGTTGCGCTGGGTCGGTCCGGAGAAGGGGGTGATTCATCTCGCAACGGCGGCGGTCGTCAATGCCGTGTGGGATCTGTACGCCAAATCAGAAGGCAAACCGCTCTGGCGGCTGCTGGCCGACATGACGCCCGAGCAAATCGTGCGGTGCATTGACTTCCGCTACATCACCGATGCACTCACGCCCAATGAGGCACAGCAGATCCTCCAGCGTCACGCGGATTCCAGACCGAAGCGAATTGCCGCACTCGAAGAGCACGGTTACCCCGCATACACGACATCGGCCGGCTGGCTGGGCTACAGCGACGAGCAGCTGCGACAACTTTGCCGCGACTGCCTGGCGGACGGGTGGTCGATGTTCAAGATCAAGGTTGGCCGCGACCTCGCGGACGACCTGCGACGCTGCCGCATCATCCGCGAAGAGATCGGCCCCGACCGGCGGCTGATGGTGGATGCCAACCAGGTCTGGGAAGTGGACCAGGCAATCGACTGGATGCGGCAGCTGGCGGTGTTCCGTCCGTGGTTCATCGAGGAGCCGATCAGCCCGGACGACATCCTCGGCCACGCCTGCATCGCGCAGGCGGTCAAGCCCATCAAGGTCGCCACGGGAGAGCACTGCGCTAACCGGGTGATGTTCAAACAGTTCCTGCAGTCCGGCGCAATCGGCGTCTGCCAGATCGACAGCTGCCGGATCGGCGGCGTCAACGAGATTCTGGCCGTACTGTTGATGGCTGCCAAATACGGCGTGCCGGTCTGCCCGCACGCCGGCGGTGTCGGCCTGTGCGAATACGTGCAGCACCTGGCGATGTTCGATTACATCGCGGTCAGCGCCTCGCTGGAGGACCGCGTTTGCGAATACGCGGCCCACCTGCACGAGCACTTCCTGCATCCGGTCGTCCTGCGGAACGGCCGCTACATGCCGCCGACCGCCCCCGGCTACAGCATCGAAATGCACCCGGCGTCGCTGGCGGACCACGAGTTTCCAGGCGGGGCCGTGTGGAAATCGGCGTGAGCCCTTCGCGGCATCGGTCACGCGCCGCCGCGCAGTGAGCGCAGGTACGCCGACAGTCGGACGCCGTCCTCTTCGGGCAACTCGCAGCCCAGCAGTTCCTGGTTGCCGGCGTGCGGCGCCTGCCAGCGGACAATGCCCGAGACGATGGGACGCGTATCCGGCCGGGACGCGTCAATCAACGCGATTTCATCTCCGCTGACCGCCGGAAAGTCCGACGCAATCAAAATACCGGAGCGCGAGTAATTCAGCAGGCAGGCCGAGTGGGTCCGGCGGCGGCGCGGGCTGTAGAGGCGGCAACTCCAGTCGCAATCGTACCGCAGTTCCTTCCGGAGATCGGACCAGTAGTGCCCGACCACGTCGTAGGACAGGGCGCGGTTGAGGAACACGCCAACCACAAACCTCTCCGGATGGTCCAACTGCCAGTGCACCTGGCCGCGGACCGAGCAGGAGAAGTCGAAGAGGGTGCTGCGGAGTTCCAGTTCGACCATCGTTCCGAGCTGGACAATTCCGTCGATCTGGAGTTTCAGGTCACGCGGGGACATCTCCAGAATGGCGCCCCCGACCGGCGCGCAGCTGGGGGCCCATAGCGTGGCCTCCAGCCCGTGCAGCGGCAGGCCGAAATCACTCAGCCTGGATGCGGCAACGGTCGGCGAGCTGCGCAGGGCGGGCATACGGTCGCGGGGTGAAAACGACGGGGTTCGGCTGAAGCCTATCGTCTAATCGGCGGCCGGCCCGAAACGGCATCAACTGCGGCGACGGATTCACCCCCCCGGAATTGCCGTCTGGCGCGATCGGACGGATTGTGCGGATGGTCGGGGCCGGTTCCCGGCCGGGATGCCGCATTCCGATCAGAGCCTGTTCAACAGATCGAGAGCATGCGCCTCGAAGATCGCCTGCCACTCCGGCGCGAGGATGCAGTCGCTGTCCTCCTGGGCGTTCCCCACGTTCTGCAACTGCTCGCTCGTCGGCGCATAATAGATGTATCCGTTGGTGTAGCCGGCGATGAATGTCTGCTCATGCGGCGACGCCTCTTTGAGGTTCAGGCCGATCTGCACCGTGAGTTCTCCGGGGAACGTTACCATCACGAACTCGCCGATCCGCACGCCCACGACTTCCACATCCACCGTCCGCTTGCCGGCCGCCACATTCTGGGCCTGATGCTTGTGCAGCAGCGCGAGGTTCGTCTGCACGCGCGTCAACTGCTCCATCGTGAGGATGTTCTCGATGTACTGCTCCATGTTGCGGCGGTTTTCGGCGTCCAGCCTCTTGAGATCGTCGCGGCCGATCGCCTCTTCCTGCAGATACCGCTGGGCGTAGTATGAGGGAAACTCCTCCGACGCGCTGTACTTCACGAACAGCGGCAGGAAGGTCTTGAGGCTGAGACTCGTGCCCTTGAGCGAGCGGAGCAGCCGTTCCTGTTCCGCCTGCATGTCGGCGATCCGCTGGGCGAGGTCGGCACGCGGCAGCTCGATGGTGGTATGCATGACCTTGAGCCGCGCGTCCTCAGTGGTCTGAATGTCATTCAGTCCCCGCAGCGCGCTGAGTCCCAACATGTTGCCGAACGGCTCCGCGTCGCGCGGATGATCGACGTCCTTGTAAAAGACCGGATTGATGTCTCCCCCGCAGCCCTGTACGAACAACGCCACCGATCCGTCACCGCTGTTCTCCTCAATCACTTTGGACGAGAACCCGGTGATATCGGCCGTATTGCCGCCGCTCGGCACTCCCTGAATCGGATGGCAGGCAAAGTTGTACACGACCGCGACGGTGCCGCCGTCGTCGGCGACGAGCTTGAGCAGGCCGATCTCGGGGTCGATGGGACCGACCTCAGCGACGGCTTCGTCGGGGGGCATCGAATAGGCATGCCGCACGTCGATCTCGCGGCCATCCTTCAGCTTCAGCCTGCGGTTCTCCGAGATGCGGTCTTCATGGCCCGTCCCGACACCGACAGTGACTGGCGCCATATTGGCCGCCGCCTGTTGCACCGCCTGAAAGGTCCGTTCGTCCACGTCCTCGCAGACGACCCCGTGACAATGGCTCGCATTGATCATCACGTGCTCGGGTCGAATTCCCAGTTCCCCCTCGATCCGCGAGCGCACCTTGCCAAGATAGTCGTTCTTGATGTACCCGATCTCCCCGATCGCGACCGCATCCACCGTGACGATCACAGCCGTCGTCTCTTCGTCGGAGATCACCAGTGCCCGCGCATGCAGCAAATCATTAACCGGGCCGGCATCGTAATTTGTGATGTCCACCTTGGCCGCTCCTGCACGCAATCCGGCGGCATGGGCAGCACGCTCGCTCAACAGGATGAGAGCGAGGCAGGACAACAGGAGAGTCGGTTTTGTGCCGGGCCTGCTCCGAAGGATTCTGAGAGCGCGCAAGATGGTTTTCCCCAGTTGATCAATCGGTCGCAATGTGTGATCCATCAGACGAAGCGGCTTGTTGAGTCACGCGCACGTGCCATGCGATAGTCGAACGCGACACTCACCCGAGACTTAGTACCGCGCCAACTCCCCCTGCCGTGGCTTCATGTCCAGCGCCGCCGTCCACTGCTGCGCGGTGTGCGTCATCATCCGCAGTTCACTTCCCAGGGCGATGAACTGCCACCCCTCGGCGATCCGCTGTTTCACCGCTTCAATCGACTGCACATGCAGCCCGACCGGCGTGCCCACCTTCTTTCCGGCGGCCAGCACACGCTGCAGCATGGATTCGAATGCGTCCGGCGAAGGGTCGACGCCGTCGGCGTTGCGCATCTGGGCCGTCAGGTCGACGGGGCCGACGAAGATCGCGTCCACACCCGGCAGGCTGTAGATCGCTTCGGCGTTCTTCACCCCCTCTGGCGACTCCGTCTGCAGAATGACGAGAATCTCATCGTTGGCCCGCTTGAAGTAATCGCTCGGCGACGCATCGAAGTTAATCGCGTGCAGCGTACCCCCCAGCGAGCGGGTGCCGGTCGGCGGGTACTTCGCGGCTGCGATCGCCTCCCGCGCCTGTTCCACGGTGTTGACCATCGGCACGACGATCCCGAACGCCCCGGCATCCAGCACCCGCTTGATCAGGTCGTGATCGCCGCGCGGCACGCGGGCCAGCGGAACGCACCCGGCATCCGCGATCGCACCAAATAGTGCGCCGGCCTGGCTCCAGTCGATGGGCGAATGCTCCATGTCGACGGTCAGCCAGGGAAAGCCGGTCCGCGCCATCACGCGCGTCGCCATCAGATCGCCGGTCGACAGCCACGTGCCGACCTGCGGGAGACCGTCGCGCAGCGCGGCCTTAACGGGATTCTTTTTCATCGTGGTCAGTCGATCAGAGTAACGGTCCGTTTACGGACGCCACTGTCGCCAAACCATCTCCTCGTCGCAAGCGACGACTGCCCTTCGATGCCGCCGGAGGGATCGATATACTTCGCCCGACCGCAAGACGACGATAGAACAGGCGACTTCAGGAGACGTTAATGGCGAAGGATTACGCAAGAGAACTGGAAATCGGCATCGAAGCTGTCCGCCGCGCGGCGCGGGTCTGCCAGTCGGTACAGGCCCAGATTACGCAGGACGTCCTCGAAAAGAAGGACAAGAGCCCCGTCACGGTCGCGGATTACGCCAGCCAGGCCGCCGTCTGCCACGCGCTCCGCGAGGCCTTTCCCGATGATCCGGTCATCGGCGAAGAGGACGCGGCCGCGCTGCGGGCCGACGATCAGCAGCCGTTCCGCACCCGCGTCCACGAAGAACTCGCCAAAGCGGGGCTCGACGGAACCGAGGACGCCATTCTCAGCTGGATCGACCACGGCGGACACGGCGAATACTGCCGCCGCTTCTGGACGCTCGATCCCATCGACGGCACCAAGGGCTTCCTGCGATCGGAGCAGTACGCAGTCTCACTGGCTCTGATCGTGGACGGAACGATCCAAGTCGCCGTGCTGGGATGTCCCAACCTGCCGCGGCCCGATGGCGGCAAGGGATGCCTCTTCACGGCCATCCGCGGACACGGGGCCTGGTTGCACCCGCTCGAGCAGACTGGAGCAGCACCGCAGCCGGTGAAGGTCAGTTCCAAAACCGACTCGCGGCAGGCCCGCTTCTGCGAGTCCGTGGAGTCCGGACACAGTTCGCACGACCACTCCGCCCGCGTGGCGGAACTGCTCGGGATCACGGCGGAGCCCGCCCGGCTCGACAGCCAGGCCAAGTACGGCGTCGTCGCCGCCGGCGAGGCGGATATCTACCTCCGCCTCCCCACGCGCGCCGACTATCACGAGAAGATCTGGGACCACGCCGGCGGCGTCCTGGTCGTGGAAGAAGCCGGCGGCCGGGTTACCGACGTCGCCGGCCAGCCCCTCAACTTCACCCTCGGCCGCGAACTCCGCGAGAACCGCGGCGTCATCGTCACCAACGGCCCCCTCCACGACGCTGTGCTGGCGGCGCTGCGTGAAGTCGGGGTGCAGTAAGCCGCGCGTGCAGCTGGCGGACGGAGGCCGCCGTTTCCGAACGTGCACAATCCAGCCCGGAGGGCTGATATAGGGTAGCCGGTGGCTGAGCGCAGCGACGCCACCGGTCAGCGTGCTTGTTCTCATCGCCGCACCCCGGAGGGGTGCCATCAGGACACCGAAAAGATTCTGATGCTTTCCATCGTCGTCCCCGTCCTGAACGAAGTCGACAGCCTGCCGGAACTCCACCGGCAGATCGCCGCCGTCGCGGACGATCAGCAACTCGACCTGGAGATCATCTTCGTCGACGACGGATCCCGCGACGGATCATGGGACGCCATTGAGCGGCTCGCCGCACAGGATCAGCGCGTCTCCGGCATCCGTCTCCGCCGCAACTTCGGCAAGGCCGCCGCCCTCACCGCCGGGCTGCGGGCCGCCCGCGGCGACCTCATGCTCATGATGGACGCCGACCTCCAGGACGACCCCGCCGAAATCCCCTCGCTCCTCGCAAAACTCAACGAGGGCTACGACGTCGTCAACGGCTGGAAACAGCGTCGCCTCGACCCCTGGCACAAGGTCTACCCCAGCAAGGTCTTCAACTGGCTCGTCGGCCGCATGACGGGCCTCAGGCTGCACGACCACAACTGCGGACTCAAGCTCTTCCGCGCCGATGTCGCCCGCGAAATCCGCCTCTACGGCGAAATGCACCGCTTCATCGCCGTGCTCGCCCACGCCCGAGGCTTCCGCGTCACCGAACTCCCCGTCAACCACCGCCCGCGCGAGCACGGACATTCCAAGTACGGCGTCCGCCGCTTCCTCCGCGGTTTCCTCGACCTGCTGACGATCACGTTCCTGACCAGCTTCAGCCAGCGCCCGCAGCACATGCTCGGCGCATTCGGCCTCTTCTTCTTCGGACTCGGCTCGCTCGGCCTGCTCTACCTCGCCGTCCTCTGGCTGTTGATGCACGGCTTCAACGTGCTCCCCGACAAGGACATCGGCGACCGCCCGCTGCTCGCCTACTCTGTCGCCTGTCTCCTGCTGGGTGGCCAGGCCATTTCCCTCGGACTGCTCGCCGAGATGATCGTCGCCTACACCGGCCGCGAACAGGACACCTACAGCATCGCCCGGCGCACCAAAGAGCGGCAGACGTGAGTCTGCCGAGATTGTGGCCGCGTCTCACAGCTCAATCTTCGCCCAGTACAGCCGCTCCCGGTCCCCGCGCACCCGCAGGTCCTCCAGCAGGTCCCCCATCCGCGGGGAGACGAAGTCGTTGTACGCCTGCCGTCCTTTGTGGTGAATCTTCAATCGCTCGCCAAATTTCACCAGGTCCGGCGACAACCACACCGTCGCGTGATCAGCGGGATGCTTGAGATAGATCGCGTTGGCGACCGTCGCCTTCGCCTCAATCGGCATCGGCTGCGGAATGCGACGCAACCGCGGCGGCTCCCACACGATCGGCGCGCCGAGCCTCGCCGGCATCCCGTCCAGGTGGAGCCAGTAAAAGTCGTTGTCCGTCTGGCGGAGGATCTCGACGTCCCATTCGCGCGGCAGCGGGGCCCGGCGGTGCAGCGCCATCCACTCGAAAATCCGCGGCGTCTCCTCGAAGTAAGGCTCGATTCCCCTCGCCTTGAATTCGCAGTAGATCACGTCGTGACCGCGGGTCATCATGTGGTTGAGGTCCCGCGCATTGCGGTCCAGGCTGAGTCCCAGCTGATCGCCGTCCCGTTCCCCGGTCACCACGTACCACGCCAAATCCGGTGCGTTCTCCCGGTAGTACATGCAGAACCGGTCGGTGACGCCGGTGATGGGAATGACGCCGGCAAACACCCCCGGCAGCGACATTCCGATGTCAAAGCACGCATCGCCCCCCATCCCGTGCCCCGCTAGAAAGATGCGGTCCGAGTCGATCCGGAACCGCTTGCGGGCGTCGCGCAGCGATTCCAGCACCGCCTGATGCGCCTCGTGCCCGTACGTGTAGCTCTTCTGGTCCGGGGCCGCGTAATGCGGAGCAATCGTGATATAGCCGAACCGCTGGGCCGGTCCCTGCCGCTCCGGGTCGCCCGCCCACCAGGTCAGTTCCTGATCCGGGCTGCTCCCCGCGGCGTGCAGCACCACCAGCAGCGGATACCGATGCTGTGGAGAGTATTCCGGCGGAAGTGCGATGGAGTACGTCTGCTGCGCTTCGTCCCATTCATCGGTGACGTCGAGCTGCGCGGCGACGCCCGGCTGCGGAGTCACGGCCAGTGAGGGCGGGGGAAGCAAAGCGATCATCTCGCTCACGCGCGGGACCGTCGCCCCTTCGGTCGCAGTCAACTCTTCGAGAATGCTCTGCCGCCGGGCCGGATTGTCGTTGCTCCGCAGATACTCGAGCACCAGAAACCGGATCTGCCACAGCCGCAGCGCGTCATCCAGACTGGTCACGGCGTTGCCCGCCCCCACGACCCACCCGGAATAGGCCAGCGCCAGCTTTTCCTCCGGCGACAGCGTGTCGTCCGCCTCCGCACGCAGGAACGGATCCAGCCGCTCCAGATTCTCAGGATGCAACTCTTCCAGAACGGTGGCCCGCAGCGGCGCCAACAGTTGAGCCCGCTCTTGCGGCAGTTCCGCCTGCAGCAGGTCCAGCAACATGCCGACCGTCGCCGCCTGCTGCCGGTCCCGGTCGTACGTCGCCACGATATCCTGCGCCTCGCGCAACACGTCGGCGCTCACCCGGTCCGCCGGAAACTTCTGCGACACCAGATACGCCAGTTGATGCTGCCCCGCCTCCTGACGGCTGCGAATCTCGTTGAGCGCCGCCAGCGCCTTGAGATGCGCCAGCTGCAGTTCCGTCTCACTCGCCCATGCGGCCTGATCAGGGAAATCGGCCGCGATCGTCGCCAGCTCTTCCTGCGCCTGTTTGTACATCTGCGCCTGGATGAAGAAGATCACAATCCCGCGGCGGTCCGCCAGGCTCTGCGGATCGATCGCCCCCGAGATCATCTCCCGCAGCCGGTCGGCGCCGATCACCGTGGGGTCCAGTCCCATCGTCCAGTCGTGCGACGTCGAATCCACCTTGAGCGCATCGGGCCGGATCTCGGTGATCGCCTGCTGAATATGCTCCGGCCCCCGCGGCGTGGTGAGCGTCACCATCCGCCGTCCGAACCGGTCGAACTCCGTCTGCGGGAACCCTCCGATCGTCGAAGGAATCCCGCGATTGCCGTTTCGTTGATGCTGCAGTTCGAAGCGGACCAGTTTCCTCAGCGGGTCCGCCGGGATGACGTCGGGAGCGACGCGCCGCGGCACGAAGTAGCGCCGCACGCCGTCGTCCACCATCCACAGTGTGGCCACAGGGATATCGGTGTTGTTGTTCTGCGCCGTGGTGCGGGCGTTCAGCCCGCTCAGCGGCAGCACAACCCCCTTGAGCACCACCCCGTTCTTGAGATGCAGCTCGTCCCCGCGAAGTCCCGGCGTGGACGCCAGGCACATGCACACCGCCAGCCAACGGACGGCGAAGCTCAATCTGCTTGGTGAAATGGCCTGGCGCATGCAGTCTTCCTTGCGGCGGCGCAGCGGACAGGGAGGGCGGCTGTTCAATCATCGTTCGCCGGAGACGGGATTTCCAGCAAAGTTTCTCAAGGCGGCAGGGTTTGCCACGCTCTCGCCGGCCGGACCTTCCTCCGAACGATGCAGGGCCAATCCGGTTCAGCCGCCGGGACTTCACGGAGCGGAGTGCCGCTCAGAACTCGCCCACGATGCCGCCGTCTCCCCGATCGAGCAGCTGCAGATACACCGTCTGCGAGATGTTCTCGCTCAGGAACCGTACCGAGCCGTCCCCCAGCGCGAAGTGACACCCTCCCTCGTGGTGGCTGCCGAAACCTCCCACCAGCAGCGTGAGATCATTGCGGAGGGCCAGGTCAAACGCATCATCAAACACGACGGTCGCCGGCCACGACGCCGGCCCCGACCCCGCGCCGGGATCATTGTAGTACATGCTCCCCGCCGGAGTGTCGTTAATGTCCAGACCCCCGTTGCGCAGCGTCGAGGATGTGCCCGACGCCCACCCCAGGTCGGCCGCAGACCGCAGCATCTCCCCTACGAAGAGCGTATGGGACACGCCGTCGGGCACGTCGCTCATCTTCACCCGGCTGTTCAGGAACAGCACGCCGTGATTCGTCACGTCGATCGGAGCTTCGACGGGATGATGCACGCCGGCGAAGTTGGTCAGCGCCGCAGGCACATCATCGCTGCGGGACGCGTAGTACGGCCCGGAGTCTGACAGGCACAGCAGCACAGGGATCAATGTCGTGCGCGCCGCCCGCTGCTCCTCCGTGTAAATCCCCAGGTCCGGATCAATGTGCCGGAACACCGGCTGCTGATCCAGAAACGGCAGCAGCGACGTGTACCAGCCATGATGGAACCCGTCCGGCATGTTGTGAATCGGTCCCGTTTGATTCACCGATCCCGGCGGCAGCACCTCGAACGCCTGGTGGTAATTCTGCAGCGCGTAGATGACCTGGTGCAGGTTGTTTTTGCATTGTGTGCGCCGTGCGGCCTCGCGCGCCTGCTGCACCGCAGGGAGCAGCAGGGCGATCAGGATCGCCATGATGGCGATCACCACCAGCAGTTCGATCAGCGTGAATCCGCGACATACACGGCGCGCCACGTCCTGCGGATGACTGCTGAGAGGATTTGGCTTCATGACGTGATTGATCTCAAGAACGGGCGTCCTGCCGACATACGTGCATCCCGGCCCGAACGTTGGCCGAAACACGTCCCTCGGGCCATTCTCGCGATCATTGTATGGGATCGGCGACGGCAGAGCCGCCGGACCTGCCGAAAACCCGGCAGAATTCCGCTGCCGTCGTGCGCCCCGCGGCGATGGCCTGGATCGCGCGCCGGCGAAGCGTTGTCATCCCGGCCTCCACACTGGCCGCCTCGATCCGGCTCGCCTCGCCGCGCTGCAGAATGCATCGCCCCACCGAATCGTCGCGAGGATCGAGATGCTCCCCGATCAGCAGCCGGCCCCGATAGCCGGTCTCCCCGCACTCCGGGCATCCGGCCGCCATGCGGCAGTCTTCGACCGGCAACCCCAGTCGATCCTCGCTGCTCTGCGACGCGACGCTGCAATCGCACAGTCGGCGCAGCAGCCGCTGGCTCAACACTCCCAGCAGTCCGCTCCGCAGCAGGTACGGCTCGACGTCCAGATCGAGCAGCCGCCCCACGGCCTCCGCAGCACTCCCCGCATGAAACGACGACAGCACGAGCTGCCCCGTCAGCGCCGCCTGGAACACCGTCTCCGCCGTGTCCCGGTCCCGGATTTCTCCGACCATGATCACCTCCGGATCCTGCCGCATCAGCGAGCGCAGACCCGCGGCATAGTTGAACGGAGAATCCGGTTTGACATGGGACTGCGAGACTCCGGGAATCAGTGCTTCGACCGGATCCTCCAGCGTACACACGCTGCGCGGCTGCGGGCTGGCGCGCAGCAGATGACGCAGCGCCGCATACAGCGTCGTCGTCTTCCCGCTGCCGGCCGGTCCCGTCACCAGGAACGCGCCGGCCGTCAGCGTCAGCAGTCGGCGGAACTCGGCATCGATGTCGGGCGGTAGCCCCAGGTCTTCGAGCTGCCGGTACCGCCCCGATCCCACGAACAGCCGCACCACGGCTTTCTCGCCGTGCACCGTGGGAAAGGTACTCACCCGCATTTCGACGTCGTCGCCCCCGGTCCGGATCCGTCCCTCCTGCGGCACGTCAGTGCGATACGTCAGCAGTTCGGCCAACACCTTCAGTCGGGCGACAATGTTCGGTCCGCCGCCTTCGAGCACCGCGACGTCATGCAGGACGCCGTCGATCCGCCACAACACCCGCAGCGCTTTCCCTCCCTCTCCCGGAATGAGATGCACATCGCTGGCCTCGTTCTTTCGGGCGAGCGCCAACAGCCGCGAAACGACTTCCGTGGCGTAGAGTTCTGACCCCGGTTTCAGACCGGCGAGCGCCTCTCGAAATTGCTCGCTGCAGGATGTCGGCATCAGCTGTACTGTAAAGAGGTCCGGTCGTGTGGATCGGGAAGGATGGTGCGTGCCGGGCAACATCGAACCGTACGGTTCCGCTCCGATTTTCGCGTTCTCGGCAAACAGGGCGGCTGCAACCAGCCTCAGGCCGTGTTACACTGAATTGCTCGGCAGGCGGCCGATCTCAGCGGCACGACGCACTCCACCCTGCCCGTTCTCTGCCAGCATTTCCTGATCTTTCAGATACCGAGTAGTGAGTACGAGTATGAGCCAGCCGGACACAAAAGGAAAATCCGCACCGACCGCGAGTCAGCCGTCGGGAGGATCGTCCCTGGAACGTCCCTGTCCTGAGTGCGGCGAGATGGTCCGCAAAGGGCTGGTCCGTTGCTGGAACTGCGGTGCTTTCATGGATCAGAAGCTCCAGCAGCGTTACCAGGAAATGCAGACCAACCCCGCCCCTCCCGTCTTCAGCGAAGTGCCGGCCGAGGAAATGCACTCCGTTGAGGACGCCTCCGAAGACGGTTTCCAGCTGTCGATGCCCGCCTCTTCGAAACGTGAAGACCTGGGAGGGTTGGAATCCGCCGAAAAACCTCAGGAGACAGCGGCCGAACCCGCCAGGCGCGACAGCGATGCGAATGCCGATGGCCCCTCGCACTCCGTGGCGACCGGCGGAGATGTCCTCCTCATGGCCGCCATGCAGGAGCAGGCGGAGATTAAAGAAAAACGACGACGACGGCCGCTGATGACGGGCGGCGCCAAGACCGCCACCGGATTCATCATCTTCTGCCCGTACGGCTGCCGCATCGAGGTGAAGGAACAGCACCGCGGCATGCAGGGGAAATGTCCCAAATGCCGGGCCCCGTTCATCGTCCCGATCGATCCCCCTGACTATTCCGTCTCAAAGAAGGCCGTCGCCGAGCAGAAGGCCGAAGGCGAGGCGCCCTCCGGGCCGGGCGGATTTCAAGTCTGGATCGACGACCTCCACGTCCATACCGTGAACCCGGAGAAGCTCAAACTCAAGGCCGACAGCCTCCTCAAGGATTTCGCCGAATTCGACTTCGCCTTCGGCCCGGAGGAGATGCTGATCGTCAGTCTCACGAAGAAGGGCAAGTTCGTCGGAGGCGTCAAGAACAAAGCCGACGCCCGCGCCGCCATGCTGCAGCACCTCAAAGACGGCAAGCCCCCGGCCGAACTGCCGGCCGGCGAGCAGAAGACTTACAAGGCTGAGCAATTGCAGGAGATGCGCGTCGTCGAGCCCGCCCCGTCGCGGGCGCTCTCGCTGTTCCACGGCATTCCGATCTTCGGAACCGGCCGCATCGCGGTTCTCCTCCCCATTGGAGAAGACGGCGTAACGCAGTACGTCTCCATGGGCGTGACACAGTTCCGCAAGTTCGCCCAGGCGCTGGAAGACGTCTACGGACTGGTCGGCTTCGGGTCCGAGACGGCCATTCCCGCCACGGAAGAGTACGAGGAGGCCGGCAAGTGTCACTTCCTCGGCTCTCCGGTCCGCTCCCTCAAGAACCTCGAGTTCTACCGGGCAGACCCCACAGTCGAGGTCGTGCTCTCCGGCTGGAAGTGTGCGGCCTGCGGGCTGGTCATCAGCGAGGACGCACGGCAGAAGGAGAAGATGGGAGGCAAGGAAGGCAAAGGCCTCGGCAAGGTCAAGTGCCCGAAGTGCACTCAGAAGTTCGGTGAGAACCCGATGTACGCGCTGAAGCAGGAAGCGGCCCAGACCTCGATGGGTGCTGCGGACGACGTCGCGGAACCAGCCGCGACCTGAAAGCCTGCAGACGGGAACCGCTGGCGGTGCACTGTCGCCAACGGGCGCCTTCATCGCCGTTGAGGCGGTCGACCACAGTCAATGGGTACGGTCGTGTTCCGTCGCGGCACACCTCGGCCCACGGCCGGCTGCCGTTCGACCGGCGGCTCAACTCAATCCATCGTTTGACGCCAGAGAGACTTCATGTCGGTCCAACGCATGGACAATGTCGGCCTCGTGGTCGCAGACATGGATGCCGCCGTCGAGTTCTTCACCGAACTCGGCCTCGAACTTGAGGGGCGCGCCCCGATTGAAGGCGACTGGGCGGATGGCGTCACAGGTTTGCGCGACATGCGCGTGGAGATCGCCATGCTGCGTACGCCGGACGGTCACAGCCGGCTCGAGCTCTCCCGATTCCTCGCTCCACCTGTTGTCGCCGATCACCGCAGCGCCCCGGTGAACTCTCTCGGATACCTCCGCGTCATGTTCACCGTGGAGGACATCGACGATACGCTCGCCCGTATCGCCAAACGGGGCGCAAAACTCGTCGGCCAGGTGGTCCAGTATGAAGACGCGTATCGTCTCTGCTACATCCGCGGTCCCGAAGAAATTCTCATCGGACTCGCCCAACAGCTCAGACAGCAGACTTCCCGTGCGAATCCCATGCGATCGGGACAGGACGGGCAACTGTGACTTCACTCCAGTGGCGAAAGACCCCCGGTTTCTTCGAGAAACCGGGGGTCGGTTCTGTGCCACGATGCCGCGTCAATCGCCTAGTCCCGCTGCTGCTGGACCAGGCGGGCGTAGTAGGCCAACTGAATGATGCGGTACAACTGCTGTGACGGGACTTGAGTCTTTGTCCGCAGCGACTGCGGCTCCGTGACCAGAGAGAAGCCGACGAACGACGGAGCCGGCTCTTCGGCGTTGGCCAGCGCCGGATCGGCAGGCAGGCCCAATTCGGGCGTTTCGGCAGCCGCTTTCAGGGCGCGATACGCGATCCGCTGGACGTCGAGCAACGCAACGACGTTCGCTTCCTCCAGCAGACCTTCACGGAACTCGGCCGTGCCGTTCGATTCCGTGGAGTCGACTGCTTCCACCGCCTCCTGCATGGCGTCGGCGCCGCCTCCCAGCGTGTACAGATACTTGTCGTCCCACCAGGCGAACCGGCTGACGTTCCCCTCCGGGCCGAGGAGCAGGTTCTGGATCTGCTTGAGAATCGAGCCGAAGAACGGATTGACATTCGGATCGACCGTCGTCGTCACCGTCAGCACGTCGATTTCCTTGTCGCCGGCCTGCTCGGCCGCGGCTTCGTACTCGGCCTCCTGCTTGATCCCCTGTCCATCCAGTTCGGCGTCCAATAGGTCGCCCGAAGCCTGCTTGTACGCCTGTACGGCGTCCGTGGGGGATGCCTCGGTAATCGAGGCGATCCGCAGCAGCCCGCTCTCACGATGCCCCAGTCCCAGAGCAAGAGCGAAACTCCGGTAGTCGACGTCCTTCAGTTGCTCCTTCAGCTCATCGATCGACTTCTGCTGCTCGTCGCTCGGCTCGGCCAGCGAACCGGACGAGGCCAGCGTGTCCTCGACCGTCTGGCTGAGCGAACTGCTCAGGCCAAAGTACAACACCGCGCCGGGGGGCAGCTGGCCGATCGTCTGCAGCGGGTGGCCGGGATGTCCGTCGAGGGCTTTGGCGGTATTGGAATCCGGCTTGAATTGGGCGAGTGTCTCGGCATGCAGCCCCTTGTCCTCAAACACAAGGGCCAGTGTGAGCGAGGTCGTGTCCTTGAGAATGTCGGCTCCGCCGCCGGTCCCCCCTTCGATGGCGCTCTGGACGTCCAGCCCCGGAACCATCTGCAGCACTCCGGCCTGACGGTTAAGCTGCTCCGCCAGTTCGCCAGACTTCTCGTCAAGCTGGTCCTTGTAGACTTCCGTCAGGTGATCGACGTTGAGGAAAATCGACAGGTCGCCGCGGTCGTACACGGCGCGAGAGGCATCGTCGATCTCGGTCGCAATCGAATCCGACACGGGAGTGTTCTGGCCTTTCACGCGTCCCTGCAGCCGGGCGATCGCATCCCCGTCCTCGCTGTAGAACACCCAGTCGTCGTTGGCGAACTTTTTCATTTTGCTCGACAGGGCGGCCTGCTGGGCGTCGGCGTCGGTCGCCGGGATGGCGAAGATTACCGAGGGGTCGGCGTCTGCATGGGCGTGGACCACCACCAGCCAGTCCTGCTCTTGGTCGACGCCGGCCAGCGTCGGGTTGGAAATCAGCACGCCGACGAACGGCGCGTTGTCCCGGACCTGCTGGGCCATCTTCTCGTCGGCGGTCGCCGCCATGGCCGCCACTTTCTCCAGCGTGGCCTTTGGGTTCTTCAGCCGCAGCACCACGTCGGCGTCGTTGCCGAACACGGCTAGCGGGGGATCGGCCGCGGAGAGCAGCGAGCCGAAACCGCACAGCGCGAGGGCGACGGCGACGGCCAGGAATCGGGAGCGGGAGCGGGTCATGTGTTGAGTTCCATCCATTTCAAGAATCCGTTGGTCCAGGCGCCTGCTGACGGGTGGCAGACGAGAAGGGCAGTCGTCGGGCCGCTGCGTGAGTTGTCCTGAATCGGCGGCGGTGCTGTCAATCGAACCTCGTCCCGCGCGCACGCTCCCGGCGGATCAGGTACCCGACCGAAGCCGGCGGGGTGTCAGTTTCATGGCAGCAAAGGGCAAGCCGGCCGCTTTGATCCATCGGGAGCCGGGCGGTAGCATGGCGGACACCATCCCCCCCGGAGAAAAACCGACCATGAGACTGCTGCGCCTGGCCCTGACATCATCCTGCATGCTGGTTTTGTGCTGGGGCCTCGCCTCAGCCGAGGATCGGCCGGACAATACCCCGCCGGAGGGGTTCACGGCTCTGTTCAACGGCCAGGATCTGGAGGGGTGGAAGGGGCTCGTGGCGAATCCCAAGTCGCGCGCGGAGATGTCGGCCGACGAGCTGAAAGAGGCGCAGGCCGCGGCCGATGAGCAGATGCGCGAGCACTGGCGCGTCGAGGAGGGGGTCCTGATCTACGACGGCAAGGGGAACAGTCTGTGCTCGGCGAAGGACTACGGCGACTTTGAGCTGTACGTGGACTGGAAGATCCTGCCCGAAGGAGACAGCGGCATCTATCTCCGCGGGTCGCCGCAGGTGCAGATCTGGGACCCGGCCCTGCAGAATGTCGGCTCCGGCGGGTTGTACAACAATCAGCAGAACCCGTCGAAGCCACTCAAGACCGCCGACCGCCCGATCGGCGAGTGGAACACGTTTCACATCAAGATGGTCGGCGAGAAGGTGACGATCCACCTCAACGGCGAGCTCGTCGTCGACAACGTCACGCTCGAGAACTACTGGGAGCGGGACAAGCCGATCTACGAATCCGGCCAGATCGAGCTCCAGCACCACGGCAATCCGCTGTACTTCAAGAACGTGTACATCAAGGAACTGCCGCGGGAGTGAAATCTCCAGCGGCCTGCCGCACGAGCAAAGCGGAGGTTGCCGAGGCGTCGACCAATGCCTGACTCCCAATTGATTCCGGTGTTCATCCCCGCGCTCGTGATCCTGCTGGCAAACGCGGAACGGCGTAAGGGGAGACCGCTGACCGAGCGAGAGGTGACCGCCATTCGGGACATGGGCGGGTGTATGATGATGAGCGTAGATCATGCAATCGAGCTGGATCAGAAGCGCGGCTACAACGACATCGATCCGCAGCACGTGTGGGAGCAGTGGCAGGAGGCTCGCGGTTACCTCGGGTTGAACAATCCCGAATGACGCGGATTGCAGGAGCAAGTTCCTCATGTCTCGAGATGCATTGTTTGAACAATGCGGAGGGCTTGCGGATGCCGTGCTGGGTGACTGGCGGTGGACGCAGGACGACCTGAGCGTATCGGTGTTCGGCATGCTCCTCTACGGGTATGCGTTGGAGACCGGCCGCGCGATGCGTGTTCCGGCGGAGGAAGTTGACGCGGCCGTGTTGCAGAGCCTGACGGAACGGATCGGGGCGGCCGCGAAGTGGAGCGGCGGACTGGTGGCCGAAGCGGCGGCCGCGGCCCGCGACCAGGCGCATCATCCCGGCCATCATGAGTTAATCGGCGTGGGACGGACATATCACGGAGTCGCCGATCTGCACGCTCTCGTCGACAACGTGTACGCCAACTTTGCGAGTGTGCGGCTGCGGGCCGGACTCCCCGAACCGACGGTCCTCGTGTTCCTGAACCCGCTCGTGATGCTGCTGGCCGCGCATGAGGAGCAGAAGGGGGCGCCCCTGACCGAGACCGAAGTGCTTGAGGTCCGCGACGATGCAGCCTGCGCCGAGATGCCGTTGTCGCAGGCCGAGCAGTTCTACGCCGCACTCGATGCTCAGATGCCGATCCCACGCCTCAACCCGGAGCGGCTCTGGGATGAATGGCAGGCCGTGCGGGAGCAGTTGGCGTAGCGCACTCTGGAGTTCCAGGAACACGTAGCCGAACTCGCCAGAGTTCGGGAGCACCAAAAACATTCGATCAACCATGCCCGGCAAGTCCACGAAGAAACCCGCGACCAGGCAGAAGGTCGCGACGCCCGCGAAGAAGAAGCAGTCCACCGCCCCGCGCGCAGCGGCGAAGCCAAAGCTGCTCTCCGGCGGAAACCCGCAGATTCCCAAGGCCGACGGCGACGCCCCGGTGCAGGCTTACATCGCCGCGATGCCCGGCTGGAAGCAGGAAGTCGGCCGGCGACTGGACCGGCTCATCGTCAACACCGTCCCGCATGTGCGCAAGGCCGTGCGCTGGAATACCCCCTTCTACGGGATTGAAGGGGAAGGCTGGTTCCTCGCCTACCACTGCATCACGCGGTACATCAAAGTGACGTTCTTTCGCGGCACGTCTCTGAAACCCATTCCGCCGGTCGAGTCCAAGCACCCCGAGGTGCGGTACTTCCACATCTTCGAGGACGGACAGTTCGATGAGAAACTCGTTTCCAGTTGGATCCGACAGGCCTCGAAGCTCCCCGGCGATCACTGCTTTTAAGACTACGCCACTCATCTCTCGATCGACGGCGCACCCGGACTGCTCACACGGATCGACTCCATGTATCGCGCAACGCTCTGTGGTTTCCTCCTGCTCCCCTTCATCGGATTCGCCCGCGCGGATTCCGAGCGGGCCGTTTCACGAACCGCCGGGGACTTCGGATTCTCCGAGGCGGACTGGCCCTGGTGGCGCGGACCGGAACGCAACGGGCACGCGGCCGACGACCAGTCTCCACCGCCGCTGTGGAGCGCGACCGAGAACATCGTGTGGAAGACGCCGGTCCCGGGCCGGGGGCATGGCTCGCCCATCGTAGTCGGCCAGCACGTCTATCTGACGGCCGCCGATGAGCAGCAGGACCGGCAGTCGGTCCTCTGCTTCGACCGCGCCACGGGAACGGTGATTTGGGAGCGCGTGGTCCACGAGGGTGGGATCTCCCGCAAGGGCAACCAGAAGGCGTCCCAGGCCTCCACCACCCCCGCCTGCGACGCCGAGCGGCTCTTCGTCAACTTTCTCAATCGAGACGCCGTTTACACCACGGCTCTCGACCTCGACGGAAACCCACTGTGGCAGACGAAGATCAGCGACTACGTCGTCCACCAGGGTTACGGATCGTCCCCGGCCGTGTACGGACCGCTGGTAATCGTCTCGGCCGACAACAAGGGGGGCGGAGCCATCGCCGGTCTGGATCGCGAGACGGGCGACGTCGTCTGGCGGCACGAACGTCCGGCCACACCGAATTACCCGTCGCCGGTGATCGTACATGCGGCCGGCAGGGATCAGCTCGTCTTTCAGGGCTGTGATCTGGTTGCCGGATTCGATCCGTTGACCGGCGCCGAACTCTGGTCCCGGGAGGGCGCCACCACCGAGTGCGTCACCTCCACCGTCACCGACGGGGAACTGATCATCACCAGCGGTGGCTATCCGCGGAATCATGTCGCCGCCGTGCGCGCGGACGGGTCCAACGAGATCGTCTGGGAGAACGGCGTCCGCGTCTACGTGCCGTCGCTGCTGATCAAAGAGGGATACCTTTATGCCGTGACGGACGACGGCGTCGCCATGTGCTGGCGCGCGGCGGACGGCAACGAGCAATGGAAAGGACGCCTGGGGGGAACCTTCAGCGCGTCACCGGTGCTGGTGGGAGACCGGATTTACGCAACGAACGAAGGAGGCGAGAGCTTCGTATTCTTAGCCAGTCCGGACGGGTTCCAGCTGCTCGGCCAGTCCCGGTTGGGCGACGAAGTCTTCGCCACGCCCGCCATCTGCGGCGGACGGATCTATCAGCGGATCGCCGTCCGGGACGGCGAGCAGCGCCAGGAGTACCTGTACTGCATCGGCGAGAAGGGAAACTGAGCATCGAGCTCATTCACTCAATAGCGCCGGGTGAATGCACAAACTCCTCCGGATGCGCCTCCACGTATCGCCGAAAATGCTTCCACGGCGATAATGTCTTCTCGACGTCATAGGCTTGGCTGAATCGGAGCGAGTACCGCTCATGGGGATCCGACGGAAGTTCGGGACTATCTTCCAGGGCGCACCAGGCGGAACTCAGCCGATCGAACTCTGGTTCTACATGGGCCTCGTAGTCAGACCAGAAAGCGGCCGTCTCTGCGGAACTTGGGGGGCACTCCTGATCCGTCCAGCGCCGGCGATAGATTTCGTGCCTCGCTTCAAGCCCATTATTCAAACGAACGGCCTCCTTCAGAACGAGGTACGCATCGGTCGCGCCGATTGTTTCAAGATCATCGAGCGCCTCTCCCGCTAAGGCTCCGCTCGAGTTGGTGAAGAACTGTTGCAGCCCTCCATTCGAGATCTCGCTGTCGAGTAGCTTCAGTGTGTAGGCGATGCGCAAGCCGCGCGGTAGTGACTTGATCAACTCCAGCTCAGGCACTCCGGTCTGCCCTGCTCGATCAATATAGATGCGTAGATACTCCCAGAGGAGAGCTGAGAGTTCGTTCACCGGGAACTCCCGCAACAGCTCGAGTGTGATCGTTTCTTCAGGGTAAACATCGCCTGCCTCATACAGCGCGATCCGCCACAAGCCGGCCTCCCACTGCCATCGCCACTGCTCATCGCTCAGGGGCGCGCGAGCATACGAGAATGTCGCGTCCCACTGTTCACGCCAGCTTGCCTCAATGGCGGAGGCCGCGTCTCGGTAGGGAGCTGTGATGCTCATTCCGATTTCATCTCCACGGATTTTCTCTCTTCAACTCCGGCCGACATCAGAGAATCGCGTGTGCAGACGTTCGGCGTCGCGAGCGATCATTCCCGCCCACACGCGTATGTCATTGCGACGCATGCGCTGCATTCGCTGGCAACCGTCCTGCCAGCCCCCGACTCTAGCGTGGTTCGTCAGTGATCCGGGTGACCGGCGACGATGAGACGCCCTGCTCCGGGCGCGTCTCCACCATGTCGGAATCCGACCCGTTCGGCGGAGGCGGCCCCAGGTCGGAGGCCCCCAGCCAGCGCCCCAATCGACCGAATCGCCCCTGATAGAGCAGCACCAGATAGCTCGGCACCAGAATCGGACGAACGACGAACGTGTCGAGCAGCACGCCGAACGCCAGAGCGAACCCCAGCTGAATGATGCCCATAAGCGTGCCCGTCATCAGCGACGCGAACGTGCCCGCCATGATGATGCCGCAACTGGAGATGATGGCTCCGGTTTTGGTCAGCGCGACCAGCACGCCCTGGACGGGACCGTGGCGCTCCTGTTCTTCTTCGATCCGCGCCATGAGCATCACGTTATAGTCCTCACCCATCGCCACGAGGATGGTGAAGACGAAGATCGGCGCCTTCCAGTCGACGCCGGTGTACGCTTCGGGATTGCGCAGCCAGAACACGGCGTGCGTCACGCCCAGCGTCGCCAGGAAGCTGAACACCACGGTCGCGATCAGATACATCCCGATCGCAGGCCGCCCCAGCAGCGCTACGAGCACCAGGTAAACCGCGACCGTCACCAGCACGGCGATCAGGACGCGGTCCTTGTCCGTCACGGCTTTCAGATCACGGATGCTGGCCGTTGATCCCAGCGTCAGGACCTCCGTCTCAGCCGCCAGCGACGCGTACATCTGCTTTTCAGCCGGATCATCGGCAGCTTCGGCTCCTGCTGAGGAAACCTCCGACAACGCGCCACGCACGGCCTGCTCCGCGGCGGCCAGCCGATCGATGCTCTCCGGAGAGAACGGGTCGATATCGAACACGAGGTCGACCCGCAGCACCTTCCCGGCCAGCGGACCGCTGGAACTGACATACTCCCGCCGCGCTCGATTGCGAATGATGCCCCGCTCGATGATCGACCGCCGGTCCGCGGCTTTGGCCGTCCCCAGTGGATCGCTCAGGCTGCGGACGTCAACCAGGTGCAGTTCACCGGATTGCCCTTCCAGCCGCTGCGTCAGCGCCTCCACCAGGTCCTCGCCGCGCGACAGCCCATCCGTCTCCTGAAAATCGAACTTCTCGTTCCTCAACAGCACCGTCGTGATGCCGGTCATCCCGGCCGGGAAGTGCTGCTTGACGGCGTTCGCACCCACGACGCTCGTCACGCTCGGCGGCAGTTCCGAGAGCAGCCCATAGCTCAGATGGTTGTAATACCGCACGCCGTTGACGGCGAACGGCAGCATCAGCAGCACGGTCGCGCAGAAGATCAACCCCGGACGCCGCGCGATCGTTGCCGCCGTCCAGTCCCAGATGCGGCGCGTCCACTGCGGATCGCGAATCAGCAGCGCCCAGCCGCTAGTCTCGGGAATCCACCCTTCCTTCGATGAAATCCGCTCCCTGCGGATATCAGGCCAGAACGCCCAGCGTCCGGAAAGCCGCAGCATGGCGGGCGTCAGCGTCAGCGCGCAGACCAGCACGATGCACAGGCCGAACGAGATCGAAAAACCGGCCTGTGGAAATTTTCCAAACTCCGCGAACATCATCATGCCGATGCCCGCCACGCTTGTGCCAGCGCTTGTCGCGAGCGCAATACCGACCCGGGAGATGGCGTTCGCGATCGCTTCATCGAACGTCGCGCCGGCGTCCAGTTCTTCCTTGTAGCGTGAAATCAGGAACAGGCAGAAATCGACCCCCGCCCCGTACACGACGACGGTCACGTAGATCTCCAGCCCCGAGAACACCCCGATCCATCCCGCCGCCGCCATGTGACGCAGCAGGCTCACCGTCAGGTCCGTCGTCAGGCCCACGGTGACCAGCGGGATCAGGATCAGCAGCGGCGCCCGGTACAGGATCGCCAGCAGCACGATCACCAGGACTTTGGAGTACAGTTCCGTGTTTTGCGTGCTGTGCCGTTCCGCCGTCAGCATGTCCCGACCGACGGTCGCCGATCCGCTGATCGCCAGGTCCAGGTTCGCGGGAATCCGCTGCTCCGCCGGATAATCCGCCCGGTGCAGCTTGACATCCTCGATGAACGCTTCGATCCGTTCCAGCAGCAGCCCGTTCTCGCGGCTGAGGAACTCGGTATGCAGTTGCACGACCACCAGCGTGGACATTTTGTCCTTGCTGACCAGCAGCGGACCGATTCCTTTCTCGGAGAAGGTCCACACCGTGGAGACAATCCGCTCCGCAGGGGGCGCGACTTCGATCGCATCGGGGACGTCGGGTGTGCGGTCGGCCGTGGACGTGATGCGGCGCACGATCGACTCGACGTCTTCATTCGATGCGGCGGATTCCGTGAGATTCGCCTGCTGCACGATCGGCCGCACAAACTGCCGGATGTAGGCAGACGGATTGCCGGAGGCGTAACCGGCCTCCGTCGTCAGGCTGATGGCCACCAGTCCCGGCCGGATCACCCGGTCGATGAACCGCGAGTCCGCCGCCGTCATTCCGTTGGGAAGGTCTTCCCGGAGCGCGACGATGACGACATTACTGCCGAGCGGATCCTGCTGCACTCCCGTGGCGTCGGCCTGGGCCTGAAATGCCTCCCGATACAGCCGTTCCGCCTCCTTGCTGGGGACGTCCTCCGGCAGAAAGATGAACTCCCCCTGCTGGGCGACCGACGTCCATTCGGGAGCGGTCGCATGCGTCACCACGCCGATCGCGATCCAGACGATCACCAGCAGCAGCGGTGCGCGCGTGACGAGTCTTCCGAGACGGCTGAACATGAACGGCGGCGCGGTCGTGCAAATGAGGGGCGGCCGGCGGCCCGCTCGGTGCTAATGGCCGGAGCGCTCACGGTACAAGTCTGTACAGAAGCCGTCAACAACCGGGGTTTGGTTCAAACTGCGAAGGCCGGTCGAGTCTGCATTGCGTTCGCAACGGACCGGCTCCTGACGCTGCGAACGCCCGGTCATGATCTCACTCTCCCGCCAGCGTCAGCACCAGTCGCCGCGATCCGCCGTGGTTGCGGTGCTCGCACAGCGTAATTCCCTGCCACGTCCCCAGCGTCAGCCGGCCGTCCTTCACCGGAATCGAAACACTGCTTCCCAGGAGCGCCGCCTTGACGTGAGCAGGCATGTCGTCCGGCCCTTCCATCGTATGGACGTATGGGAAATCCTCCGGCGCGATGGAATTGAACGACGACTCCAGATCCGTCCGCACGTCCGGGTCCGCGTTCTCGGTGATGGTCAGCGACGCCGACGTATGCTGAATGAATACGTGCAGCAGCCCCACGCGGACGTCGGCCAGCTCCGGCAGCGCCGACACGACTTCACGGGTGATGAGATGGAATCCGCGCGTCCGCGGCGGCAGTGAGAGTTCGCGTTGCGTCCACATTGAGATGGTCGCTGCTCTGGGGGCTCCGGTTCAATCGAAAAACCTAGCAGTTGTAACGGCGGCCGTCGATCATCGCTCCTGCGTGAAGCAGACTACGTGAAGTTGGGCCGCCTTCGGGATCAATCATGATTGATCGGTCGGAGGACGGTGCAGTCGATCCGGTGCAGCACGGTGAACGTGTCCGGGACGGTCCGCCTGAGCAAATCCGCATGGGCGGCATCGAACCGCGCAACTTCATCCGCAGACAACGCCGCTCCCACGCCGCGGCATGCTCGAAACCGTCCGCGCCACGACTCCCGAGTGAACCGAATCGGTGCGTCGAAAACAAACCCTTCGACGCGCTCAAAACGCCCGTTCGCCCACTGGGGCATGACCGGGATCTCCCCCGACCAGTTCGCCGCGCTCCACTGCGGATTGAACTGCAGCACCAGTTCTTCGCTGCGGCAGGCGATCTCATCGACTCGCGGCAGCCAGCAGAAGTGCGACAACATCAACACGCCTCCACTCCGAAGCACACGCCGCACCTCGGCAATCGCCCGCTCGAGGTCAAAGTAGAGCCAGCATTGACTGGCCGTGACGACATCGAACGCTGCGGAAGGCAGTCCTGTGTCCTCGGCCGGGGCGACTCGAAAACCGATGGAAAGGCCGTTGCCGGAGGCCGTTTCGCGGGCCTGCCGGATCTGACCCTCCGACACATCGACCCCGGTCACCACGCTGCCGCGACAGGCGAAGTTGAGAGCGAGAAACCCAACTCCAGTCCCCACATCGAGAATCCGCTGACCCGGAACGCCGATCCTGATCTCGGCCAGCCGCTCGTAAAACTCAATGGGATAGTCCGGTCGCCACGCCGCGTAGTCCTGGGACGTGTGACCCCAGTCGATCACGCGCCCGGCGTCAACCGCAGGCAAACCATGCATAGTGATTCTCGTTCGTCGCTATCGTGCCGATCGAATCAATCGGTGAATCTTCTCCAGGCTGACCTTCGCAGCCGCATCGAGGTTCGCTTCGGCCCCACCGCCCCGCAGCGGAGAACACATTTCATACGCTACGTAACCGTCAAAGCCGCCGTCGCGCAGACCGGTGAAGAAGGCATCCAGATCAATGAAGCCCTGTCCCAACGGGACAGCCCGCACGGCGTCCGGAAGCTGCCGCTCATAGTTCACCAGTTCAGACCGGTAATGGAATCGGGGAAGCCGCACGTAATCGGCGAGCGTCGTCTGCACCATCTGCGGCGCCATGCGACGCGCGGACTCGTACAGATCCCCGCCGGTGAGCGCGACCGACCAGGGATCGAACATCGCCTTCAGATTGGGCCGATCGATGTCGTATAGCAACTCCTCAAACGACTCGACCGTCAGTCCGATGTCATGATGGTTCTGCAGACCGAGGACGACCCCTTCCGCCGCGGCGGCATCGGCACATTCTCGCAGTGCGGCGACACAGCGGCTCCAGTCGGCCTGATAATGCTCCGCACTCGTGAAATACCCGCTGAACACGCGGACAATCTTTGCACCGAGGATCCGCGCGATCCGGGCCAGATCGGCGACATAACGCACTTGCATCTCGACAAATGGGACCTCTGCCGATCCCCGCCCCGCGGTGAAGTCCGTGTATCCGGCAATCGTCGCGATCTCGACTTTGAGTTTCCGGGCCTCATTGCCGATCGCCTCCAGCGACTCATCGGAAGTGTAGTCGAGCGGCGACAAGTGTGGTCGCTTGCCGCCAATCTCGACCGCCGAATAACCGAGCGATGCCGCTTTCTCCAGAAATGCCGGCACGTCCAGGCGATGCTGGCCCCAATACCCGGCGTAACTGACGGAGAACAGAGTGGGTGTCATAAGAATGCCAGGATGAGCAGGCGGGCTTCGATTTGCTGCAGTGCTTCGCGGCTCCCGCCGGATGCCATCAGTGGGTGATGTAGTACGCGGCAAACCCGATGAACGTCAGCAGGCACATCAGTAAAAAGCAGCCGAGCGCGAGGACGCCGCGGAAGATGAACTCGCTCTCCGGCAGAGGTCCCGCCGTGCCGCAATGAGGACAACTGTCGGCCTCACTGCTGAACAGTTTTCCGCAATCTGGGCAGGGTCGCCGCGACATGCCCCGATTCTGCCGTGGGCGGAGCGGGATCGCCACTCCACCTCTCCTCAGACGAGCTTCCCCGCAGACGTCTCGCGAGGCTGCGATCGTTTCCTGCTTGCGCGCGGGAGCGGACTGCGGTACAATTCAGTGCTGCTGTGGGTTCGATAGCACCTGCACAGGAAGGAGAGTTGCCATTGTCGCCCGTCGAATTGGACCGCGCCATCTTCCCGCTGCTCCGTAGGCGCGACGCCGACTTGCGAAGAAGCAGGCGATTGACGGGACGTCGGCCGGTCGCGATTGCGGGGACGGCTGCGGTCATCGCCGTGCTGGTGTGTCGAGTTGCGTCGGTGACCGCCGACGATGGAGTTCGCGCGGAAAAGACCGACAGCGCGGCCGCAGCCGAAACGCTTGTACTCCCGGTCGTGGAGGGAGCCGAGTCCCCGCGGGCCGCGGCGGCGAGCAACGCCGGCGACCGCGAGGTCGCGATGGCGCTGATCGATCCGCACGTCCGACCGTTCTTCGAGACGGAGGTCCTGCTGGAGGACTACATGCTGGAGGTGTTTCTGCTGCGGAACAGGGCGATGACTGAGAAGCAGCGGGAGTCTCCGTTCAACAACCTGGGAGCGATCCCGGCGGCGTCGGCCGGTCGCGACCTCGTGAGGACCCGCGAAATCGAGATCCGCGACGCGTCCCCCGCCTCAACGGGGGAAGACCGCGTCGTGCTGACGGTTGACTTGGTGGTCCGGTCGTGGCATTCGACCCCTGACGATCCGTCCAATGACCGTATTCAGACGAACATCCTGGCGGTGCAGCGTGGCGATCGCTGGTATCTGTTCGAGCCGTTCGGGAATCTGGCGATGTGGCTGTTGGAAAGCGACAGCATCGCCGAAGAGAAAGGGGCCGCCGATCGAAATGAACCCGGAAGTTCAATCCTGAGCAGCGAACGGAGCGAAGGGACGGATGGCGACGAGCGGCTATTTCGCTTGACCTACCACGTGCCCATCGAAGTCCTGCACGACGAACTGGCGGCGCTAACCCAGACTCCGGAAGCGACCGAGCTGGTTGAGGACGCGCAGTTGCTGCTGCGATTCCGGGACACGATGGAACACCGCACGACCCGGGGCGACTTCGCCGATCTCGTTGACGTGGACCGCGCGCTCGAACCGGGGGAGCAGGCTTTCGAGTCGCTGCTCGAGCGCTATGTCCTCCACTATTTGCCGGCGATCAAAGCCACGCATCGCCGGCTGGCGCGGCCGGTTGAAACTCCACCATAGCTGCACAATTCGACAAACTGCCTGCGCGCGAGAGCCGGTGTCGGGGGGGATATCCGGCTGCACTCGCCGCGGGGGGATGAAAGCGAGGACGCGCAACAGCTCTCCTTGCGCCCGGCCTCCCTCTCGTATACAATTCAGCATTCGCTGATCTGTTGATCGAAACCGGAATGCAGGGTGTCTGATGATTCGCAGTCGCCGGACAATTGTTCGACTCGCGGGCGTGCTCGCCATTGTGGGAATGGCCGGAGGTAAGTTGCACGCACAGGATGCGTCTGACGCCGCGTCGCCCGTCGACTTCGACCGCGACATTCGCCCGCTGCTCTCCAATTACTGCTTCCAGTGCCACGGCCCCGATGCCGGCACGCGAGAAGCCGATCTGCGGCTCGATACCCGAGCCGGTGTGTTCGCGGACGGGACCCAGCATCCGGTTGTTGTGCCCGGCGACCCCGATGCCAGCGAATTGCTGCGACGGATCAGCTCCGACGACCCATCAGAGCAGATGCCGCCGGCCGACTCCGACTATGAGAGGCTGACGCCGGAACAGATCGAACTCGTCCGTCGCTGGATCGCCGAAGGCGCCAACTGGGAAGAACACTGGGCCTTCATCACGCCGACACGCCCTGAATTGCCGACAGCGGGAGATTTGGAATGGCCGGTCAACGCCATCGACTTCTTCACACTGGCGAGGATGCGGAACCAAGGCCTTGTGCCGAACGAGGAAGCCACGAAAGAGACGCTCATCCGCCGCGTCACGCTCGACCTCACCGGGTTGCCGCCGACGATCGAAGAAATCGACGCGTTCCTCGCCGATGATTCGCCCGACGCCTACGAGCAGGTCGTGGACCGGCTGCTGATGTCGCCCCGCTACGGCGAGCACATGACTCGCTACTGGCTGGACGCCGCCCGCTACGGCGACACGCACGGATTGCACCTGGACAACATCCGCTCGCTCTGGCCGTACCGCGACTGGTTGATTAATGCCTTCAACGACAACCAGCCGTTTGACCAGATGACGATCGAGCAGCTGGCCGGCGACCTGCTCCCCGAAGCGACGCTCGATCAGCGCGTGGCGACCGGTTTCAACCGCTGCAACGTCACGACGAGCGAAGGCGGCTCGATCGCCGAGGAGTACTACGTCCGCTACACGATCGACCGCGTCGAGACGATGAGCACCGTCTACATGGGGCTCACTCTCGGCTGCGCCGCCTGCCACGACCACAAGTTTGACCCCGTCACGCAGAAGGAGTTCTACGGGCTGTTCGCGTACTTCAACAGCTTCAACGAGAATCCCATGGACGGTAATGCGCTGCTGCATGCCCCGTTCATCGAAGTCCCGTCGCCCGAACAGGTGGCGCAGCGCGAATCGCTGCAGACGCAGATCGCGGCGCTCAGCGAAGAGTTCAGCGCGGCGGTCGCGGCCGTCAACTACACCGATCCGCATGCCGACGCCGATGCCGCCACCCTGGAGCCGCGGGAGTTTGTGTGGATTGACGATGCGGTCCCCCCCGGAGGGTCGCCGCAGCAGAGCGGACATCCCTGGGAGTTCGTATCGGCGCCCGCCCCGGTCTACGCCGGTCAGTCTGCGACGAAGCGCAAAGCCGAGGGACTGGCGCAGCATTTCTTCACCGGAGCGAATCCGACGCTCAGCATCGGCGAGGGAGACCGCCTGTTCTCCTATGTCTATCTCGACCCGGCCGATCCGCCGAAGGAGATCATGCTGCAGTGGAACGACGGCAGTTGGGAGCATCGCGCGTATTGGGGCGAGAACGTCATCCCTTGGGGCGCTGACGGCCAGCCCAGCCGGTTCCATGCCGGAGATTTGCCGCCGGCCGGCGAGTGGGTGCGGCTGGAAGTGGAAGCCGCTCAGGTCGGCCTGGCGCCGGGCGCGCAGGTCAATGGCTGGGCCTTCACCCAGCACGACGGCACCGTTTACTGGGATCACGCAGGCATCGTGACGCGCACGCCGCAGAGCGGGCAATCGTACGACTCGCAACGAATCTGGGAACTCGCGATCGGGGCCGGCGCCAACTTGCCGCAGCCCGTGCAGGAGGCACTCAAAGTCGCACCGGCCGAACGCAATGAACAGCAGGCACAGACACTGCGGAACCACTTTCTCGAAAACGTCTACCCGGCCAGCCGCGAGCAGCTCGCGCCATTCATTGAACGGCGGACCGCACTGGAAGGAGAGCTTGCCGCGCTCAACGAATCGGTCCCCAAGACAATGGTGACCGAGGAACTGCCGGAGCCGAAGGAGGCGTTCGTCCTCAATCGCGGCGAGTACGACAACAAGGGGGAGGCGGTCGAGCGCCATCTGCCGGCCGTGCTGCCGCCAATGCCGGCCGATGCGCCTGCGAACCGGCTCGGTCTCGCCCGCTGGCTCGTCGATCCGTCGCATCCGCTGACGGCCCGCGTGACGATGAACCGGTGGTGGCAACGCTACTTCGGCACTGGGATCGTCAAGACCAGCGAGGACTTCGGCATCCAGGGAGAGCTGCCGTCGCATCCGCTGCTGCTCGACTGGCTCGCGGTTGAATTCATCGAGAGCGGCTGGAATGTCAAAGAGATGCAGAAGCTCATCGTGATGTCGGCCACCTATCGGCAGTCGGCCCGCGTCACGCCCGGACAGCTCGCGAAGGATCCGTATAACCGGTACCTGTCGCACGGTCCGCGGTTCCGCCTCGACGCCGAAGTGATCCGCGACACTGCACTGTTCGTCTCCGGTCTGATGGACCCCGAGATCGGCGGCCCGAGTGTGAAGCCGTATCAACCCGGCGGTCTCTGGGAAGCCGTCGGCTACACCGACAGCAACACGGCCAGATTCTCGCAGGATTCCGGCAGCGATCTGTACCGCCGCAGCATGTACACTTTCTGGAAGCGGACCTCGCATCCGCCATCCATGGCCGTGCTGGACGCCCCGTCGCGCGAGTCCTGCACCGTCCGCCGGGCCCGGACGAATACCCCGCTGCAGGCGCTGGCGCTGATGAACGACAAGCAGTTTGTCGAGACGGCCGCCCACTTCGCCCGCCGTATCATTGCCGAGGGTGGGGACAACGACGCAGCGCGGCTCGCCTACGCCTTCCGCAGCACAACGGCCCGCACGCCGAACGAGCGCGAACTCGCCGTGTTAACGACCGCGCTGGAGCAGCATCGCAACGAGTTCACCGCCGATCCGGCAGCCGCAACCGCGTTTCTCGACTCCGCCACCACGCAGCCGGAGCAGGAGGCCGCCGGTCGCGATCCGGCTCTCGATCCAGAACTGGCCGCCTGGACCATGATCGCCAACCTGCTGCTGAACCTTGATGAAACCGTGACGAAGGGGTGACCTTCCTGACTGCGACGATTCAGGCCAACACAGATATCGAGCCTTCCATGAACCCGCTCCGCGACTACGACCTGCTCACCACCCGCCGCCAGCTGTTCGGCCGCGCGGCCCTCGGCGTCGGCACGGCCGCGCTGGCGTCACTTTTCTCCCGCGATCTCGCCGCCGCCACCCCGGGTGCCGCGGCCCGCGAAGATGGCGACTTCGGCAAAGGTGTGCTTGGCGGCACGCACTTCCCGGCCAGGGCCAAGCGGCTGATCTACATCGTCGCCAACGGCGGCCCCTCGCAGATGGACCTGTTCGACTACAAGCCGCAGATGGACGAGCTGTTCGACACCGACCTGCCCGAAACCATCCGCATGGGGCAGCGGCTCACGACCATGACCTCCGGCCAGGCCCGCTTCCCCATCGCCCCCTCGAAGTTCAAGTTCGCCCAGTACGGCCAGTCCGGTGCGTGGCTCAGCGAACTGCTCCCGAACCTCACCCGCGTCGTCGATGACGTCTGCTTCGTCAAGAGCGTCCACACTTCGGCCATCAATCACGACCCGGCCATCACCTTCATTCAGACCGGCGCCGAACGACCCGGCCGCCCCGCCCTCGGCGCCTGGCTCTCCTACGGTCTCGGCTCGGCCAACGACAGCCTCCCCACCTACGTCGTCCTGCACTCGACCTGGTCGGGACGCCGCTCCGCCCAGGCTATTTACGAGCGCCTCTGGGGAACCGGGTTCCTCCCCTCGCACCATGCCGGCGTGTCGCTGCGGGCCACGGGAGATCCGGTGCTGTTCCTCTCCGATCCTCCCGGCGTCTCGCACGAGAACCGCCGTCACATGCTCGATGCGCTCTCGGCACTCAACCAGCAGCAGTTCGAGGCCTTCGGCGACCCGGAGATCAACACCCGCATCTCACAGTACGAGATGGCTTACAAAATGCAGTTCTCGGTCCCCGAGCTCACCGACTTCTCGCAGGAGAGCCAGGCCACGCTCGACCTCTACGGCCCCGACGTCAAGACCCCCGGCACCGTCGCCGCCAACTGCCTCCTCGCCCGCCGCATGGTCGAGCGGAACGTCCGCTACGTGCAGATCTTCCACCGCGGCTGGGACCAGCACGGCAATCTTCCCAGCGACCTCGCCGCCCAGTCGGGCGACGTCGACCACGCCCTCACCGGCCTCATCACCGACCTCAAGCAGCGCGGCATGCTCGAAGACACCCTCGTGATCTTCGGCGGCGAGTTCGGCCGCACCATCTACTGCCAGGGCGGCCTCACCCGCGAGAACTACGGCCGCGACCATCACCCCAAATGCTTCACCATGATGCTCGCCGGCGGCGGCATCAAACCGGGACTCACCTACGGACAGACCGACGACTTCAGCTACAACATCACCGAGAACCCGGTCCACATCCACGACGTCAACGCCACGCTCCTGCACTGCCTCGGCATCGACCACAAGCGGCTCACCTACCGCTTCCAGGGCCGGGATTTCCGCCTCACCGACGTCGAAGGGAACGTCGTGCACGACATTCTGGTGTGAGATCAAGGAAGCCCGACGCAAAGACGCGGAGGCACAGAGACGCGCAAAGAAGAAAAGTAGGTCAGGCTCCCCTTGAGGGAATCAGCCGGATGGCAGCGTTGACGCACAATAACTGAGGCTCTGCCGGTCGAAACTGCCACCCACGATCAATAGCGTCCGAGAGATCTCAAGTGCTGCCGCTGCCGAACCCAATCCCACCGCGGACTGTACTTCGGTTGGCGAAGCTCTGGCCGCATGCTCGCAAGCAGGGACACGAGCGTGGTCAAATCTACCGCGTCGGCTACTACTGCCGGCATTGTGGCCGCGATACGATTTGGCTGGTCGACAGCAACGGTGGTTACAACTGGACGGCGGATCGTACGTTTATCGATAAGCACTTCGAATTGGTCGACGTTTCGAACGAACGCTCACTTTACGGCAAGGGTAAGCCGAAGATCGAACCATTGACGACATAGAAGTACGCTGCCAAGTGACGCACATCGTGACGATCGAAGACTTCCTTTCTTCTTCGTGTGTCTTGGTGTCTCCGTGCCTTTGTGTCAGTCTTCACGTAATCCACCGCCGCTGGTACTGATAGTCCGGCAGGACCGGATCGACGCGCGGAGCATCGAGCTGTCATGACATGCCGGATTTGCCGCATATCTCTGGTCATTGCCCTGACAAGCATGGCGTGCGTCGCAGAGCTCAGCGCACAACCTTCAGTGCAACGCAACCGTCCGACAATCTCAAGGGGGACGACCTTCTTCACCGAGCCCGTGACTAATGAGGGATTAGTCGACTATGCGGCGGCATTAAACGCACTGTACGGAGCAGATGTTACCCCAGAGGAGAATGCCGCTACCTACCTCCTGAAGGCTTTCGGTCCGAACCATAAAGACGAGGCTGTGCGCGAGGCGTACTGCCGGGCACTGGGTGTTCCGGTGATGCAACGCGATTCCAAAAGCTTCGTTGCCATCTCCGATCATCCTCCCGACGGGATGGAGATTAGTGAGTGGCTTCGAATGCGCCGGGATCAGGAAGACCTGGCCTTCAGCGGCCCGTGGCGTGACGATGAGTGCCCCATCATCGCAGACTGGCTGGATCGCAACGTCGCGACTTTCGAGTTCATCGAGCAAGCGATTCGGCAGCCGCATTGCTACCTGCCTGCCATTCGCGGTGACTTTATCCAGTTTGGCACTTATTTGCAGGGCGCGCCTCACTGCAGGCAAGCCGCCATACTGCTTCACTCACGAGCTATGCGGCAATTAGCAGATGGGAATCTGGATGGATGCGAGGAGGACATCGTGGGGATGCTCGCAATGGCGGATATGGCCGGAGCGCATCCCAGCATCGTCGGCGTGCTTGTGATGCACGCCATTGAGGGAATGGCGCATCGAGCGACCGTCGCACTGTGCCAATCGGGAGAGTTCAGCGGTCCTCGATCGTCAGAGTTTGCACAGCAATTCGAAGACCAGCTTCCTGCAAACTCAGTGCTGCCTGCGGCTTACGCAGTCGGGGAGCGGGTTTTCTTTCTTGATGTCTGCTCGACGCTGCTGGAAGCTCAATTTGAAGACCAGGAATTGATCAGAGAGTTTGTTGCCGCGTACGACTTCCGCGAGGAGCGGGGTGGAGAAGAAGTGGCTGCAGTACTGCGAGCACTGATTCACAGTAATGTCGAGGTCGATTGGGACGAATCGCTGCGTTGCGGCAACCGGTGGCATGACCGGATGGCAGCGGCATTCGCAATGTCGGCGCCGGCGGAACGGGAATATTGGCTCGCTTGCATGCGAGACCGCATGGAGGAAATGCACATGCGCTGCAGCGCTCCGGAACGCGTCATTCACAGGCTGCGGACCGGGTCTCCTCAAGAACGGGGTCGCGTAATCGCCGAAGTTCTATTGTGTACGTGCGGGTCGGTCGGATTGCTCGAAATGGTAATCGAGAGCGACAAGAAGGCGACCGCCCGGCGTGCGCTCAGTCAAGCGGCATTTCTCCTGGCGGCATACCGGGCCGAACACGGTCGGTTCCCGGAACGAATTGCAGACCTGCCGTCAGCCGACGGCGAATCCCGATGGATTGATCCATTCACCGGTGGTCCGCTCGTTTACCGGGTCGAGGGCGAATCGGCGTTGTTCTATAGCCTGGGCCCCAATCTTCGCGACGACGCCGGAGTCGAGCATGACGTGTACACCGGAGCCGACGATGTTTCGATCAAGCTGACGCATGATTGACGAAGCCGTTCGGCGAGTGCATTGAGTAATGCACCGATATGGCTGTCAATCAAAGAGTCACTGCTTAGCGCCTTCAGCGCCGTCGGCAGGGTTGAACCACGCTAAAGAACGATGCCCGATCCCGTCAGGCCCAGCCTGACCTACGTAATCCACCGCCGCTGGTAGAGATACCACTCGGTCGCCACCAGCGCGCACGCGACCAGCGCCAGGTAAAACCAGATCGGCTTGCCGCCCAGGCCGGCGTGCAGCGTCTGGATGCTCCCGGTCGCCTCGGTCTCCGCTGGCCGCAGATTGCTCTCCTGCGGGTTCGACAGATTGCACGCGATCCGAATTCCCCGCGGCTCACCCGCCTCCTCCTCTGCGACGCCACCACTTCCAGCGGCGCCTCCCTCCTCCTTCGCCGTCAACCTCCAGATGCCGCACTGATCCAGCGGCCCGATCGTCGCGATCCCCCCCAGCGCCGTCACCGTCGTCTCGTCTCCGTTCGGCGCCGTCAGCAGGAATTCACGCCGCTCGTCCACGGCCTCCACGATCGACTCACTCTGCTCTGAGCCGGGATCATCGCCGTCCTCAGCCGCTGCAGCACCCTCCGGCTCCGGCGTCGCGTCCTCGTCAACCAGCGAACTCACGTCGATCGCCGCCACGTCTCCTGCCGCCGACGCCTCCTGCAGTTCCCCCTTGTCGCCCGTGAACCAGTTGAGTGCGTTCGTCATCAGAATCGGGAACGCCGTCCGCAGCGGCAGGTCGCCGCGGTCGAGGTTCACGCTCAGCACCAGCACGTCCCCTTTCGGCCGGTCGATCGCAAAGTACAGCGGGTCCTCCGCCGCTGACGCCACCAGCACCTGCGCGTCCGTGCCGGGCGTGAGTTGCCGCGCTTCCGGCATCAGCACGTTGTCCAGTCGCACGTGCGCCATCAGCGCGTGCTCCTTGTCCTGCGTGGCGACGATCGGCTGCTCGACGACCTCTCCCGTCTCCCACAGGTCGGTCGACCCCTCCGGTTCAATGAACAGCACATGCCCTGCCGGCACTTCCGCCGGCGTCTGCCGGTGATACACCACGATCGTCCCCGGATCGACCCGGCTCGGCGGCTCTGCAACCACCTTCAGATCCACCAGTGGATTCGCCACCAGCACCCGCTCAAGGAACAGATGCCCCGCCGACACGAGCACGACCGGAATGCGGTCCCGCGTCGGCAGGATCGCCACCGCCGTATTGTCCACGGCCAGGGAATCCGCATGGTCGACCGTCGCCCGCAGTTCCCCCCCCGCAGCCGACGTCTGGTCGAACACCCGCGTCCACGCTTCCCCCGCCGCGAGCTGGAGCGGAATCACGTCCACGATCTCCTCGTCGAGTGTCAGCTCCAGCCGCGTGTCGATCTCCTCCTCGCCCAGGTTGCGGACCTCCACGAACACCTGGTAGCCGATCGGATCCAGCAGGCTCCGCCGTACCTGGAACCGCGTAATCGCCACGTTCGCCGCGTCCCCTCCGAACCGTTGCAGGAGCAGGTCGTCCCCCGACAGCGTCTCGGCTCCCTCGAAGCACCCGTCCGAGAGGATTACGACCTTTCCGTTCTCGTGCCCCTTGAGGAGACGCCGCGCGACTTCGACGGCCTGCACAACCGCGGTCGTGCCATCCGTCGGTTCGATCGTCCGCAGCGCATCCCGCAGCGTCCGCTGATGCCCCGTCAGCCCGCAGACCACCCTCGGTTGCGTGCCGGCCGAGATGAGGGCCATCTCGTCCTTCACGCGCAGCGAACCGATCAGTTCCTCCGCCGCATTCCGCGCGGCCGCGAACCGGTCCGGCTGTACGTCTGCGGCCCGCATGCTGGCCGAGTTGTCGAGCACAATTACCAGCCGTCGCCGTGAACGCTCCTCGGACGCGAAGAACGGATCGGTCAGCGCCCCCACCAGCAGAAACAGAAACACCAGCTGCAGCAGCAGCGACAGCCAGTGACGCAGCGTCTGCCACAGCGAGCGGGGCTGCTTCTCCTCGAACACCTGCTGCCAGAACATGATGGTCGACACCGGGATCCGCCGCATGCGGATCTTCAGGATGTAGAACACCACGATCGGCGCCGCCAGCAGGGCCCACCATAGCGCCGTTGGAGTTGCGAAGTTCATGAGCTGCCGATGTGATTCGATGGACCCTCGTCGAGCGACCATGGTCCATCGACCATAGTCCATCGACCATCATCAGTGATTCGTCAGAAACTCCGCCGAGTTCAGCAGCGCCCAGAATACGTCGCTCAGCGCCGACTGCTCGTCGTTCCGCGGACCGCCGGATCGCACGTACTCCTCGAACGTCGCCGTTTCCTCGGCGGTCGGCCGCCGGCTGAGCGTCGCGAGGAACATCGCCTCGATCTTCCCCGGCGTATCCAGAAACGGCGCATCGATCACGGCCGCCAGCGTCTGGCTGTCGGTCAGGTTCGTTGCATTTGTGACGAAGCCGCCGTTCATCAGCTGCAGCGCCTGCAGAATCGTCGACGCTCGCTCGGCCGGCGCGTCCGCCTCGTTCTTGAAGTTTTCGAGGAACTCCTGCCGTGCCGTGTCGTTGTTGAAGTTGATCGGCTGCTCCGGATTGAACGGCTGCTGATACCCGACCGCCTGCGCCAGGCTGTCGAAGATCTGCTCGGGAATCATCGCCCGCACGGCCATCCGCGCGAACGTCCGCGGCGTGTCCTGCGAGTCGTCCGTCTTGCGGCTGGAAAGCTGATACGTGCGGCTCGCCATGATGGCCCGCGTCAGGAACTTGAAATCGTAGTCGTGAGCGGCGAACTCCCGCCCCAGCAGGTCCAGCAGTTCCGGATGGCTCGGCGGGTTATACGGACCGAAGTCGTCCAGCGGATCGACCAGCCCGATGCCGAAGTAGTGCGCCCACATCCGGTTCGCGGCTGCCTTGGCGAAGTAAGGGTTCTCCGTCGAGACGCACCAGTCCGCCAGCACCTCCCGCGTCTCCTGCGAGTCGGTCCACGAAGGCTCATCACCGCCGAGGAACCGCGCCGCCACGACCTCCTCCGTCCCCGGGATCATCAGCGACCGCTTGTCGTCCATCTGGGGCCGGTCTTCCATCGGCGGCTGCACCTCGGCAAAGAACGCCGCATAGCCCCAGAACTCCGACTGTTTCCAGTCGTCGAAAGGATGGTCATGGCACTGGGCGCACTCGATCCGCACCCCCAGGAAGATCCGCGATGTCGCCGCGGCCAGGTTTTCCGCTTTACCTTCTTTCGCGCGGTAGAATGCAACGGGCGTCGGCGTCTCCGCCTGGGTGAAGCCCTGCACGTCCTGCTGATTGACGTCGAGCGTCAGCACCTCGCGGGCGATCTCCGCGTAGTTGCGGTTCTCCGCCAGCCGCGAGCGGAGCCACGCCTCGAACCCCGGCAGAAAGATCCGGATCTGCTGATCCGCGTCCGCCTCCGGCAGCATGGCGGCCCGCCACAGATTCGTGTTGTGCACGATGTACGTCGGACTGGCCAGCAGCCGCTCCACCAGTGCGGCACGCTTGCCGGGATCGTCATCGTTCAAAAAATCCCGCACCTCCGCAGCAGCCGGAATCCGCCCCGTCAGGTCGAGACACACCCGCCGCATATACTCCGCATCGTCCGACAGCGGCGCCGGCGTGATCCCGTCCGCCTCCCAGCGCTCGGCGATCAGCCGGTCAATCTCGGCGGCCAGTCGGGAGACATCAGGCTCAATCGCGGCAGCCGGCTGCGCCCATCCGGCCCGCGCGGCCGAGACAATGACGACGATGCAGAAGAGCTGGCGCAATTGGAGGGAACGCGACATTCTCGATCTCCCCGAGCGGACAACGGACATCTGCCGCTACTACGTACCAGTGAGCCGGATTGTTGGTTCCTTCAGCATAACCGCCCGGAACAACGCCGTCACGACGCACGCCAATTATCATCACTGCGGCGGGCTTCCAGGTCCCAATGTCGGGCTGCAGTAAAAGCCAATTGACCAGCAACTCGGGGCCGGCGCGCTGCCCAAATCGTTGTAAACCGCCGTCCAGTGGTGTAGGCTAATTCTGCCGTATCACGGGCCGACCCTTCTCTCGCCGTGTGCGAGACTCGATCGTGACGACGGCCGGTGCAGCCTCGCAGGGGATTTCCCCGAAACGGGATGCACTCGGCTTCTTGTCGCTGCTTCACGTCTCTGGCTGGTGTGGTGTTCTACCTCGTTGGCTGGCAATCAGTGGGCCTTTCGGTGTGTCTTCTTTGCTCGAACCCGATTTTGACGAGGTCCCTGGACCGGGTTGCTCTTAGTGGCGCCGCGGACTCCAGGTCGGCTATCGGATGATCGGGGTCGGTAAGAGGGCGCCGGGCTGGCCTGTTTCCGTCAGGAGTCTTGATCCATGGCGTTACAGGTTTCCTGTCCCCAGTGTTTCTCGGCCGTCACCTGCAGTTCGCAGCACGCGGGAAAGAAGGTCCGCTGCCCCGCCTGCGGCGCCGCCGTTCCGGTTCCTGCCGGCCGGACACAGGCCCCCCCCGTGGCCCGCAAGACCTCCAATGCTGGTCGCAGTCCCCAGCGAGGCCGGCAGAAATCGTCCGGGGGCGGCAACGGTCTGCTGATCGGACTGGCGGCCGGAGGTGGATTGTTGCTGGTTGCCGCGGTCGGCATCGGCGCCTTCCTGCTGGGACGCGGTGGTCAATCCGGCGATTCCGTCCGGACCGCGCGCTCTGCCGAGGCGTCGCCGGCGACTGCAGCCGCGCCGACCGTCGTTGCCAACGACGCACCTCCTGTTTCCAGCGGCCCGCCGCCCACGATCCTTCCCAGCGGGACCACGCCAGCGGAAGTAATCAGCACGAATCCCCCTGTGGCAGCGACACCGCTGGCAACAACTCCTCCGTCAACGACCACGATCGCAGCCACGACCGCACCGCTCTCCGATGACGCCCCGTCTCGATCCGCAACGGACCTCGCCCTTCCCGAGCTGATCGAGATGGTCGAGAAGTCGGTCGTGCGAATTCACGTTGACGGAGAATACGGCGGCAGTACAGGCAGCGGCTTTGTTGTGGACACGGAAGGCACGCTGGTGACCAACTACCATGTCCTGGAGGGGGCGCGCTCCGCGGAAGTGGAGTTCAACACCGGGGACCGCGCGAAGATCACCGGGTACTGGAAGCTGGATGACGTCCGCGACCTGGCCATCGTCCACATCGACTTGCCGGTCGAAAAGCTGACTCCCCTGCCGATTGCCGAGCAGTTGCCCCGCAAGGGAGAGCAGGTGGCCGCATTCGGCGCGCCGCTCGGGCTGTCGTTCACCGCTTCCGAGGGGATCGTCAGCGCCATCCGCAACGCGGAGGAGATCAGCCACGTGGAGGGCACCTACGTGCAGACGACGGCCCCCATTTCTCCGGGAAACAGCGGTGGACCACTCGTCAACCTGCGCGGCGAGGTCGTCGGAGTGAACTCCTTCAAGGTGGCCTCCGGTGAGAACCTCAACTTTTCCATCTCCTGCGTCGACATCCGCGAGGTGCTGTCGCAGCGCGCCTCCACTCTCGGAGACATCTCGCCGACGACCATCCCGGTGAAAATCAGTGGAGGATTCGGCGGGGCCGAAAACCTGGCGGGGACCGACCGCGGAAACCTGCTGCTCAGCCAGGTCCGGGACGCGATCGTCGTCATCGCTCCTTTCACGTTCGACCCCACCGGCCGCATCTCGGATTTTCTCGAGACCAGTGCCGAAAATGCGATCGTGAACAAGGCCGGATGGAAGAGCATCCGCCGCAGCTCGGAAGTCAAGGGGAGCACCGCAATCGTTACGGCCATTATGTATTACCGCGTTGGAGACCAGACAACGGACGACAACCTGGTCAGCGAACTGGTGATTCATCTGCAGGTGGTCGTGCGGGACGTGGACGAGCAGGGGCACGAGAAACTCGCCATCGTCTATGACGAGAAGGAGCCGGTCGGCACCACGTCCCTCAGCGCCCTGCAGCAGGGACGCGTTTCACGCACGCTGGAGAGCGGAGTGTCGCGGTTCTTCGGCAAATTCGTCGGCGCCTATCGACGGGCGAAGAACTCCGCCGACAAAGGGGAGTAGCGACGTCAACAGTTACGTCCCGCTATTTGCCGATGCAGAACCGCGAGAAGATCCGGTCGAGGATGTCATCGGTGTAAACGCGGCCCGCGATGCGGCCGGTGTGCTCCAGCGCGCTGCGCAGCTCGGCCGCGATGAGTTCCTCTCCTGCCCCCTGAACACACAGGCGATACGCGCTCTCCAGCGCCGTCAGCGCATCACGCAGGCTGTCGCGGCAGCGCGCCGCCGAAGTGCCGATCAATTCCTGCGGAGCCGATGCATCGTCGATCCCGTCGATCACCGCTCTGCAAAGAGCTTCCAGACCTTCTCCGGTTCGGGCGCAGATGCGCAGTCCGGCATCCCGCAGGCCAATCGCAAGGTCCGACTTGGTGATGACGGGCAGCACGAACGGATGCGCCGTCGGACCGGATCGAACGCGATGCACCGTCGCATCCGTTCCGGGAGCGTCGGCGGGAATGCACCAGAGCACGACGTCTGCGTCGCGCAGTTCCCGTTCCCGCAGCAGGTGGGCGGACTGCATCAGTTCGCCGTCACCATCAGTACAACCTGCAGTATCCAGCAACTCGATCGAGCGGCCCTCCCAGCAGAGATCGGCCGACAGGTAATCGCGCGTGGTGCCGGCGATCGGCGAGACCAGCGCCGCGGCTGATCCGGCCAGCGCATTGAAGAGCGTGCTCTTGCCGGCGTTAGGAGGACCGGCGAGCACGACCCGAACCCGAGCGCGTGACTGCATCCGCTCCGTCGCCTGGCTGAGCAGTTCGCTGACGATGTCGGCCCCGCGGCACAGGTTCGCGGCAAGCGCTCCCCGGTCGATGAATTCGATGTCCTCTTCCACAAAATCGAGGCCGGCCTCCAGATCGGCGAGGTCCAGCAGAAGCCGCTCATGCAGGTCCGCGATCCGGCCCGAAATGCCGCCGGCGAGTTGTGACAGCGCGGCACGGAGCCGGACGTCATCGGACGCGTCGATGACTCCCAGCACGGCCTCCGCCTGCAGCAGATCAATCCGCCCCGCCAGGAATGCCCGCAGCGTGAACTCCCCCGCGCGAGCCGGACGCACTCCCGCCGCGAACAATCCAGACAGCACTGCCTCTATAAGAGGAGCCGATCCGACGAGGTGAATTTCCGCGGAAGGCTGACCCGTGTAACTGCGTTCCAGCGGCCAGTGCAGGACGGCCACGGATAGCGACGTCCCGCCGTCCAGCCGGATGCGTCCCGCATGACGGTGGGGATGACGGCAATCCGACCACGTCGCAGCGTCATCAGGCTCGAACAGCGCATCGAGCGCCGGCACCACGTCCGACCCGGACACGCGAATGATGCCCCGCAGCCCTGCACCCGGCGGAGAGGCCGTCGCCGCGATCGTGTCGTCCAGAGAGAATTCGATGCCGGCCGTCACGGGTCGCCGTGTGGGTGTAGTGCCTCGCTCAGATGGGAGCTTAAGCGGGAGCAAAGTAGCCGCGTCACTCCGTAACGCGGAGGACATTCACATAGGTGAACATGCCCTTGATGGACGCTGTTTCCGGGTTACGGAGTGACCCGGCTACTGTTCGACGGCTTCTATTCCATGCACGTTGCCCAGAAGAATCCAGAGGCATTTAATTAGAAACCGACCTCGACCTCAATCTGCCGGATCGCGCCCCGCTTGACCCCGAGCTTCTCTTCCTGCGCCTTGTCCGCCTCGTCCTGCTCCGGCAGGGAGTTCAGCAACTCCTGAAACCTCTCGGCTTCGTGAAACCCCTCGAGATCCGGATCATTGCGGACGTGATTCAGGTCACTGAAACCCAGCTCGATAGCCCGCTCGAGGTGCGCCAGGCCGGCTTCCCGGTACGACTCGATCGCCTCCGTCCGTGCGTTGGATTCATCCTCCTTCTGCACCGCCTGCAGGGCACGCCCGTAAACACAGGCGGAGTTGTACTCGAACATCAGGTCGTCCACGAACCGCGTCTTGGCCGATTCGATCGCGGCGACGGCCTTCGCATGGTCTCCCTGCATGGCGTCGATAATGGCCAGGCCGGTGATGCCGATCGCGTCGTACTCGTCCAGCTTGATGGCGTGCTCGAAGTCGTCTCGGGCCTCGTCCAGCTTGTCCTGCGTCAGCCGCATGTGGCCGCGGCGGGAATAGGCCTCGGCAAAATCCGGATCAAATGACAGCGCCAGCTTCAGCCACTCCTCCGCCTTCTCGTACTCGGCGGCCGCCAGCAGCGCCTGCTGCTTCGCCTGTTCCTCGTCGCCCGCAGCCCGGAACTCTTCGGACTTCGCCATGTAGTCCGACGCCGCGCTCATCGGCCCCTGCGCCTGGCTCGTGTACTGCCAGGCAGGCGAGCTGAACTTGATCCGTTGCAGCGCGCTGATGGCGTAGTTGCGCTTGTTGTTGTCTTTCGATTCGCGGGCCTTGATCAACGCCGCCTGCGCCTCGGCATTGCCGATCGCCGACAGCGCGTTGCAGATCGACGAGGCCGCGTACGCGTCTTCCGTCTGCTCCAGCGCAGCTGCCAGCAACTGCACCGATTCTTCCGCGGGATCTGAAGCCAGCAGATTCGCCGCCACCGCTGTCACCGCCGGCTGCTTCGACGTCAGCGCCGCCAGCGCCAGCGGACGCGCTTCCTCGACCCCCATCTGCCGCAGCGCCTCGAGCACCGCGGCCCGCTCCTGGTCGCCATACTCCTCGTAACGCGAAATCAGTTCGGGCGCCACGTCCGCGCCCCCCACGGTCGCCAGCAGGTTGATCAGCACCGGGCGGTTCTCTTCCGCCGCATCGAGATGCTGCAGGATCAACGGGACCGCCCGGGGATCGCGGGTCCGGCTGAGGATCGAAGTTGTCGGCCCCGACGGAGGCCCGTCGGCCAGCAGCTTCAGCGCATGCTCGGTCGCCAGCGACTCGCTTTTCGGATCGGTCCGGTCCACCAGCCGCGCAAAAGCTTCGTCCCGCAGCGCGGCATCCTCCGACTGCAATGCCTCAGCCAGCACGCCGAACAACTGCGGATGGCCGATGCGCACCAGTGCGCGGACGGCGGCCAGTCGCAGCGCCGGATCGGAGGCCGACGCGTCACGGAAAATGAGGTCGGACCAGATCGGACGGGGATGTTGCGCCAGCACGTCGATAATGGCCAGCCGCGTCTCAGGAGATGCTTCCTCCAGGTACTCGCTCAATGCCGCATGCGCGACCGGGAATCTTGAGCCCGCCAGACTGCCGACTGCGACGGCCGTCACTTCGGGCGGCCCGGAACGCGCGGCTGCGACCAACCGCTCGACCGCGGCCGGTTGCCCGAATTGGCTGAGCGCCCGCATCGCGCTATCGCGGATCAGTTCGTCCTCGCTCTGCGAGGCCTTAAGCACAAGCGGCAGATCGTCCTGGGACAGCCGTTCGGCGCCATGGGCGAGCGCTGCGGCGCGCGACAACCGGTGGCCGAACACGATCTCCGCCTTCAGGTCCTCGCGGGGAAGCACCTCGAACGCCGACCGCAGTGCGGCGATCGCCGCCGACTCCGTCGACGGATGCACTGCGGTGCCCCCTTCCCCGTACCAGGGCGACTGATCTTCGCCGGGAAGCCTGGCCAGATGTAGTTCGCGGATCGCAACAGGCAGGGCCGGCAGCTGGCTGTACTGCATATTCGACCGATTTGCCTGACCCTGCATCAGCCATCCCAGCACCTGGTCGTCCGGCTGCCGCGCTGACTCCTCGAATGCGATCACCGCCCGGGCCACTCCCGTCCCCGCGAGGCGGTCCAGTTCGTCCGCCAAAGTGCCGGCGTTGATGGAGTTCAGTTCTCCGGGAACTGTCAGCAGCGCCAGGCACTGCTCTGGACCGATCTGCTCTACGCCCAGTCCCAGCACGCCGCGCTGATACTCATTGACGTTGAGCGTCTGGTCCCCCTCCTCAGAGTGCAGCGTCAGGCGCAGCTCAGGCACCTGCGCCCCGCCGTCGAGTCCCGCATACAGCAGCCAGGTGGAAGCCGTCCCTTGGGCCGGCACGTCCAGCTTGTCCTCCGGTCGAATGTCGTTGTACTGCCGCAGCTGTCCCTGGACCTGGATGGGCGACGACTCAATCCGGTCCGGCCGATCCTGCAGCGTGAACTCGCGGCCGTCGGCCTTCAGCGTGATCCGGTTGGTCTCGATCGCGATCTCCTGGTCGGAGAGATTGATCACGAGCAGTCGCGTCACGAAGTACCGAATACCGTCCGGCCCGTAGAGGTTCGTCGTCGCCAGATTGGAATGCTCCAGCATCATCACCAGGCTGCTGGATCGCGCCGGAGGCTGAGCATTGGGCGCCTCGCCGCGCGTCCGGGCTTCGAGTTCGTCCAGACGCTGCAGCAGTTCCTCGACCGTCGGCTCTTCAGAGGTGCCCGGTTCGGCCGCGGGCTGCGCATTCCGGGCCGGATTGCGGACCCCCTCAATCTTTTGAGCCTGTGCGGGCGCCCCTCCACTCAAGAGTGCGATGCACAGACAAAGCTGACAGCAACGTGAGAGCATGACGGGCTCCAACCGAACGCGCGATAGACTCATCCAACCGGTGCAGGAGCGGGTTTCTGGAGTTCGCGCATCCTGGCCCGAAGGAAGCTCAGCGTGGTAGCGACTCCAGCGGACGGCACACGGAGTGTGCCTGCGACATTGGCAACAAACCTACCTCACCATGATATCGGCGGCTCTCCCGGGCGTGGAGGGACATTGTTGCGCTCTTGCCCTTCCGGACTGGATTCACGCCAAAGTTCGAAATCAGCGGACTTTCGCCGCTGCAGGAGTCAATGCTCCGGCTGGCCCTCCTCCAGATTCTTTTCAGGGCGTCCCTTGAGCCGCTGCCATCCCCGGCTACCCTGAACGTCGCTCCAAAGTACTCGCCATTTGAGGGTTTCTCTCGAATTTGAGGAATCCAGCGGTCGCCCATCTCGGGGTTCGAGATTCCGAGGCCGCCATTCCCACCGCAGACCGTTCGCGCCGTGCATGCCGCCTCCCGACCATTCCGCCACCGAAGCCGGGCAACTCCGCCAAAGCCTCCGCGACCTCGCACTGTTCGCCGCCATGCCGGCCCGCTGGACGGACGCGCGGTCCGAGGATATCGCCGCCCGGCTGGCTGACTCGCTGTTGCAGACGCTGAACCTGGACCTCGTTGCGCTCCGGGTGCCGGGACTGGCGACTCCCGATTTCATAGATGCCATTCGGGTTCGGCCTTCCCTGAATGACGTCGATTCCGCTGCGCTGCGTCCGTTGATCGAACCTCTGTTGGACGGCACGGAATCCCATCCGGGGTCTCTGTTGCTGCAGGCGTATCACCCCCCCCTGCCGGTCCTCGTCATTCCGTTGGGGAGTTGTGACGACGAAGGGAGACTGGTCGCCGCCAGTCGCAGGGCCGGCTTTCCTTCGGAGGATGATCGCCTCGTCCTGCGCACCGCTGCCGGCCAGGCGGCCGTCTGTTTTCAAACCTCGCGCGAAGCCTACCGCGCCGTCGAACGAAGCGAGCGGCTGCGCACAACCCTCGCCAGCATCGGTGACGCCGTCATTACCACCGACATCAACGGACGGATTACCAATCTCAACCCCGTCGCCGAATCGCTCACAGGCTGGACCAATCGCGATGCCGTTGGCGTCCCGCTGGCCGAAGTCTTCCGCATTATTAATGAACAGACCCGCCGCCCCGTTGAGAACCCGGCCGATCGCGCCCTGCGCGACGGAGTCATCGTCGGCCTCGCCAATCACACGCTGCTGATTGCCCGGGACGGGACGGAGCGCCCCATCGACGACAGCGCCGCTCCCATTCGCTGCATCGAAGGCGAGGTCGTCGGCTGTGTCCTGGTCTTCCGCGACGTCACCGAACGCCGGGATACCGAACGCAAACTGCAGCAGAGTGAAGAGCGCTACCGGGCCCTCGTGACGGCCGCGGCACAAATCGTCTGGACCACCGATCCGCAGGGCCGCGTCGTTGACGACTCACCCTCCTGGAGGGACTTCACCGGCCAGACCCGGGAGCAGTGGGAGGGCTTTGGCTGGCTCGACGCCATCCACCCGGACGACCGCGACCGCACCTCCGCAGCCTGGTCCAGATCCGTATCGACCCGCACCCCCTGCGAGATGGACTACCGCGTCCGCCGTCACGACGGCGAATATCGCTGGACCTCTGTTCGCGCCGTCCCCGTCCTGGATGAAACCGGCGACATCCGCGAATGGGTCGGCACGAACGCTGATGTCCATGACCGGATGCTGGCGCAGATCGAAGAGGCCGAGCGCTCCCATCTGGTCAAGCTGCGGGCCGACGTCAACAGCGCCCTCGTTACGGCCCAGCCCGTGCAGACCGGACTCCACGAGTGCTGCGAGGCGCTGGTGCAGCATCTGGGCGCCGCCTTCGCCCGCATCTGGACGACCAGTCAATCCGGCGACGAACTGCTCCTGCAGGCCAGCGCCGGACTCTACACCCACCTCGACGGCCCTCACAGCCGCATCCGGATCGGCGAGTTCAAGATTGGCCGAATCGCCAGAAATCGCCGCCCGCATCTCACCAATGACGTTCTCAACGATCCCAATATCAGCGACCCGGAATGGGCCCGACGCGAGGGCATGCACGCCTTCGCGGGCTATCCTCTGATCGTCGACGACCGCATGGTGGGAGTGATGGCGCTGTTTTCCCAACGGTTGCTCTCCGAGGCTGTCCTCTCCGATCTGGCCCCGCTCGCCGAATCCATCGCCCAGTACATCGATCGTCGCCGCAACGAGGCCGCCCTCCGGGAGAGCGAACTCCGGTATCGCCTCGTCGGGCAGGCGGCGAACGACGCCATCTGGGACTGGAACCTCGTCACCAATGAAGTCACCTGGAACGAAGGGCTGCAATCCCGATTCGGCTACACCACCGACCAGATCGGACGCCACGCCGACTGGTGGGTGGACCACATTCACCCCGAAGACCGGGAGCGCGTCGCACACAGCATCCACGCCGTCATCGACGGAACCGACGAAGTCTGGCACGACGAGTACCGCTATCGCCGCGCCGACGGGTCCTACGCCGAAGTGTTCGACCGCGGCCGCGTCGTCCGGGAGCACGGCAAGCCCGTCCGCATGGTGGGCTCCATGCTCGACCTCACCGAGCGCAAGCACGCCGAGCGGATGGCCAACTTCCTGGCCGACGCCAGCGCCGCCATCGCCGACCTCACCGACTACGAAAGCACCCTCCAGAAGGTCGCGCATCTGGCCGTCCCCACGTTCGCCGACTGGTGCGCCATCGACATGCTCGACGAACACGGCGGCCGAAACCGCATCGCCCTCATGCATCGGGACGACGACAAGATCCGCCTGGCGCTCGAACTCGACGAGCGGTATCCGGTCCGCATGGATGATCCCCACGGCGTCGGATACGTCCTCAGCACCGGCGAATCCGAGCTCGTCCCCGATATTCCGGACTCGACTCTCGCCGAGATCGCCCACGATGAGCGCCATCTCGAGTTGCTCCGCGAACTCAAACTCACGTCCTACATCTGCACCCCCATCCGCTCTCACGGCCGCATGCGCGGCTGCGTGACGTTCGTTTCCGACAGCGCCTCACGCCGCTTCAATCAGTCGGACCTCCGGGTCGCACAGGATCTCTGCCACCGTGTCGCCGTCGCCATCGAGAACGCCACGCTCTACCGCACCCTCCAGGACGCCAACCGTCGCAAAACCGAATTCCTCGCCACTCTCGGCCACGAGCTGCGCAATCCGCTCGCCCCCATCCGCACCGGACTCGAACTGCTCCGCCTCATGGGCCACGATCCCGTCGCCTTCGAGGAAACCCGCAGCACCATGGAGCGGCAGACCCAGCAGCTCATCACCCTCGTCGACGACCTCCTCGACGTCAGCCGCATCACACTCGGCAAGCTGGAACTGCGCAAACGTCGTGTCGTGCTCGCCGACGTCGTCCGCAGCGCCGTCGAGGCCTCCCGCCCCTTCATTGACGACGCCGGGCACAGCCTCAAAGTCGTGATGCCCGATGACGGCATCCAGCTCATCGCCGATCCCCATCGCCTCGCCCAGGTCCTTTCCAACCTCCTCAACAACGCCGCCAAGTACACTCCCGAGGGGGGCCGCATCCGCCTCACCACCGACTGCCGCGACGGCGAGGTCGCTGTCTCGGTTTCCGACAACGGCCTCGGCATCCCCGCCGATCAGCTCGAACAGATCTTCGAGATGTTCGCTCAGATCGACCGTCCCATCGAAAAAGGCTACACCGGTCTCGGCATCGGGCTCACCCTCGTCAAGTCGCTCGTCACCATGCATGACGGAGCCATCGAAGTCCGCAGCGACGGCCACAACCAGGGCAGCACGTTCACCATCCGGCTTCCTGTCCTCGACGACTGCCACTCCGATCCGCTCTCCGACCAGGACGGCGGCCACGCCTCCTCCGCCGCGCCCAAGCGCCGCGTCCTCGTCGTCGACGACAACAAAGACGGCGCCGCCATGCTCAGCATGGTCGTCAAGATGCTCGGCAACGATGTCCGCACCGCGCACGACGGTCAGGAAGCGATTGAGGTCGCGCAGGACTTCCGACCCGATGTCATCATCATGGATCTCGGCATGCCCCGCATGAACGGCTACGAAGCCGCCCGGCACCTGCGAGATCAGCCCTGGGGCCGCGGCATCACCCTCGTCGCGCTCACCGGCTGGGGCCAGGAAGAGGACAAGCAGCGCACCCGCGCCGCCGGCTTCGACCATCACCTCACCAAGCCGGCCGATCCCAGCGAACTGAAACGCCTCTTCGCCAGCACGCCGCGCCACGCGCAGTGAAACCCCACTGCGCCGGCAATTCTGTTCGGCTCGATTCGTGCGCCCCCCTCTCCCCCGCGAAACGCCGGGCTTTCACAGAGCGACATGTCGGGGGAGAGGGCCGGGGTGAGGGGATCAAGTTAGCGTCCCACTTCCCCCGCCGCTCGGCTCGATCTCTCCGTCCTCCCGTCACCGCGCCAATCTTCGTGCGCGCGGATAGGATGTCGCTGACCACTCACAGTTCCTCGAACCAACCTCGAAGTTTCCCCATGCGTCCCTTCACGCTCGGCTTCCTCCTCATCACGCTGGTCACGGCCACTCCCGCCGCTGACCCCCCATCCACAATCGGTGCATCTCCCACCGCCCACACCAACCCCATCCCGGCGGAAAACGCCCACCCCGGCTCGACCGACTGGCAGCTCACCCGCGTCCGCGTGGACGCCTCCGGTTTTCGTTCCCCCTGGATCGAGGGCTACTGCTCGCACCAGTCCATCGTCGCCGGAGAGACCATCGACATCATGGTCTCCACCAATCCGCCGCAGCCCTTTCTCATCGAGATCTTCCGCACCGGCTACTACGACGGCCGCGGCGCACGACTGATGACCAGCATCGGCCCCCTCGCCGGCATCACCCAGCCCACTCCCGAACCCGGCGACAAAGACCTCCACGAATGCCGATGGGCTCCGTCGCACTCCCTCACCATCCCCGACGACTGGGTGAGCGGCGTGTACCTCGGCCGGCTCACGACGCTGCCGGGACGTATGCCAGAGGCCGGAGGTGAGAAGTCAGAGGTCAGCAACGACGATCAACCAACCGACGAACCACGCCCGCTCTCCTCCTTCCTCAATTCTCCCTCCTCCGATCCCGCAACCGACCGCTCCATCGACGATCGTCCCTCGACCATCGACCCCTACTGGCAGTCCTACGTCATCTTCATCGTCCGCGACGACCGCCCCGCCGACGTCCTCTTCCAGTGCTCCGACAATACCTGGCAGGCCTACAACACCTGGCCCAGTCACTACTCGGTCTACACCCATCCCAAGGGCAATCAGGGTCCCTGGGCCGACGTCAGTTTCGACCGCCCCTACGCCCGCGAAGCCCAGTTCACCGGCGTCGTCAACGATCCCCTCACAGTCGGCGCCGGCGAGTACCTCCCCCTCGAGTTCCCCCTCGCCTTCTGGCTCGAACAGCACGGATACAACGTCTCCTACTGCTCCAACTCCGATCTCCTCACGCCCGACCGCGCCCTCAACTGCGAAACCTTCATCAGTGTCGGACACGATGAGTATTGGGACATCCGCCAGTTCGAGTCTGTCACCAGGCTGCGCGATGAGGGAGTCGACCTGATGTTCCTCTCCGGCAACAGCGTCTGCTGGGTCACCCCCTTCCGCGACAGCTCCGCCGGCCGGCCCAACCGCATCATCTTCCGCGGCGGACCCTATGGAGCCGAGCAGGACTATGCCGTAGGCCGCGAGCGCGACCACGGCCCCTTCCCCCATCGCGGCCCCGATGAAGGACTCCTCATGGGCGCCCGCAACGTCGAGCCCGTCAATGGCGGCGGCGACTGGATCATCACCCGGCCCGACCACTGGCTGTTCGAAGGGACCGGCGTCAAGAAAGGGGACCGCATCCCCGGCCTCATCGGCTGGGAATACCACGGCCAGCCCGCCACCGAAATTCCCGGCCTCGAAGTCATCGCCGCCGGTACCGCCTGGGTCGGAGGCGTCACCCCCCAGCAATGGACGGCGACCGTCTACCCCGGCCCGAAGGATAACTACGTCTTCAACGCCTCAACCATCTTCTGGGTCCAGGGGCTCAGCGACCCCCCCGGCCATACCCTCCCCTGGTCCCACTGGTCCCGCCCCCACGGCCCCGACGAACGCGTCCAGCGCATCACAGAGAACTTCCTCGACCGGGCGCTGTCCAACTGAGTGACCGCGTCAAGAAACCCGGTTGCATTTCGAGAAACCGGGTTTCTGACAGGCCGCAATTACGGGTTGGGGCCGTCACTCCGTCAAGTCCGGATCTGTTGACGCGCCCGCCACAGGTGGATTCGCCGCCGGGGCCTCGCGCACTTTGCCGTCCAGCATGCAGCTCACGTTCACGTCCCCCAGCACGTTGATCGCAGTGCGGCAACGGTCGAGGAACCAGTCCACCGTCAGCAGGATCGCGATGTATTCGACCGGCAGTCCCACCGCGTTAAACACGAGCGTCATCGTCACCAGCCCGGCCTCAGGGATGCCCGCCGCCCCCACAGACGCGATGATCGATGTCACCACCACCAGCAGCTGCTGGGTCAGCGTGAGATGCTGTCCCAGCAACTGGCTGACGAACAGCGCCGACATCGCCTCATAGAGTGCCGTCCCGTCGTTGTTGAAGTTCGCTCCGACCAGGGCCCCCAGGCTCGCCGACCGCTCCCGCAGTCCGACTCGATCCCGCAGGCATTCGTAAGTCAACGGCATCGTGGCGGTCGACGACGCCGTCGAGAACGCCATCACGATCGCGTCCCGCACCCCGCGCAGCACGTCCGCCGGCCTCGCCCACGAACCGAACCGGATGCGCAGCAGGTAGTACGCCGCATGCAGGCACAGTGCGACCATCACCGCCACCATAAAGCCCGCCAGCGCCACAAAGTCCGAGAACCCCTTGGTCCCCACGATCGACGCCACGATGCCAAACACCGCCAGCGGGATCACTTCGATGATCCAGTGCAGCACAACGATCAGCAGCTTCAGCCCGACGTCCACCACATCCGCGACGGTCTCGATCCGCCGGGTCTTCACTCCCCGCATCGCGATCCCCAGCGCGACCGCGATCATGATCACACCGATGACCTTGCCATCATCGGTGAACGGCCCGACGGCGCTGCGCGGCACGTTGTCGAGAAACAGCGTCAGCGGATCGACCGGTCCCTCGACTTCCGCCTCGTCCGCCGCATGCGGTTCGACCTTCGTCCACCGTCCCGGCTGCAGCACGTTGGCAACCACCAGTCCGATGCTGATCGCAACGACGGTGTTCAGCAGCAGCAGTCCGAGCAGCCGCAGCGCCGACCCCCGCGGCAGATCGGCATTCATCAACGCGTCCACAATCGCCAGCAGAATCAGCGGCGGCGCGAGCGCACCCAGGATCCGCAACACCAGCGTGCTCGGAATCTCCAGCGGCTCCGCCGATTCCCCCAGCAGCAGCCCCGCGACGATCCCCAGCCCAAACCCGATCAGAATCCGCAAGTAAAGCGGAGACTTGCTCCACCGCCCCCACCATCGGCGCAGGTGACCACCCACTGATTGCGGTGGGTGCGGCGGCGCGACAGGATCGGATGGCGCGGCAGGGTCGGAATCGCACTGGTTGGGGTCGCCCATAAGCCGACACGATACGGCACGCCGCGCCGATCGGCAAATTCACCCGCTCTATTCGCCCGGCCCTTCCAGGTACGTGTACCCGTTCAGGGCCTCTTCGTAGAACTTCACGAATCGACCCGCCGCCTGATGGTCGATGCGACCTTCGCGGACCGCAAACTCGACCGCAGTCTGCAGCCGGTCGATCAGTTCCTTCCCGCGAAACTCCACGTAGTCCAGCACTTCGCTGACCGTGTCTCCCTTCACCATCGCCTCGATCAGCACTTCACCGCTCGGCGACAGGTCGACGTGCACCGCGTGCGTGTCGCCGAACAGGTTGTGCAGGTCGCCCAGAATCTCCTGGTACGCCCCGATCAGGAACGCTCCCATGTAATACGGCGTGTCGTTGAAGCGGTGCAGTGTCAGCGTCCGCTTCACGTCGCGGCGGTCGATGAACGTGTCGATCTTGCCGTCGGAGTCGCACGTCACGTCGCACAGCACGGCGTGACGCGTCGGCTTCTCGCTCAGCCGGTGGATCGGCATGATCGGGAACAGCTGGTTGATCGCCCAGCTGTCCGGCATCGACTGGAACAATGAGAAGTTGCAGAAGTACGTGTCCGACATCATCCGCTCGAGACCGGTGAGTTCGTCGGGAACGTAGTCCAGTTCCTTCACCAGCTTGCGGATCTTGCGGACGATGTTGAAGTACAGGTCCTCAGCCAGCACCCGTTGCTCCAGCGGCAGGTAGCCCCCGCTGAACAGGTTGATCGCCATGTCCAGCGCCTGCTGCGCATCGTGAAAGCTCTCCAGTGCGTTGCGCGCCGTCACGTTCTGATACGTGATCTGCAGGTCGTGCAACGGCTGTTCGTAGCTCTCAGGGATCGACGACGGCAGATCGTGGCCGTTCCCTTGCTCCGCCACGCCGAGCGTGCTGAAGACGAGCGCACTGTGATACGCCGCGACGGCGCGGCCGCTCTCCGAGATGATCTTGGGATGCGGCACTCCCGCTTCGTCGCACACCGTCTGGATGTGATACACGACGTCGTTGGCGTACTCCTGCAGCGTGTAGTTGATGCTCGACTCGAAATTCGTCTGCGAGCCGTCGTAGTCCACCCCCAGCCCGCCGCCGACGTCCATGTACTCCAGCCCGGCCCCGCGCTTCTTCAGATCGACGTAAACGCGAATCGCCTCGTTAATCGCCGCCTTCACCTGGCGGATGTTCGTGATCTGGCTCCCCAGGTGGAAATGCAACAGCTTGAAGCAGTCCGCCATCCCGTGCTGCTCCAGTTCCTTCAGGCCGTGCAGCAGCTCGCCGACGGTCAGTCCGAACTTGGAACGGTACCCGCCGGACGCCTGCCAGCGGCCCGAGCCCCGCGCGGCCAGCTTGACCCGCATCCCGATCTGCGGCCGCACACCCACCTTCTCGGCATACTTCAGGATCAGCGGCAGCTCGGTGTATTTCTCGACGACCGGAATCACCTGCCGGCCGATCTTCTGCGCCAGCAGCGCCATCTCGATGAACTCGTCATCCTTGAAGCCGTTGCAGATGATCGGCGTCGCCGGGTCCGTCATCGCCACGACCGCCAGCAGTTCCGGCTTGCTGCCCGCCTCCAGTCCGAACCCGTACGGCTTCCCGTACTCGATGATCTTCTCGACCACCTCGCGCTGCTGATTGACCTTGATGGGGTAGACGCAGGCGTAAGTCCCCTTGTAGTCGTGCTCCTTGATCGCATGCGCGAACGCGTCGTGGATGTCGCGCAGCCGGTCCTTGAGGATGCCGTTGAACCGGACCAGGATCGGCAGGTCGAGCCCGCGCAGCTGCAGGCGGTCCACCAGTTCCTTCAGATCGATGAAGTTCGCCGGATTGCGGTCGGGATGCACGAGCACGTGCCCGTTCTTCCCGACGGAAAAGTACCCCTTCCCCCAGCGCGGAACGTCGTAGAACTCGCTGGCGTCAACGGCAGTCCAGTTCTGCGCCGGCATCACTTCAGTTTCGGTCATCAGGCACAGTCCTCAGCAAGGGGGTGCGCGCAAAGAGGCGGACTATAGCGGGCCGCGAATAAGTGTCAATTCTGGCGTCGAGACCGTAGTTGACAAGAGCGCTTGCCGCAGATTCTCGACGCAAAGACGCCACTCGCCGCCAGGATCCGACCCCCACACCCCAACAACGCGTCACCGGCGCCCGCGGCAACACTCCCCTCCACTCCTCCACGCCTCGATTCCTCGATTCCTCGATTCCTCAAATCCTCACCACTCACCACTCCACCCAATCCCCTTCGCGCGTCTTGGCGTCTCTGCGCCTTTGCGTCATACTTCCCCAACACACAGATTTCGGAATGCCATGGACCACCGCGAACTTCACGACGGCCGCAGCGACGGCCTGCAGCCTCTCGAATCCCTCGACCTCGCCCGGGTCGGCTCCTTTGCGGAACTGGTCCGCGCCATGTCCCGCACCGCCTTCGCCGGCCGCCAGCTCGGCGAAGCGCTCGACATCTTCCTCGAGATGTCCCGCAATCCCGACTGCAAGGTCGTCATGACCCTCTCCGGAGCCATGACAGTCGCCAAGCAGGGACGCATCGTCTGCGAGATGATCGACCGCGGCCTCGTCAGCTGCGTCATCTCCACCGGCGCCCTCATGGCCCACGGCCTCACCGAGTCCATCGGCCTCACCCACTACCGGTACGACCCCACCAAGTCCGACGAGACACTCTTCGAGCAGGGCTACAACCGCATCTACGACACGCTCGAAATGGAGGCCAATCTCAACGACGTCGAGAAGCTGGTGCGAGCAACGCTCGAGGATGTCACCCCCGAGGACGGCGTCTGGTCCAGCGCCCGCCTCTGCCGCGAGATCGGCCGTAAGCTCGACGAAGGCGACATGGGCGTCGGCATCCTCCGCAGCGCATTCCGACAGGACGTCCCCGTCTTCATCCCGGCCTTCACCGACAGCGAAGTCGGACTCGACGTCGCCACCTGGGCCATGCGCCGCTGGGTGAAAGAGCACGGCCACGACCCCCGGAAGCTCACTGCCGACGAGCTCCTCCGCGTCCCTCCGCCGTTCAACCCGTTCCTCGACATGCTGGAGTACGCCCGCCTCGTAGGCAGCGCAGCTACGCTCGGCATCTTCACGATCGGTGGCGGCGTCCCGCGCAACTGGGCCCAGCAGGTCGCCCCCTTCTACGACATCACTAACCACCGCGTCGGCAGCGACCTCACGCCCCCCCGCTTCAAGTACGCCATCCGCATCTGCCCCGAACCCGTCCACTGGGGCGGCCTCTCCGGCTGCACCTACTCGGAAGGAGTCAGCTGGGGCAAGTTCGTCGCCCCGCGCGACGGCGGCCGCTTCGCCGAAGTCATGGCCGACGCCACCGTCGTCTGGCCGTTGCTGATGAAGGCGGTCTTTGAGGAGCTGGATCGAAAGTAAGTACTCCCAGGCGGTTCAATGGCATCAATCTTTGCGCAGCCGTTCGAGCGGGCGGTGCACCTGATCAATCGCATTTCGGTTTCTGATCGGAATGAGACGCTTCGAATGTCGTTGCGTCCCTCTTGGCGACTTCGACCGCGACCAGTCTCTGAGGTGAAGCAGGTTGCCGAATCACGTTTCGGCGGCTGTCCCGACGTTCCCTCAGGCTGGACGTGGCCAATGCGACCACGTCCCGACTCTGCTGACCCGCAGGACGAGCGTGCAGTTTACCCGCTGAGCTTTCTGTGCCAGATCAATCTTCGGGACGTCCCCGAGCCGATTGACGGGTTGCCAGAGTCGGGGCTGCTGTCGTTCTTCTACGGCATTGAGGATCAGCCGTGGGGCTATGATCCCGCCGACCGTAACGGCTGGCTCGTCCAGTTTTTCGATCGTGATCAGGAGTTCTCGACCGCTTTACCTCCTGAGCAACTTTCCAATGAGTTCCGTTTCCGGCACTGTGAAGTCGAATTCGAACCTGAAATGACTTTGCCCGACTGGAGTTCGCTCGACTCGATGACGGATGCTGAGGGAGAGGAGTATCTCAACCTGCAGGAGCAACTCGTGGGATCATCAGGTGCGATGCACCACCGCCTCCTGGGGCATCCACAGGTCATTCAAAACCCAATGGAACTGGAATGTCAGCTCGCCTCAAACGGCATCTACTGCGGAAACTCAGACGTTTACCGTGACTCAAGGTTCGCGACGCTGCGAGCCGGAGCGGCAGACTGGCGCTTGCTCCTGCAATTGGATTCAGACGAGGCGAGCGTCGGCTGGATGTGGGTGGACGTAGGCCGGCTGTACTTCTGGATTCGAACTGAAGACCTGCAGGAACTGAGATTCGACCGAGCCTGGGTGTGTCTGCAATGCTATTAGCCTGGAGGATCCATGAGCCGCCCGACTATTGCCGAGTTGACACATCGGATTGAGGAGATCGAACGCGACCTCGCAGACCTGCGAGAGAAGCTTGGAATTCCGAAGGATGATCGTCCGTGGTGGCAGAAGGTGCGAGGGCTGTACGCCGGTGATCCCCACTTCGAGGAAGCAATGCGACTTGGTCGGGAATACCGCGAATCGCTGAGGCCGAAGTTGAAGCGGAAGACAACGACTAAGAAGAAGCGAACGAAGAAGACCTGAATCCGTTCCCGAAACTCCCTCCATCGATAGACCTGCTCAAAGCTTTCCATGCCCGACTCCACCCCCACCCACATCCAGCTCGCTGTCCTCGGCGGAGGTCCCGGCGGTTACCCCGCCGCCTTCGTAGCCGCCGATCACGGCATGAACGTCGCCATCATCGATCAGGATCCCCAGCCCGGCGGCGTCTGCCTCAATCGGGGCTGCATCCCTTCCAAGGCACTGCTGCACGTCGCCAAGATCATCCACGAGGCTCACGAAGCCGCCGAGTGGGGCGTCTCCTTCGGCAAGCCGGATTTCAACGTCGACAAACTCCGCGACTTCAAGAACCGCGTCGTCGGCCAGCTCACCGGCGGCGTGAAACAGCTGTGCAAGGCCCGCGGCGTCCAGCTCATCCAGGCCCGCGGCACGTTCGAAAACTCGACGACGCTCAAGCTCGAACACGCCGACGGCTCCAGCGGCAAGCTGACGTTCGATCACTGCATCATCGCCGTCGGCTCGCGCCCCGCCCTCCCCAAGCTGTTCGACATCGGCGACCCGCGCGTCATGGATTCCACCGCCGCGCTCGACCTGCCCGACATCCCCGGCCGCCTCCTCGTTATCGGCGGAGGCTACATCGGCCTCGAAATGGGCTCCGTCTACGCCGCCCTCGGCTCCAGAGTCACCGTCGTCGAGATGCTCCCCGCCATCCTCGCCGGGGCCGACCCCGATCTCGTCATCCCCCTCAAGAAGCGGCTCGACAAGCAGTTCCAGGCGATCCACGCGAACACCAAAGTCGCCGGCCTCAAAGCGACGCCCGATGGCATCGTCGCCACCCTCGAAGGGGAAGGCGTCGAGTCCCCGCAGACGTTCGACCGCGTCCTCGTCTCCGTCGGACGCATCCCCAACGGCAAAGGCATCGGCCTCGAAAACACCAAAGCCAAAGTCACCGACCGCGGCTTCATCGAAGTCGACCCCCAGCGCCGCACCGCCGACCCCAAGCTGCTCGCCATCGGCGATGTCGCCGGCGAACCCATGCTCGCCCACAAGGCGACCCGCGAAGCCAAAGTCGCCGTCGAGGCCCTCCTCGGGGAACCGGCCGCCTTCGACAACATCGCCATCCCGGCCGTCGTCTTCACCGACCCCGAAGTCGCCTGGTGCGGCCTCACCGAAACGCAGGCCAAACAGGAAGGCCGCGACGTGAAAGTCGTCCGCTTCCCCTGGGCCGCCTCGGGCCGCGCCCAGTCCATCGCCCGCACCGACGGCGTCACCAAGATGATCTTCGACCCCGAAACCGACCGCGTCCTCGGCGTCGGCATCGTCGGGGCCGGCGCCGGCGAACTCATCGCCGAAGGGGTCCTCGCCGTCGAAACCGCCGCCCTCGCCCGCGACGTGGCCGAAAGCATCCACGCCCACCCCACACTCTCAGAAACCATCATGGAAAGCGCCGAAGCCGCCTTCGCCCAGGCCACCCACACCTACCGGCCCAAGCGGAGGTGATGTCGACAAACAGTGCTTCGGAGACCGCGCCCGCGCCCCGTCCGTCGGGCTCCACCAAAGTTCTGTATTGGACTTGTTCGACGCGGGCGCTTCGCCATCCCCGCGGCATCTGAGCAATTCGCGCTAAACCGCATTTTCAGGCGGCCGTCAGAGTGGGCGTAACCAGACCCGTACTGGTGACCCCATCCACCGCCTGGCGGGCCCACTCCGCTCGGCGACCTCCCGGACACGGAGAAGCCGCCATGTTGCTCAGATTGATCCGATCGAAGGCGTTCGCAAAGCTTGCCGTCGTTACTTTGGCGCTCGGAGCCCCTTCAGTGGCCCTTGCTCAGCAATCGCCCGAGTTCCTCACACCCACTGAAACCTCGAACTCGTCGCCCACTGCTGTCATTGAGTCGCCACTTCAGGCCACGGTCAGCGGCGAGTTAGAAAACGGGGATCTGGTGCTCCCGGAAGGACAGTTTGCAGATGGATACGACTGGGAGGGGCGAGTGGGGCAGCGGGTTCGAATCAGCCTCTCCTCAGGCCAATTCGACACCCTCGTCGCCCTCGTCAGCCCTGGTGGCGAGACGCTCGTCAACGATGACTTCGAGGGACAGACCGGACACAGCGTCATCGAAACTGTTCTGACCGAAGACGGCCTGTACTGCATCGCCGTCAGCAGCTTCGCCCCGAATGAGACCGGACGCTACCGCCTCTGCATTGAAACGATTAGTGCTCCCCCGACGCGGCCGCGACGAACTCCCGCAATGCTCGGCACTAACCTTCTGCCTCGAGATCACGGCGAGGATTCCGAAACTGCTCCACCCGCTCCGGGACGGCTGGCAACCTCCGGCCGGATCCTGGGCGTATTCGTCGGAATTCATCCCAACGGCGAAGACCATATGCAGTTCTGTGACGATGACGCCGTCACCGTGTGCGATCTCTTTCGCACGCAGTTTTCCATGCGATCCGAAGATTGCGTCCAGCTGCTGAACGATGATGCCACGGTCCGGAACATCCTGGGGTCCCTGCAACGGCTGGCCGGAAGCGCCGGGCGGGACGACATGCTGGTCTTCTTCTATTCCGGTCATGGCAGCACACAGACAGGCATCGCCGATGCGCAGGATCCTGACGGGGTGCACGAAACGCTTTCCGTCTGGGACGGATCCATTCTCGACGACGAGCTGGCCGAGGTGCTGAATACGTCTACCGCCGGTCGTTGCCTTGTCGTCCTCGACTCGTGCATGAGCGGCGGATTCGCAAAGGACGTCACGGCGGCTCCCGGCCGCATGGGCCTCTTCTCTTCGCAGGAAGACGTCACCTCCACCGTGCCGTTCACCGTTGAAGCTTCGGAGGACCTCAGCCGGTTCGGCGGATTCCTGAGTGCCTTCTTCGTTCAGGCGTTGAGCACCCACCGTGACCAAGCCGACTTCGACGGAAACCGGCAGTTGACTGCTCTGGAGCTGGACAACTTTATCCAGGTGCGCTTCGTCCAGGAGATCCAGGCCGCCAATGCTGGGCTGTCGCACAAGGGCGATTATCTCTCCGTCGGCAGTGATAATCTCTTCCTGCAGCGTCCGGTGATCGACCGCAGCCTGCGGTTCGACGACGTCCTGTTCACCTGGTAAGACTCCCATCGGGTAAGACAGCCCGGCCTCCTTGCGGAGCCGGGCTGCTTCCTTGCGCCGGCCGGAGTTCCACAGCAGTACGAGCCGGCGTGCCCCTGACGCAAACATCCGCCAGCAGCGCGCACGGCAACTCCGACTTGACGGCTGAGATCTTTGCCACCCACACCGGCAGCGCAGGCTTCGACGCGCCGGCCCCGGCATTCCCTATCCGCTACGTCGCCGCTCGGACTATCTCGACCGGTCCCATCACAGATTGCCTAGCTAGAGCAACAGCACCAGTCCCTCCAGCTCACTCAGCGAACGGTAAATGTCCAGCACCTGCGACGCCCCGTCCAGCGTCGGCTCAATCGTCACGCTCACGTGACGACCCGCCGCCGTGCGCCGCGATGAGAACGGAGGCTCGTTGTCCTCCGGCAACTCCCCCCGCACCGACTGCACTACCCGGCCGACGAAGTTCTCCTCCGCCAGCCCGATCACCTTGAACGTGTACGCGCACGGAAACGTATGCGTGGACTCAAGCAGTTCGATCGTGGGCAGGTTGTCCATCGGATGCCTCGGCAGCCGCAAGGGCGAATCGACAAAATCAAAGAGCCGCGACCGGCAGGGAGCGGTCATGCACGGCAATGTGCATTATACCCGCCCACCCGCTGCCGGGCGCGGCTCATTCGCAGCCTCACGGGTCAGCAGCCCGGATCGGCCCGGACTACTGGATATCCATCAGCGGCATCATCAGCGACATCCGCTCCTGCTGAATAATGTCCAGCTGCTGCGCCGCCTGATGCAGCAACCGCACCCGCCGCGGATCCGCCGCTTCCAGCACCGGCCCGGCCTGCTCCAGAAACGCCGTCGACAGCCGCGGCGTATTGAGCCGCAACTCGCCCGAATCCTTGTCCGACTCTCCCGTCAGGCTCGCCAGCAGCGTCTCCAGAAAACTCTTCGGCTCCGGCACCGTCTTGATCTCGTAGTCCTCCAGCCCGGCCTCCTCAGCCACGTGCCGGATCGCCACGTCCAGGCCGCCGATCTCATCGACCAGCCCCAGTTCCAGCGCCTGCTCGCCGGTATAGACCCGCCCCCCCGCCAGCTCATCGATCTCCTTCGTCAGCTTGTCGCCACGCGCCTCCACGACGTGCCCCTTGAACACGCCGTAGACTTCGTCCATCCACCCCTGCAGGATCTCCCGCTGCTCGTCGGTGAATACGTCCGACGTCGCCAGGATGTCGGCGTTCTCACCCCGCTTGACCGGATGGAAGTTGATCCCGATCCGCCGCCACATGTCGGTCGTCGCCACCTTCCCGGCAACCACTCCGATCGATCCGGTGATCGTCATCCGGTCCGCGAAGATCGTGTCCGTCCCGCAGGCGACGTAATATCCGCCGCTCGCAGCCACGTCCCCCATCGAGACCACCAGCGGCTTCCGCTCCGCCACGCGCTTCGCCGCATCCAGGATGATCTCACTCGCGATCGCCGACCCTCCGGGCGAGTTCACCCGCAGCACCACGGCCTTCACGCTGTCATCCTCGGCCACCTTGTCCAGCGCCCGGCGGATCGGTCCGCTGTACGCCCCGTCGACCAGCCCGAGAATCGACTGCTGCGGCTCTCCGAGCATGATCGCCCCGTCCACATACACGATGGCGATCGTGTCCTGCTTTGGCTTCGTCGACTGCATCGCGTCCGGCCCCCCCATCAGCAGCGCCATCGCCGCGAACGGATTGGACATGTCCAGCCCCATGCCGGTTTCCTTCCCGTACGACTTGTTGAACGCAATCTCCTCGCCGTGCTCCTCCTTCAACATCGCCGCAAAGTCCTGGCGATGCTCCACCTCATCGATCAGCCCCGCCTCCTGCGCCGACTCCGCCGAATACAGCCCGGTGTCGATCCACTCTTTCACCTGTTCCGGCTCCACCTCCCGCGCATCCGCGATCGACTGCACCAGCGACTCGTAGAGACTGTCGAACAGCCAGTCCTCCATCTCCTGCGCCTCCGGGCTCGGCTTCGTCCGCGTGAACATTTCCGCGGCGCTCTTGTAGTCGCCGCACGTCAGAAAGTCCGGCCGCACGCCGAGGATGTCCAGCAGCCCCCGCACGTGCAGGCTCTCGCCGTACAGACCCGTCACCCACACGTCCCCGGTCGGCGCGACCGACAGCCGCGTCGCCCCGCACAGCAGCTGGTACGTCTCCGTATCCAGCGAATCCGCATACGCATACACCGGCTTCCCGGCTTCCTGTAGCCGCGCCATCGCACTGCGGACCTCTTCAATCTGCCCCCGTCCCAGCGAGGCCCCCGTCGTCATCAGCACCACGGCCTGCACGTCCTCATCCTCCGCCGCCGCGTCCATCCGCGTGACGAGCGACTGCAGCGACTCGCTGTTCGGATTCCCGAACAACGGATCCACATCCCCCGGGCGCTCCGTCACCGGCCCCTCCAGCGAAAACACCGCAATCTGAGGCCCCACTTCCTGGGCCTTCTGCTGCTGCGGCGCCGCAAACGGAAAATCAAACAGCTGAGCCGAAGCCGGCTGCGAAACGCACAACACAATCGCCATCGCCAGCCCCAAGGCCGGCCGAATCAGTCGAAACATGACAACTCCTTTGTGATAAGGTCCGGCCGTTCAGCCGCACCATGACAGGCTCACATCAATCATCGGGTAGCACAGGTTGGAACAACCTGTGTGCGCAGCACCGGAAACCGCGATCCGGCGTTCATCCGGATGATACTCCTTCCCCCGACAGCAGCTCCCGCAACAATCCCCTTCCGTCCCTTCCGTGTATTCCGTGGTTATCTCCCCCGCGACCGCATCCACTTCGCATACTCCGGCGACTCCACGAACTCGGCGTACGCCGGGATGTCCGTCAGGTCGGCAATGCCAATCTTCAGCCGCTCCTCCAGCAGCGTCAGCATCTCCACAGTGACCTCGAATTCCCCCTCATCCAGCGAGATCGTCGTCAACTGCCAGTACGCATCCTCCAGCGTCGGGTCCTCCTCGATCGCCTTCCGCGCCTTCGCCGCGGCCTCGTCCAGCCGCCCCGCCTGATACAGGATACCGGCCCGCAGCACGTTCAGATAAGGATCACCGCCGACCGCTGTCTCCAACCGGTCAATCGCCGCCAGCGCCGCATCGAATTCTCCCAGCCGGGCGAACCCGTCGATCGAAACGAGTTCCAGACTCAATTCTCCACCCCGCGGGTCCCGCAGCTCGCCGACGATGCGTACATACTTGTCCGCTCCAATCTGCTCCGCCGCCGCCAGCCGCAACAGCCGCAACGGTTGATCCAGCACGCTCCCCTCCGGCAGCGCCTCAATCACCGCCAGCGCCGCCGCCGGATCCCCCGCCGCCAGCAGTTCGCCCGCGCTCCCCAATAATTCTGCCTGATCCAGCATCCGCCGGTCAGGTTCTGACATCGCGTCCGCACCGACGAGTTCCGCCGCCTGCGGCACGAACGTCCGCCTGAGCGAATGCGAGAACCGCTCCCCCGCCGTCCCGATGAACACATCCGCAATCCGCACGCGTCCGTCCGCTCCCCGACCAAACTCCAGCACGTGATAATTGACCCCGCCCCCGTCCGGGATCACCAGCCGGAACACCGCTCGCGGCGCCCGGTCCTCCTCCCGCATCCGCAGCAGCCGATAACTCCCCCCCTGCTCCACCGCCTCCGCCACCTGCGAAGTCAGCCCCCCGCTGCTCCGGATGCTCTCTAGAAACCGGGCCGCAAACGCCTCCCGCGCCGCGACCACCTCCGGACTCTTCCCAAATCCGCCCGTCGCCCGCCCCACCACGCCGTCCCAGTCCACCAGCGCCGCCGCAGACGCCGCTTCCCCGGCCTGCAGCGCCTCTGCAAATGCAATAGCGACTCGACGAGCATCCTCGCTCTCAATCGAGGCCCGATCATCCGCGATCGCCAATGACCCGCAGCAGGCGACAAAGGCAACAACCGGTGAGGACCACTGCATTATCAGTCCCTGCCAAAATCGCTGCCTGCGGCAGCAACTCTCAACGCCGGTCACGATAGCGACCCTCCCGTGCGGCCCTCTCCAAGTGTAGCGATCCGGAATTGTGGGTGCGTGCCATCAGGCAGCGAATCACCGCACACAGCGCACAGGGAGGCAGCGGCCTTGAATGCATCGACATCGCCAACCAGTGCCGCACTCTGGCGACGCGAGATCGTGATATGTTATGGGAGGATTACCCACTATCACCCGGCCCAATCGGTCGCCTTCGCAGTCAAAGGGAACCCCCAATGAGAATGGCCGCCTGGACTTGTCTCTGGCTGATCGTCGCCGCTCCCGCTTTGGCCGCGGACGACGCCCCGAGCCCTACGCAGGCGGATGTCGCCTATGGACCGCACGCGGCGAACGTGCTGGACTTCTGGCAGGCGGAAGGCGAAGGACCACGGCCGTTGCTGGTGTATATCCACGGAGGCGGATGGCGCGGCGGCAACAAGCAACAGAATCCCGCGAACTACGTCCACTACCTGAAACAGGGCATCTCGTACGCCGCCGTCAACTACCGGCTGAGCGGTGAAGCACCCCTGCCGGCGCCCGTCCACGATGCCGCCCGCGCGATCCAGTTCCTGCGGTCCAAAGCGGAAGAATGGAACATCAACCCCGATCGCATCGCCCTCACCGGCGGCAGTGCGGGCGCGTGCACGTCCATGTGGCTGCTGCTGCACGACGACCTGGCGGATCCCCAGGCCGAGGATCCCGTGCTCCGAGAGTCGACGCGGGTCATAGCCGCCGTCGCCAACGCGGGACAGACATCCATCGATCCGAAGATCATCGAACCCTGGCTGGGCCCGAAGGTCCTCGATCACGCCATGATCTGGACCTCCGTCGGAGCCGAATCCATGGCGGCCGCCCTAGAGAACTACGACCAGTACCACGACCTCTACGTGGAATTTTCTCCCTACAATCATGTGGACGCCGATGATCCGCCGCTCTACATGCTCTACGGCGACAACATGACGCTCCCGTCAGAAAACGCAGGCCACGGCATTCACCACCCGGTCTACGGCGTGAAGCTGAAAGAAAAAGCAGATGAACTCGGACACGAATGCTATCTGCTGATCCCGGGCGTCTCGGAACCAGCGCCGTACGCGAACCACGTCGAGTTCCTGCTCGACAAACTCCTGGCGCCCTAGCCGGCGGAACGGGCGACAACCATCCCACTACCATCCGACTTCCATTTAGCCGCGACCAGCCAGAGGAGCGTGTCGGCAAGCGCCGCGCTCCTCTTCGAGGCGCTGCTAAACTGAGCAACGTGCGCTACTCCCCGATCACCTTCACCAGCACCCGCTTCTCCCGCTTCCCGTCAAACTCCCCGTAAAAGATCTGCTCCCACGGCCCGAAGTCCAGCTTCCCGCCGGTGATCGCCACCACGACCTCGCGCCCCATCACCTGCCGCTTCATGTGGGCGTCGGCGTTGTCCTCCCCCGTCCGGTTGTGCGCGTACCGCTGCGGCGACGCGTCGAACGGCGCCAGCCCTTCCAGCCATCGCTTGTAATCCTCGTGCAGCCCCGGCTCATCATCGTTAATGAACACGCTCGCCGTGATGTGCATCGCATTCACCAGCACCAGCCCCTCCCGCACCCCGCTCTCCCGCACGATCTCCTCCACCCGCGGCGTGATGTTCTCAAACCCCATCCGCGCCGGCAGATTGAACGTCAGGTACTCAGTGTGTGATTTCATTCTCGTTCCATTCCGCCGAAGTCCATCAGGCGCAACCAGCGCAGTATCTGTGAACCTGCTGAGTCAATCTCTCGAAGAGACTCGTCAAACAGAGCCCCGCACAGCACGCTGCTTCAATGGTCGCCCATCAACCACACGCTGGCCACCACAACACAAGATGCACGCAAGGCGCACGTAAGATGCACAAGAATCACAGCCCCCCAGTCGTAAGCGCAACGCGCGCCTTGCATGCCTTACCCGCGCACGAGCGAAACAGCCCGGGCGTCCGTCTGACTGGTGACCATCCCCCCCCGGCCTATAATGGAGCCGTTCCATGACCCTCCGCATTCTACCACCCCGCAGCCGACCGCATCATGCCTGAGCGTCCGACCATCATCCTGAGTGCCTTTGCCGACGAAGCCGCCAACAAGAAGACGGCCGTCGAACAGCTCGCCGTCCTCGCCGGACTCGGACTCCGCTACTACACGCCGCGGTTCGTGGACGTCACCGGCGCCGGACAGGTCGAGCACGTCGTCGACCTCAGCGAGGACAAGCTCGCTCACCTGAAGCAGCTGCACGCCGAGTACGGGATGAGTGTCGCCAGCATCGGCTCCCGCATCGGCAAGGTGAAGCTCCTTGATGTCGACGACGGCACCCACAACAAGTACGTCCCGTTCGAACAGTACCTCGAAACCGAAGTCGCCCGCACCATTCGCGTCGCGAAAGCGCTCGACGCGAAACTCATCCGCGGCTTCTCCTTCTACCACCCCCGCGGCAAAGACCCGTTCGAGTACGTCGATCAGGCCGTCGAACGGCTGGTGGCCATGGCCGACGAATGCGCCCGGCACGGCCTCACCTACGGTCTGGAAGTCGAAGCCAACCTCATCGGCCAGAACGGCCGCCTCCTCGCCGCACTGACCGAGAAGGCAAACCGCCCGAACATCGTCTGCATTTTCGACGGGGGCAATCTCTCGTCGCAGAACCTCAACTGGGTCGAGGTCTACCAGGAATACGCCGCCATGCGGCACTGCATGGGCTGGGCCCACATCAAAGACTACAAGGTCGACCCCAGCCTCAAGTGGACCGGAGTCGTCGATGAGGAGCGCCTCAGGAACTTCGTCCCCGCCACGTTCGGCGATTCGGCGCACGAGATGATCCTCCGCGACCTCCGCGATCACCTCCCTGAAATGACGGCCCGCATGCAGAAGCTGGGAGCGCCCGGCGTGTTCCTCGAACTTGAGCCGCATCTCAAGGGGGGCGGCCAGTTCGGCGGCTTCAGCGGCCCCGACGGAATGGGGGTAGCCGTTCGCTCGCTCTGCCGTATGCTCGACTACACCGGCGTCGACTACGATCTCCGCAACATGGAAGACATCCGCACCGCCCGCGGGTTCTGACGACCAGCCCGGAAGGATCTGACGCAAAGACGCCAAGGCGCAAAGAAGCGAGAAGAAGGAGAGGGGCAGGAAACGTCAGGAGCCCGCAGCGGCAGCAAGGCAACCTGGATACAAGCAGTCACCCACTGACCAACATTTTCCTTTGCGCGTCTTGGCGACTCCGCGCCTTTGCGTCGAACTTCACACGAGCCTCAAACATCCATGCCCCGCGACATCGGCATCACTCTCGTCTGTCCCAAGTGCCGCACTGAAGTGCAGGGAACGGACGACGCTTACGTCTGCTCCTCGGAATCCTGCCGGCTGGCATACGCCGTCGTCGATGATATCCCCAAGTTCCTGATTGACGACGCCCGCCAGCTTGACGTCGAGGAATGGACAGCCGCCATGAACACGAAGTCCGTCACCAATGGAGTTCCGATGTAGGCGACTCACTCCGTGAGTCGCGCGCAAGGACGCTGAGCCTTCACCGCGACTCGCCATGAGAAACGTGACGACATCCTTCCACGCGCGGAGCGAGTGGAGCAAATCGATGCAATCCGCAGGCCCGATCGCCATGCTGTCCTACCGCCGCATCCTGCCGACTCTCCTGACCGGTCTTTTTCTCGCAGCGTTCGCGTACGCGGACGACGCCGCCGAATCAGAGGAGAACCCGCGCTACTCGTTCCGGGAGGACCACGATCCCAACGGCATCGGCAAGTTCTACATGGGGCGCGAGATCGCCTACGTGATGGGGCACCAGGGCATCCTCTGGCTGGAGCGGCCGGAGCGCGAACGTGAAGAGAAACTGACGCTGCTCGTGGATTCGCTCGATCTCGAGCCCGGCATGGTCGTCGCCGACATCGGCGCCGGCTCCGGCGTGATCAGCGCCCTCATCTCCGACCGCATCGGCAAGGAGGGAACGGTCCTCGCCGTCGACATTCAGCAGGAGATGCTCGATGCTCTCGCTGCCCGCTGCAAGAAGTCCGGCATCACCAACATCGAGCCGATCCTCGGCACCAACAAATCACCGCGTCTCAAGCCGGAGACGGTCGATCTGGTCGTGATGGTCGACGTCTACCACGAATTCGACTTCCCCTACGAGATGCTGCTGGAGATCTCAAAGTCCCTCAAGCCCGGTGGGCGCGTCGCGTTCGTGGAGTACCGCAAGGAGGACCCCACGGTTCCCATCAAGGAAGTCCACAAGATGAGCGAAGAGCAGGTCAAGCGCGAGGCAGGCGTTCCCGAACTCGGCCTCGAATTCGTCGAAACGATCGACAAGCTCCCCCGCCAGCACATCGTCGTCTTCCGAAAGGCGGAGAAAGTCGAACAGGAGAAAACGGAGGGGACAGAGAACTGAGATTCGCCGGAAGCAGGCAATTGAGTAAATGGCGCCACTCAGGCCCGCCTCACTCTGCTTCCTCCTGTTCAAACCCTCTTTGCAAAGCGGCGGACGTCGTCAGTTCCCTTTCACCTGCAGCAGGTCGCGAATTTCACGGAGCAGCTTGACATCTTCCGGCGCCTCCGGCGGCGGCGGTGCTTCCCGGTCGGCGTCAAAGTACTCGCGTGCCTCGTTCATCAGCTTCACGACGATGAACAGCGCGACGGCCACGATCAGGAACTCCAGGACCACATGCGTGAACTGGCCCCACGCAACGAATGCCCCGCCGGACGCCTGGGCTTCCTGAAGCGTCGTCGGAGGGCTATCTCCGCCGCCGAGCCACCAGAATCGACCAACGAGACTCTCGCCGTCAGCGATCGCACCGATCGGCGGCATCAGGATGTCGCCGACCAGTGAGTTGACGATCTTGGTGAACGCGCCGCCGATCACGATGCCGACCGCCATATCGACGACGTTCCCTTTGAGCGCGAACTTCTTGAATTCCTGAATCAACCCCATGATCTGCTCCTGAATCTGAAGGTCTACTCATCCACCGCGGACCGGCGGCGGCCCATGGTAGGTCACCCTGCTGCGGCTGAACCATGTCGGAGTGGGCGAATCCGAGAACGGCATCGCGACACGCAGCCCGGCCGTTCGGCGCTTCGGGATCGATGCTGCTGCGGCCGGCCGCTCAGGATATAATTTCTGAATCCTCCTGACGCTCCCCTCACAGCGATCCCCCGCGATGGAACTCAACAAAAAGCAACGCAAGCAGCTCGACACTGCACGTAAGAAAATCACTCAGCTCAAGCAGCAATTAGCCGGCGCCAGGCGTCAGCCGGACGATCCAGCCGACATCCCGCGATTGGAGGCCGAAATCGCCAAACTTGAGAACCAGGTACAGGTGATTCAGGGAACGTGAGCGGTATGCAGCCGGAAGCGCCCGCTCCACCAACGATCATCGTTGTCCACCCCAGGGAACGTCGCAGCAAATGCTCGGTCGAGCCGCTCCGGGGACGTCCAGGATTTCGATTCTGGACGTTTCCGGATGTCGGGCCGGAGCCACTCGACGGCTACGTGAGGCTCGGCTTGGGGGGCGCTCCGCTATCCGTCGAACATCGTGACCGCGGGCTGCTGCTGCTGGACGGCACGTGGCGGTTGGCCGATCGGATGGCTCCCAGTTTCGCCGCACTCCCCGTCGTCAGCCTCGGTCCGTGGCGCACCGCTTATCCGCGCATGTCCAAGCTGTTTTCGGATCCCGCGGCCGGGCTGGCAACAATTGAAGCACTATTCGCCGCTTACACTCAGATGCATCGGGACGCCACGGGCCTCCTGAACGATTACCGCTGGCGGGAGGCATTCCTCTCTGCCAACGCCGCAATTCGCGCCGCCTACGCGCGTCCGTGAGTGACGTCAATTTCAGTGTCAATTCGGGGTTGATCCGGTCTTGTGGCCGCAAGAGCAATTCGATAGCCTTCCCGCCCCCCCGATATTCACGTCTCGACCGGCGCGACTGCGCCGCGTGTTTTTCCCCAATTCGACCTGACGTTACTTCGTCGCGCAAGGATGCCGCAATGACGATGCGCATAGCCTTCGTCCGCATCGCGCTCTGTCTTCCCTTGGCGAGCGCGGGGTGTACGACGGTCTCTCCCACAAGAGATGCGCTGTTCTCGCGCGCCGCCTCCGCCCGCGACGCCGACGCCCCCAGCAGCGAGAACACAACGCAGACGCCCACACGGACCGTCTCCGAATCCCGCCGCGAGCCCGAGCCTCTCGCCCCCAGCGATGCGCCGGCGTCGACACCCCCTGCGGTGGCGCGCTCCATGGACGCTGCGACGCTGACGCTCGTCGAGCAGGAACTCAAAGACCTGCCCGGGGCCGAACGCCAGCGCTGGACTGAATACCTGCAGACGCTCGATCCGAAGATGGTCCCCTACGTCCTGCAGGCGCGGCGTATGGAAGCAGCGGCGCACGGCGCGCACGCGGCAGCTCCTCCGGCGACGATCGCACAGACGACCTTTGCGCAGGAAGCAGACGATGCGCTGCCTCACATTTCGCCCAACATCCGCCCCAATCAGACGTTTCATGCTCCGCAACTCGGCTTCCAGCCTTATGACGAATCTCCGGCCGCAGTCGATTCATCGCAGTTTGCGGCCAGGACGGCGCTAAGTGCCCCGGAGCCAAACGGAGCCACGTCTCTTTCGACAGGCATCTCCCCTTTCGGGCGCAACGGCGAAGGAATCGACGCCCCAGGCCAGCCAGGACTCGCTCCTCCGAATTCCGTATCGCCGTCGTCCCGTACGGCGTATGAGCAGTCGCCGTATGGTCAACCAAACATGCCGTCGATTGCTCCCAATGGGCCCGCTGCACTCCCGGCCGCATCCACACAGCCGAATGCCTCGGGCGCCACGCTGGCGTCCAGAAATGCCACAGGAGGTCTGCCGACCGCCCCATTTGACGCCTCTCAATCGGGCATCAATCCCGTGTCGCCTCCGCGGTCCGGCGCCGCGCTGCAGGACGCTTACTGGCAGGAAACTTTGCAGCGGTTGACAGCCCTCATCGAGGCGGAAGTGGCTGCGGCGCAGCCCGGACTGTCCGAGTCGGAGCGGCTGACTTATGTCAGGAAGCAAGTCTGGCTCCGGATGCTGTACCTGATGGCCGAGCAACCTCAACTCGCTCAGCAGGCCATACCGGGGATTGATCCGGACGAGCAGGAGTTCTGGACCGAACTGTTCTGGGCCGTCTCCAACTACTTCGACGAGCAGTCGGTCCCGGGGGCAGCGGACCGAGTCGCTTTGACCGTGGACCAGCTGGAATCCGCGCAGCGGCAACTGGAGACAATCGCCCCGCTGCAACTCCGCAGTGTCAGTTTCTGCTACAAAATCAACAGCTTCGGCAACTTCGACCGATATGAGCGTGATGAGTTTCGTCCGGGACAGCCGGTGCTGCTGTATGCGGAGGTCCGCAACTTCCGCAGCGAGCCGGCGGCATCCGGCGGCTACCACACGCGGCTGAAGTCCCACATTGAGATCCGCCGCGGCGGACCGGACGGACAACCGGTCGAGCAGAACACGTTTCCCGCGACGGAGGACACGTGCCGCTCAATCCGCCATGACTATTTCCACAGCTACAAGATCGACCTTCCGCAGCACCTCACACCGGGCCCCTATGCACTTGTGCTGACAGTCGAGGACGAGCTCAGCGGCAAGGCGGCAGCGCACACCGTGAACTTTCTGGTGCGCTGATCGGACAATGCCATCATGACGTTCGGAATCCAAGGGCTCGATCGAAGGCGTGGTGAGAGTCCAAGTCGCCGAAAATGGTCCTGCTGACCGGCGACGGATGGGAAGACAGACATACGAATCTCATCCATAGGCTGCCGTAGACGCCAGGCTGACGTCCGAGGATCGAGGCCTCAGGATTCCGCCGCACGCACATTCACGCCGCGGCGAAATGTCGCATGAGGCGGGGCGAGCGCCTCGGCAGGGATTTCGAACCAGAATGCCGCATTCGCAGCGGCGTTCAATAGCGTTTCACCATCTGACGGTGGGATGCCTTGCTTCTGCTTCTGCGTTCCGGCGATCTGCCGAACGATGCCTGGTTTCAGCAGCAGCACCCTGGAGTAAGCCCGCCTTCCGTGCTGCCTCAGTCTACGACCGGACGCCTCGTTTGCATGCCGCAGATTCAGGCAAGGGTGCCGATGTCACCGTCGGATTCAGGGCCACGATCCACGTCGCACAGGAGAGATCCTCGCCGACGCGGACACATCGGATGCCGCGCTGCAATGCGCATTTGGGGTGCTGGCCAGACCAGAGCACCCTTTGAGCGTCCTTGAGGACAGCGATTTACCCCAGCAACCAGTCAAGGGGCTGCGCTCCCTGAAGTGACGCCGCAGTTCAGTTTGGAACAACCGGCAATAGTCGGGTTCGAACTCCCCTCTTCCGGCCTTCCCGCTGGGGGCAGCCGACCAGGCAGTCCGATGCCCATCCACGTCGGAATCGCTCGGCACGACAGGCTGTCCGAGATTGTTCGCGCAAGTTGGGGCGGCGAATTGACTTTAACGGAAATGAGCCGGGAATTGCTGTCAGGATGGGATCACGACCTACGATTAAGTTGCTGATGTTCTGTCCCCCACCGCGCCGAGGGAGCTGAAATGCCGCAACGAAATAGGCACAAGAGAGTTATGGGTGCGGAACGCTTGGAGATTCTGCGATGACAGCAAGTTCGCGACTTACCTACGTCGTTGACGACCACGATGGAACGCTGCTTGTGATCGAACGGATGCTTCAACCTCAAGGTATTCAGACGATATGCTTCAGCTCGGCAGACGACTTTCTGAAAGGCTATGGGCCTTTCGAATGCAGTTGCCACTGCATGCTCCTGGACATCGCATTACCTGAAATGGATGGTTTGTCATTGCAGGAGGAGATGCAGCGGCGCGGCATCGTTCTGCCGATCATTTTCATGACGGGATTGGCGGATGTCGGAGTGGCCGTCCGGGCGCTGCAGCATGGAGCGTTCGACGTCATCGAAAAGCCGCTGCAAACAGAAGTCGTGCTGGATCGGGTCACCCGGGCGCTGAAGGAGGATGCGGAATGGCGTCGTCAATGGAATCGACGGAAGTCCGTTGAGATCCGCATGCGGTCTCTATCGCGCCGTGAGCGTGACGTCCTGGAGCAAGTGCTCCAGGGGGCGAATCACAAGGTCGCAGCCGATGTACTGGGGATCACGCTCAAGACGTTCCTGAAGCATCGGGCCCACGTCCTGAGGAAGCTGGAGGTTCAGGGCGAAGTCGAACTGCTGCTGCTCATGACCGAAGTGGGACTGGCCGCGAGTTCAACGCATCCCGAACCGCGCGAACCAGTACATCACTCGTGAATGGCTTCGCCAGTATCGGGTACTCGGCGTCGGTTGCTCTCTCCGACTCCGCGACGTCGGGGTATCCGGACATCAGCAGGATCGGCGTTTTGCGGCCCGCCGCCGTCATTCGCCCGGCGAGTGCAAAGCCGCCCAGTTCGGGCATGACGACGTCGCTCAGGACCAGGTCGATGGCGGCGTTGTCCTCGAGTTCCTGAAGTGCTGCGGCGCCGCTGGTTGCAGAGAGAACTGTGTACCCGTGGACCTCCAGTATCCGTCGAATCAGATTCCTCAGCACTTCCTCGTCTTCAACAACGAGAATCGTCTCTGATCCCCGCGGATCCTCCGTCGGGCGGTCGCTGATCTGACGGGGCGCGATTCCAATCGCAGCGCGGGGAAGAACGATGGCGAACCGAGTCCCGCTTCCCAGACGGCTCTCAACGTCAATGAAGCCTCGACAACGGCTTACGATGCCGTAAACGGTCGCCAGGCCCATCCCCGTTCCGCGTCCCGGGTCCTTGGTGGTAAAGAACGGCTCAAAGATGCGGGCCCTGGTTTTTTCGTCCATTCCGCCGCCGTTGTCGGCAACGGAGACGACAATGTAGTCACCTGGCTGCACTCCCTGTCGATGAGTGACGTCACGAGCGCGCAATGTGACGTTGGCGGTGGAGATCGTGACGTTTCCGCCGTGGGGCATCGCGTCCCGCGCATTGACCACCAGATTGAGCAGGATCTGCTCGAGTTCGATCGGATCCATGTGGATAGGGTAGGTTTCCGGCGCAATCCGCGTCTCGATGACGACCTGCTCGCCGACGACGCGCTTCAGCATGCCGCAGCTCTCCCGGATCTGCCGCCGGACGTCGATCAGTCCCGGAAGCGGCGCTCGCTTGCGGCTGAACATCAGCAGTTGACGGGTGAGAGAGGCGGCCCGCATGCCCGCTGTCTGAATCTCGCCGAGGAACTCCCGTGCCTGCGACTCGAGTTCGTCGGACTCCAGCATCAGCTCGCAATTCCCGAGAACGACAGTGAGCAGATTGTTGAAGTCGTGTGCGATGCCTCCGGCCAGCATGCCGATCGCCTCCATTTTGCGCGTCTGCCGCAACGATTCCTCCGACTCGCGCAGGAGCTGCTTCATCCGGTCTCGGGCGACCGCCTCGCTGACTTTCTCGGCGAGAGAAACGAGCGTGCGATGGAGCGCCGCGTGCGGTCCTCCTTGGTTCGGATTGCCCAGAATGAGGACCACCGGACAATCGTCGCGGGTGAGCACCGGAACAACGAGCCGGTGCAGCCCGGCGGCCTGTTCACCTGACAGAGCGCCCCCCTGGCCAATCACCGAGCCATCCGCATCCAGGCTGAGCACCTCCCGAGTCCGGGTCGCCAGCGCCAGCAACTCGACCTCCACGCGGCACTGGCGGGCGGACTGCTGCGGGGATTTCGCATCGCTCGGCCATGCCGCGACGATCCGCCAGTCGCAGCCATCCTTCGGCCTTTCCCAGATGTCGACGAATCGGCTTTCCAGCCGGCGGCCAATCAGTGACGCCAGCTGCGGTCCCGCCGCGTGGAATGACTCCGATCTCGCCAGGATCGTCGAGGCCTCCAATTCGAGCCGGAGCTGCTGTTCCATCGTGACAAAGTGAGTTTCGTCCGTTACGAGCAGCAGCACCTCCGATGTGCCGAGCTGCTGGTCAAGCATGGGAGCAAGATGCACCGCGAGTGAGAGCGGCGTTCCGTCCCATCGCTGACCATGCGCATGGAGCCTGGCCGTGGAGCCTTCGCTGACGCATCGCCGGTAAACTGTCCAGAACTCGTCGCGCGACCGAGGCGCCACGATCGACAGCGGTTTCCCGAGCACATCACATGCGGCCCATCCAAATATCGATTCGGCAGCCGAGTTCCAGCGCGCGCAGTTGCCCGACCGATCCGCGACGATGACTGCCTCTGATGCGAATCGCAGCATGGCGTCGCCCATTCGGGCCGACTCTCGGTTCGCCGCGACACGGCGCACAGGTTCCAGCAGCTCGGACAGCTCACCGGCGACTGCTTCGATCGCGCATTCCAGCTGCTCGATATCTGCCTTGCGGCTGCAGACGGCGATTGCGCCGCCGGATTCACCGGCTCCCAGCAGCGGCGCAGCGAGCATCGTCAGACCGTGCTCCGCATGATTCGCCGGCCGGCGTTGCTTCCAGCGCCGGTGCAGTCTGGCGACAAATCGCGCCGGGTCGAGGATTCCGGCCGGGTCATGGTCATGGTCGACCAGACAGCGGATCACTTCCGCATCGCCAGCCACCGTCGCGGCGCGGAACGCACCGCCGGCTTCCTCCTGCGTCCACATCCCGACGGATTCGAGATGGAGCGACTCGCGGACGACTTCTGCCGCTTCGCAGAGAAACTGCGGGGTGGAGTGAGCTGTGATTGCCAGGCGGCACAGGTCAGCTTGCAGCTGTCCGAGACGGCGATTCCAGGCCGTGTCGGAGCCCAGGTCCTGGTCAACAGAACAGCCAGGATGCTCAATGCATTGCAACATGTTGCGGCCCTGCCGGATTGAGATGTCAGACGGGGAAACCGGCCGGTTGGGCCGGCTGAGCGAAGCGCTGTGACTTCAAGTTCAGTGGATTCGACCGGTTCAGCAGGCCGGCGATCGTCTGCAGCAATTCGTCACGCCCACAGGGCTTGAGCAGGACGCGATCGGCCCCGGCGGCAAGCGCCGCGTCGCCGTCCGAGCCAACTCCGGAGAGCATGACAACGGGGATGGCTTCGGTTTCCGGAGTGCGCTGGAGCGCGGTCAGCGTTGCCAATCCGTCACGGCCCGGCATCCGCATGTCCAGGAGAATCAAGTCGGGAGAATGAGCGCGAGCCGCTGCTTCACCCGTGATCCCATCGTGAGCCGACAGGACAGCGTATCCCGCCAGCTGCAGGCGGCGCGAGAGAAAGCGGACCACGTCAACATCATCGTCGACAATCAGGATCTGCTGAAGCATCGGTTCACCTGGCCGTGGCGCGGGCGTCATTCAGGGGATGGAATGATCAACGTGGCAACGAGCGCCTGCGGACGCCCGCTGATGCAGAGTCTGCCGCCGCAGGTCCACGACAGTCTTTCCGCAAGCTGATACTTCGCCGACGCGGCAATCCGCTCGCTGAGTGATGCATGCCAGGGCTCCGTTCGTGGTCGGTCCTGAGCCCTGCAATGGGCCGCCAATGTCAGGCGGACCCCTCGACCGGCGCCCAACCTGCAGGCGCCCGCCCTCACCCGCAGGAGCGTTTCCTGTCCGGCACTGCTCGCAATGCTGAGGAACAGGCTCAGGATTGTGATTCGCATCAGTTCGACGTCACATACGATGTCCGGGAGATCGCGGCGCAGTTTCAGGTTCAGCGTTCCATTCTTCCGCCGCATGTGCCGGCGGATGTCGGGGACGACCTCTCTGAGCAGCCGCTCCATGCTGACCCTCTCGGCCTGCGGGAGAAGAGGTCTCTCGCAGAGATCGACTCCGGTCACCAGCATGTCGCACAGCCCGATCAGGTCCGCCGTCCGGTCGCGGATGAGTCGTGCCAGTTCGACGTGGTCGGCGTCGGGAGCATGCTGTGATTCAGCCATCATGGCATGAGTGATTTCCGTGATGACAAACAGCAGCGATCGGGCATCGTGTGCAACGTCCTCTGCGATGCTGCGCGGATTCAGCTGACTTGGCGCTTCGCAGGACTGCCTGTGATGCCCGGAGAACTGCCCGGTCTCAACAGCATGCTCGCGCGTCTCCAGTACCGCGGACGCCTGCCCCACTCCCGTCCTTGTGCGACGACCGCCCGCCTCGGCGCCGGCAGTACAGTTGAGAGCCTGATCCACGGCGAGCAGCAGAACTCGTGGATCGTACGGTTTCCTCAGTATGTAGCGGCCGCTTGCCAGCGGAGCTGCTTCGACAAGTCGCGACGGAACATGCCCCGTAATGAAGATCACGGGGATCGACCGGGTCGACTCGACGTCCAGCAGTCGGCGAACGACCTCCAAGCCGTCGATGCCCCCCAGACCAACGTCCATCGTGATCACATCCGGGTGATGTGCAACGGCGAGATCGATTGCTTCCTCGCCGCTGCCCGCACTGACGACGCGCAGCCCTGAGCGAGCAAGTCGAGATTCGATGAGGCGGCGTGCATCGTGGTCGTCTTCGACAACGAGAACGGTCTTGCCCTGTCGCGAACTGCGCACTTTGAGTGCTCCGCCCTGGCCAGGCTCTGTTACGAACGGCTGACGACGGACGTACCGCACAGCTCGGCGCTGCCAGACGCTCTGGGTAATCCGAAGCAGCTGCTGCACTGAAGACGTCAGCAGAGCTCAGCCGTTTTCCGGCTAACCCTACGACACCGATCAGAAGGGGGACGCGGCGCAACGGCGCAAAGCGTCAGATTGCGACTTTTTCGCATTCGACGTAATTCAGGGAATCCCTGACAGGACCACGTTGTAGCGTTTCGAGGACGCAACCTCTGCGAGTCCTGTGTTTTCGAAGTCTTGACGCCTCCGACCAGTGCGGACGGAGCGCCTCGGCACATCCCCGCGCCGATGTCTGCAGAAATGAAGACTCTGATCGTCAGCGACAGTCCGATTGCCGCGACCACGCTGCGGCGGGCGTTGGCCGTGCATGGACACGAATGCCCGCTGTCGCAGGTCATCCCCCTTCAGGCGATTGAAGACTTGCAGCACTCCGCGATCGCGAGCGCCGATCTGCTGTTGACCGTCTTGCCCAAGGAAGCCGAGCGCGCCACTGCAGTCGTGCGCATGCTTCGGACGCTGGCGACCGGACGCCTGGTCGTCATGGGACCGGCCGAAAACCCCAAGCATATTCTCGAGATCCTCCATGCCGGCGCCGACGACTATCTCGACGAGAGCGATGATCCGGTTAAGCAGCTGACGAAAGAGGTGGCCCGCTACGCAAGTTCGTTCCCGGGAGCGCGCCAAGGTGGACCGATCATCACAGTGGCCGCGGCCGCCGGAGGCGCGGGCGCCACACTCGTTGCCGCGAACCTTTCAATCCTGCTGGCGCGCGAGTCCGGCAGCTGCGGGCTCGTCGAGTGCGCAACCGGGTATGGGGATCTATCCGATATCTTCAATATCGAACCCCGGCACACTCTCGCGGATCTGTGCCGCAATATCGATTCGCTCGATCAGAATATGCTGAGGCAGTCTCTCAGCGCGCACCCGACAGGGGTGCAGCTGATCGTCGCCCCCCGTGACCATGATGAACTGGACTGCGTGTCTCCAGCCGCGATCGAGCGCATTCTGCATACGAGCTGCACGATCCAGCCCTGGACGATCGTCGACGCCGACGTTCATAGCCTGCGGAGAGGCGGCCTGTGCGAGTCCAGCAGCCTGTTGATCGTCGTGACACGGCTGGACCTGTCGTCGCTCTGCCGGACGCGCCGCCTGCTGGACGAAGTCTCCGGCCGCGGAGTCGAAGGGCGTCGGATCCTGCTGGTGGCGAACCGCTGCGGAAATCGCTCCGAGATTCCGCGCAGCAAGGTGCCGCGCGTCCTGGGAATTGACCTGGAGGCCTGGCTGCCCGAGGACGCCCAGGCGGCGATCGTGGCCGTCAACTGCGGAAACCCTGTGGTGCTCGAATGGCCCCGGTCCTCGCTGGGCCGCCATTTGACCAGGCTTGCCGAAAGTGTTCGCCAGCGGTTTCCCGGCATCGGATTACAACACCGCGCCGATGCCAACGAGGCCGCGAACTCGACGCACACAGACGTTCCGGCGGTGATACGACGTGCAGCAGGTGTCTTCTTCTGAAGGAAAACGTCGTGCTGACGCAGGCTACTGTCAATTGAAGGATTCGTGGGCCCATGCATGTTTCGGACGCTTCCGGCAGTCTCCCCGGCAATTCGACGCGACGCGAATCGCGCGAGTCAAGGTTTCTGCGCCTCAAGCAGGAGATCCACAAGCACCTCATCAGTGCGATGGATCTCTCGTCAGTCGGAGGACTGAACGACTATGAATTGCGACGCGAACTGCGGCGCGGCATCGAGGACCTGTGCCGCATCCGGGCGGATCTCATCAGTGAGGCGGAGCGGGACCGCCTCGTCAATGAGATTATCGACGAGACCCTGGGGCTCGGTCCGATCGAGCCGCTGCTCCGCGATCCGACGATCTCAGACATTCTCATCAACGGGCCGCATACCGTCTACGTGGAGCGACGGGGGCAGCTGGAAGAGACCAGCGTCAAATTCCACGACGAGCAGCACCTCGTGGAGATCGTCCAGCGCATCGCCAGCAAGGTGGGGCGGCGGCTGGATGAATCCAGCCCGATCGTCGATGCCCGGCTGTCCGACGGCAGCCGCGTGAACGCGATCATCCGGCCGCTCGCCATCGACGGCGCTTTGGTGTCGATCCGACGCTTCGGATCAAAGGCGCTGGATGCGGCGGATCTTGTCTCGCGGGGATCGCTGTCCGGCGAGATGCTCGAGTTTCTCGCAGCATGCGTCAAGGCGCGGATGAACATCATGGTGTCGGGCGGGACCGGAAGCGGGAAATCGACGCTGCTGAACGCCCTTTCGGCGTTCATTTCACCCCGGGAGCGCGTGGCCACCATCGAGGACGCGGCGGAGCTCCGGCTGCAGCAACGGCATGTCGCCCGGCTCGAAACGCGGCCGCCAAACCTGGAGGGCAAGGGCGAAGTGACCGCGCGGGACCTCGTCAAAAACGCCCTGCGAATGCGGCCGGACCGGATCATCCTGGGCGAGTGCCGCGGCGAAGAGGCGTTCGACATGCTGCAGTCGATGACCACCGGCCATGACGGCAGCCTCACCACCATTCACGCCAACGGAACTCGTCACGCGCTCCGCCGGCTCGAAATGCTCGTGGGCATGGCGGGCTACGATCTGCCGGTGTGGTTCATCCGCGAACTGATTGGATCGGCGATTCACATTCTTGTGCATTGCGCCCGCCTGCCGGGCGGCCAGCGGCGAGTCGTGGCCGTATCGGAAGTCGCGGGCGTCGTCGGAGACGTGATCAACATGCATGACGTGTTCATCTTTGAGCAGACAGGCATGGATGCCGAGCGGGGAGCCCAGGGGCACTATATGACGACTGGTATCCGCCCCATCTGCCTGGAAGCACTCAGAGCGCAGGGGATCGACCTTGCTCCGAGCTTCTTTGAACAGCGCCGGCTCGAGATCGACCGGTTCAGGATGCTGGGATCATCACCCCGCAGCACCCGATCGACCGGCAGTGACAGCGCCGGTCACCGAGTCGCAGCATCCCGATGACAACGCAGGATTCCGAGGCAGGCCATGAACAGCGGCTGGATGATCACCTGCAGCGCGGCGGCCGCCTGGACAGCGACGTGCCTCCTCCTGGCCGAATTGTTGTTCGGGCGGGAGGGGCGGATTCAGCGCCGCATCGCGGCCGCGACGCGACGCGGAGAAGCGGCCCCCGCCGCGCAGGCCTTGTTTCGCACCTGGTCGGTGTCCGGCGACGCAAACGGCGTACGCGAGCGCGTGCGGCGATTCGTTGAACAGTCCGGATTGGCGGTCGCGCCTCAGCAGTTGATCGCTATGACCGCCGCGCTGGCGGGAGTGTGCGGAGCGGCCGGCGCCGTCTTTGCTCCGGCTCCGGCCTGGGGCTTGGTCACTCTCACAGCAGGACTACTGGGACCGTTCCTGTACGTCTGGCATCGGCGTCGCCAGAGAACAGAGCGGATTCGTCGCCAGCTGCCGGAAGCGTTCGACGCCATGAGCCGCGCGGTGCAGGCGGGGCAGACGCTGCAGAGCGCGCTGCAGATTGCCGCCGCGGACTGCCGACCGCCGCTTTCCACCGAGTTCCGCCGCTGCAGCGACCAGCAGAACCTTGGCCTTTCGCAGGAGGCAACACTGCGGGACCTCGCCGAACGGGTCCCCATCGTCGAGTTGCGCATCTTCATTATCGTGCTGCTCGTCCAGCGGCAATGCGGCGGCAGCCCGGTCGAAGTTCTCAACAACATGTCGGAGCTGGTGCGGAAGCGAATGCGCCTGACTCAACGGGTCCGTGCACTGACGGGGGAAGGGCGGCTGCAGGCGTTCGTCCTTACCATTCTGCCGGTCGCGGCTTTTGCCTGGCTGTTGCTGACGCGACGCGAGTACATCCAGTCGCTCCTCGACCGGCCGCAGCTGTTGGCGGCCGTGGTGGCGATGCAACTGGCGGGCGCTGTCTGGATCCACAGAACTGTCCGCATCGACTACTGAGTTTGCAGGGCAATGGTAATGTCCACCGCAGTTCCGACTTCCTGGATGATGCTCGCCGGCGGCCTGTTCGGGCTGCTCGCGATTGCAGTGTACCTGGTGTGGCAGCGTGATCCGCGTGTCGACAGGCGTCTGGAACGCGCTGCGAGTTCGTCTCGCGAATCGTCGTCGCTACCGAATTCAACCCAACCCTGGATCATGAGGATCTGCGGCCGGATCGCCGGCCTGTTTCTGCCGCGCAGCGACGAAGGGCGATCGGAGTTGCGCCAGTTGCTGATTCACGCAGGCTATTCCTCCGTCTCCGCGCCGACGATCTTCGTGCTGGCCCAGTTGCTTCTGGCCCTCGTTGTCGGCGTCGCCGGGTTCATGATCGGCCATGCCAGGCACGGCGGGGGCGTCGAATTCGCCATGATCACGACCGTCTCGGGATGTGTGGGATATCTTCTGCCGCGGCTCTGGTTGCGGCGGCGAAAGGCACGGCGAATCCGAGTCCTGAATCGCTCGCTTCCGGACTTTCTGGACCTGCTGGTAGCGTGCGTGGAAGCCGGATTGAGCCTGGAGGGTGCGCTGCAGCGCGTCTCGCTGGAGCTGGGATTCGCGCACCCGTTGCTGGGACAGGAGATCGCGCGCGTCCAGGCTGAGATTGAGCTCGGGGCCACTCCAGACCGGGCGCTGCAGAGTTGCGCGGAGCGGACGGAGTCGGAAGTCGTCCGTTCGCTGTCGAGGATCTGCCAGCAGTCACGGAGGTTCGGCGTCAAGGTTTCATCCGCCCTTCGAGTTCACGCCGACGTTCTGCGCAACGAGCGCGAACTGGCGGCAGAAGAAGCGGCGCAGAAGGCCGCCGTCAAGATTCTGTTTCCGACTCTGCTGTTCCTGTTCCCGGCGATCTTCGTCGTACTTGCAGGCCCGGCGGCAATTCAGATCTCTGAGAACTTCTCCGGAAAAGAAGCTCAGGAAAGCCAGGAGAGTCGGCAATGAAACCTGCCTGCAGCCTCAACGCGAACGCGCCCCCTGGCGGAGTGGACGGTCGGCGGCGGGTCTCGCTGCTCCGCGGTGGGGCCGCGGCAGCCGAGGCGGCGCTCGTCCTTCCGGTATTGGGGCTGATCGCACTCGGTTGTGCCGATCTGGGCCGTGTGATCCATGTCCAGATCGGAATCACGAATGCCGCCCGCGTCGGCGCTGAGTTCGGGGCGACTCACCGGTTTACGCCGGATGGCCGTGCTGCATGGGAGACGCGCGTCCGGGACGCGGCGACCGAGGAGGCCGTCAATCTCGACGGTCTGGCGGCGGACGGTCTGATGATCGACGTGGAGACGGAGGACGAGGGTGACGGCGATCTCCGGGTCCGCGTCTCGGCGACCGCGTCCCTGAATCTGGTGGTGCCCTGGCCGGGCTTGCCCGAATCGCTGGTTCTGCGGCATACCGTCGCGATGCGCCAGTATCAGTAATCAGCAGGAGCAGGAACGATGCAAGCGAGGGCGAAAGGGCGTCATTCGAGACGCCGCGGAGCGGTTGCCGTCGAGGGGGCCATCATGCTCGCGGTATTCCTGTCCGCACTGTTTGCGATGTTCGATCTGGGACTGGCCGTCCTCCGCTACAACACTTTATCAGAGTGTTCGCGACGCGCGGCGCGGGTGGCCATCGTCCGAGGCGAGAAAGCACCGGAGACCGCCAGACTCGGGCATGAAACTTGGATGGGGACGGCGGCCGATGCACACAGCCTGCCCGACCACGTACGACCGCTGCTTGTCAGCATGTCCCCCGAGGACGTGCAGTTCTCGGCGCAGTGGCCGGATGGAGGAAACCAGATCGGTCAGCGAGTGCGGATCGAATTGGCGTATCGGCACGAGCCGCTGCTCCCTCAGTTGTTCGGCACGTCTGGCTGGGAGCTCCGCGCGTCGTCGACGATGCGGATCGTTCACTGACTGTTACGCCGGCGAGATTGACTCCCATGAACTCTCCACGAAGTGCGTGCTGCAGGCTCGGGAAGCGGGGCGTCTCCGTGGGGGGGCGCTCCGGCAAGATTCTCGTGCTGTTTGCCGTCGTGCTGCCGACGCTGCTGGCAATCGCCTCCCTGGTGCTCGACTCGGGACTGATGATGCTGGACTCGCGACGGATGCAGCATGTGGCGGATTCAGCCGCCACAGCGGCCGCGCTCGAACTCGTTGACGGGGGCGACCTCGAATCCGCAGCAATCTCGTATGTGCACGACTTCAACGAACTGCCGGATACGCAGGTTGAGGTCTTTTATCCTCCCTTGCGCGGCTCATACGTGGGCCTGAATGATTACGTCGAAGTCACGCTCCGCCGAGACCATGTGGTCCACTTTCCTCGAATGTCGGGTGACCTGGACGAACCGCTGATCGAAACGCGCGCTGTGGCGGGGCGGGAACCGTCAACGGGCGGCGCCGCAGTCGTCCTGCTCGACCCCGATCCTGCGGCGATTACCCTGGCGCCATTGCCGATCAGTCTGCCGTCGGTCACTCCGCTGCTGGGAGGACTGGAGGTGCTGGGGCTGGGCCGCCTGCGCGTCCATGGCGCGATTCACGTGAACAACACCTGGGGAGGACGGGACGAAAACGGAGAGCAGGTCGGCTCGGCCAGCCTCCTGCGCCACGCATGCTCGTGCACGCCGTTGCTGCCCTTAACGCGCGTCCTCGCGACCGACGTTCGAGTCGTCGGAGGAGTTGATGATCCAGATCACTACGGTCCGCTCCAACCCGGCGCCCTGGCGCCGCTGCGGGCGAATCGCCGGGCGGTTCCCGATCCGTATGCTTCCCTGCCGCCGCCGACCACGGCGAACGATTCTCTGAATGTGATCCCGACCGAGCACGGCGGCGTCACAATCGTGAATCTGCCCCCGCTGCAGCCACCCGTTGTACTCCGCCCCGGTGTGTATGACTGGATCGAAATCGTCTCAGGACGAGTGATCTTTGAGCCCGGGATCTACGTCATTCGCGGAGTTCATCCAATCACGCAAATCGGACTCAGCATTCTGACGGGAACGATCCGGGCGGAGGGCGTGATGTTCTATCTGACCAACTCGGCGTCCTACTCCGTGGCCAGTGGGCTGCCCGACCAGTTAGACGGAGAGACACCCCCTGCCTCGCCGGGAGGGCTGACGCTGCTGCCCAGCGCCATCATCGATGCCGGGCTGCTGGACAGCCGGTTTTCGCCGCTCGACTCGCCGGGGAGCCCGTTCGACGGGCTCCTGATCTATCAGCGCCGCCAGGATCGGCGGCCGATCCTGATCGTACAGCAGGCCCTCTTGGGCAACTCGCAATTCGCCGGAAATATCTATGCGAAGTGGTCGCACGTGATCCTGGCGGCGAATGGCACTTATCGTTCGGCAATCGTTGCAGGCAGCCTTCGGGTGGCGACCGTTCTCGATTCGACGATCGAACCGATCGAGCTGCTTCCACCGGCGTATGACGTCTATCTCGTGGAGTAACCCACTCACGCGGGCTGCTGCTGCCGGGGTGCGGCCGCCATGACCATCCGCACAAGATTTGCGACGCTGCGCACTCCCAGCTTCTTCATCAGCTTCGCGCGATGCGTCTCGATCGTCTTCTCGCCCAGGTCGAGGGCATGTGCGATCTGCTTATTCGCCAATCCCTGCGTCAACAGCTCCATGACCTCCCGCTCGCGAGTCGTCAGCGCGGCGATCCGCTCAGAGGCGGTCCTCCGCTCAGCCTCGTCCTGCCGTCGCTCCGCATCGATCCTGATCGCAGCGAGTATCCGCTCGAGCAGTTCCTCTCTCTGGAAGGGCTTCTGCAGAAAGTCAACGGCATGGGCCTTCATAGCGCGGACCGCAATCGGCACGTCGGCATGAGCAGTAATGACGATGACCGGCAATTGCACCCGCCGCGCGGCAAGTGTCTCCTGCAGTTCAACGCCGCTCATTCCGGGCATCTGCACGTCGGTGACGACACATCCGCTGCAGGACGGATCCGCAACAGCCAGGAATTCGTCGGCCGAGGAATAGGTCGCGGAGCGGAGGCCGACCGACTGGACATGGTTCTGCACAAGCCGCCGAATCCCCGAATCATCGTCGATGATGAAGACCGTTGGACTGTCCTGATTGTTCATGTCGTTCACGCTGACGGAAGAGAGTAGCGGCGCCTTGCGATCAACGTGCAGAAATGTACTGCCGGTCGACTTGGCCCTGCAACATTCAACGGTTCCGAGTTGACGCGTTCGCGCAAACTTCCGTGAGTTGTTCCTGTCGTTTGAAACGTGATGGTTGTAGCGCGCCTCGACCCGCCGGCGTTGCGAACGGGCGGCGCGCGGGGTCCGGCGTGCAACTCCATCCTGTGCGCGCTTCAATCTGCATCACACTTGCCGGACGGCGCCTCCGGATCGCCTTGCCTGCCGCGTCAACCCCTTGAGTCTGCACGTCCATCGACGACGCGGTCGCGCCTCAATCGAATCAGGCGGACTCCGACGCGTCCGGGAAACCCCGCGTTTGTCGATCAGCGACCGATTCCCCTTTGGATGTTGCTCGATTGGCGGATAGATAACTGGGCCTGGCAATGCTTCCGCGCATTCGGGTGGTCGGAGGCTGCTTCGCTCGCCACGGAACGATCGTTCCGACCGGCGGATCGTTGACGTCTGAAGCAGCGCGTCGGCGTGCTGAGACATGCTTCAGAACGGAGACGACCATGGTGGATTCGGGACCGTCGCGGACGACCTTGGTGGTTGATCCATTTTGACGGCGGTCGCAGTACGGACCTTTTCGGGGAGAGTCGATTGATGTCCAAGCTTCGAAAGCGATTGAGTTACGCGCTCGCGACGGGGGCCTGTTTGGCCCTCGCCGCGTCGCCCGCCGTGGGAGGCGGTGGTGGGCTGAAGCAGGCGGTGAATGTGTTCCTGCCGCACGTTGAGAACAATGGAACACTCTCAAGCGAAGGAACGATGGTCATCGGGGTCGGGAAGATCAACCTCAAGAAGGGGACGGCGAACGTGAAGGCCAGGGGGCCCGTGCAGAATCCGTTCTTCGGGAAAGTGGTGTTCGCGCGGTTGTCGGGCAGCACGTTTGGCCTCTATCCCCAGTTCCTCTGCAAGTACGTCGTGAAGGGGCAGCTCGGAATCCTCAAGGCAAGGGGATTTGGCGTCATCGGCTTCAATCCGCCGCCCGAGGACGACGGAGACGACGCCGATGACGATGATCTCGCCGACGTCATCGATGACGTGGACGATGTCGTGGACGCCGACCTGGCCGACGACGACGAGGATGGGGTCGATCTCATCGACACCATTGACGACGTTGTGGACATCGACCTCGGCGACGACAACGGGGACGACGGAGACGATGACGGCCTGATCGATGCGATCGACGACGTTGTGGACCTCGACCTCGGCGACGACAACGGGGACGGGACGGACAGCGACGATGACGGCCTGATCGATGCGATCGACGACGTTGTGGACCTCGACCTCGGCGACGACAACGGGGATGGAATGGACGGGGACGATGATGGTCTGATCGACGCCATCGACGACGTTGTCGACCTCGACCTCGGTGACGACGACGGGGACGGGATGGACAGCGACGATGACGGCCTGATCGATGCGATCGACGACCTGTTGGACCTGGACCTCTTCGACGGTGACGGTGGTCTGCTCAATGGGGAGTTGCTCGGCCCGCCGTCGATGCTGGGGCCGCCGGCCCGGAAGTAAGGGCATCTGCCGATCGCGTTGCGCTTTCCGATTCAGAAGACAGGCTCAGGGAAAGTCCTGATTCCAGCAAGTCACGAAGGCCCGGCCGATCGAGAAGAGCCATAGTTTCCAGAGAGCTGCTGGCCGCGTTCTTCATCGTGAAGAACGCGGCCGCATTCTTGTCCCGGGTCGCCGGCAATGAGCCGCCGACCGACATTCGACAGGTTTACCCGGTATGTCCTGGATTGCATCGGCCCAGCAGGCGGAATCCCAGCACGGGCTCACGCGGCGGAATGTTCGCCCCGGTTTTACGCTCATCGAGTTGCTGGTCGTAATCGGCATCATCGCAATTCTGCTGGCACTCCTCCTGCCTGCAGTCCAGCAGGTGCGCGAAGCGGCGCGCCGCATCGAGTGCCGGAACCATCTGCGTCAGTTCGGCGTCGCACTGCACTCCTATCACGAAGCGCATAATTCGCTGCCTCCCGGAGAGCTGGCCCAGGGCGACCCGCCGAGCTTTCCCCTGCGGACCGGGTGGGGATGGGGCGCAATGATCCTGCCGCAGCTCGAGCAGTCGCCGATGTACAACCAGATCGAATTCAACTTCGGCACTGCCGTGTCGAACAATCGGGCGCTCATCGGACAGGCGATGGAGATCTTCCAATGCCCGTCGGATTCGGCGCCGGCGCAGATCACGGCGCTGATCCCCGGTAGCGGCGCGACACAGGTGGCCCACGGCAATTACGCCGCATCCGGACAGATGCTGTCGGCGATGACGGGCGCCAGGTTCGCGGAAGTGACGGACGGACTGTCTCAGACCCTCATGATTGGTGAACGAGGCTACTCGACGATTGCCGGCATCGGGGAGGTCACCTCGGCATGGTGCGGGACGCTGGCCTATGACGTCGATTACCTGCGGTTTCACTCGGTTCCGCATCTGACGGTGCTCCCGGGCGTTCGAGTGAATGCTACGAACACGTTCAACAGCAGTCACCCTGGCGGAACCCACTTTCTGCTGGCGGACGGGTCGGTGCAATTCATCAGCGAGTCGCTGGATGTCCAGTTGTACTACGCCCTTTCCACACCCAACGGCAGCGAGGTTGTCAATGGCTCGTTCTAAGCATCGCTTCGCGAACTTGCCGGCTGTCCTGTCTCCTCCACCGGGGCTGCGCGCGATCACGTCACCCGACCGGAGTCGGCCGACTGCCGCGCCTCAGCCCGCCCCTCACACTCGGAACGGCGCATCGATTCACGCGCCAACCACGCGCGGCCAGCAGGGCGGAACGATACTGCGAGACCTGTTTGGCATCGATCTGCGAGGACTGGCTGTCTTTCGCATGGGCCTGGGCCTGCTCATTCTGGTTGATCTGTGCAATCGCAGCCGCGACCTCGTCGCTCACTATACGGACGAGGGCATCCTCCCCCGGTCGGCGCGACTGCTGTTCTTCGAGTCGAACGCGTCATCCTCGTACCGTTACTGGTGGTCCCTCCACATGATGGGGGGCAACGCCTGGAGCCAGGCAGTGCTGTTCGCGATCGCGGCGGCGGCGGCGGCCTGCCTTCTCGTCGGCTACCGGACAAAACTGGCCACGATTGTCAGCTGGCTGCTGCTCGTTTCGCTTCATTCGCGCAATCCCATGCTGCTGAATGGCGGCGACGTGATGCTGCGCTGCATCCTGTTCTGGGCGATGTTCCTGCCGCTCGGCGCCGCGCTGAGCATCGATCGGCGTCGCACGCATGGGCCCGTGTCGCGTGCGACGCATGCGCTGTCCATCGCCACGGCCGCCCTGCTTCTGCAGGTGTGCGCCGTCTACTGGTTCGGCGCGGCATTGAAAACCGGACTGGCGTGGACCGTGGATCATTCCGCCATCCACTACGCGCTGAACCTGGACTTTATGAGTACGGGATTCGGCCGGTTTCTGCTGGACTATCCCAACCTGCTGCCGCTGATGACAGTCGCGGTCTATTGGTTGGAGTTGCTCGGTCCGCTCGCGGTGTTCCTGCCGGTGGGCGGGGGATGGTTGCGGCTGCTTGTCGTCCTCATGTTCTGGGGATTCCACATCGGCCTGGAACTGACCATGCACTTCGGGCTGTTTCAGTACGTCGCCCTGCTGGCGTGGGTGCCGTTCCTGCCGAGCGGATTCTGGGACCGGATCGGCGCGTCCGGAGCACGGCTCTGGAACGCCGCAGTCGCGTGCATTGCGCCCGAACTCGGACGCAGCCAGCATTCGCCGGCGGCCAGGAGCAACCTGCCTGCAACCGGAAAATGCATCGGACTCGGCTGGATCCCCAGCATCGTTGCCGGCCTGATGCTGGTCTATATCGCACTATGGAACGTCCGGTCTCTGGACGCAAAGTATTGGGGGCCCAAACTGCTGCCCGGCAACTGGAACGTCATCGGACACGTGACCAGGATGAATCAGAACTGGTCGATGTTTGCTCCCAATCCGAGCAAGGCCGACGGCTGGTTCGTGTTCCGCGGGGTGCTGCGCAACGGGGAGGAAGTCAATCTGTGGAGTCCCGGTTCCGCGCTGCCGCTGAGCAAGCCCGAACTGGTCAGCGCGGACTATCCGAATCACCGGTGGCGAAAGTTCATATCGCAGCTGCGCACGCGGCGTCAGCGCGGCCACCGCAAGTACTTCGCCCTCTGGCTGCGCCGGAACTATGAGGCGCAGGCCGCCATCGCAGTTCCCGATGAGAGAGTGCGGACGATCGAGATCATCTACATGCTCGAGCGGACTCCGCCCCCGGGAATGGATCCGCTTCCCCCCAAGCGCGTTCGGCTCTGGGCCGGACGGTTCAGATGACTGCGAGATACTGACGCTGCCGGGACGCCGCTCATGCGGAATTGACGAACCGCACGCGAACGCCAACGCGTGCCGACACCATCGACCACGCTTTCATCAAGGGGCTCGTATCATGACATCCTGGAAATGGACGGTTGCTGCAGCGGTTGGAAGTGCGGTCGGTGCCGCAATCTGGATCGCCCTCGGAGTTCATTACGGCTCGGCGCTGGGCGGACTCGCGCTTCTGGTCGGACTGCTGTCTGGAATCGGCGTGCGGATCGCGGCCGCTGATTCCGACGAGTGGCTGTCCAGGGGACTGACTGCGGGCATCATCGCGCTCCTGCTGATGGCGGTGGCCAAATACAACGTGGCGTCTCAGACGATGGTTACGGAGCAGACCGAGTTCTGGCAGAACTTCTCGACAGTGGATGAGGAGTCGATGGTCGGCACCCTTGCCGATCAAATCGTCCTGGCCCGGATGCGGCAGGGACAGAGCATTGCCTGGCCCGATGAGGACATGACCTACGAAGACGCGCTCTGGGAAGACGACTACCCGGCGGACATCTGGGCGGAGGCGAGTGCGCGGTGGCGGCAGATGTCGCCGTCGGAGCAGCGAGCTCGAACGGCCACCCACCAGGCCGGAGTCGATCGCACCATCGATTACTACCTGAGGGAGCCGCGGCGTACGGCCTTTTACCAGAGCTTTGGCACTCTGGATGTGATCTGCGTGCTGCTGGGTCTGGGCGTTGCGTTTCTGACGGGATGCGGAGAGTGGAGGACGTGGTCGCGTTAGCGCCGGTTTCGATCGAGAACTGTCGGCCACCCTCCCGAGGCAGTTCATTCGGAAGCGGATGATGCGCAAGCTGACGTCTCCGAACTCCTGCACGATCTGATCCGCTGCTGCCGGAGTGCCCGCCTCAGATCCTTCATCGACATACGAAGCGATTCAGCGTCCGTCCTGATCCGGCAGTCACATCGGACGGACGCTCCTCAGGCTGAAGTCGAATGGCGATCCACCTTCCGATTCAGTGATGCTTGATCGGACATCCGCCGCAACGGTGCAGAAAGGGGGTTCGGCATTCTTCGTCGAGCCTGCGTGGCGCCCAGGCCAACGCGGAGGGCGGAGCAAGCGTTTCCCAGGCCCGCTACGCCCTGAACAAGTCGTGCCGCCCGCGTCGCTCGCCCACCTTTGTAGACGTAGGACGGCCCCTTCGCAGGAGGGGTGTTGTCGGACAGTTGCGCCGAGTTCACGGGATCGCTGTCAAGGGGCCTGAGATTCGAGTGGGCGTATGCGGACTGCGAAACCGGCAGCATTGGATCGGCAGAAACCCTGAAGTGCGCACGTTGACGGCAACTGTGTATTGGAGGGGGCCGAGGTCCAAGTTGTCATGGGAGCAACCTTCTTGCAGCGAGAGCTCCAATATGATTACCTACGTCGGCCGACAGTCTCCCGCAGCAGCGGCGATCGTCATTCCTGATAAGGGAATCGATCAAACGACGCTTGTCAGCGAGGTCACGGATGCCATTCGGCACGCCCGGCTCGTCGGCTGGCTGCTATCGGACGTGCCGGATATTGATCTGGTCGATCTCGCCAGGATCAACACACTTGCCAGCATCGAGAACTCGCTCGTTGTTGCGGTCGACCCACAGCCGGCCGTTGTGCGCCGACTGCTGCATCTCAAGTTCTCGAACATCATTCTCGGCTGGAAGTGATCTGCCCCCCGTTCGCAGAACGGGGAGACGTCGTCCACCTGACTGCTCCGAAGTGGATCGCGCTCTGTCGATGGCAGAACGTGCGGCCGACGACGTTCCACAGAGCTGAGCATCAGTAGGCCACTGCGGCTGTCATTGACACTACAGCCAGCGGCCGGCGCCGTCGTGCGATCATTTCGCTGTCGTCAGCGGCCGCCCAGAGATGCAGCTGTCGACCGGATCGTCGCCGGACGATGAGACGCGAATGAGGAAAGCATGCCTGAAAGCCAGACGGAGTCCGTTCAGAGCCCGTCCTTCATTCGGCAAAGAGTCGCCATCCAGACCGCAAACGAGAGCAGTACAAGGGGCAGCGACATGGCCATCTCCGCGAGAAGTGGGTTCCGCAGTGCTTTTCAGTTCAACCGTACAATCCCGGCCCGGCCGGAATCGGCCAGATCTCGTCAGGCGCGGGGAATCCCTGAGCCTCGAGTGATTGGAATGGTGGACGCCCTGCAAAGCAGCGAACGCCCATGAAACGAAAAGAGTGGCCCGGAGTGATCAGAACCTCCGGGCCGCCACTTCGGGTTCCTGTGCCGCTGCGATCCAGCGGCAACCGTCTCAAACCCGAAGCGAGGAACTCTCCGCTTGTCCCGACTGATATCCCGTGATGAGAATATTCGGCAGCTTGTGATACAGCAGTCGCCGAAGAAGCGCCGGCTGTACGTCTACAACAACGATCAGCGCATTCGCCCGGCGCGCATGCTTGCTGACTCTCTCCAGGCTCAGCGAGTCAATATCGGGCACGCCCCGAAGGAACCAGCCGACGAGCCTCACATCGGAGATGGCGTCGATAAGCTCGTCAACCATCTCTGCCCTGTCAGCGTTAGCCTCCGGGACGACGAGTGCCGCAGGAACACTGGATTGCCTTCCCGCGTAAGTAACCATTTCGGTACCCCGTCACCATTCGTGGAAAGTGCGCATGTCAACACATCGCCCATGCGATTCCAATTGCTGAATCGTGACTCGGAGCCAGCGCGCGGGTTTGTACCGAGAGTCGTTGAGCCGAATGAGAGGCCGGTAGCGATAATTCAGCCCCTTACACACAGCTGCTCCTGCAGGGCGCCGGGATCGCCCCTGAGATGCTGCTCTGGACTCACGTCGTGGACGATTCCGACATGGGATACCGGGGCTACCGCGGTCGGTTCGCAACCGGGAATTCCACCGACCGCATCGGCGGGCCACACTCGCGGTCGTTCGGCCCTGTACCTGATCGATCATCACGGCATCATCCGCCACCGCTGGATCGGAAGCCCGCCGCCGGAGGAACTTGACCACATGGTCGAGGTGCTAGTGGAAGCCGCTGAGAAGAGTGTCTCGCCCGACGTAATGCAGCCAGTTGTCGCTGCCATGCGTGATGCCCCGGCCGCTGCGCTGACCGCACCGGAGACACTTGACGCGGTGCCAGCCGCGCTCCCCGGCACCGGCTTCGTGGACAGGTTCTGGCGCGATGCGGATGGAACCGAATCGAGATACGTCGTATTCATTCCGCCGACATACGATGGCTCTCAACCGGTGCCGGCAATTCTCTACCTGCACGGTTCCGGGCCTCGAGGCACGGACGGCAAGGCGCATCTTGAACACGGTCTGGCGCCGGCAATCCGGGCAAAGGACCTGCAGTTCCCCTTTCTTGTCATCTTCCCTCAAGCGCGAGAGGGCGAGGACTGGTCGGCCGGGACGCCGGGCGGAACTCGGGCACTGAGAATCCTGGCCGACACGCAGGCGAATTACCGCATCGACGCCAAGCGGATTGCGCTAACCGGCGTATCCATGGGCGGGGCCGGCACATGGAGCCTGGCAGCCGCGCAACCGGAGCGCTGGTCCGCGCTGGTGCCGCTCTCCCACGGGGGCGACACCGCCTCGGCAGCGAAACTGGTTGAGATTCCGTGCTGGTGCTTTCACGGAGCATCCGACCAGATGATCCCCCCGCAACAGTCGCGTGACATGATCGAGGCGATTACCAGTGCCGGGGGGCACCCGCTTTACGAGGAACTCCCAGAGGTCGGCCATAACGATTGCGCCGATCGCGTGTATATGAAAAACGATCTCTACGAATGGCTGCTATTGCAAGACAGATCTAAGAGGTGATCGATCCTCGCCGAACCATCGCATCCACCGGAGCGAGAGTGGCCAGCGTCATCTGAAATCAGAGTGAACTCCCTAAACTGGATGTCGAACCGATCGAAGTGGGCCTTGGCCCCGGAGCCCTCGCGTATTCGCTGACCTTCTTCGCATCGGAGTCGGTGAGAGCGCCACACACGATGAGATTCACCTCATCCGTGAACTGTGGAGGCAGCTCCCGCAGCCGCACGGGTGACTGAACGTTGTCGATGATGGTGCGGCCATCGACGACTTGGAGATCGGTAATCTTCTTGCGAGCCATGGACGGTTCCTGACGCGGGAAGGGATGAGGCCGCCAGTCTATCAAGGGACACTCATGATCACGCTTCCCACGATTTACGTCCGTAAACCTCGCAAGCTGGTAATTGGCGGGTGCGCGGGCTGCTCCAGGCCCGCGAGACCGACAGCTGAACTGAAGGCCGCGCTCATCACGCCCACGCTGGGGCTCGGCGGCGCCGAGCAGTAGATGCGGACGCTGGTGATGTACAGCGATCCGGCGAAGATTGGCTGGACAGTCGCGGTGCTGCGTCCGGAAGGCTGGTCGCCGCTGATCGCGGAGCCGGTGCAGCGGCATGCAGACGTGCTGACGATCGGTTCTGAGTACAGGTCCCAGGCCGAGTTGCTTCGGGCAGCGCTCCGCGACACCGACGTCGTGGTGACGTGGGTGATTACTGGCCGCTGCCGACGAACGCGCCGGTCGTGATGGTAGCCCACGGGTCGTGCCAGTGGACGCGGGACGCGGTGACGAACGCGATCGCCGGTGGCGCTGCACACGTGGTCGGAGTCAGCGACAAGGCGAGCGACGCGGTGAGGGATCTATGCGGTGATGTGCCGGTCACCACGATCTGGAACGGGGTCGATCCGGCACGGCTGCAGGTCACCCGCTCGGCCGATGACATCCGCGTGAACGTGTGGAAGGTGCCGCAGCATTGGTATGCCCATCAGCGGAAGTACGTCGGGTACGTCGGCCGGCTGAGCCCCGAGAAGAACGTGGAGTCGGTGATCGAGGCGGTCGCCCACCTGCCGTCGTACTATTACTGCGTGCTGATCGGCGACACCGGCGAGGCGAAGGAGCGGATTCTGGCTCTCGGGCGGCGGCGGCTCGGCGAGCGGCTGATTGCAGTGCTAGCAGTCGATGACATCGGCAATCATTTGGCGGCGCTGGACTGCCTGCTTCAGGTGTCACCGCGCGAGGGGAATTCGCTGAAGCTGATGGAGGCGATGTACGTGGGGGTGCCGATCGTGACGACGCGGGTGGGCGCGGTTGAGGAGTTTGAGAGGGCAGCTGGCGAGCAGCTGTTCTGGTCGGTGCCGGAGGACTCGACAGCTCATGAGATCGCAACCGAGATTCGGCAGGTTTTCTGCGATAGAGCCAGGCGGCCCATTCGGTTTCAGCCGTCGCTCGAGAAACGGCATCTGCCCATTCTGAACGTTGCATTGCGTTCTGTGGTGTTTATTGTGGGTCTGTCACACGTCTCTGCGGCCCCGGGAGCGGAGAGTGATGATTCACAGTTGAGATCCCGGCGCCTTTTCCGTGCGGACGGCATGAGAACAGTGGCCGAGGAAGCATGGGACTGCTGGCAAGTACCTTGACCGGGCTGACAGTGATGGCCGATAGTTGGTCGCAGATCGGCCCACTTTGTCCGCAGGGGACTCGGCTGCATGAACCAGGCTTCACACGGCTCGTCCACATCAGTTTCCCTGATCGAGCGGGCCCGCTGCATGGATCCCGACGCCTGGGAGCGGCTGTGTTACGTGTACGGGCCGCTGGTGTATCGCTGGGGACGCCGGGCCGGGCTGCAGGACAGCGATGCCGCGGACATTGGGCAGGAAGTGTTTCGCACGGTGGCCGGCCGCATCGGCGGGTTCGATCATCGGCCGCACGTAGGGACGTTTCGCGGCTGGCTGAGGATGATTACGCGGAACAAGATCGGCGACCATCTGCGGCGCGCCGGAGACGCTCCTCACGTTCTGGGAGGCAGCACCGCCCGGCAGCGCTGGGCGGATCTCGTCGATCCTGTTGCTGAAGCACTCAGCGACTCTAGCGTCGCTGCTCCCGACGACCAGAACCTGCTCTTCCATCGCGCGCTCGATCTGCTGCGCGGCGAGTTCGAAGTGAACACGTGGCGCGCATTCTGGCTCTCAGCCGTCGAGGAACGTCCGACGGACGAAATCGCCGAGACGCTGGGCCTGACTCGTCAGGCTGTGCGACAGGCCAAATACCGTGTGTTGCGCCGGCTGCGGGTCGAACTGGGCGCCGAGGCGTGCAGCGAGTAATCGCCGCAAGGGCTGTCTCCGTCTCACGTTGCCGCAACAGACGATCCCGCGTATGACATGCCGATCGGGTCGCGCGCCCGATCGTGTGACGCTCCCACAATACCCTTCTCGGAGCAATCGCTCCCCAGCCTCAGTGTTCCGCATGCATCCAAGCCGCGACGTCCTGAATCAGTATCTGACCGGCCAACTCCCCGATGCAGAGGCGGAGTCGGTCGATGAGCATCTGGCCGACTGTACTGCCTGCGACGACACGATTCAGTCCCTGCGGCCCGATCCGGACACGATCGTGGACGGACTCCGCGGCGGGCCGCCAGACGATCCCATTGCGAACGAGCCCGCCTGCCGCGAAATGGTGCAGCGCATCCAGAAGCTGGATGCCTCGGCATCCGGTGCAGGCGGCAGCCAGGGACCGACGGTCGATTCGGTCAACCCTTCAGGGCCGAACGTGCTCCGCGAGTACCGGCTCCTGGACAAGCTGGGCGAAGGGGGGATGGGGGCTGTCTACAAGGCGCTGCATACGCGGCTGGACCGGATCGTCGCCGTCAAGGTGTTGTCGGCGCATCGACTCGCCGACGCGGCCGCCATCGCCCGGTTCGACCGGGAGATGAAGGCCGTCGGCAAACTCGAACACCCCAACATTATTCGGGCGATGGATGCCGGAGAGGTGGACGGCATGCATTACCTGGTGATGGAGTTCGTGGACGGCATCGACCTCGACCGGTTAGTGCGCGAGCGGGGTCCGCTGCCGGTCGCCGAAGCGTGCGAGGTGATTCGGCAGGCTGCCATCGGCCTGCAGCACGCCGCCGACCGGGGGATCATCCATCGCGACTTGAAGCCGTCGAATCTGATTCTGTGCCGCGCGGGGCGCGACGACTCGCGCGTCAGGATCCTCGATCTCGGCCTCGCGCTGCTGGAGCAACCCTCTTCCGGTGCGGCTGCGGCGGCCGAACTCACCGGCACCGGCCAACTGATGGGGACCGTGGACTACATGGCCCCCGAGCAGGGGCAGGACACGCACCGCGTCGACATCCGTGCGGACGTCTACAGCCTCGGCGCCACGCTCTACAAGCTGCTCACCGGGCGTGCTCCGTTTGGCGGAGCCGAGTACGACACGCTGATGAAGAAACTGGTCGCGCTGGCGGGTGAAGCGCCGCGCGAGATCCGCACCCTGCGCCCGGAGATTCCGCCGGCGCTGGCGGAACTCATTCACCGCATGCTGAGCAAGCGGCCGGAAGATCGTCCATCCAGTCCGGCGGGGGTCGCGGCCGAAATCGGGCCGTTCGCCGCGCGGGCCGACCTCGCCGGACTGCTGGACGAACCCGACGCGGCTGCGCCCGCCGACCAATCGATGAGCCGGGATACGCTGCCGGACATTCAGGAAACGTTTTCGCGGTCGCGGCGGGCGTCAACTGGCTCCGGCTCCCGTCGCCATCTCGACTGGCGGATCGTCGCCGCCGGGTTGGCAGCGGCCCTCGTGCTGGCCGTCGTCGTCTTCCAGTTCGCGACGCAGGACGGCACAGTCATCGTGCGGCTGGAGAGCGAGCAGCCGGTGACTTCAATCAAGGTCGACGGTCGCGAGGTGGAATGGACGCTCGCCGGCGACAGCAGAGCATTTCGCTTTCAGATCGCGCCCGGTCCTGTCTCAACGATCGTCCTGACGACCGAAGATGGAACCGAGATTGCCGCCGAGATCCCGGCCGACGGTCTGACGATCGAGCGCGGGGAGGATTACCGGCTGACGGCGGCTGTTGAGGATTCGGGCCAGCGCGCAGACGACGTTGCTGCTGTGGCTGCGACCGATCCTGAGCGGCGTGTGATCGACTGGGTTCGCTCAATCGGCGGACGCGTGGGGGGAGGCAACCCGCAACTCGGGTTCGTCACGCTCGACGCCGACGACCCCATTCCGGCGGGCCCGTTCGATCTGGTGACGGTCGGTCTCGAAGCCTGTGACGTACGCGATGAAGACCTGTCACTCCTGGACGAATTGCCGCATCTCACCACGCTGACGCTCAACCACACTTCCGTCAGCGATGCGGGGCTGGCCCTGCTGGGGAACCTGCCGCAGCTCCGCAACGTCTATCTCGTCCGGACCAGAATCACCGACGCCGGACTGCGCGAACTGGAGCGGTATGCCGGTCTGGGCGCGTTGCACATCGACGACGCTCAGATCACCGACGCCGGTCTGGCTTCCGTCGCCGCCTGGTCGGGATTGACTCAGCTGCATCTCTCGAACACCAACGTGACCGACGCGTGCATCCCGTCCCTGTCGTCGCTCAAGCGGTTGACTCAACTGCATGTTCGCATCACAGGGCTGTCCCCTGACGGCGTCAATGCGTTGCGCGCGGCACTGCCGCAGTGCCTTATCCGCTCGAACTTCGGCGAGTTCGCTCCGGCGGCGCCGTTAAGTCCCGATCAGACTCCCGACCGCGCCGTCGCCGAGTGGGCGCATGCGATCGGCGGGGTTGTCGGGCTGGGAGGCGTCCGGGGACACGGCTATCTCACCATCCGGCCCGACGATGCCCTTCCCGACGGCTCGTTCGACCTGATCGTGCTGGACGTCTCCGGATGCCCCGTCACCGACGCCGACATGGCGCGACTCGACGGCCTGAAGCTGTTCTCGACACTGATCATGAATGGCACGCCTGTCACAGACGCCGGGTTCGCCGACATCGGCGACCTGCCGAAGCTGATGGCTGTCTACGTCGGCGGGACCGGCATGACCGACGACGGCCTCCGCCGCTTCGTTGAGCGGTTTCCGCACGTGCGGGCCCTGCATGCCGGCGGCACGCAGATCACCGACGCCGGCGTCCCGGCGCTGCTCGACTGGGAAAACCTGCTGGAACTTCGGCTGGAGAACCCCGCGATCAGCGACGCCGCTCTCCAGACCCTGAGCGAGGCGCGCTACCTCCGCACGCTCCATCTGGCGGCCACCGGAGTGACGCGCGACGGGATCGAGCAACTACATGATGCGAAGCCGCACATGGCAATCGTCTCCGACAAGGTGACCTACCCGGAGCCCCCGATCGAAGGCGCGGCCTCGCTGCGGTTCAACGGGGTCAACGCGGCAGTCAACATTCCCACGCTGACCTACGACACCAGCCATCCGATCACGATCGAAGCCAGCGTCCGCCGCGAGCCGCCGCTGGATGAGTACGCCTGCGTCGTCACCAACAGCATGACGGTCGACGGCCCCCCCTCCGCGACCCTCTCGTGGCACGATCGGGACAAAGGCTGGCACTTCGGCGTCTACACCGGCGACCGCGCCGCCGCGGCGTTCCGCGAGACGAATCCGCGGCCGACGCACATCGCCGGAGTGTGGGACGGCGCGCGGTTGCTGCTGTTCTTCGACGGCAAACTGATCTCGCACCGCGAGTACAGCGCCACGCCCTTCGACGCCGACAAGTTCGGGCACTTTGTCATCGGGGCCATGCAGACGCTCGGCGGCGACCACCGCATGCAGTTCTTCGGCGGAGTCATCGACGAAGTCCGAATCTCTCGCATCGCCCGGTACGACAGCGACTACGAGGTCGTTCCGCGCCTCGAAACCGACGAGCACACGCTCGCCCTCTACCACTTCGACGAAGGGGAGGGAGACATCGCCCACGACGCCAGCGGCCACGGGCACGACGGGAACATCGTCAACGCCACGTGGATCCGGAGTGAATCCAGGTAAGTCGCATTTGCCCCAGGAACGCACATGACCCCGAAGGCTCCGTTCTCAACACTGCTGGCCCTGCTCTTGACGATGATCGTAGGCATTCGCACAGCAGCCGCTCAGTGCGTTCCGGTGACAAACAATGAACTGGAAGACTCATTTGCAGTGCTTGATCCGGAGCTGCGCATTATCTTCCTCTATCAACACGCCGATGTGATCAACGGGCAAGTCTACCCGTATGCGTTCTACAGGATTCCATCCAATATCAAGCTCAGGGGGAGCATCGAATGTGACCGGATTCGGATTAGTGAGCCCCCGCTCTATAACTTCCAGGTGTTTGTCCGCTACGGATCTCCGGGACATTATCAACAGGTCAACTCCGGAGAGTTCTGCAAGTTGCTTCCACCACAGTCGACGCAATCGTCCCAGCGCGCGCTGACGGTCGCCTCTCTGACGGACGAAGACCAGGCGGAATTCATCAGCTCAACCTGCGATCAGCGATTCATCGTCGCAGTACAGGAGAATGACACCCCCCCGGGGACGCTGGTCCGACTGTTCAACGACCAGCAGTCCGAACTCGACGCTTACAGTTCGGACTGGCTGTTGGGAGACGTCGAGCATTGTGATGATGCCCGCACGATTCTGCTCATCCTGAATGCCCCGGACGCCTCCGGCGCCGAGATCCGCAAGCTACGGATCAATGAGCCTGCTGAACTGGTCGACACCGGTTTGTCGCTGCAATTCGGAGGAGCCCCGTTTGCATTTGAGCTTTCTCACCTCGTCTGTTTGCCCGGATCGCAGTACGGAATGGCGCTCCTCTCCGACAGCAGCGGGTTCCCCGAATCGCCTCCCCGAACGGAACTCGTCATGTTCGCCCTCGCGGACATGCAACCCGTCGATCGCATCACTTTGCAGGGACAGCATCGCGTCGGTCTGGTTTCCTGCTGCGGACAGAACCGGATTTACGCGCGCAGTGGCGATCGGGTGGAGCCCGATTACATCGAGTGCTTCACCTACAACCCTGATACGGGCGACATCACCGATACACCGTCGTTTACCGCGCGACCCGGGCCGGGCTCTCAGGATGCGCGCCATACCCCCCTGGCGGTCACACGCAACGGCGAGGTGCTGCTGGCGCTGGAAGAGTCTCCGCCGGGAGAGTTCGGCGATCAGCCCGGCCTGCGCGTGTTCGATGGTCAGACCGGCGAAGACCGCGGATTGTCGGACCCGCCTGAAGGAGGGTGGGGCGCGCCCACCAGTATTGCCTCCTTTGCATGCTGCGTTGCCACTTCGGACCCCGATCCTGATCCCGACCCGGACCCCGATCCCGACCCCGAAACCGCCGTCTTCAAGAAGGAGATCATCGACGGCCCCGACCGCAACAACGACGGCCAGATCGACCGCGTGGTCGAAGTGAACAGCAGGGAGCCGAGCGAGTACACGTTCGAGATCACATTCCGCCAGCCGCAGGTGCAGTCGGCCGTGCTGATCCACGACGTGATCCCGCCCGAATGGGAACTGGTGGCGGCCGCTCCGACCAACACGGCGGACCTGGTCCTTACGCAGCCCCTCGGCAAGAAGGGGAAGCACGGGACCAGCATTCAATGGTTCCCCTCGGACAACGACAGCACGCTGGTATGCGTAGTCCGCACGGCGAAGAAGAGTCCCGACAAGCCCGGGCGGTTCGTCCTCAATCAGGGTGCGGCTGCCGTCGACTCCTCCACTCTGCAGCCGCTGCTCGATCCCGACAACCAGCCACTCCGCACGGAGCCGCTCTATCTTGCCGCCCTGAAGAAGCAGGGCAAGCAGCCGCTCGACTGGTCCGGCAACGGCGACCTGGACGGCGATGGGCTGACCGACTGCGACGAAACGTGCGTCATCGGCACCGATCCGTACAAGCGCGACACCGACGGAGACAAGATCCCCGACGGCGAGGATCCCAATCCGCTCGTGAAGGACCGCCGGCGGCTGTGACCCGTGATTGCAGGTCTTCCCCCCGGTCGCCAGATGAATCTATTCCTCGAGTCGGAATAGCCATTCCCGCACGACGTTCACTACATCACGCAAGCGAGCATCGCTGATCCGTTCGCGGTATTGCCCCGCCATGCTGCTGTCGACGTGCCCCATGATGGCATTGACGGCGATCTGATCGCGAGATTCTCCGGAAATTGTTTCGAACACGTGTCGCAGCGTGTAGAAGCCTCGTCCGCGGCGCCCATTGACCCGCACCCGGCCGGTCAGTTTGATGAAGCGCTGGCCGAGCGGGTCGACCGGGACGATCCTGTCCGAGTCGGTGCTATGCTGTTGAACTCGCACCCAGGGGACGCCGGTGCGTGTGAGAAACGCAAGCCCCGCGTACTCTCTGCCTGCCGGGCTGGGCCGAACCGCGATGGCCTCATGCAACGCGGCAACGGTCTCCGGCCACAGCGGGATGCGACGGTGGATCTCTGTTTTTGGTCGCGGGAAGTCGATCCAGCCCTTTTCCAGGTCGACGGCCGACTGCGGCAGGGAAGCGCAGTCGGTATTGCCGAATCCACAGTTGACCCCGAGCAGCAGCATGGCCTTCATCACCGGATCCGGTCGCAGCGTCACCGGCTCATCCTCCCCTTCGATAGCAACGGGCTTGCCGTCCAGAGCATCCACCATGGTGCGAAGTTCGTGCGATTCGAACACTCGCGCGCCCGCAGCATTGCGAGCCCTTCGCATCGCCTTGGCGGTGGGGCCCGGGGTCGAGGTTTTCGCGTGCGGCGCGACGTGATAGCATTCGCCACTGCATCACCGTTGCGTTCAGCAGCCGGGTGGTGTCAGACTCCCCGGGGTTTCCCCCCGCGCGGCAGTCGCTTTTGACGCAGGCGAGCGTCGCGGGTGTCCGCCCATCAGAAAGCACCAACAGCGCCCGTAGCTCAGCTGGATAGAGCAGCGGACTTCTAATCCGCAGGTCGGGGGTTCGAATCCCTCCGGGCGTGTTCGTGAACTCGCTGCATTGTCTATGCGGCCTTCAGCCAGCCGCTGGTGTCGACTTGCCATGTGCGCGACAGTTCCTGCACGTCCTCGGCGAAGACCGCTCGAAGGTGCGTTCGAGTCGAGTCGGCCATTGGCGGGTAGCGGGCGGGACGCGTGTTGAGCCTGTCGGCGGCGGCGAACAGCCAGGGGGCCGGCGACAGCAACGGAGCGATGCGCCGCTGCACCCAGCCGCTGCGCGGCAGGCGCGAGGAGTTCTCATGCAGGCTGTCATTACGATTCGGTGAGAAGCCGGCGGCGTCAACTTGCAGAAAGTCGGCCAGCCGGCGGCAAACTGACGGCAGATCGAAACGCAGTTCCTCCGTGCGCAACAGGAGCAACTGATCTCGAGGGAACAGTTCGGCGAACCTCTCCAGCTGCCGTGCATAACGGCCCCGGTCCACATAACTGAAGTGCCGGAGCGAGCAAAAGTCTCTTCGCAGGCGATCCGGCTCGCATTCCAGCGCTTTCTCAAACGAGCAGGCCTCCAGTCCGTAGCGGACCTGATGCCAGTAATGAGAGTAAGCACGGTCCACCGGGTCCCGGAATATGAAGATCAGCTTCACTGCCGGCAGCAGCGAGTGGATGCGGGCCGCCGCCTCTGGCGCATACAGGTACATCGGGCTGGTCTGGGCGATGAGCCCTCCAGCGGGTGCAGCGGTAAAGTGGGACGCATACCACAGTGGACCGCGAGCGTAGTTTTCCGGCAGGTCGAAGTAGTGGATCTCCTGCGGCCGCGGCGGCAGGTAAATCTCCGGATGCCGTTCCAATAATCGATGGAGCGATGTCGTGCCCGACTTCTGAGTGCCGCCGATGAGGACGTGTGGAAGTGCGCACATGACAGAACCAATCAATGCACTCCACCGGCCGGTGTCTGCGTGCAGTTGGGCGAGGGGGGGATTGGTATCAAAATGCGGCCCGCAGCAGCAAGATCGGACGCGTTTCACAGACTCGCGGAGGCGATAACGTCCAATTCTTAATTCCGGATGAATTCCCTCACGGCCCGGTATGCCCAACATCTACCATCCTCGTGTCGAGATCCGGGGGACAAGACGCAAACCTTGTCGCGTCAGGCGGCCGAGACAATAGATGACAGGACAAAGACGATTCGCCCGAGCGCTCAAGTCGATCCTCTGGCTGGCGGCGGCTTTGGTGGTCGGCCGGTTTGTGTGGCATGCCGAGCGTTATCGCACCATCAACGCACTCGAGCATCTCGGCGGACACGTCAGGCTGAATGCGGACGATCAGCCGGTGGGTGTCGATCTGCACGAAGTCGAACTCAGTGACGCCCAGCTGAAGTCGATCGGAGACTATCGCCTCCTCACGTCATTCGCCTTGACGAACTGCCGTATTCCCCCGGAGGGACTGCGCAGCATCGATCGGCTTCCGGAACTGCGGGTGCTGGAACTCCACTTCATGGACTGTCCGCCCGGCGGCCTGCGCGGCATCGACGACGCTCAGCGGCTGCGTTCCCTGAGTCTGTTGCACTGCTCATGGGTCAACGACGCCGAGCTCGCGCATCTCCTCGCACTGCAGCAACTCGAGGAACTCACTCTGTCGCACACTTCGATCACCGATGCCGGGCTGGAAAGACTCTCCGCGCTGCCAAACCTCGAGGAGCTTTCGATCGACGGCTGTGATTCGATCACGGATGCGGGACTGCTGTCACTGTCCCGGTTTCCCGCCCTGCGCCGTCTGCGCGCCGCCGAGATGAACGTAGCGCCGGAGACTTTCGCCGAGGTGCGGAACGCGAATCCCACTCTCCATATCCGGGGCTCTTCACGACCAGCCGGGCACGCGAGCATCTCGCCCCCTTCCGGCTGAGGCCTCCTGCAGCGACGTCCGATCAGAGGTTGCTCGACGACGGGCCACCGGGGAGCGTTGATCAGATTCGCAGAAAGACTTTCCGCCGATACATCCCCCAGGCCAGCAGCCAGAAGATCAGCGCTGCCGCCGTCGTGAAGATTATGGGGCCATACCTGTCGGCGGCCAGTGCATCGGTGCCGAATGCGGTCTCGAAGAAACCCGTCAGGTGGATGCGGACGACCTTGTTAATGGTCCAGCCGCGGATCAGCTCACCCATCAGATAGATTGCGATCGAGTTCATGCCGACGACGACCAGGGGAAACGCCAGGACTTTGAGTGGCAGGACGTCGAACAGCAGATAGAACCCGGCCAGCATCCAGATGACGTACGCGCCGCTGAAGAGCACCCAGGACGGCGTCCAGATCCGTTTGACGATCGGCACGGCGAATTCGGCGGCGAGCAGTCCCAGCAGCAGGCAGAGGCAGCCGCCGCCGACCAGGATGCCCAGTTTCTTTCCGGCGCCATAGGGCATCAGCAGCAACTGGCCGCACAACAGGCCCAGCAGCATCGTCGCAATCGAGGGAACGAAGTTCAGCGTCTGGTAGCCGCCGCCGTTAAAGAGGAACGGCTGGCTGTTGGCGAAGAACCAGTTGCGGATCGGCTGCGGCGCCCAGTCCTCGGCATCCGCCTTGATACCATGTGCAGCCTGTTCCTCATCCGGCAGGCTCCGCAGCAGGTTGAGAAAGCGAACATCGAAGAAGTGCGCCGCGTTCGCGTTCTTCGACCAGGGCGCGAAGGCGCCCTCATAGACTTCACCCCGCTCGGCGCTCGCATTGACTGCGCCGTAATCATACTCAGCAGGAGCCGGAACGAACTTGAAGGCCGCCCAGTAGCCCACGAGGATCAGAGCGAACACCGTCAGCTGCAGCCATAGCTTCCGCCCGAGCAGCAGGTAGACGAAGAAGTAACCGAGCCCGATCTGAGCGAGCACGTTGGGGAAGATCCAGTTGGTGCGGTCCGAGCCGAGCGAGTACAGGAATACGCCGAGCAGGACCAGCACGATTGCGCGCCATAGTGCGTGCCCCAGCCGCCGTCCGGGAGCCTGTCCGAATGCCGCGCGGCGCGCGTACGAGAATGGCATCGCCACGCCGACCATGAACATGAACGCCGGCTGGATCAGGTCCCAGAATGAAACGCCGAACTTGAGGAACTCGCTGCGTTCCGCGTCGGCGACGTCGGCCTGCTGCAGAAACGACGGCGTGAAGTTGCTGCGCCACGCCGGGTGCTCAAAATGGAACGCGATCTTCTGCCACAATTCGTAATCGGCCTGCTGCCAGACGGGGCTGTCCCGATCGATCGCGGCGAATGCGGCTATGCCAAACCCGCTCGCCGCCAGCACGAACATAATGAAGCCGCGGTACGCGTCGAGCGACGCCAGCCGGCCGGGGTCCTTGGGCTTCGCTCGCTCGGCCAGCAACTTGCGTTCTTCAGGAGTCGCGGCTGACGGACGTGCCGGTTTCGGAGTCTCCTTCAGCAACTTCCCGGCCGGCTTGACCTCGGCGCTCGGTTTCCCCTGGGAATCTTCACGAATGCGATACGTGTCGGACATCGTGGTGTTCCGGAGCCCGGCGAAGGCAGACGTTCGGCAAACAACTCAGCATATCGGCCGTCCGGACGTGAGGCCAGATCGGTTCGTTTCCGCCGGATTGTGTGATCCAGGCCGCACTGACGCCCGTTTTTCCAGGTGTGAATCGCAGGAAGGAGGAGTCATGTTCGGGACGAACAACAAGTCGAGCGGCGATGCGACACGGCGGCTCAAGCCGGTGGGACTGGGCCTTGCAGCGGCCGGATTGGCCGTCCTGCTGGGTCTGGCCGCACAACTCGTCATCTGGCCGGACGCCGAGCCAGGACTGCTGTTGATTACCGCGGAGGGCGCCGCCGGAATCGTGCTGATTACGATCGGCTTTGCCATCATGGTCGCAGCGGCCGACCCGTTCGCGGACGTCGAGCGGGACTCCACACCCGATCGATCCTGAGGCATCGCCGGGAATGAACCACGAAACAGGCGAAGACAGCGAAAGGATGGCGTGTGTCGCCCCTCAGTCCGGTGATGTCTCCAATCGCGACAACAGCCTTCGGCTGGTGAGACGGCCGGTGGTGTGCACGACGAGATCGATGATCGCCTGCACGTCGCCAAGATCGCACATCTCCGCGGCGGAATGGGAGTAGCGACGGGCGAGTCCGATCACCATCGCCGCCACGTCCCCGGATGCCTGCTGTGCAGACGTGGCGTCGGTAATGCCGGCCGTATCCACAATCAGTTGATAAGGGATGTCGTGGTGCTCCGCCGTGTCGCGCAACAGTCGCCGCAGCGGTCCGTGCGTTGAGAGTCCCTTGGTTTCACGGACCTTCAGCAGCGGGCCGAGTCCGATGCTCCACGGAAGCTCCTCCGGAGTAAGATCCGGAGTGCCGCCGGACGGAACCGTGTCGATCGCCAGCAGCACGTCCGGCTGCACTTTCCGGGCCGCGACCTCCGCGCCGCGCAGGCCGACTTCTTCCTCGACCGTGATGACGAACGCCACACTGGCGGCTGGTCGCTGCCTGGCCAGTCGCTCGGCCGCCTCCAGCACACAGATCACGCCGGCACGGTTGTCGACGGCCTTGCCGAACACCCTGCGCGGATGCGGCGTGGTGGTGAGCGGTCCAACGAACACCGCAGGCGTTCCCGGCTCAATTCCCCAGCCGGCCGCTTCGTCTGCGCTCGCCGCGCCGACGTCGATGTACAGCACCGGAAGTGGCGGAACACGGCGCGCATCCTCGGGTGACAGAATGTGCCCCGGCTTGACGCCGATGACCCCCTCGACTTCGCCGGTGGCCGCCAGTACGCGCACCCGCTGTCCGGGAAGCACCATGTCCGTCGGATGCCCGAGCTTTGTAAACCGCAGAAACCCGTCGGCGCGGATCGACGTCACCATGAAGCCGATCTCGTCCGCATGGGCCGTGACCATGACGCGCGGCCCGTCGGCATCGGTCCCGTCGAGCCATCCGTACACATTGCCGCGGACGTCGCACTCCACGCGATCGCAAACCGCGGCCAGCTCATCCCGCACGCGCCGGAGCACCGGCTCTTCAAACCCGACGGGCGCATCCAGCGCGGTATAAGCGGCCAGGCGTTCGCGAAGGTGGTCGAGAGACATGCGGCATTCAATTCCGGTGGCGAGTTTCTACTATGAGCCTGTCCAACGCGGACGCTCATCGAAGATGAGTAGGCTATCACAGCGTCCAACCGGTCGTTACTGAAGATGTCTGATCGCTGGCAGTTCTGGATCGACGTCGGCGGCACGTTTACGGATTGCGTGGCCCGGGCGCCCGACGGGGGATTGCACACAGGGAAAGTCCTCAGCAGCGGCGCCACGAAGGGAGTCATCGAACAGGTCCCCGGGCCGGGCGCCATTGTCGATTCCCTGCGAAGCGGCGAGACGGAGGACTTCTGGGCCGGCTACGAACTGACACTTCTGGACGCAGACGGCAACCTGACGGCGGCATCGAGTGTCGAAGCGTCGCGCCGCGACGGCACGCTCATCCTCGGCGGAGTTCCCGTTGATCCTCTGCTCCCCGGAGGACGCTACGAACTGCGCTCCGGTGAAGAGGCTCCGATCGTCGCGATCCGGAGCATCCTCCAGGCGCGCCTGCACGACCCGCTGCCCCCCCTCGATGTTCGTCTCGGCACGACGCGCGGCACCAACGCGCTGCTCGAACGCAAAGGGGCGCGGACCGCATTCGTCACCACCCGAGGTTTTGCAGACGTCCTCAAGATCGCAAACCAGGACCGCCCGCGCCTGTTCGACCTCGCGATCGTCAAACCGGAGCCGGTGTACGCCGTCGTCGTCGAAATCGATGAGCGACTCGACGCCCAGGGGAACGTCCTGCAGGCTCCCGATGAGCACGCGATCCGACGCAGTCTGGAAGACCTGCGCGGTCAGCAGGTCGAATCCGTCGCCATCTGCCTGCTGCATGCGTTCGCCAACCCGGCGCACGAGCAGATCGTCGAGCGGATCGCCCGCGACATGGGCTTTGCCGAAATCAGCACGTCCAGCCGTCTCTCACCGCTCATCAAGATCGTGTCCCGCGGCGATACCACCACCGTCGACGCATACCTCAACCCCATCCTGCGACAGTACGTCGAACGCCTCCGCCACTCCCTCGGCGAAGCCCCCACGTCCCCCCTCTCCCGCGCAAACAGCCCCGATCGAAAATCCGACGATATCGCGGGAGAGGGGCCGGGGGTGAGGGTCAAACCCGAAGCATTCCCAACACCCGACCCTCCATCCTCACCCTCCCGCACCCTCAAACTCATGACCTCCGCCGGAGGCCTCGTCGATGCCGACCGCTTCGTCGGGAAGGACAGCATTCTCTCCGGGCCGGCCGGCGGCGTCATCGGCTTCTCGCGCGTCGCCGAACAGGCGGGTTTCCCCCGCTCGATCGGGTTCGACATGGGAGGTACCAGCACCGACGTCTCGCGTTACGACGGCGCCGGCCGCGGATACGAGCTGGAGTTCGAGACCCGTAAAGCCGGCGTCCGCGTCGTCGCCCCGATGCTGGCCATCGAGACCGTCGCGGCCGGCGGCGGCAGCATCTGCGGGTTCGACGGCGTCAAGTTGTTCGTCGGGCCGGAAAGCGCCGGCAGCGATCCCGGTCCCGCCTGCTACGGCCGCGGCGGACCGCTCACCGTAACTGACGTCAACCTCGCCCTCGGCCGCATCCTGCCTGAGCGATTCCCCTTCCCTCTCGATGAAGAGTCGGTCCGGCTCCGCCTGCAGGACCTCTGCGACCGCGTCGCCTCGTCGCCACTGGGAACCCGCTACACACCGGAGGGTCTCGCCCAGGGTTTCGTAGACATCGCGAACGCGAACATGGTCCGCGCCATTCGCCGCGTATCCGTCGCTAAAGGGTACGACCCCGCAGATTACGTCCTCGCCACATTCGGGGGCGCCGGAGCTCAGCATGCCTGCGCCATGGCGCGCCTGCTGGGCATGCGGCAGATTCTGATCCATCCCTTCGCCGGGATCTTGAGTGCCTACGGGATGGGACTCGCCGACGTTCGCCGCTTCGCCGAACAGGCCGTCCTCCAGCCGTTCTCGACCGACACCCTGCAGCAGCTGGACGCCGCATTCGCCGACATGGAATCGCGACTTCGCGATGAAGTCCGCGCTGAAGGCATCGCCGAGACCGACATCGACCCCGGCATCCGCTCGCTCGACCTCCGCTATCGCGGTCTGGACTCGACGATCCACATTCCACACCCTGTCAACGGCGATTACGTCGCCGCGTACGAAGCCGAGCACGAGCGACTGTACGGTTACCGGCATTCCGGGCGCAGCGTGGAGATCGTTGCCGCCCGGATGGAAGTCGTCGGCCGATTGCCAACTCCCGATCTCCCCGCCTGCGAAGTGACGAGCCGTCTCCCAGAGCCGCACGCCACGACACAGACCTGGTTCAACGGAGAACAACACTCCACTGGAGTCTATCTGCGGGCCGACCTGCAGCCCGGCGACGATGTCACGGGCCCGGCCATCATCTGCGAACCGACGTCAACCGTCATCGTCGATCCCGGCTTCCGCACGCGCGTCCTCGCCCGCGGCGAACTCCTCCTGAGCGACGCCACCGCATCCGCCACGAGCAGCGAGCACACCCCTCCCCTCTCCCGCGCAAACAGCGTCAATCCTGAGACCGACGAAATCGCGGGAGACGGGCCGGGGGTGAGCGCCCAATCAAACGCCGCTGCAACATCTCTCTCTCAATCCTCGATCCTCGATCCTCAATCCTCCACCGCCGCCCCCGACCCCGTCCAGCTCGAGATCTTCAACAACCTCTTCGCCTCGATCGCCGAGCAGATGGGCGTCACGCTGCAGCGCACGTCGATCTCGACCAACGTGAAAGAACGGCTCGACTTCAGCTGTGCTGTCTTCGACCCTGCCGGCGGACTCGTCTGCAACGCTCCGCACATCCCGGTGCATCTCGGCGCGATGAGCGAAACCGTCCGTGCCGTCATCGCCGACAATCCCGTCATGCAGCCCGGCGACGTCTACGTCACCAACGACCCCTACCGCGGCGGCTCGCATCTGCCGGACGTCACCGTCGTCACGCCAGTGTTCGCCGAGAACAGGCTTGAACCAGAAGACGGCACACAGCAGAAGTCAGAGGACAGACGACAGAGGACAGAGATCGGCCACCAACCACCACTCACCGCTCACCACTCACCCCCCACCGCATCCCCTCTCTTCTTCACCGCCAGCCGCGCCCACCACGCTGAAATCGGCGGCATCGTTCCCGGCAGTATGCCCCCTTTCTCCAGCACGCTGGCGGAGGAAGGAGTCCTGATCCGCAATTTCAAGCTGGTCGATGCCGGCGTCTCGCGCGAGGAAGAACTTCGACATCTCCTGACGACCGCGCCCTGGCCGACGCGCAACGTGCAGGACAACCTCTCTGACGTGGCCGCGCAAGTCGCCGCCAACGCCGCCGGCGCCAGGCTGCTCCAGGACTTGATCCTTCGCTACTCGCTCCCGGTCGTCCAGGCCTACATGGGGCACATCCAGCATGCGGCCAGTGCGAAAATGCGGCTGGCGCTCGGGCAACTGCCGGATGGCGAGTACTCGCTCACCGACTCGCTCGACAACGGGGCGCCGATCGCCGTGAGAATCACCATTCACGGCGAGACGGCTGTCGTGGACTTCACCGGTACCGGACCGGTCCTACCCTCCAATCTTAATGCGAACCGGGCGATCGTCACCGCAGCGGTGCTGTACGTGTTCCGCTGCCTGATCGCCGAAGACATCCCGCTCAACAGCGGCGTCCTCGAACCGGTCGAGATCATTCTCCCTGAGTGCCTGCTCAATCCGCCCGCTCACGGCGACCCGGCCAGATGTGCGGCCATCGTCGGCGGGAATGTCGAGACCTCCCAGCGCGTGGTCGATGTCCTCCTCGGCGCTCTCCAGCTCGCAGCCGCCAGTCAGGGGACCATGAACAATCTCACCTTCGGCGACGCCACGTTCGGCTATTACGAGACAATCTGCGGCGGCAGCGGCGCCACGCGGGACGCGGACGGCGCCGACGCCGTGCACACCCACATGACCAACACCCGCCTCACCGACGTCGAAGTCATCGAGCGCCGCTATCCGGTCCGCGTGCGCGAGTTCTCGATCCGCACCGGCAGCGGCGGAGCCGGAGCCCATCGCGGCGGCGACGGCATCGTCCGCCGCATCGAGTTCCTCCGCCCTCTCAAGGTCTCGATGCTGTCGCAACGCCGCGGCGATTACCCACCCTTCGGTCTCTCCGGCGGGCTCCCCGGAACCACCGGCCGGAATACGCTTAGAAAAGCAGGAAGTGATGAAGAGATCGACCTCGGCGGCTGTTTCCAGTTCGACGCAGGCCCCGGCGACATCCTGTCGATCCACACCCCCGGTGGAGGGGGATGGGGAACCAGTTGAAGTGTTGACGCGAAATCCTGATCAAACGGCCGCCCAGTGATGTTCAGCGGCAGTCAATGTCCTAAACTGCCTCTATTGAGACCGACTCACCGATCAAAAGCAGGAATGACATGCCCGCCAATCGCCGCGCCGAAGTTGATAAAGCCATCCAGGACGTCGACTTCTCCAAGAACGACTACCGTGTCGAGTTCGAGACCACGCACGGTCCGATTCGTCTGGACCTCTGGCCGGACGTCGCTCCCGGACACTGCAAAAACCTGATCGGCCTTGCGAAGATCGGGTTCTACGACGGCATCATCGTGCACCGCGTGATTCCGGGCTTCGTCCTGCAGGCCGGCTGCCCGCAGGGGAACGGAACCGGCGGCCCCGGCTATACCATCAAAGCCGAGTTCAACAGCCGAAAGCACGAAACGGGCGTCCTCTCCATGGCTCGCACCAGCGATCCCAACTCGGCCGGCTCGCAATTCTTCGTCTGCCTCGACCGCGTGCCGCACCTCGACAATCAGTACACCGCCTTCGGCAAAACCGCCGATGCGGAAAGCCTGAAGACGATTGCCGCCATCGGCGCCGTCCCCACCGGAAGCGGCGACAAGCCCAGGCAGGATGTCAGGATCAACAAAGGGAGCGTCAAGGTGACGCCGAAAGCGGCCTGATTCAGCGCAATATCGACGAGCCAGCACCCCGATTTCTCCAGAGAAACCGGGGTTCTTCACGCGCTTCGACCTGTCACGTTGCGTCAGTCTTAACGGACACGAAAGGTGTGACCGCCGCGCAGTCGCCAACGGCATCCGCTTCGGCACGAGCGGCGATCCGGGAGAATCCTTACGTCGCGACTTCGGCAGGTTGTTCGCGAAACAATTGCCCTGGCGCGCCGATGTAGCCATGATGGCAGGTGCGGTTCGCCGTGCGCGGCGGCGGCTCGCGGGTCGTGAACCCCTCACGAAACCGGACGTGCGGCGAGTGCTTTCCCCGACTGGGAAGCAGGACGCTGTCCGTCATCACAGCCGGAGCATGCAATGCGGCATGGCGGACTCTGGACCGGGCTGATCCTCGCGGCGTGCACACCGGCAACGCTTCACGCCGATGATGTCTTTCTGACCATCGGCGGCGGGTACAATCCGTCGGGCAACCAGGTGTCGCTCGAAAAGAACGCCCTGCTCTTCCAGCGCATCCTGGCAGAGACGTATCCGGCCGAAGTCCGGCACGACATCTTCTTCGCCGACGGCGACGCCCAGAACCGCGACCTGCAGTTCGTCGATCCCAACCTTGAAATCCCCCGGCCCAACGAATTGCTGGCGGAGATCTTCGGCCAGTCGGATGAGATCGACTATCAGTATCGCAATCACCAGGTCCCCGGGGTGAATGGTCCCACCGCCCGCGACAATATCGAGCGCTGGTTCAAGGAGACCGGATCCACCCTGGGCAGCGGCGACCGGCTGTTCATCTATGTCACCGCTCATGGCGGGCGCTCTCCTGATAAGGATCATCCGCACGATACCACGTTGCTCCTCTGGAACCGGCAGCCGCTCCGCGTGCACGACCTCGCCGCCTGGCTCCGTTACGTCCCGCACGATGTCCCCGTCGCCATGGTGATGGTGCAGTGCTACAGCGGCGGGTTCGCATACTCGGTGTATGACGACGGTCACGCCGACTCCGGCCTGGCCGACGCCGACCGCTGCGGCTTCTATGCGACCGTCCACGACCGTGTCGCCGCCGGCTGCACGCCCGACATCGACGAAGCCAACTACCACGAGTACAGCACGTCGTTCTTTGAAGCGCTGCGCGGGAAGACGCGCTTCGATGAGCCGATCGCGCGGCCGGACTACGACGGAGACGGCCGCACCTCGCTGTCCGAGGCGCATGCTTACGTCGTGCTCACTTCGACCACGATCGACATTCCCGTCTGCACGTCCGACGAATACCTGCGGGCCATCAGCGCACCGGAAGAGCCGCCGCAGGACGAGCCGCGACGTCGCGGGCAGCGCAATCGGGAAGCGACGCCCCAGGAGGAGCCGGCGAATGAGAGCAGCACCGACGATGCGGCAGATACCACCGAGAACCCGGGCGACAACGCCGACCCCGGTTCCGGCGACACTCCCCTGCTGACCGCCGACTCCCCCTATGGCGAACTGCTCGCACTCGCCACTCCCGCTCAGCAGGCTGTTCTGGAGGGATTGTCGGCCGAACTCGAAGTCTCCGGAGATCAGCGGGCCGCTGCTGCCCGCACGCGTGCCGAGGAGTTTGAGAAGGAACGCAAGCAGGTGGAAGATGAGCGAGACAAACTGAAACGCGAGTATGATCAGATTCGCGAGGAGATCAAGCAGAGGCTGCTCGCGCGCTGGCCGGAGCTGAACAACCGCTGGCACCCAGTCACCAGCCAGATCCTCACACAGGACGCCGGCGAATTGCTCGCGCTGGTCGAGTCCCATCCCAGGTTTGCCCGGCTGAACGAACTGGCGCCGCAGCTCGATGATCTGGCCGACTCAAAGCTCGACTTCGAGCGACTCTGGGTCAAGTGTCGCCGACTGGAGCGGACGCTGGAGACGGTGGCGCTGGCCGCCAACCTCCCGCTCACAGCCACGGATGACGAGATCGCCGGCTATCAGCGGCTCGTCGCGGCAGAGGGGGCCTTCTTCGGCCCGCAGGCCGACGACTCACAGACGTTCGAGCCCTCCGTGCCGACCGGATCCCCCTAAGCATTCTGTTCCCTCAGGTACTGCTCGATTCGCCCCCGGATCTGATCACGTACCCGCCGGAATTCGAGCATCTTCTCGTCGTCACTGCCGCTGGCATGGGCCGGATCGTCGAACGGCCAGTGCAGCGTCTGCTTCGCACCCGGGAACACCGGGCAGGCTTCACGGGCGTTGTCGCAGACTGTCACGACCAGGTCGAATTCGGAGTCGCGGAACGCATCGACCGACTTGCTGACGTACCGGGTGAGATCCACGCCGCACTCCTGCATGGCCTGCACGGCGAGCGGGTGCACGTATCCGGCCGGCTTCGAACCCGCCGAAACCGCCTCCCATCGGCCGGCGCCGAGTCGCTTCCACAGGCCTTCCGCCATCTGCGATCGGCACGAGTTTCCAGTGCATAGAATCAGCACGCGTCGCATTCGACTCTCCCGGTTGCAGCCTCGGTCCTGGAGCAGCACCCCTCCTGCTGGACGCAACGGCATCCCCCGACTGCCAGAACCGCCCCGGCGACCGGAGCCGTCAGGTAGATCCAGAGATGCGTCAGGTTCCCGCTGACGACGGCCGGGCCGAACGAGCGGGCCGGATTCATTGATGCGCCCGAAATCGGTCCCGCGAACAACGCCTCGAACGCCACGACGGCCCCGATCGCAGCACCCGCCATCAGGCCCTTCTCCCGCGCTCCGGTCGAGACGCTCAGGATCACAAACATCAGAATGGCCGTCAGCAGCAGTTCCAGGACGAAGGATTGCGACCAGCCCTGTGCAGGCTGCGTCGTTGCCAGATGAGCGTGATCCATAAACAACCCGCGGAGCGCTCCGCTGGCGATCAGTGCGCCGGCGACCTGGCTGGCGACGTACGGCGCCACACGGGAGACCGGCAGACGCCCCGCCGCGCAGAACGCGATGGTCACGGCCGGATTGAGATGGGCTCCGGACACGTCCCCCACCGCATAGATCATCGCCATCACCACCAGACCGAACGTGAGGGCGACCCCGACGTGCGTCACGGTCCCGCCCGACACATCGTTGATGATGATCGCACCGGTCCCGGCAAACACCAGCGCGAATGTTCCGAAGAGCTCAGCCAGACATTGCTTCATCGGCGACTGCTCCGCTGCAGGTTCGACCCGACCGCCCGCAACGGCTGCCCCCCCTCAAAGCAGGCGAAGAATCCGTCGACGCAGTCGCACGCGCAGCGGTACAGGTTCATCGTCCCCTCCTTGCGATGCGTAATCAGTCCGGCGGACTGCAGGACGGCGAGATGCCGTGAAACGGTCGATTGATCGACGCGAATCTCGTCGGTCAACTCGAGCACGCACTGCTCCCGTGCCTGCAGCAGTTCCAGGATGCGCAGCCGCGTCGGATGAGCGAGCGCCTTCGCCAGACGCGCCCGGGCCGCATACCGCAGTTCGTCCTGCTGATTCATGGCTGCATGGCAATATAGCCATGAAGCCTGCCGCCGTCACGCTTCGTCGCAGGAGAGGTCGACGATCCAGCACTCCGGCAACCCGTTCTTGATTGCCAGTCCGGCGAGCGGCAACCATTGTGCGGCCTCGTCGAGGATCACGCTGTCCGCAGTCGATACACAGACAGTCGCTGCAGCCAGCAGCGGATCCGGGTCGCGCACCAGGTCGACCGACCAGTTCCATCCCTGCCGCGCGGCTGCCTCCAGCAGCATTCCCCGCAGCCGCCCGCTGTTCGAGACCGGCTCATCCAGCAGCCAGCGGCATTTCGCAACCCTCCAGTTCGCCAGCAGCGTCCCCAGAAGGTCGATCGCCGGCATCGTTTCCGCAACCTTCCGGTAGCTGCCATGCATGCTGGCCATGTCCCGCAGGCAGCCGTCCCGGCCGCACAGGATCACGCCTCCTGCCAGCGCGGCTTCAATGGAAGTCAGTACGTTATACCCGTCGATCCACAGTTCACCGCCGGCGACCTGCTCCGGATCGCACCGGTGGTTTCTTCGTCGTTCCCGCTGCTGGTCCGCACAGGAGCAACGCGACACGGCCGTGCGTTGCCGCGCCGGCAATTGATAGCGGTCTCCCACCAGCTTCAGAGCTGAGGGGAGCGCATACGATCGGGTCAGCAGCCAGCTGAGGTCGGCCGTCGCCCGCCGCAGCCGGTCGAGTTGCTCGTCCGAGAACTGGGCAGCATCGTCGGGATGCGGTCCACGGTGGCTGCGGCGATCGGGCATCGGACCTGAGTCGTCGGTACGAGTTGAGGTCGTCGGTTGTCGGCGACTCGCTGTCGCCATTCCCAGCTGAAACCGTCGCCGTGTAGCGTTTCGGCATCATCCCGAACCGCGGGTGCGTCGCATATCGTCAACATCCGCGGAGTTTTCCGTTTTTGTCACAGGAATCGTTTGACCGACTCCGCCGGCGGACTATGGTTGCACGACTGCATTGACTGCTCATTGTCGCCGATTCAGGAAGGGTCGCTCAATTATGCGCCGGCTGCTCCGATTCATCCGCGAGGAACAGGCCGCGACCGCTGTCGAGTACGCGGTCATGCTGGCCCTCATCCTCCTGGCGATGATCGGCACCATCAAGGCGATCGGCAGCACCAGCGGCGGCATGTGGTCCGACAACTACAGCCAGATGAAGTCCGCCGGGTTCTGATCCAACCCGCCTCATCGAGTTCCGAGACGTGTGACCCGGTCGCCCGCGACCGGGTTTTTTCGTGCGCTGGGCAACCCGGTCACCGCGGCGTATCGTGCATTCGTCACGAGAACATGGAACGCGCGGCATGCTCACTGGCTGCATCGGGTTGGGAGGAAACGTCGGCGACGTAGCGGCCACTTTCGCCGCCGCGCTGGAGACGCTCCCTGCGCACGGCGTTCTGGTCCGGCGGGTCAGCCCCCTGTATCGCACTCAGCCGATCGGCCCCGACGCCGGAGCAGCGTTCCTCAACGCCTGCGCCGTCATCGATACGGAACTCTCCGCCGATCGCCTGCTGTCCGCCCTGCTCGCCGCCGAAGATTCGGCGGGCCGCCGGCGCGTACGCCGCTGGGGCGAACGCACGCTCGATCTCGACCTGCTGCTCCTGGGGGATCTTGTCCTCGCGTCGCAGTCCCTCGTGGTCCCTCATCCGGGGGTCTGCTATCGGCGGTTTGTGCTCGATCCGCTCGCCGACATCGCCGCACAGTTCGCCGTACCGCCGACGGAACGAACCGTTGCCGGACTCCATGATCGTCTGCTCCGGCGTCCGCTTCCCATTCGGATCGGCGGTGGTCGTCCCGAGGAGCGTGCCCGTCTGCAGGCATTCTTGCACTCCCAGTTTCCGTCCATCAGCATCGAGCCGGAAGATGCCGACTCAGCCGACGGAGCGGAAGACCCGACAATGCTCCTTTTGCCGGAACCGCCGCACGAGGACCAATCTCGCCCGCTCCCTGATGCCCAGATCGTTGTCCGTCTCGAGCCGCATCTGGAGAGCCTCGACGCGGCCGCGGCCGCCATCATCGCAGCGATGCTGGATGCTCCGGTTCGGATCGGCGAGGTGCCGCAGAGCTGACTCGAGACCGGGCAACCCAGGCAGTCTGGGGCAACGCGGTTGCGCGGAATCCGAGGTGCGCCACCCGCAGGTTGTGCCGGACTGGCCCTGCGAGACTGGGCTGACGCCGATCGTTCATCGACAGCACCTGCCCCCCTCCATATAGTCCCCGCCCCTCCCATGCAGCCGCATCCGGCGCTGCATGCCCTTCGAACCTCCATCCGTTCGACCGCCACTGCCGACCGGCAGGCCGCCATCGCAGCGGATTCGAGTTTCGCGCACTACTCGATCTGACACTTCATCAGCGGAACGAATCCGCAGTTCGGACAGCAGGAAGGCGGACGAAGTGATGCGGTCGCTGCGCATAATGGCCTTGTTGCTGCTGCTCACTCCCGGTTGTCGGGCGCCCGGGCTGTTTTCGCGAAACGACCCGCTCGACGACGCACTGCCCCCGTCAGAATCTCAGACTTCGCTGGCGGCCGGCCCCAACGTGCCCGCTGCGGCAGGCACCCTTCCTGCCAGTCCGTCTGATCCGGACCAACTTCAGCGGCAACTCGCCGCACGCGGCCCCGGCATGATGCAGACGTCCCCGGACCCCACGCGGTCTTCGCAGAATCTGCAGTCTCTCCCCGTCTCGGAACTGCTGGCCCGCGGAGAACAGGCCTACAACGAACAGCGACTGCGCGAGGCACGGCAGTATCTGGAAGCCATTGTTCACAAGCAACCCGCCCATCCCCGCGCGCATCACCTGCTCGCAGTCGTGTCCGATCTGGAAGGCCGGTTCGGCGATGCGGAGCACCACTACCAGTTGGCGCTGCAGTCCGACTCCAACAACGCCGCCATCGTCGGCGACCTCGGCTACTCCTACCTCCTGCAGGGCCGCCACGATCTGGCCGAGCAATACCTGCAGCAGGCCCGCTTGCTCGATCCCGCGCACGTCAATGCCGCGCAGAATCTGGCCCTGCTTCATAGCCTGCGCGGCGACTACTCCCGCGCCCGGACCACTCTGGCCGAGATCCTGCCCCCCGCCCAGGTCGACCAGAAGCTGGCCCAACTGTTCCCTTCCGGCGCTCCCGGAACCATGCCGTCCAATCAATTCCATCCAGGTTCGCCCTACGATCCCCCATCTCCGGCTAACACCGCCGCCTCCCAGCCCGGATGGCAGCAGCCGTCATACGGCCCCCCCGGCATGACCACGCAAGCGATGCCTGTTGATCCGCGCTACGCGGCCGCGAACCCGGGATATCCTCCTGGAGTGAATGACTCGGATCCGGGACTGATCAACCACCGTCTCGCCGCCATTGACCGTTCGGGATACCCCTCCAACGGTGCTCCGATCGTCGTCGGTCCCGGATCAGCGACGGCATCCCCCGCGATTCAGAATCCCACGTTCCCCAGTATGTCGGCTGGTCCGACTCAGCCGACTGGCCGCTCAGCCGACGCACCGTATATGACCGGAGCGGTCTCCCCCCACAGTTCCGTTCAGTCGGCGGTCGGCTTCCGGCCGGAAGTCGGAGACTTCACCGGCGGCGATTCCAGCGCGGCCACGAATGCCCCTCATCCTCAGCGCCGCTGGCCCCCCTCCACCTGGCCTCCCGAGCCGACGTCGACCGGCGTTCAGCCCGTCTCAGGAGAATCGGGCGAGCCGGCGACCGCCCCGGCATCCGGCGGCGTGACATATCTGATGCCCAACCGATCGGCGCAGCAGCCGGCCCCCGCAACTCGGCAACAACCGGCCGCTATGATGACGACACCGGCTCCGAGTTCTCCGTCCCCGGCGCCGCGCACCTCGTCGTCCCTGTCAGAGCCCGTCCTGTACGACACAGGTCCGGGCAACTCACGCACCGTGACCTGGAACGGCCCGTTCCCCCAACAGTCGTCGACGCCGGCCCCGCTGCAGCCGCCGAATCCCGCATCGCCCCAGACCTCGACTGATGACGCAGCGCGGCGCACGGCCGCCGCCATCGGACTCAACGCCGGGTCGCATCAACCCTATCCGCTCGTCGAACGCACGTCTCCGGGCACGTCCTCCGTTTCTGGCAACCAGTTTCCGCCGCCCCAGCGTCAACTCCCCGGCATGTCGCTGCCCGCCATGCTCGCTCCGTACAACCAGCCGCCGGTCGCGGGCGCCGGTCCGGTGCAGCCCCAGACGCAGCAGGCCAACGCCGCCCAATCCCTCCCTTACATTCAGTTCGAGGCCCCGCCCGCTCCATCAACGCCGTCGCTCCAGTCCTATGCGGACGAGCGGGCCCGCTACGACAGCCAGTTCAACGCACAGGCGCAGCAGACCTACGGCACGTCGCCGAGCAACTTCATTCCGACTCCCGCCAATGCCACGCCGGCGCCGGTCTACGAAGTCCCGGCGTACCGCACGCAATCCGGCAGCGCTGCGCCCCCCGTCAATCACGAAACAGGCACACCCTGGCCCGGCCGCCCCGCTCAATCGACGACTTCTGGTACGGCCGGGGCCGCCCAGGCCAACAACCAGCCGGCGCAGGTCCCCAACTCCAACGGCATCATCGTCCCGCCCCCCTACTCGACCACGCAGCGCAGCTCAAGCCCCGCCGCGCCGATGCAGACTTATCCGCCGCGCACGACGACCGATTCCTATCAGGGACCGGTGATCATCCCCGGCGGCGGATACTGATGAACCCGGATCAGCCCGCAAGAATCTGCTGCTCCAGCGATCGCAGCAGATCATCCACCGGCCACGTTTCGGTCGCCACGCGGATGTCTCCCCCGCTCTCCACCATCCGTCCGATCTTCCGCTCGGCCGACATCACCGTCGCGTGATCGCGGCCCCCGAAGTATCGGCCGATTTCGCTGTACGGCTGCTGCGTCAATCGCCGCGCCAGGTACATCGCCAGCATCCGCGGCTGCGTCAGCAGTCGGGCTCGCGACGCCGACTTGAGTTCGTCGGCCGTCACGCGAAACAGCCGGCACACAGCCTGCTCGATGTCCGCGATCCGCACGATCTTGAGGCAATCCCGCTCCAGGCTCGACAGCACCGTCCGCGCCGCCGATGCTCCCACGCGCCGACCCGTCATGCTCTCATACGTCTGCAGACAGTTCAGTGCGCCGATCAACTCCCGCACGTTGTTGGTGAACCGCTCTGCCACGAGATCGAGCGCCGCCTCGTCAGCCGGCAGCCGCAGCGCCTGAGCCCGCTGCCGCACGATGGCGCGGCGCGTCTCCAGGTCCGGAGGCTCGATCCGGCAGACCAGGCCCGACAGCAGCCGCGACACCAGTTCATCGCTCGACTTCGTCAGCAGCCGCGGATGCCGGTCGGCGGCAACCACCACCTGCCGTCCTTCCCGCTCCAGCTTCTTGACCGTATGCAGGAACTCGTCCTGAAATGCCTTCTTCCCGTCCAGGAAATCCATGTCGTCCAGCAGCAGTACGTCCACGTTCCGAAACCGCTGCCGGAAACTGGGCACCGACTTCGCCGTCAGCGCCTGCGAGAAATAATTGCCGAAGTTCTCGGCCGTCAGCAGCAGCACCTGCAGAGCCGGGAAGTCCTTGCGGAGTTGCCGATAGATCCCCTCCAGCAGGTGCGTCTTCCCGCTCCCCACCCCCCCGTGCAGATACAGCGGGTTGTACTTCTCCCCCGGAGCCGCGGCAACCTGCCGTGCCGCGGCCAGCGCCAGTTCATTGCAGGTTCCGCACACAAACTGCCGCAGATCGGCGTAATGCCGTGACTTCTGGGGGGTCACCTGCGATTCCCGCGACGTGCGCCGCGCGACCGAGGGCTTCGGCTTCGGCGACGCTCCGCCGGGCGCAGTCGATTCCGACAAAGCGCTCGCGTCCACATCCAGACGCACCCGCGCCCCCGGACCCAGCAGCCGCTGTGCGACTTCGCTCAGCTCGCCGCGGAACTGCTTCTGAATCCAGTTCAGCAGGTACGGGTTGCCGATGCGGACGATCAACTCGTCGCCGGCCGCCGTGATCCGTGTCTTGCCGTGGAACCAGTGCCGGTACCGCCGTTCTCCCAATGCGTCTTCCAGAAGTTGACGGGCAGTCTGGGAAAGCTGGGCACGGTCAACATCCTTCTCGGGCAGCATCGTGCAACCCCCACACACGCGCGCAAATTCCCTCTGGGTGCGAATCCGTGGCTGCACGCCGCTGACAGCACTCCGTTGCTACTCCTTGCGGAATAGACCAGAGGGGAACGCGATGTCCACAAGAGGAAATGGTTTGCCGCGACGGCGACGCCGTGCGGCCTGGATGGTGTCTCACTCAGTGCGGGCGATCCTACCGACGCGCCCGGAGAGGTCAAACCAATTCGACAGGGAATTCTTTGCAGAACCTGAACACATCGGGAAATGCCCTACCGGTGTCCCCGCCGCCGACACAGGCGCGATCATCCAATGTGCAGAAGCTGTGAATATCGTCCGCACGCTCCTCAACTTGCGGCGTGATCATGCATCCTGCGCGGAACGATCCAAGTAATAGACTCGCCTGCGGTTAGCATGTTCGCGGGGCAGCGCGCCAACGCGTTCCGCTCACCTGCCAGGGATGCGGCAGCAACCCGGACCGCACGGAGGCGCGCCCGACGGCGGACAACTCGACGCCAGCGGCAATGCCCCGGCGGAACCCGCTACGTGACCGGCCGGTGCGCTGATCAAGCGCTCCAGCGCGCGGCTTGCGCATTCGGGACACGGAGTCGATTCGTCGCGGCGCACGAGCGCTTCAAACAGATGTCCACAATCGCTGCAGCGAAACTCGAAGAGAGGCATGGTGCGAACCCGGGAAGCTCAGAAACCGGCCGGCGCTTCCGGCGCCGATTCCATTTCGGAATCCGGATCAGGTTTCACGATCCCGCCCCGCTCGTCAAGCGTCGCTGGTGCGGCCGGACGCTCCCACCGCAAAGCCGGCCCGTCCACCCGAATCGGCTGCTGCGGCCCCGAACTCCACGGCAGCAGGAAGTCCCGCGCGATCGGGTCAATCATCGGCGACGACCGCGGTGCGTCTCTCGTTTCCATCACCACCACCAGCAGCGCACACGCCGCCGTCATCGCCACGAAAGGCAGCCAGCCGTTAAACCGCGACGTCGGACCCCGCCCCCGCGTTGCCGCCCGCTGCTGAATGCGGCTCGACAACTCCGGCCACAGGCTCTCCGCCGCGTCATACGTCGGCGCCTCGTCCGTACTCTCCAGCACCCGCAGCGTTTGCTTCAGCCGCGAGTAATGCGTCCGGCACTCCGGGCAGCGGGAAACGTGCCGGCGCAGCTCCTCACGGCGATGCGTATCCGTCAAATCGCGGCCCACCCACAGGGCGAGATCCGATCGGGCATGGCGACAGTTCATGGTGGTCACTCGTAACAACTGGCTTCCGACAAATCGAATGAATCAATGCTCGCTGCGATCCGTCGCGTCCCCGTCCGATTCCAGCGACGCCGTCTCCCGGCGTTGCCGACGCTCCCAAATCTCCTGAAACCGGTTTCGCGCCTCCGCCAGCCGCCAGCGAATCGTGGCCTCGCGGCGGTCCAGGATCGCCGCAATCTCCGATGTCGAGAAGCCTTCCAGGTCTCGCAGCACCAGCACCGTCCGGTATTTCTCCGGCAGGTGCTCGATCACTCTCCAGACTTCCTGATTCAGGTCCAGTTGCGTCCGCGGATCGGCCAACGACGGATCCGGATCGCGTTCACGTCCCGCATCGGTAAACAACGACGCCCAGATGCGGCGTTTGCGCCGCCGCAGGAAGTCCAGCGTCACGTTCACACCGATCCGGAACAGCCACGGACCAAACCTCCGCGAGGCATCGTACTGGTCCAGCCGCTCGTAAACCCGCAGAAATGCCTCCTGGGCCAGATCTTCCGCCAGGTCGGCGTCCCGTACAAACCGCTGAATCACCCGCAGCAGCCGTCGCTCGTACCGCCGCACCAGCTGCCCGAAGGCCGCGTGGTCCCCCTGCCGGGCATCCTCCACCAGCCGCGCATCGCTCGCCGGAATCTCAGGATCGAACACATCGACCGGTTCCAGTGACTGTCGAGTCGGCTTTTGAACTGGCATCGGGCACCCGGGTGAGCGGTCTGCCTTATCATACGCAACAACAGCAGGATGCGTTGGACATTGTAACCGAACTCGCCGGAATTCGGTCGCTCAGCAAACTTTAGGCCGTCCAACTACGCCGGAACTGGCTGACGCGCCGCCCGGCTGACACCGCCGGCGACCGGCAGAGGATCTGAGTGGCCCGAACCGGGCCGCGGAGATACATCGTATCGCAGACACACGGCCGTGCTGAATTGTTCAAGGGACCGCCGCAGAGTATTGTCCTCGGTCACGGAAGTTTGTCGGCAGTATTGCCCAAGCTGCATCCGCGATCGTGGATGACACCGTCGTCGTCGCCTGCATCCGTCCTCAGTGCAACGACGTCCGCATGATGGATGGACTTTCGGAGACGCGTCGATGATTTGCGGGTTCACAGGGAAGAGTTGGTTGAAATACGCGTGCGGCGTCTGTGCTGCGGTGGGATGCGTGATCGCGGCCACTGTGGCCAGCGACGCGGATGACACCGCGAAGGCGGAAGCCGACGTGGCAATGCAGCAGCTTGCCGACACGCTGCGCAGCATCGAAGAGGTCCAGGCGGCGCATGTCATCGCGGAATTCGGGAGGCGCGAGAAGTCCCCCGAGTCATTGCTCGCGGCCGCCCGGGTGTTCGCCGCAACCCCGCTCGACGCGCTGGAGCCGATCAGCGTGGAGGCCGATGACGCCGTCGAGGCCGATCAGGGCTCGATTCACGATCAGGCGCAGAAGTGCATCAACGAAGCACGCGAACTCGCCCAGTCGCTGCCGCAGGAGGAACGCACGACAATCGAGATGCTTGCCAACTCCATTGAGACGAAGCTGGAGGATCAGTCACGAGGTGCCGTCGGGGGACCGAAGTCGATGTTTGGCGTCGTGGGTCCTTTTTCGACGACGAGCTATCAGCTGGACCTGATTGGCGGTTTTACGACGATCAACGTGACGAGCCTGTCCGGTGCGGATCTGAATCTGCGGGTGGTCGGCTCATTGTCGGGTGCTGAGTACGGCAGCGACTACGCTCCGTTTCAGAACGCCGCCGTCAACTTCAGCCACCTGCCGATCGCGAAGGTGACCGTGGTTGTCAGTAACGCCAGCCCGCTCAACGGACAATTCACGCTCACGACAAACTAAAACCGTTGACGAGCCCCGCCCCCGGTCAGAGTTGGCCGGGGGTTTTGCATGCGCTGCGCCCGCCGTTGCAAATGCGCTGCAAAGCAGTCAACCACTCGTTGCAGTCAGTCCCGCTCTCAGAGCCCGCGCAACAAAAAACCCGGAAACAGCGAGTCCCAGGGGGGCGGAGGACTCAAGCTATTTCCGGGGGCGATTGGCAATCAGTCGTGTCACGGGACGCCCTGAATCAGGGCTCGGGTTCCGCCAGCTTCCGTGCCGGCGGGCCCGCCCGGATTGACGCAAACCTCGAAAGGACTGCGGCAATCAACACGTGTGTCTTGTCTGCTCGTCTCCGCATTGGGCGGCAGTCAACGAGCGGCGGGACAATATGGATTCGCTCAGGGTGGGTCAAGAGGGCTTTGCCGCGCTGCGGCAGATTTCATCGAGACTCGAACGGCATCACCGATGCAATGAACACCCGGCGGTCGATTCGTGCTCGAACTCTCGTAAATCGCGGCAATTTGAGCCGGTGCACCGTGTGTCGGTCGCCGGCAGATTCTGCCGGACTGGGCCCGGCGAGCGACGCAGGACGCTCAATCACTGATTCCGTTTGAGACCTGAGCGTCCTGTCGAAACGCTGTCCGCAGGAACGTCACGGCATTGAATCCGCCGCAGTGCATCTCCTATCGAGCCGCACGCTGCTGCCAGGCCCAGCGGTACAGATTGCGCGAATCAACGTAGCGTCCCGTGTTCGACGTCGCGCCCAGGACCACGACAAACAGGCGATCGTCGCCACGATGCCCGCTGGAGACGAGGCACGTTCCGGCCTGCTCAGTGGTGCCCGTCTTGATGCCGTCGTAACCCTCGATCTTCAGCAGTTCGTTCGTGTTGTCCCAGACGACGGCGCGTTCGCCCCCGTCAGGAGTCGTGACTTTCGATTCCCTGTGCGGCGTGGAGACGTACTCACGGAACTTCGGGTTCTGAAATCCCGCATGCGCCAGTTTGAGCAGGTCGCGCGCTGTCGTCGTGCGGTCCTGCTCATCTCCGCCGTCCCCAAACGACGACCGGTAAAACGTGTTGGCCATGCCGAGCTTCTCCGCGGTGCGGTTCATCTCTGCGATGAAATTGGCGCGTGTCGGATGCGTCTCCGGCGTCGATGGGTTGCGGGTGTCAGCGGGATACTGCGGCGGAGCGAACCGGTCGTTGAAATGCTCGGCCAGGGCATTGCCGGCGTCGTTGCCGGAAGGCAGCAGCAGACCGTACAGGCACTCATGTACCGGAAGGCTCTCGCCGGCGCGCACGTCGGCGGTTGAACCGCTGGTGCTGTCGGCGAGTTCCGAGAATTTCACAATCTCGTCCATCACTTCCGGTTTCGTCCGCGCGAGTTCGAGCACGACGTAGGCGCACATCATCTTCGTGGTGCTCGCCGACTTCCGCGGTGTGTCCGCCTCCTGACCCCACAGCAACTCACCGGTACGCCCGTCGGCAATGGCCCACGTGTGGCACGAAACGAACGGCGGACCATCCAGCGCATCCGGCGGATCGAGCGCCGGCAGGGACGCCGGGTAGGCGACCACGAGCAGGGAGAGTGTCAACAGGCTCCACATTGATCGAGAGGCGCGCATGGGCATAGCGAAAGAAGTGACTCGAGTCGGGAGTACCGAAGGGGAAGTGCTCAGGACGTGACAATGGAAACAATGCGGGTGGCCGCCTTCACTCATTCTCCAGCCGGTACAGCTGTTCGCCCGCCTTCCGCACCAGCAGGATGCCTTCGTCCTCGCGGTCGGCGTATTCTTCGATGTTCACCGTCGCCGGGTCGCGGTAGCCCAGGTTGATCCGCTCGCACACGTCCGGCGGGATGCCCGATGCGAGAGTGACGCGGACCCTGCAGCTTTCCGCCCCGTCCGCGAAGCACCCGCCCCCCCGGACGTGGGTCGAATGCGCCAGCACACCGCGCGGCAGGTGAGAGAACTTGTCCCACTGCCTGGTAAAGTAATCGCGGCAATGGTAGCCGATCTGTTCGATGATCGACCCGTGGGTGACAGAGATCGACTGCATGTGCGGAGCGTAGATGATCAGCTCGCCGCCGTCCGCCACGACCGGCTCCAGCTTGTACATGCACTTGCCGGCAACCCACAGTTCGTCGTACATCGGCGGAGCACACGAGACGACCGTGTGAAAGGGGCGTGGCATCCTCCTGATGTGGATCTGTCCGGAGAGATCGGCGGCGTCGGACCAGGCCGGTTCCGGATCGCCGTAGAACAGCCCGTGCAGACGCGCTGTGCCGTCCGGCGCGACAACAAACGTGATCGCCTTGCGGCGGATTGGGATGAGCTGGGCCGCGCGGTCGACGACGCGCCGCACCGGCGTGTCCTTGACGCCGATGATGCCGACATTGGTGATCAGCGCTCCCAGCCAATGGAAGAAGTTCAGCAGATCCGGCCCGGAGATTCCCGGGAAGAAGTACTTGTTGCCGCCGGAGAAGCCGACCACCTCGTGTGGAAACACCGGACCGCAGACGAGCAGCGCATCGTAATCGAGGATGTGGGCGTTGATCTGGACGGGCACCTCTTCGGAGAGCAACCCGCCGGAGATCTCGCGCGTCTCGTCCGGAGTCAGGCGACCAATCGTCAACAGTTGGTCCGGGTTATCCCATTCATGGTTGAGCAACTGCGTCTGATAAAACAGCCGCTGCCGCTCCTTCTCCTGGATCCCCAGCAGGCTGCACATGTGTGCTTCGGACAGTGGCGGATGCGTCCCCAGCGCGAACATCACGTCGAGCGCATCCACGACGGGCCGCAGGTGATGAAATAACGCGTCAAACAGCAGCGGGAGGGGCGCGGTGCGCGTGTGGTCCGGAACGATCAGCAGCACGCGCTGCCGCTCAAACTCGTGCCGCGGAACCTGGTCGCGAATCCAGTCGCGGACCGCATCATCAGTGAGCATGGGAAAGTCGGCCGACATGCACGGCATTGTAAACGGCCCATCCGTCCCCGAACACGCTACGACGACGCCGGTCGATGCCTTTCCCGTTGACCGGTGCACCACCTCCGCGGCACGGATCCGGCGATCGGCAGTGCTGCCCCCATCGCACGCACCGGGCGACGGACTCACAGACGTCCGGTGAGTTGCACGGCCTGGTTCGCGGGTCTCCGCATTTCAGCAGAACACGCTGGCACGGCACGGCCGGCATCCGCTAGGCTTGCCGGATGCGCGCCGCTGCGCGCATGGAAGTTTGCGTAATTCGGGTCAGGTTGACGTCCCGCAGGGAGGCCGTTGTGTCGCTGGCGAAGTTAATGGAGGACCGGTTCCGCGGAGACATCCGCTTCCGCGGCGCGGCGTATCTGCAGGCCGATCGCGTCGCTGTGACGAGAGTGACCGCAGATCATCTGTACGGGTCGGTTCGCGACGGCGTTGAGTACCATACCCAACTCAGCCGGCAGAACGGCGATCTCAAGATGTTCTGCACCTGCGTCGGCGAGGGGCAGACCCGGGAACCCGCATGCAAGCATCTGTGGGCCACGATCCTCGCCGTCGACGCCGGCTCGCTCATCACCAGCACCGCCTCGCGCGGCCACGTGCCCCCCTTTGCGGCCGCGCCCGAACCCGCCCCGCTGCGATTCGACGACGATCTGTTCGATGACGAGCTGACCAACGGCGACGTCCACATCCCCGTCCGGGAGCGCCCACGCCCGCAGAAGCCCTCCGTTCAGCCCAAGGCCCGCGACTGGGAGGTCAAACTCAGCCACCTGCGGGATGAGTTGACCGTCCGCGCCGAGGAAGACGGCGCCGACCGCGAACGCGAAATCTATTACGAGATTGATGTCCGCGAGAGCTGGGCCGCCGGCGAACTGGTGGTCCAGACATCCCAGCGGCAGCGGCGTGCCAGCGGACAGTGGGGCAAGCTCAAGCCGCTCAAGCTCCGCTCCGGCCGGCTGGAGGAGATCGATCATGAAGACGATCGACGGGTTCTGGCCTATCTCGCCGGAGGGACCCCCGAACGATCCGGCTGGTACGCGCAGCAGGCCGAGTTCCAATCCGCCATTCACCGCTACCGGATTCCCTTCGAGCTGGCGTTAATGCTGCTGCCCATGATGTGCGGCACGCAGCGCGTCCGCGTGCTCGATGAGTCCGAAGGCAAGTGGCAGCCCCTGCAATGGGACGAGGGCGCCCCCTGGATGCTCACCGTCCTCGTCCGCAGCGGCGACGACAAGTCGTGGAAGCTCTCCGGCGAACTGCGACGGGACGACGAGGTGCTCGCCATCCCGGAAGCGAGGCTGATTGTCCCCGGCGGACTTGTGCTGACCGAAGACCGCATCGCCCGCGTCGATGATTTCGGCGCGGGACGCTGGCTGTCGGTCCTGCGTGATGGCGGCGGGATCACCGCCAAAGCGGGTGAAGAGCACGATCTCATCGAGACGCTGCTCGACATGCCGGCGCTCCCGCGGCTCGACCTGCCCGCCGAACTCAAGCTCGAGGAAATCACCGCTCAGCCGCAACCGCTGATCACCGTCCGTACTCCGCGGCACAAAGGCTGGAAGCACGAGCGGCTGCAGGGAATCGTGGAGTTTGAGTACCTCGGCACGCGCGTCAGCGGGTCGAGCACGCAATGGGCGATCGTCCAGCGCAGCCAGAAGCGCTGCATCCTCCGCGACCGCGAGTTTGAGGCCGCTGCCTGGACGCGCCTGCAGGATCTCGGCTTCCGCCGCCTGCTGGACCATCGCCGCGGAGCACACGACGTCGAGATCTCCGCCAGCGATCTCGGTCGCGCCGTCCGCGGCCTCGTCGCCGACGGCTGGCAGGTCCAGGCCGATGGACGCCCCGTCCGCCAGGCCGGCGAACTGGAGTTTCGCGTCCGCTCCGGCATCGACTGGTTTGAACTGTCCGCGAACGTTGATTTCGACGGCCGCTCCGTCAAGCTCCCGGAACTCCTCTCCGCCCTCTCGCGCGGAGATAACACCGTCCGCCTCGACGACGGATCGCTCGGCATTCTCCCGGAAGAATGGATGCACAAGTACGGCATCCTCGCCGGACTGGGAGCCGCGGAAGAGGACCACATTCGCTTTTCGACGTCACAGGTCACCCTGCTCGACGCACTGCTGGCAACACAGACTGCCGTGGACGTCGATGAACGCTTTGCCGAAGTCCGCGGGCGGCTGCAGGCATTCTCGGGCGTGAACGTCATGGACGAGCCGGAGGGCTTCCAGGGACACCTCCGCACCTATCAGCGCGAAGGAATGGGCTGGCTCAAGTTCCTCCAGGACTTCCATCTCGGTGGCTGCCTGGCCGACGACATGGGTCTCGGCAAGACCGTCCAGATGCTCGCGATCCTCGAACAGCGCAAGCACACGCGGACGGAGCACCTGCCGTCGCTGATCGTCGTCCCCAAGTCGCTGATGTTCAACTGGGCCCAGGAGATCCGCCGCTTCACCCCGGACCTGACCCACATCGAGTACACCGGCGTCGACCGGCACGCTCTCCGCGATCAGTTCGAAAAAGTCGACATCATCCTCACGACGTACGGCACCCTGCGGCGCGACATCGTCCCGCTCAAGGACGTGAAGTTCGACTACGCCGTCCTCGATGAGGCGCAGACGATCAAGAATGCCGCCTCGCAAGTGGCCAAGGCGGCACGGCTGCTCCAGGCGCGGCACCGCATCGCCCTCAGCGGCACGCCCATCGAAAACCATCTCGGCGACCTGTGGTCGATCTTCGAATTCCTCAATCCCGGCATGCTGGGACGCAGCTCGATTTTCAAAGCCTATGCGACCGACGCCAAAGACGAGGACGCCCGCCGCGTCCTCTCGCTCGGACTGCGGCCGTTCGTGCTCCGCCGCACCAAGCAGGAGGTCGCCACCGAGCTGCCCGACAAATTTGAGGAGACCATTTACTGCAGCATGGGACGCCGGCAGCGACAGCTGTATGAGGAACTGCGCGACCACTATCGCGATTCACTGCTCGGGCTGATCAAGCAGCAGGGGATGGGAAAAACGCAGATGCACGTCCTGGAAGCGCTGCTGCGCCTCCGCCAGGCCGCTTGTCATCCCGCCCTGCTCGACCGCGGCGAAGCCGAGGACCCGTTCGCCAAGCTGGAAGTCCTCGTGCCGCAGCTGGAGGAACTCATCGAGGAACGGCATAAGTCGCTGGTCTTCTCGCAGTTCACCAGCATGCTGTCGATCGTCAAGCAGCATCTCGACAAGCGCGGCATCCGTTACGCCTATCTCGACGGCCAGACGCGCCGCCGCAAACAGGTCGTCGAGGAGTTTCAGAACGACCCGGACTGCCCGGTGTTCCTCATCAGCCTCAAGGCGGGCGGGTTGGGCCTCAACCTCACCGCCGCCGAGTACGTGTTCCTGCTCGATCCCTGGTGGAACCCGGCGGTCGAGACCCAGGCGATCGACCGCGCTCACCGCGTGGGTCAGACCAACCAGGTCTTCGCCTATCGCCTCATCTGCCGCGACACCGTCGAAGAAAAGATCCTCGACCTGCAGAAGCAGAAGCGAGAGCTGGCCGATGCGATCCTCGAAGAGAAAGGGAGCATGCTCAAGAGCCTCACCGCCGACGACGTCAAAATGCTGCTCTCCTGAACAGTTTGCATTCGAACGACCGCGAGCGGCGCTTGTGACCGGCCGGCCGAGAACTTGACCTGATACCGGAACGGCATCAGTAACGCTCGTACGCCTCCTCGGTGGTCGCCCTGACCGCCGCTTGGGATCTTGGCGGAAGGCTACAATGGGATCGGTCCGGACAAATCGACCGGCAAGTCCCCGGGCTCGAACTCAGGTCGCCTGTATTCAGCCTGATGCCTGACGCAGCGCACCGGCCTCTCAACGCTCAACTCAACGGCCGCGGACCCGCTGGGCACGGATTCTCGAACGCTGGATTCGGAACGACCTCTTGAGATCGGAATCCCGCACGCGGCCCGACGGGAAGTGCACACTCCCTCAAATCTGCCTCGCAAGCCGTAAGGGCCTGGCGGCGAATCGACCTTGTTCATGTGGGGAAGTGCAGGATCCACGGCGGGAAATGTAATCGCCGCAATTCCCGCCCCCCGCCCCCCCTCGACCGCGGTACGGCCGTTGCTTCACTGCGGACCTCCACATGGATGGTTCAGCCAGTATGCAATCAGTTGCCACGGCGCAGGAGTCGCGCTTCGGCAGCCAACCTGAGAAACACTGAGGAGTGACTGACATGCTTCGTTTACTTCCCAAGATGTTCGCCGCCGCTGCCGTGCTGGGAGCGGGAGTCGCCTGGGGACAGGTCGACGCGGACGTGAATGCTTCCAAACAGGCCGACCCGGGCGCCGGAGCTCAGGTCGAAGCCGACGCGGACGTGGATGCCGGCCTTCCGGCCCCGCCGGCCGCCGATGCCGAGGTCGAAGCGGACGTGGATGCCGACGCAGGCGTTGACGCAGAGATCGACGCCGATGCGGATATCGATGCCGATCGACCGCGCACCGACGCCGATATTGAGGCCGATGCCGACCTCGACGCCGATCGCCCCCGCGCTCGCGTGCAGGGTGATGCCGACATTGATGCGGACGCCGATCTCGATGCCGACCGTCCCCGCGCCCGCGTTCGCGGCGATGCGGACGCCGATCTCGACGCCGATCTCGACGCCGACCGTCCCCGCGCCCGCATTCGCGGCGATGCCGACATTGAAGCCCGCGGTGACGCCGATGTGGACCTGAGCCGCAAGCCGGCGCTGGGTGTCACGTTCCGCAACAGCGGCGATGCCCTGATCATCAGCCGCGTGTATCCCAACAGCCCGGCTGCCCGGATGGGACTGCGCACCGGTGACCGCATCGTGTCACTCAACGGCCAGACCTACGACGCGACGGACGCCTTCGTCACGGCCGCCGGTCAGGTCGTGCTGGATGAAGACGCCGAGATCGTGTACATGCGCGGCGAGCAGCGGATGACGGGCAATGTCCGCTTCGCTCCGTGGAACACGGTTTTCGTGGAGGCGGATGACCTGGACGACCTCGAAGAAGGCGCCCTGCCGCGCCGCGTTGGACGTCCGACCCTGGACGACGCTGAAGACGCCCTTGAGAACGCGACCGACGAGGCCGACGAAGTTCTCGATGACGCGGACGACGTGATCGACACCGCGCCGCGCACGGTGCCGGACGCGGAGGTCGAAGCCGAGATCGACGGCGAACTGGAACTTGACGACTAAGTTCGCTTGCTCGACTCGCGCAGAAACCCGGTTTCTCTCAAAGAAACCGGGTTTCTGTTTGCGCTCACATGGTTAGTGCGCCGGCGGCGGGCTGTTCTGGAAGGCCCGGGCGCGGAACAGGAAGTCGATGATGTTTCCCTCGTGAGGCTGCAGCCAGTTGAGGGCGATCGTCTTCACCGGGCCGACGTTCAGCCGGTCGATATGCGTCGCATTGACGAGCTGCTGCGACCACTTTTCATCCTTCGTGATGGCCGACGCGACCAGCGTGGGCCCAATCTTCTTCAGCATTTCCGCCTGCGGGCATTCGACCACCGAGACGAACGGAAACATGTACTCGGTGTTGGCGAGCGTTGGCTCCGGGCTCTTCGCGTGAATGACGGTCGGACGCAGATAGTCGCAGCGCTGCTGCTTCACCAGCCGGTCGCCGCCGCGGTACTTCGCCGTCACCTCGGTGACGCCGGCCTGCTTGAGCTTCTCCTCAATGTCGTTGTGCATCGCTTCGGCGGCGCCCGGCAGCGTGAATGCGGCGAGTCCCGCGTTCGGGTCGGTCATCGGCAGCGGCTGCACCGGGCCGATGCGCTTCGCGATGGCGTCGGCGATGGCTTCGGTATGCCGGCTGGCCCAGATGCCGGAACAGCTGATGCAGGACCGGCCGCTGTTGACGAACACACTGTCCACCATCAGATCGAGATGCTGCTCCCAATCGTCGACGCAGTCATCCCCCAGGAGAATCTTCGAGAACCCCGGTCCGTGGGCCTGGACGCGCGGGTCTCCCTTGTAGCGATCGACGGTCGCGGTGCCGCCGAAGATCATCGCCCGCTCGCAAGTCTCCAGCACGGCCGCGCCACATTCCGGTCCACCCGGATAGATGGACATGACGTCCCGCGGCACGCCGGCCTGGGCGAAGGCCTCGTACATGCGGTACGGCGTCCACGGCTCCTGCGGCCCGGGCTTGAGCACCAGCCCGATCTGCAGCGGGATCACCGGCATCCAGAGGGTGTGCACGCCGGGCGAATTGGACGGCAGCACCATGCCGACCACCGACGTCTGCGCCTGGTAGGAGACCATGATGCCGCGGCTCTCCATGCCGTAGCCTTTCGAGAGGATCTCGAACGGCAGGCCGCGCGTCAGGGCTTCGAGCACGTCCTTCATATGCCGCAGCACGAAAGCGTTCTTGCGCATGTTGGCGGCGCACATGTGCTCGGGGAGTCCGGTGGTGGCGGACTGCATCCGGCAGAACTCCTGCGGGTTCTGCGACCCGCTGCCGAGCGGCAGGTTCCCTTCCATGTAGAAGTCGGCCGCCTTCGCGCACATCTCGCAAAGCTGCTCGATCGAGAACTGTCGCAGGATCTCGCGCGCCTTCGCGGCCTTGCGCATGTCGAGCTTGATCAGCCCGGCATTCGCCTGATGCATGCTGGCCAGCTCTTCGCCGGTCTCAAAGTGAGTAACCGGCTGCTTCTCAACGGATTCGTAGGGCTGGCCCCAGCGGATGACGGGGATTTCAAGCATGAGTCTTTCCTTGGTAGGGATTTCGACGCAAAGACACGAAGTCGCAAAGATTCGCAAAGGCAGAAACGTAAAATGGAACAGCTACTCAGCCAGTCCGTTCACGACACGATGGATGCCATCTTTCAGTCTTGATTGGCCGAAGTTGATAACGAGCCCCAGTTGTTTCCCCGTGAGACGGAGGTGCGTGAGGCACTGTGCGCGATGCACAGGATGATCGTCGCTGCACGATTTGCACTCTACGATGACCAGGTTCTCCACGAGCAGGTCGAGCTCGTAGTGACCTCGAAGTGTTCGTCCCTTGTAGACGATCGGAATCTCGATCTGCCGTGTCGCGGCGAAGCCTCTCAATTCCAGCTCACAGCAGAGCGCCTCCTCGTATGCACTTTCCAGTAACCCGGGGCCCAGCACCCGATGCACTTCAATCGCTGCGCCAATGATCGCATTGCTGAGCTCGTTCTCGGTCATCTGTGCTGCCCAATGCAAAGCCGCTGAGACGCAACGCCTCACACGCATTCTGCTAACGCCCAACAACTGATTGCACCAGCACAACTGCCGTCATCACTCTCCTTGCCTTCGTTGACTTTGCGCGTCTTCGCGTCTCCGCGGCTTTGCGTCGGTCTCCCGGGTGTCAGTAAACCCCCACGGCGGTCGTCTTGGCGAATTCATGGAACGGCCGCGTCCCGCTGATGCCGTCCCAGGGGAAGGTGTCGTAGGGCTTCTCGCGCTCCCCTTCATCCCGCTCCATGAAGCCGGGGACGAACAACTCGTCGGTGAGCGTGTAAAGCTTCACGCGGCCGGTCGAGCCGTAGGGGACCACCTGGTTGTAGTCCTTGAAATCCACCACCTCGATCGTGGCCCGGGGCTGCGGAGCGTAGTAGCTGATCTTGTAGCCGTCCTCTTTGGAGACCGGCTTGCCGCAGGCCAGACCCATCAGCGTGTTGCCGTAGGTCGCCGCGATGTGGACGTTGTCGCCGAGCAGTTCCTCCTTGGCGAACCGCATCCACTGGGCTGTCATCTCGGTGCCGCCGCAGAAGATTCCCTTCAGCCCGGCTTCTTCGATGCTCGACCCGTTGTCGATCAATCGCAGCGCGAGCGCTTCCAGCAGCTTGGGCGTCGCGAATGCGCACTGGATGTCGTGGTTGGCTGAGAGGATCGTCGCCGCCTGGTCGATGCAGTGATCGGCGTAGGCCTTCGCGCCGGCGACGTCTCCCTTCTTGATCAGCTTGACGACCCAGCGCGGATCGAGATCCACGCAGAAGCAGATGCCCCCGCGATACTGGCAGAGGTGTTCGACGGCCAGCCTCAGCCGCCGCGGTCCCGACGGCCCGAGCATCAGCCAGTTGGCGCCCTTGGGAAAAGCCTTCTCCGGCAGCGTTTCGGAAAAGATCTCATAGTCGATCCAGTGGTCTCGCACGACACAGCGCGATTTGGGGATGCCGGTCGTGCCGCCGGTCTCGAAGACGTATTTCGGCTCCTTGTGCCACTTCTTCGGCAGGAAGCGGGTCACCGGTCCGCCGCGGAGCCAGTCGTCCTCGAACAGCGGGAACTTCTTCAGGTCGTCGAAGCAGTTGACGTCCTTAAGCGGATCGAAATCGTACGTCTTGGCCTTGTCGAGCCAGAACGGCGCGCCGTCCTGCGGATCAAAGTGCAGGCGGACGGTCTTGACGGTCTGTTCATCCAGCCGCTTGCGGGCGGCCTCGATGCGCTGCTGTAGTGACTCACTCACGGGTGGGCATTCCTGGCGGGACGATGGAAACAATGGCGGCCTCGCCCGCGCATCAGGAGTGCGGGGGGCTGCAATACGGTGATCTCAGGCCGGCCGCGGCGGGATCCCATCGGCGGGGCGCCCGGCTTCGCGGGGGAAGCAAACCGGGACGGGCGGGACGCGGCGACGCACAAATCATCATAGGCCGCGGGGGGGCCATTGCAACGCAGCCGCCTCCGAACCGATGCCGGCTCGACGCTCACAGACCGCCGCTCCCTAACCGCGCGCCCCGTGCTATCATCTGCCGCTCGAATCTCTGCTCCACCGAGGTCCCCGCTTGATCACGAAAATCACCGGCCAGCTTGTCGCGCTGAACGATCACGACGCCGAGATCGCCGTCGGGGCCTTCGAGTATCAGGTCTTTATCCCGGAATTCGTCCGCCGCCAGTTGCAGTCGCGGATCGGCGAAAACATCAGCCTCCGCACGATCGAGTACATCGACGGCAACCCGCAGAAAGGGGGCCGCATGGTGCCGCGGTTGGTCGGTTTTCTGCATGGAGCCGAGCGCGAGTTCTTCGACATGTTCTGCCAGGTGGACGGCGTCGGCGTGAAGAAGGCGCTGCACTCGATGGTCCGCCCCGTCCGGGACATCGCGACCGCGATCGAGGAGCAGGACGTGAAACTGCTCGCCGCACTCCCCGGCATCGGTCCGGCCATGGCCGAGCGGATCATTGCCAAGCTGCGGCGCAAGATGGCGCGGTTCGCCCTGCTGATCGAAGCCGACGTGCCCGATGACGAGCGCACTGCCCGCGACATTCTCGCTGAGACCTACGAAGCGCTCGTGGCCCTCGGCCACTCCGGTCCCGACGCCCGTGCCAAGATCGAGCAGGCCGCGCAATCGAAGACGAAATTCAAATCAGTCGAGGACCTGCTGCAGGAAATCTATCGGCAGGACCGCGACCGCTGAGTCAGCGCGGCTTGACGTCGGCGCCCGTCCGCACGCTCGGCGCCGCTTTCCGGGCGCATTCTTTGAACCGCTGCGTCAGTTTGCTCTGAAAGCGGTACGGATTCCAGACGAGAACGATCGTTCGCATCGGCCGCGGATGCGACAGCGAACGATACACCCGCCGCGGGTCGTGGTCATGTCGCCGTGCCATCTCCGGGATCAGGGAGATCCCGTGCCCCAGGGTGACCAGCTCCTCCACCGTCGCCAGCTGGCTGGTGTGCTGCACCGAGACCGGCTGAAACGACCGCCGCTGGCAGAACGCCACGACGGCGCCCGACAAACAATGCGTTTCGTCCAGCAGCACAAACGGATGCTCGCGCAGGTCATTCAACGTGATCCGCTCGAACTTCGTGAGGGAGTGCCCCGCCGGCAGCACCAGCAGCAGTTCCTCATCGAATAATGCCTTGCTCTCCAGATGCGGTTCCGTGATCGGCGCCGCCAGTAGTCCCACGTCGATCTCCCCCTGTCGCAGGCGGTGCAGCAGCTTCTCCGTCGTCTCCTCCAGGGCGATCACCTGCGCTTGCGGACAGAGAGTCCGAAACTCGCGAAGGATCGTCGGCAACAGGTACGGCGCCACGGTCGGAATCGCCCCGACCCGGACCCGTCCTTTCTCGCCATCGTCGGTTAACTCCGCCAGTGTGTCCCCCACCAGAGCCAGAATCTGCTCTGCCCGCGACTGCAGCAACTGCCCCGCGTCTGTCAGCGCCACGTCCTTGGAGCGGCGATCAAACACCGGCTGCCCCAGTTCGGCCTCCAGCTTGGCGATCGACCGGCTTAGCGCCGGCTGCGTCACCCCAAGCTCCTCGCCGGCACGGGTGAAGTTCCGCCGCTCCGCGACCTTCAGAAAGTACCGCAGCTGGCTCAGTTCCATGATCCCGACCCGGAACGCCGACGCGATTGATCCCCGGGCGATCCGGGGTGGACCTGACCCTGGGCACACGGGCGTGCTCAGTCATAATCCAAAGTAATGCCCCATAGGCAGATTATGCATTGGAAGTATACGCGAGTTTAACCGAACATGGCACCCGGTTGGTTCACTCGCCCGCATTCCCGGTTCGGAGGAGGAGGCATCATGAAACGCTCGCGACAACATTGGCTGCCGGCCACCCTCGCGGTCTTCGCCATCGCGGGAACGACGGCTGTCCTCGCTCAGGAGCAGGACTTCGACGCGCTGGTTGAGGAGTTGCAGCAGCAGAAGCCCGAGTTTGCCGCGCGACACCAGGCATTGCTCGAGGAGCGCTACGACCTCTCCGACAATCCCGCCACGGACATCACGATGTCGCGCGGTAAGCCGGTGCAGCAGGGAGTCCGCGTGCTGCTGCCGGACGGCGTCACCTGGGAAAAACTGGCCGGGATGTCGCCGGCCGAAATCAAGGAAGCAGACCTCTGGCCCGCCGGCTTCTACCCCCTCCCGCATCCTCATCACGAAGCGGGCGGCATGGTCTTTCCCAAGCTCCAGATTGACGAAGTCAAAAAGCAGACCGGCCGCGACATCACCCGCTTCGATCTCGACTTCGATCTTCCGCAGCACATGCTCCCCGAGTTTCCCGCGCCGATCTACCTCACTACGCGCCCCGATCTCGGCGACGTCTCGCAGGGACAGCTCGTCACACTCGACAACTTCTATCCGCTCTTCAAAGACATCCTCAATCCCAAGCAGCTCGAAGGGCTCCGCCTGCTGGTGACCCCCTTCCCGCAGCAGCAGTTCAACGCCACCGAAGACCGCCGCTCGCTGCACGCCAGCCAGGGAGTGAGCTGCTTCGACTGCCACTCCAACGGACACACCAACGCCGCCACGCATACCGTCGGCGACATCCGTCCCAACGAGCACCGGCACCGCATCGACACCCCCACGCTCCGCGGCGTCAACGTGCAGCGACTGTTCGGATCGCAGCGGGCGCTCAAGACGGTCGAAGACTTCACCGAGTTCGAGCAGCGGGCCGCTTACTTCGACGGCATCCCGGCCGACGCCGCCCGCAAGGGGACCAACGTCCTCGAGCGCGGCAGCCAGGTCCACTTCATGGCGGAGTTCCAGGCCCTGCTCGACTTTCCTCCCGCCCCCAAGCTCGACGTCTTCGGCAAGCTGAACCCCGATCTCGCCAGCGAAAGCGAGCTGCGCGGACAGGAGTTGTTCTTCGGCAAGGCGCAATGCGCCGTCTGCCACCCCGCCCCCTACTACACCGACGGCCTGATGCACAATCTGCAGGTCGAGCGATTCTTCAAGGAGAAGATGATCAACGGCCGCATGGCGTCCGCCGACGGCCCGATCAAGTCGTTCCCGCTGCGGGGTATCAAGGATTCCCCGCCGTATCTTCACGACGACCGGCTGATGACCCTGGAAGACACCGTCGAGTTCTTTAACCTCGTCCTCGGCACAAAGCTGTCGGCCGAGGAGAAGACGGATCTCGTCGCCTTCCTGCGCTGTCTGTAGCCCCGAGCGGTGAATCGACTCGCAGAAACCCGGTTTCTCAAAAGGAAACCGGGTTTCTCACGCGCTCGGACAGGTCGCGATCCCCTCCGGCAGCAGCGCCTCCAGCTGAGCCACGCTCGCCCGCAGCGAACGCACCGCCTGAGCGAAGTTGGTGTGCATCGAAGCCTGCGGCGCGTCGATCGCGAACTGCTCGGCAGCCTTCCGCAGCTTCGGTAGCTTCTTCTGCAGCATCCGGAAGTACGCGGGCGGATCCGCCGCGTGGGTATCCAGCGCCCGCGACGCATCAAACACGGCCCGCACCACCTGGTGCAGATCGGGAAAGTCCTCCACTTCCTCGCTGTGCTTGACGAACGTGCGCACCATCCACGCATGCGCCATCACGTCCTGACACCGCGCCACCAGTTCTGTCTGTGCATTCCCGCTCATCCCCGCGAACATACCACCCCCCGCCGCCCGCTTCCACGACGACCTGATCCGCGTTGATCCGCCCGATCCGCGGCCCCCCTTCCCCGCCCGCGCCCCCAGCAAGAATCTGAAAAAATCTTCACCCCGCCTTAATCATTCTGCGGACGCACTTTCGGAACGCCCTCGACCCATTTTCCGACCCCCGCGAGCCCGCATTCTCTTGACAACTTTCGGCAGCGATTTATAACCCACGCTCGCCCGCAGTCACAAGATGTTGAGTCTGCACGAGACCGCCGCACTATCTATTGTGCGGAATATTCGTTCACTTTGTGCATTTCCGTACAGGATTTCTCCGGCCTCAACCGATAGAATTCAGCGCTGACCGGCAGGATGGTTCATCCCCGGCAGGGCCCGGCTTTGCATGGAGGGAACGCCCGGCTTGTTGTGGGACTCACGTCTCTGTGAACGGCCACCGGCTCCTGGCCTGTGCCATCACTGCGGGAGCCCGTGTGGGGCACGGTAGAAACCCGGCTTCTTCGGAGAAACCGGGGTTCTGCAATGCGGTCTATCGATCTTGGAATCCCTGGAGAGGTGCACGATGCACGAGTCTCATGGAACTGCTGTTCGTTCGCGCGCTCAGGACACCAACGGCCACTCGCCCGGTCACGCCATGCGCATCGAGCCCTACTTCTGTCCCACCGAAGGTGACCCGTTCGACACCGTCGAGTGGGACCGCCGCACCGCCCACATCAAGGACGAGAACGGCAAGGTCCTCTTCGAGCAGAACGACTGCGAGATCCCCAAGCCATGGACGGCTCTCGCCACCAACGTCGTCGTCTCCAAGTATTTCTACGGCGAACCCGGCACCTCCGAGCGCGAGACCAGCGTCCGGCAGGTCATTCACCGCGTCGCCCGCACCATCGCCGACTGGGGCATCGAGGACGGCTACTTCGCCACCGTCGAGGACGGCGAGAACTTCTACCGCGAACTCGCCTGGCTCTGCCTGCACCAGCACGGTGCGTTCAACTCCCCCGTCTGGTTCAACGTCGGCCTGTACCACCAGTACGGCGTGAAGGGCTGCCGCGGCAACTACTACTGGGACGTCCGCACCAAGAACGTCCAGCGCCCGGAGACCCCCTACGAGTATCCGCAGGCGTCCGCGTGCTTCATCCAGTCGGTCGACGACAACATGGAGTCGATCATGCGGCTGGCCGCGTCGGAAGCCATGCTGTTCAAGTTCGGCTCCGGGACCGGCACCGACCTGTCGTCCATCCGCTCCAGCCGCGAGAAGCTGTCGGGCGGCGGCACTCCGTCCGGCCCGCTCTCCTTCATGCGGGTGTACGACCAGATCGCCGCCGTCGTGAAGTCCGGCGGCAAGACCCGCCGCGCCGCCAAGATGCAGTCCATCAAGGACTGGCATCCCGACGTCCGCGACTTCATCCAGTGCAAGGCCAAGGAGGAGAAGAAGGCCCGCACCCTCATCGAGAGCGGTGAGTACGAGGCCAACTTCAACGGCGAGGCCTACTCGTCGATCATGTTCCAGAACGCGAACCTCTCCGTCCGCGTCACCGACGGCTTTATGCGGGCGGTCGAGGAAGACGGCGAATGGGCCACGCACTGGGTCACCGACCCCTCCCGCGAAGGCCCGAAGTACCCGGCCCGCGACATGATGCGCGACATCGCCGAAGGAACCTGGTTCTGCGGCGATCCCGGCCTGCAGTACGAAACCACCATCAACAAATGGCACACCTGTAAGAAGACGGGACCGATCAACGCGTCCAACCCGTGCAGCGAGTACATGTTCCTCGATGACACGGCCTGCAACCTCTCCAGCATCAACCTCAAGAAGATGCAGCGCGAGGACGGCTCGTTCGACGTCGAGCGATTCCGCAAGGCCTGTGCGATCTTCCTCACGGCCCAGGAAATCCTCGTCGATCACGCCAGCTATCCCACGCCGACGATCGCCGAGAACTCGCACCTGTTCCGCCCGCTCGGCCTCGGCTACGCCAACCTCGGCAGCCTGCTGATGTCGATGGGCATCCCCTACGACAGCGACGCCGGCCGCGGCATCTGCGGCGCACTCACCGCGCTCCTCAACGGCCAGGGCTATCTCACCTCCAGCGAGATCGCCTCCCACATGGGACCCTTCGCCGGGTACCGGGACAACGAGCAGTCCATGCTCGACGTGATGCAGATGCATCGCGACGCCGTCGAGAAGATTCACCCCGCCTGCCCGCGGTCCCTGAAGGACGCCGCCCGCCAGGTGTGGAATGAATGTCTGCAGTCCGGGCGCAAGCACGGCTATCGCAACGCCCAGGCCACCGTGCTCGCCCCCACCGGCACCATCGCCTTCATGATGGACTGCGACACCACCGGCATCGAGCCGGATATCGCCCTCGTCAAGTACAAGCAGCTCGCCGGCGGCGGCATGATGAAGATCATCAACCGCACCGTCCCCGTCGCGCTCAAGTCGCTCGGCTACGATCAGCCGCAGATCGAGGGAATCCTCGCCTACATCGAGAACGAGGAGACCATCGAAGGCGCCCCCGAACTGCAGCCGGACCACCTGCCGGTGTTCGACTGTGCGTTCAAGGCCGCGAAGGGAACCCGGTCGATTCACTGGAAGGCGCACGTCGGCATGATGGCGGCCGCCCAGCCGTTCCTCTCCGGCGCGATTTCCAAGACGGTCAACATGCCGTCCGACTCCACGGTCGAGGACATCGAGCAGGCCTACATCGAAGGCTGGAAGCTCGGCCTCAAGGCCCTCGCCATCTACCGCGACGGCTCCAAGCAGTCCCAGCCCCTCGCCACCAGCAAGGAAGGGGACCGCAAAAAGAGCCGCGACCGGCAGGAAGCGGCCGGCGACCTCATCCGCACCCCCGTCCGCCGTCACCTCCCCGAGACGCGCAACTCCATCACGCACAAGTTCTCGGTCGGCACGCACGAGGGCTACATCACCGTCGGCCTCTTCGAGGACGGCAGCCCGGGCGAGCTGTTCATCACGATGGCCAAGGAAGGGTCCACCGTCGGCGGCCTGATGGACGTCATCGGCACCCTCACCTCGATGGCCCTGCAGTACGGCGTGCCGATGAAGGCCCTCGTCGACAAGTTCAGCCACATGCGGTTCGAGCCGAGCGGCTGGACGAAGAATCCCGACATCCCGATGGCCAAGAGCATCCCGGACTACATCTTCCGCTGGCTGGCGATGCAGTTCATCCCGGGATTCCGCGAAGCCAACGCCCCCAAGCGCGAGCCGTCATCCCACACGACGCCGGCCGCCGACGGGGATGCCGAAGAACCCGGTTCCTCACCGGCGGCGGCCGTCCACGCCATCCAGGACGTGCTCGCCGCCCACAACGTGCCCAGGATCGCCGTCGCAGATGCCGCTACTAACACCGCGGTGAAGGCCCCGCAGCGCAAGAGCCTTAACGGGACTGCGAACGGCAACGGTCACGGCAACGGCAAGCACGCCGTGCAGTTGATGCTGGATTCCAGCGTCTTCCCGCAAGGCGCCAGCGTCTCGGATGAAGGTCCGTCCGTCCGCAGTGAGCAGTTTTCAAAGTTCCAGATGGATGCGCCCTCCTGTGACAATTGCGGAGCAATCACTGTTCGTAACGGCAATTGCTACCTGTGTCACAACTGTGGGAACAGTATGGGGTGCAGCTGATGGACATGACACGTGGAATCTCCGGTATCCCAGCGGCGCGAGAGAGGGAGATTCTGTCTAAAGCGACGGATGAGTTGAACAAGCTCTGGGTGTTGCGCGACGACTACGCGCTTCACGTTGACGATCCAGAGGAACTTGTTCGCATTGCGCATGTGGCCACTCCGCAATGCCGATACGGATTTGAAGTCGTCCATAAACAGGAGATCCCTTCAGATGATGCGGACTTTGACGTGGCGGGTGTAATCGACCGCCATGTCAAACAGATTCTGATCGCACAGAAGTTTCCATTGCCTTGTCGTCGCTTCACAATTGCGCACGAAGTCGGGCACCTCGTGCTCCACCCAGGTCGGGTCTATCATCGCGATCGTCCGTTACAGGGGAACGAACGGTTTAACAGCTCAAGGCCAACCATCGAGAAGGAGGCGGATCTCTTTGCTGCCGAGCTTCTTATGCCATCAAAGCTGCTCACCGACGTATTCATTAGCTACTTCGGCGGGAGAGTTGATGGGGCCGAGGCAAACGAGGATCTGTGTTACTACCTTTCGCGAGGAACTGGACGGCGAATCTCGCCCAACGAACTTCGCAGCATGAAAGCGTACGATCGAGCACTCTTGGTCGCGGGAGCGTCCGAATTTGGCACGACGATGCTGCAACCGCTGTTCGAGCGATTCAGTGTGTCCAAGTCGGCAATGGCTATCCAGTTGAAGGATCTCAAATTGGTGACATAGAGCCACATCGTCGTGCCCGTCGTGGTTCCCACCTTCCCGCCGAAGCAAGAGAACCACAACGACACGACGGGCACGAGGCAAACAGGTCCTCCCCCTGATTCTTGGTGGCCTTGGTGCCTTTGTGGTTCAACCTTCCTCGCGGAAAGGTGAATAACGACCAAGACACCAAGGCACAAAAGGAAAGGAACCATTAACAGGCTGAGCCGCGCGTGACGGACCGGTGCGGCTCAGGCCATGACACCCCGGCCCGACGGAACGGCCGGGGTGTTCGCGTCCCCGCTTCTGCCAACCCCTTCTTGGTGTCCTTGGTGCCTTGGTGGTTTTACCTTTGCTCGGACGGAAGATTTTGGACCACAAAGACACCAAGGACACCAAGAAATGAAACCCGGATTCGAGCCGATACCGGAGGAGGCTGATCGAATTGCCAGGGAGATCGTCGATGCGGCCATGACCGTGCATCGTGCCCTGGGACCGGGATTGCTCGAGTCCGTCTACGAAATCTGCCTGTGCCACGAACTCTCAAAGCGAGCCGTCCGATTTCAGCGCCAGCTCAATCTGCCAGTGCTCTACGACGGCATGCGACTGGACGGCGGGCTGCGTCTCGACTTAGTCGTTGAAGAATGCGTCATTGTCGAGATCAAAGCCGTGGAGAAGATGATCCCCCTGTACGAAGCCCAATTGCTGACATACCTCAAACTGACCGGCATCCGCCTCGGCCTACTGATCAACTTCAATGTGACTCTTCTGAAGGACGGCTTGAAGCGCTTGGTTCATTGATGCACGCTCCACTTGTTCGCCTTCGTCGTGCCGTCGTGGTCCCTGCCTCTCGCGTCAACTGAGAGTTCACGAGAATACACTCATGAACACCATCCTTCACGGCGACTGCATTGCCGGCATGAACGCCCTTGATGCCGGCAGTGTCGACCTCGTGTTTGCCGATCCGCCGTTCAACATCGGTTACAGCTACGACGTCTACAAGGACAGGCTCTCGCGGCAGAAGTATCTGGACTGGTCGCGGGAGTGGATCTGCGCCGTGCACCGGGTGCTGGCGGACAACGGTGCGTTCTGGCTGGCGATCGGCGATGAATATGCGGCCGAGTTAAAGGTCGCTTCGCAGGACCTCGGATTCCATTGCCGCAGCTGGGTCGTCTGGTACTACACCTTCGGCGTGAACTGCAAATTCAAGTTCACCCGCTCGCACGCGCACCTGTTTCATTTCGTCAAGGACCCCGACAACTTCGTGTTCCGCTCGGAGGACCCCGACAACCGCATCCCCTCCGCGCGGCAACTCGTTTACAACGACGGCCGGGCCAATCCCCGCGGCCGCCTCCCCGATGATACCTGGATTATCCCCCCCGCCGACGCCGTGGGCGCTCTCACAGTCGAGGACGACCTGCTGATCGAAGTCGATCCTCCGCACGACGACGGCTCGACATGGACGCTCCGCCCGCAGGATTTGCAGGGTCGCTTCCGGCCGGATGAGGACACGTGGTACTTCCCGCGCGTGGCCGGCACGTTCAAGGAGCGGGCCGGCTTCCACGGCTGCCAGATGCCCGAACAGTTGCTGGGCCGGATCATCCGCAGCTGCACCGAGCCGGACGCCCTCGTCCTTGACCCGTTCTCCGGCAGCGGCACCACCACCGCCGTCGCCAGGAAGCTCGGCCGCCGCTACCTCGCGTTCGACCTGTCCGAGGATTACGTCCGCCAGGGCCTCCAGCGGCTGGATTCGATTCGCGTCGGCGACCTCCTCGACGGCTCCGCCGAGCCTCTGGCCAGTGCGCCGACCACGACCGGAGGACGTGCGGCACAACGCGAAGTGAACCGGCGACCGGTTGCAGCCAACGCCGGCGCCGGCATCCGCTCGTCACACGACGGAGCGGCCGAGCGGCAATTGGAACTCACGCTGCAGGGCGTGATCGCCGCGTTCGCCGAAACACACGCCGCCTGTTCCGCCGACCGGGTGGTCATCGACCCCGAGCGCAATGCGCAGTTCATCGCCGCCTGCCGCAATCGCGGTCTCGCCGGCGACCCGCGGTCGTGGAACATGTTCCTGTTCCGGTTGCGGAAGGCAGGCCGGCTGGCGCAGTTCGCCACGGCCGAACGCACGGCGCTCTCGTGGGAGGAGTGCGACCCGTATCTGTTCGCCAGCGAGATCGCCTGGCGGATGCTCCTCGACGACGAGCGGGCCGTCAGTCTCGACGAGATCCTCTGCGACCCGTATCTCGCGGGAGAGTTCGACGCCATCGCCGGCCGTTTCGCCCCCGGCTTCCGCCCGCTCGACTACCGCCTCGCCGCCCTCAAGCTCCGCAAGCAGTCCAAGCAGGCCCGCGTCCGCGCCGCCTCGCTCTCCCCGCCGTCCCGACTCGGCAAACCAACACCGCTGGACGCCTTCGACCCGGCCCAGACCCCCCCGGGCTCCGGCGTGTATCTTATCGGGACTCCCAAGTCCGGGCGTCTGTACCTCGGTCAGACGATCGACCTCCACCGCCGACTCGCCCGGCAATTCGACGGCGACGGTCGCGAACTGTGGAGAGAACACGCCGAACGGGCCGGCATCGCCCCGGACAAGCTCAGCGTGTGGGTCCGCCCCGTCACCGCCGCCGCCGGCGAGATGCTCGCGTGGCAGACCTGCCTCGTCCACCGCTTCAAGCCGCTCCTCAATCTCTCGCTCGGTCAGTAAGCTGGCGAACGGTTTTGTTGCACTGGCCGACAAGCCCCTGCCGTCCGGGCCTGATGGGCCGCATCGCTCGTTCGATGCGCATCAGGCCGCTGTGCATCCCGTCCAGCAGACTTCATGACCACACTCCGCGCATACCTGCAGCTCTGCCGCTTCCCGGCCGTCTTCACGGCGATGGCCGACATCCTGCTCGGCTACATGCTGGTCCGCGCCGCCTTCAAGTTCACTCCCGACGTTCCGCTGCTCCTCGCCGCCTCGTCGTGTCTCTACCTGGCGGGCATGGTCTTCAATGATGTCTTCGACCGCCGCGTCGATGCCCAGGAGCGCCCGCAACGGCCCATTCCCTCCGGCCGCGTGTCGCTCCGTGGCGCGGTGACATTTGGTGCGATACTGGTCGGCGCCGGACTCATCTGCGCCGCTCTCGCCGGGATCAACAGCCTGATCGTCGCCGCCGTCCTCACAGCCTGGATCTTCCTGTACGACGCACTCCTCAAGTCCACGCTGCTCGGCCCGGTGGCGATGGGCGCCTGCCGCTGTCTCAATGTCGTACTGGGCGCCAGCAGTGCCGGGTTTCGCTGGACCGCCCCGTGGGGTCTGCCCCACATCTGGATCGCCGTCGCGCTGGGCGTTTACATCGCCGGCGTCACCTGGTTCGCGCGGCAGGAAGCCGGCCGCAGCAGCCGCCTCTCCCTCACCTGGGGCGTCCTCGTCCTCAACGCCGGTCTCGCCGGCCTGCTCATCCTGTGGTACGGCCCCTGGTCCCGCTACCTCGCGTGGAATCCCGCCCCCTCGGCAGAGTTCACGAGTCTGGCTCTGCTCGGCGCTGTCGCCGTCATGATCAATCGCCGTGCCCTCGGCTCGGTCATCAATCCGGCCCCCGAGAGCGTCCAGGCCTCCGTCAAGGTGATGCTGCTCTCGCTCATCACGCTCGACGCCACGATCATCTACGCGAAGCTGGGGACGGACGGGGTCCCCATCGCCGCCGCCACCGTCCTGCTGCTTGTGCCGAGCATGCTGATCGGCCGATGGCTTTACGTCACATAAAGTTGCGTCGAGAGAGCCCTCCGCGGAATTCGGCTTGCTGCAAATCCCGGTTCCTGCCACGATTCCGCGCCACTCCGTCTCCCTCTCCACGTCGCATGTCCGGTCGTCTTGCCTGCCTGCTCGGCGCCTGTCTGGCCGTTCTCGGCTGCCAGTCTCCGCTCACGGTGCAGAATTCGGCGATGCCCGTCTCCAACCCGCTGCCGGTGCGCGCGGGGAGCGACGACGTGCTCTGGGAGCGCACGGTCGACGTGCTGCACGATTTCCAGTTCCAGCTCGTCCGCGAAGACCGACTCGCGCGGGTGATCGAAACGGAATACAAAGTCGGCTCCGGCTGCCTCGAGCCCTGGCATCACGACTCCGTCGGCCCCTGGAACCGCCTGGAAAGCACGCTGCAGTCCATCCGCCGCAAGGTGCGCGTCACTCTCATGCCCAGCGACGGAGCCGGCGGCTACATGGTCTCGGTCGAGGCGTTCAAGGAGCGCGAAGACCTGCCCGGCATCGCGGGCAACTCCCCCGGCGCCGCGACATTCCAGGAGAGCACCCCACTGGAGCGCGACCTCAATCCGGTCGTCGGGCAGAGCAAGCCCTCGCGCTGGATCCCCAGCGGCCGCGACCTCGACTTGGAGCAGGCGATCCTCGCCAGCCTCCGCTCGACCTACGCCGGCTGAATTCGGGCTTCTTTTCGCCCCCCCTCTCGCCAGATCGCAAACGCTGCCACTAAGATCGCAGTCGGCAGCGACATCAACCGACTGGCAGCAGCATGATTCCGCTTCGCGATAACATTCCGTCTCGCACCCGGCCCTTCGTGAACTACACGATGATCGGCCTGTGCACGGCGGTGTTCCTGATCCAGCTCACGGAGTCGCCCGAGAAAGCGACACTGGTCGAGCGGTTCGGCATGATCCCCGCTCGCGTCATCCATCCCGATCGGCCGATCGAAATCCCCGTCGCCGAGCGGCACACGGGAGAGTACGAACTGCATCGCCTGCCGGACGGCAGCATCATGCAGGTGCCGGTCGTCGAGACGATCTTCCGCGAAGCCGCGCCGTCGCCGATCCCGCCCGTGCTCACCCTGCTCACGTGCATCTTCCTGCACGGCGGATGGATGCACTTCCTGGGCAACATGTGGTTCCTGTGGATATTCGGCGACAACGTGGAAGACCGCTTCGGCCACTGGGGCTATCTGGCGTTCTATCTCCTCACCGGAGTGGCAGCGAGCCTCACCCATCTGGTGACGGAACTGAACTCGTCGATCCCGACGATCGGCGCCAGCGGCGCCATCGCGGGAGTGATGGGGGCGTATCTCGTCTCGTATCCCCACGCGCGAGTGCTGGCGCTGGTGCCGGTGTTCTACATCTTCTTCACAAGGGAGCTGCCGGCCCCGGTGTTCCTCGGGATCTGGTTCGTGATCCAGTTCTTCCAGGGGGTCTCGACAATCACGGCGGTCGAGACGGAAGGCGTCGCGTGGTGGGCTCACATCGGAGGCTTCGCCGCCGGCGCCGCGGCCACGTGGATCCTCGACAAGGTGCACTTCCTCCGCAGCCGCAATTCGGCCGTGCGGCCCTACGCGCCCCACGCCGGCGGCTACCGGTTTCGACCGAGGCAGCACTGGGAATAGTCCGCCGCCCCGAGCCCGAGTGCCGGAAGCGGGTGCGCGACGCTGTTTGCAATTGATGGGCTGCGACCGGGATTCTGTATTCGGCCCGGCGTTGACGCCGGGTTCGCTGACCCGATCCTGGAACGTTGAACCCGGTTCACCGGGTTTCTCGGAGTGCTGGCTTCAGCCGTGCACATATCGCGACGGGAATCCGTATCGCCCCGCTTGAGGGTGCTGCGTAGAATCCGTCCCCTGTCCCGTGGCCGATGCTCCAATTCCCCAGTCGCAGCGGGAGACGACGCACCTCATGCCTCGACCCCTCTGGATCACGACCGTCGCGCTGGTCCTCATGGCCGGCCTTCCCGTGCGGGGTGAGGAGACCGGGCCATTGCTCGCTCCGCCGCCCGATGAGGAGAGCGATCGCGAGCCCCCCGTCAGCGGTGATGCAGAACACCTCGTCTCTCCGGCGCCGTCCGGCGGCTGGGCGAACTTCCTCCGCGAACTCTCGCAGCAGGTCATCCCCGACGAATACGAAGTCCGCGAGAACTGGGGGAACCGGACGGAAGTCTTTTCCGGATTCAACGTGCGGGGAGGAGACCTCGTCCCGCGGATCTCCAAGCGGACCAAACGCGTGAAGCACGGAGTCTGGCGGCGATTCCGGGTGAGGCTGATTAATCCGGAGGACCGGCTGACGTTCGAAGTCCGCAACCTCCGCATCGACGCCGGCGGCAGCCCGGCCTGCGACGTGTTCCTCTCCGCGCGCCTCCGCTGCACCGCGAATGCCGAGTGCTGGAACCTCGGCGTGAAGACCGGCAGCGCGACGGTGCAGTCGGATATCACGCTCAAGGCGGTCGCTGAATTCCGCATCGTCGGCCGGCAGGCGGACCCGGACGATGACAGCTTCTTCACGGAAATCATCTACACGCCGGACGTCGCGGACGTCCGGCTGCGGCTCACGGACCTCGATCTGCGGCGGATCGGCAAGGTCGACGGCGACGTGGCGGAAGCACTGGGCGATGCGTCGCAGAAGGTCGTGCAGCGCCTCGTCGAGGACCAGGAGCCCCACGTGCGCAAGCAGATTCGCGAGGAACTGCAGGACGCCGATGCGGAGGTGCGGATGCTGTTGCCGCGGGCCATGCTGCGGCAATGAAGCTGCGAGTGCTGAACCCGACCGCTTCGGGCGTATCGGCTCGTTGGTGCTCCCCCCTCTCCCCGCGATGGCGTACTCCACTTCCCCGCGATTGATGCGGGGAGAGGGGTCGGGGGTGAGGGGCACAGCTGAGCGCCGAACGCCTCGCGAGCATTCGCACCTCCACCATTCAGCGGATGCACCCGACCGCTTCTCCACCAAGGCGCCCGGGTGCCCGCGACGCCTCCGAACCCCCTATGATGGGAGCATGCTGACTCCGTTCCCACCGCCGCGCGCCGCGTATGTGCATGTGCCGTTCTGCGCGCACCGGTGCGGCTACTGCGACTTCACATTGGTAGCGGGAAAGGACCAGCTCATCGAGCCGTATCTGCAGGCGCTCTCGATCGAACTCTCTGCAATCAACGCGCGGCCGGAGATCGATACGCTGTTTTTCGGCGGAGGCACGCCGACGCATCTGCCGGCCGAACAACTCGACCGGCTGCTGCGGCTGCTGCGGGATTCATTCCAGCTCCCAAACGGATGCGAATTCAGCGTCGAGGCGAATCCCTTCGGATTGACGGCGGACAAGGTCGCGGTCCTGGTTGAACACGGCGTCAATCGGGTGAGCCTGGGAGTGCAGTCGTTCTCCGCCACGATTCTGGAGACCCTCGAACGGGACCATCGTGAGGCCGAAATTCGGACCGCTGTCGAGCGCCTGCGCCCGGAGATCCCGAACCTCAGCCTCGACCTGATCTTCGGCGTGCCGGGCCAGTCGCCGGGCGACTGGCGTCACTCGCTGTTCAGCGCCATCGATCTCGGCCCCGCTCACGTCTCGACGTATGGTCTCACGTTCGAAAAGGGGACCGCCTTCTGGTCACGCCGGTCCCGAGGCCGATTGACGCCCGTCGAAGACGAACTCCAGCGAGAGATGTATGAACTGGCGATGGACGCCCTGCCCGCGCACGGATTCGCACAGTACGAGCTGTCGAACTTCGCCCGGCCCGGATTCACCTGTCGGCACAACGAGACGTACTGGCTGGGGCTCCCGTACTACGGCTTCGGCCCCGGCGCCGCGTCGTATCTGCAGGGAGTGAGGCGAACCAATCATCGCAGCGTGACGGAGTGGATCCGCCGCGTTCTCGACGGCCGGTCGGGAGTCCAGGAAGAAGAACAACTCTCCGGCGAAGACCGGGCGCGGGAGGCGCTGTGGCTGGGCCTGCGGCGCGCCGCGGGCATCGAACGCGCAGTGTTCGCCCGCCGCTACGGGCAGTCCCTCGACGAACTCGCGGGAGACGCCATCCGTGAGCAATGCCGGCAGGGACTGCTGATCGACGACGGCGACTCAATCCGCCTGTCACGCGAGGGCCGCATCATGGCCGACAGCGTGGCGGAGGCGCTGTTGTAGGCGATCGCCAACTTGAACCGCACACTGAAGCCGATCGATTAAGGCGGCGCCGCTTGTATTCGGCCCGGCATTTATGCCGGGTAAAGATGCCTCCGACGCCCATGAGCCCGGTTCACCGGGCTTCTCGCTGCCGAGTTGAGGCATGCAGCGAGGAGCCTCATGAACGACGCGCGGCCGGCTACCGTGCCTATCAAGGGCAGCTAATTGCCCGTCGATTCGTCCTCAGGTTCGTCCGGCATCTCCTCCGGAGCGTCCGCAGCGGGCTCCTCCGGCTCCATCATCGAGTCAGCCTGATCGCCCTCGTCGGCCGACGTCTGTGCGTCGGGCTCTGTCGGTTCGGTTTCAGCCTCGTCCGTCTGAACGGGGGCCGGAGGATCAGCGACGGCGACCTCGAACCGGTACTCGCCCGGAAACACCGAGTCGCGCTCCTCGAACGGTCGCTCCGTCACGATGAATGTCGTCGTCCCGCGCGGGACGGCAAAATACAGTCGTCCGGCATCGTCTTCATGGACGCACGGATAATAAGTCGTCCCGACCAGCCCGGCGGAATGGTATCCCAGTCCTCCCAGCAGGCTGTTCAGCCCGAGCGCGTCCCTATACTCCGCCGCATTCCCGATCACCATCCCGCTCGATGCGGCGTTCTGATAGTCCGTCATGAAGCCTTTCGCTGCTGTTTGCAGTTCGGCCTGCAACGGCTCATTCAACCTGGCGGCATTCTTCGTGTAGAACCCGGCGACGGCTGGATGCTGCCGCACGGGGACGCGGACGATATCCGACTCCGGCCCCGGTGATACCCAGACCTCGACGCCATACGGCCCGCCCCGAAACTCGACTCGCAGCACTTCGCTCGAAACGACAGCCGGATTGATGCGCAGCCCGGCGACGACATCGAGGTACTCCTGCCTCGGCACACCGCCGGCGCCGGGAGGAATCCGGCCGATCAGCACCTCGCCCGGCGGCAGCCGCTCCCCCGTCAGCGGTCCCGTCATCGTCTCGCGCTGGAACCACCAGTATCCCCCCGCCGCGGCTGCAAGCAGCCCGGCGAACAGCAGCGGGATCATCAGGCTGGCCCAGGCTCCTTTCCGCCGCTGCTTGACCTGCCGCGCGTACGACGTCTGGACCGCGGGCGCGTCGATTGCGAATTCCGGTATCCCACCCGAATCGGGTGTGTCCGCCGGCTGTGGAGGATTCAACGCCGGCCCGGAGTCATCGATGACCGGCGCAGGTGCGGAATCCGGCGCCGGCGTTCCCGCGGAGGGAGCGGAGGCCTGCGGTCGCTGCGGTATCGGGACGCGAAGTTTCGTGCCGCACTTCGGACAGCTGCCGATCTTGCCGGCTGCCGCATCCCCCACCTTGATCGAAGCCGTGCAGTAGGGACAGTTAAACTGAATCGCCATCGCGCCCGCCGTTGCTGTCGAGTCCACTTCAGAAGTCAAAAGTTTAGTGCGGAGTGCCGAAGCCGGTCGAGGTTTGCGGTCTGGACGCACACAGATTCCGGATGACTTTGCCGAACGCGATCGGTTCACTTTGCGAATCAAAATGGCGATTCGGTAGAATCCGGGCGCGTGCCGGATGCAATTCTCCGGCGCAGCGTCCAGGGAGCATTGTCATGCCGAGCACAATTCCCGCTGAGATCGAACTGATCGGAACGACGGCCGGCAACGTCTGGCAGGTCCTCAATGCGAACGGACCGGTCACCGTGGCCCGACTGGTGAAGGAAACCGGGGCGCCGCGGGACGTGGTCATGCAGGGGATCGGCTGGCTCGCCCGCGAGGGGAAGGTCGCCTACTTCGACGGCAGCCGGACGAAACGCGTCGGGCTGGTCTCGCACAACGGCCAAGGCTGATCCGTTACAGCGCGATCGCGAAGATGGCGAGGATGAACAGCCACGCCACCCCCAGCGCGTGCCAGAAGTACGCGCAGACGCTGACTCCCCAGTGATACTCGTGGTCGTAGCGGTCCGCCTGCGCCCGCGTCGCGACGAACGCCAGGAACAGCACCGCAACAGTCAGGTGCAATGCGTGCAGGGCGGAGAGCATCAGCACGAACGGCGTCACTCCCAGCGACGCCTGCTCTGCCGCACGTTCGGCCGGCAGCAGCGTCCACAATCCATACGCCTGCACGCCCATGAACAGCGTGCCCGCGGCGAGCGCGGCGGTCAGCCAGCGTCGCAACGACCGCTGTCGTTCCTGCCGGACGCTGCGCACCGCCCGCGTCAGCGCCACGCTCCCCGCCAGGAGGAGCAGACTGCTCACCGCGAATGCGGGCGGGAACCAGAACTCGACGATTGTCGGTCGGCCGAACACCGCGGCCAGTCCGAGTGCCAGGACGACCGACGCACCAAACACCAGCGTTGCCCGCAGGAAGAACAGCACCGCCTGCCGCGATTGCCCGGCGGCATGGCGACTCGGCGGTGATGCCGAACTGCGGACGCTCATGGAGGTGAGGATGGCAGGGATGACGGCGGTGAAATCGGAATCCGGGTCGAACCCTCCGGCGACGCGAGGCTCGGCAACGTTCGACTTGCTGACCCGCCGGACGTCCGGGCCCTACGCCGGTTCTCCTTCAAACGGATTCTTGGCAATCCCATAGCGGCACAGCAGGATGCCCAACTCATACAGGAAGATGAGCGGAAACATCATCAGGAGCATGCTGAAAGGGTCCGCGGGAGTCAGAATCATTGAGAGGAACGCGATCACCAGGATGGCCAGCCGTCGCTTCGAGCGGTACGCCTCCTCGTCAAACAGCGATATGGCAGCCAGGAACCGCATCACGAGTGGCAACTGAAAGCTGATCCCGAACATCAGCGGCATGAGGACGGCGAAGCTGATCCATTCCGACAGTCGAATCTGCGGCGTCACGCCGATCGTCGCATTAAAGCCAAGCAGAAACGTCAGTACGAACGGGAACACGGCGTAAAAACAAAACGCCGCCCCCACGATGAACAGCACCAGGCTCATCGTTCCATAGACGTAAACGTACTTCCGTTCGTGCTGATACAGGCCCGCCGCCACGAATTGCCACAACTGGTAGAAAATCCACGGACTGGCCAGCACGATGCCGGCGATCAACGAGACCTTCAGATACGTCATGAAGGCCTCCTGCACGTTGAACGTGACCGGCTCCAGCGACTGATTCGCCACAAACCGGAACTGGGCGAACTCATCGGCCGTCAGCGTGAGCGACACCGACTGCTCGCGCATCTCAGCGGCCGGCTCGTCGAAGCTCTCCGGTGCCACTTCGTGGAGGGCCGACAGAATGTCGAAGGCCGACACCGCCACTTGCAGCGACCGGGACCCCGGTGCGTCAGGCTCTTCCGTCGCGGCCGTCTCCGTGTCGCTCGTTTCGCCATCTTCCGGGGCGCTTTCCCAGAGGGCGGAAGCCCAGTTCCACAGCTGGTCCCACCACTCCTGCTGCGTAATGTCGCCAACGTCGTCCTGCACGTCGGGTGTGATCGATTTATCCCGCTTGTCTTGGGAGAACTCAACCAGCGCCCGGTCAATCGGCGCCCGGACAAAACCGACGATCCGATCACCATAAATGAGGCAGACGATGACGGTCAGCACGAGACCGATCAGCGCCTTGAACAGGTGCACGCGGAGCACCTCCAGGTGCTCCCCGAAACTCATCGTGCTGTCGTCGAACAGGTCTTTGGACTGGCGGGCCATACTGCTGCTCCCACCGGCGCACGGCCCCTGGCGGGCTCGCGAACACCGGACGTTATGAGAAAAACCGCAACGGCCTTTCTCCGGCTCGTATCGTGCGGCTGCGCGCAAAGGTGGTCAGCCGCGGTGCTCTTGCCAACGACGCAGGCGCACAGGCAGCACGAACAGGAACGGGGCCGGCCGCCAAGCACGGGCCATGGGTCGCGGCCGCAAGAGCGGTATCCACCCGGGGCGCCCGCCGGAGTGCGGCAGGCGGATGCGAGCAGGTGCCTGCATTCTACCCGTCCCGCGGACCAATGCAATCAGATCGCCCCGCGCCGAACGGACTCGGGCGCGGTCCCCAGTTGATGGTGTTGCGACTGTTCACGCATTTGTAATAGGCCCGGCGTTCACGCCGGGTAACTCGCGAGGGTCGGCGGCCTCCAGCCCGGTTCACCGGGCTTCTCGCTGTCGTGGCTTAAGCCGCAGCAGCGAGAAGCCTCGTGAACGAGGCTCTGAGCGATTGATGCCGCGTGAAGAATCCGGCATAAACGCCGGGCCTGCTACAACTCAATCCCTACACGTCTGCATCACTCAACCACTGCACTTCTGCACCACCACCAAATAGAATCGACACCCAAATGGACTCCGTTTGCGGACCGCGCGCCCGTCTGTCAGACTGAAGTCGACCAATCCCGACAGGAGTCGAGCAATGCGACGTCTCGCGGTCTCCAGCGTGTTCCTGAGTCTCTGCGCGGTGTCTCTGGCCGAACCCACGGATCCCGCCGACAAGCCCGATCCAGCCGCCGCCGCAGCGCCCGTGCCGCTCAATCCGGGGCAGACGGTGCTGCTCGATCTGCCGAACAACCGGCTGCTGCTCAAGACGCAGGTCGTGCTGCGGGAGGGAGTGCTGGAGATGTTTGTCTGCAAATCGCAGACGAAGGAGCACGAATCCATCCTGTCGGTCGATGCCGACGCGTACCTGATCCATGCCGGACTGCTGGCTCTGGGCGCTCAGCCCGGAACGCCGGCCCGGTTTGACGAGAAATATCATCCCCCGACAGGGCAGAAGATCGACATTTTCGTCATCTGGACTGACGAAGAGGGGATGGAGCACCGCAAGCCGGTCCAGTCCTGGATTCGGCACGTCACCCGTCGATACTACGAGCACCCGCTCGATGCGTTGCCGGCCGGCGTCACCATCGACGACGACAGCGAGCTGCGCTACGACCAGCAGAACAAGCTGCTGCTCTGGTTCGGACCGATGACCGCAGAGCAGCGGGACGAGTTGCTGGCCCGCAGCGACAACAAGCAGTACCAGGAAGGGATTCGCTCATTCCACAAGGCGAGTCAGCCGCGCGAGATCGAGGCGGACTTCCTGTTCACGGGGAGCAGCTTCTACAAGCAGAAGGACGGCACGCTGTTCTACCAGGCCGAGAGCGGCAACATCATCTGCGTCGCCAACTTTGCGGACGCCATGATCGACGTCTCGGTCGAAAGCTCCGCGTCGAATGCGCAACTCCTGTATGAGCCGTACACCGAACGGATCCCCCCGCTCGGCACGCCGGTAACGGTGGAGCTGATCCCGGTCCCGGCGACGGACGATCCCCCCGCGGATCAGTAGCCGTCCTGAAACGCCAGCTTCGGCCGACGCATGCTTCAAATCGACGAGTCGCTCCGTCCCGCGGACCTTCAGCCGCTGCTCTCGCAGTTCTGGGAAGCATCCGCGCGATCCATCAACGCCATCGAAGCCGCATGGAAACCAGGCGACGGCGCCCCGGTCTTTACCGTCAACGGTCGCTACACCGTGCGCGGCTGGACCGAATGGACGCAGGGCTTCCAGTTCGGCTCCGAGCTCCTGCAGTTCGACGCGACCGGCGACGCAAAGCACCTGGAGAGCGGCCGCGACCACACCGTCCGGCTCATGGCCCCGCACGTCAGCCACATCGGCGTGCACGACCACGGATTCAACAACGTCAGCACGTACGGAAACCTGCGGCGGCTGATGCTCGAAGGCCGTATCCCGGCCAATGATCGCGAGCTGCAGTTCTACGAACTCGCCCTCAAGCTCAGCGGCGCGGTGCAGGCCGCCCGCTGGAGTTCAATCAGCGATTCGGCCGACGGCTCTCCCCATTCGCCCACGCCCCCCGCGGCCGGCTACATCTATTCCTTCAACGGGCCCCATTCTCTGTTCTCGGATACAATTCGCTCGCTGCGGGCGCTCGCATTGGCCCATCGGCTCGGCCATCGGCTGATGGGAGAGAACGACGCCTCCATCTGCCTGCTCGACAGACTCGTGCAGCACGCGCGGGCGACGGCTGAGTGGAACGTCTATTTCGGCAAGGGGCGGGACGCCTGGGATGTGCCGGGCCGCGTAGTGCACGAAAGCATCTTCAACCGCAACGACGGTCGCTATCGCTGTCCTTCGACGCAGCAGGGATACAGCCCCTTCAGCACATGGACCCGCGGTCTCGCCTGGATCATCGTGGGGTACGCCGAGCAGCTGGAATTCCTCGAGACGTGCACCGACGACGAATTGGGCCCGCTCGGGGGTCGCGATGCCATTGCCGCTCTGTGGACCGAGGCGGCCCGCGCCACGTGCCGCTTCTACATCGAACAGTCTCCCACCGACGGCATCCCCTACTGGGACACCGGCGCACCCGGCCTCGCCATGATGGCCGATTATCTCGACCGGCCCGCAGAGCCGTTCAACGACTTTGAACCGGTCGACAGTTCGGCCGCAGCCATCGCCTGCCAGGGTCTGATTCGCTTCGGCCGCTATCTCACATCCGGCAGCCGTTCGGCATCGTCAACGGCGGATGGCGAGAAGTTCGAGCAGGCAGGCCTGACGGTCCTCCGCTCGCTTCTGCAGGAGCCGTATCTCAATCAGGATCCGCAGCATCAGGGGCTGCTGCTGCACGCCGTCTATCATCGGCCGCGCGGCTGGGATCATGTTCCAAAAGGGCGTCGCATCCCCTGCGGCGAATCCTGCCTGTGGGGCGACTATCACCTGCGCGAAGCAGCGCTGTACGTGCAGCGCCTCGCATCCGATGCCCCCTACCTGTCGTTCTTCGGACCGCCGGAGGTACAGTAACTCTTGGTCGTCGCAGGCACAGTCCTCTGTGCCGTCCGCTGGGTTCACTGCGTAGCACAACGCACCGCGGGACCGAATCTGCCCTCCACGAAGGTCCGCTCCTGCACCTGACCGCCGACCGCGTGAGTTCGATCGGACAGATCAACCCGGCCGCGCGGATCATGACGATTCTTTCGACCGCTCCGTCAGGATTGTGCTCACTGTTCACAATCTGACGCGTCTTTTCCCGCACGTCTGCGGGATGTGACCTACGCTTCCCTCTCGGGTCGGATGCGCCGGGACTCATCATCCTGACAAGGGACCAGTCTGGTCCCGCACCCCGGCGTCTGCGATCCGGAACACGTCCTGTCGCGAGGGGGCCGCTTCGCTCCCGTTTCTGCCCATTCAGATCGGTCTGCTCGAAGCCTCGGTGGACTCCGCAGCGAGTCGCCGCGCCGGCGTGGCGCGGTCGATCGATCGTTGCGGCCGCGTCTGTCTGCATGTGAGGTGCGCAATGTTGCTCCAGAAGGAATCCAATCTCCGTCGAACCGCGGCCGTCATTCTGGTGGCGGCCCTGGTGTTGCTGTACTGGCTGGCGAGCGGGGCGTCGGCTGGAAACAAGAAGTCCAAACCGTCCGACAACGGCGCCGCCAACGGAATCGCTCATCGCGTCGCCGCGCTCGAGGCGGCCCAGGCGGATACGGACGAGGCCATCGTCCTGCTGCTGGATGCAGTCGGAACACTTCAGGCCCAGGTGTCCAACCTCGAACTGCAGGTCGCCGACCTCGCTGACCGCGTGGCCGACCTGGAAGAGGCCCCGGTCGCCAACCCGTAGCCCGACGGAGCCGGTCGAATCGCAGCGATCCGGACGCAGGCCGCGTCCGGATCGCTTGCGGCTTCAACTGAACAGCTTCAGTCGCGGAAACTCGCCGGCGACAATGCCGCGCGCCGGGACGTTCAGCCACTCTTCCAGCAGCGTGCTGTACACGCTCCGGAAATCAGTGTGGAACTTGAGGTCTCCCTCCTCGAGATCGTCGAGGGCAGGTTGCTCCCCCAGCAATCCGGAGTTGACCCGGTCGCCGGCAATGAACAACGGTGCTGCGGTGCCGTGATCGGTGCCGGCCGAGCCGTTCTCGGCCACCCGGCGGCCGAACTCCGAGAACATCACCGTGGCCACTCGCTGATGCTGCCCCTGATGCTGCAGATCCTCATGGAACGCGGCGACGGCGCTCCCCAGCGTCGCAAGCAGTTCCGCATGCGATGGCCCTTGTCCCGCATGCGTGTCAAACCCGTCGAGCGACGTGTAGTACACACGCTCGGGCACCCCGGCCGAAATGAATTGTGCGATCAGTTTCAGCCGCTGCGCCAGCGGAGTCTCGGGATAAGCGACGGGTGTGTCATACTTCGTGGCGGCCTGCTGCACGCGTGCGGCCGATTCGTATGTCGTCCGGGCCGAACTGCGAAGAAAACTCAACAGTTCGGAGTCCGCCCCCTCCTCAGCCGCCTGGCCTTCCACGATGGCCCGCTTGCCCGCATCGTCCCCATCGGCGGAGACGCGCAGCTTGTAATCGTTCAACGACTGCAGCGACGGGGCGTAACCGGTCGCGCCAAACAGGGCCAGCGGCGTCTCTCCCCCGCCGACGTACAGCGCGCCGGTCCCTGTTCCCAGTTGCGGCGACGTGCGTCCCAGCCAGCCGAGCGGCTCCGACTCAGGCTGCAGCGTCGCCTTGTGCCAGATGTCCAGTGACGTGAAATGCGACCGGTTCGGCTGCGGGTATCCCACACCCTGGACCACGCACAGCCGGTTCTGCTCCAGCAGCGTCGCGAACCCGCCCAGCGCCGGATGAAAACCCGCCTCATCATCAATCTTCAGCACATCCGCCGCGGCAACCCGTAACGTCGGCCGCGCCGCCGCATAACGCGAATCGGCAAACGGGACGACGGTGTTGAGACCGTCGTTCCCCCCGCTCAACTGGATCACGACCAGAACTGTCTCGCCGCCGCCCGGCTGTTCGGTCGAACCCGCGGCGTGTGCGACTCGCCGGAAGAACGCCGGCATCGTGGCAGCGCTGCTCAGTGCGGCGGCCGAGGTCAGGAAGCGACGTCGTGAGAGTGACATGTGACGGTTCTCCGACAGGGGACTGCAAATGATGCCTGCTACTTGCCGATACGAGTCGGGCCGTTCCGCCAGGAATCCTTTTGCCGTTCGATCTCCCGCTCAAGCTGCTCCGGATCCGATGCGAGTTCCTCCGCCGTCTCGGCAGCGTCGCGAGCATCCTCCGCAACGTCATCGGCGAGCCTGGCCATGTCGCCTCCAGGGTCCGGATTGATACCACATCCGGCCAGACCGGCGCTGATGCCCGCTACGGCAATCGGCGCCAACGTGAGAGATCGTTGAGTAATCATCCCAACTGATACTCCGGCATGGTGAGCGCCAGATGCGCGGCGCTTCGTGCGAGCTGCCGCCGGGCCGTTCGCTCCAGAAACGGCCGAGCCGACAATTCCGCCCGCTCCCGCTGCAATTCCGCCGCAATGGCCTGCAGCGGCTTCTCGTTCGCCTGCTGATGGAACAGCTCCAGAAAGAATCTCGCCAGATCCGCATCCGTTTCCGCATGCTGCACACCGGGCAGATCGGCTGGATCGCAGCGCCCTCCGGCGCCCACGCCGCGCGTCAGTTCGAGCGCCGTGTTCTGCCGCAACAGCAGCGTGCTGGAATTGATCCAGTCCTTGCCCCCGTCCCAACCCTTGACGCTCGGTGGAAGGAACAACGCCTGTCCCATCTCGCCACAGACCTGCGCGGCATCACGCGGACTGACTCGCCCTTCCAGGGAACGCACCGTTTCGACAACGAACTCGACCGGCGACTTCACCCGCTGGCGGATCGCGGCGTCCGAGTAAAACACCCAGCTGGACAGCATCCGCTCCACCAGCCATGCAATGTCAAAATTCCGCTGCCGGAATCCGTCGACCAGAGGCTGCAGGAATTCATCGGAAGGCTCTGCGGCGTCGCTCACCAGTTCGCGGAACAGCTTGCGGACGATAAACCGCGGGCATGCCGGCTGCGCGAGTGCCAGCCGCACGACGTCCCCCCCGGCCCAGCGTCCCCTCTGCCCGAAGATCGTCTTCTCGCCCTCATCGTGCCGCGCCGGATCGAAGTGAGCGACCCCGTCGCGGACGGACCAGCCCGTCAGGGCCCGCGCCGCCTCCTTGATATCGTCTTCGGTGTAGTTGCCGTCCCCGAGGCTGAACAGCTCGAACACCTCGCGCGCGTAGTTCTCATTGGGCGCCCCCTTGCGGTTGGAATCGGAATCCAGCCAGATGAGCATCGCCGGATCGCGCGTCATCGCCTGCAGCAGATCGCCGAATTGTCCCAGCGCGTGCCGCCGGATTGTCTCATGCTGCTCGCTCATCAGCAGCACGTCCTGCACCTTCGCGTGCGACGTCGCGAAGTGGTCATGCCAGAAAAGCGTCATGCGCTCCCGCAACGGGTGCGGCGACGACAGCAGTCGATGAAACCACAACGCCTGCAGTTGACCGATGTCGCGGCTGTCCAGCACGCCCGGCCGCAGCCGATCAACCTCCGATTCAAAGTGATCAGTCTCAAGTCCGCCGTCGATCAGCTGTCGCACCAGCGCAGGCAGACCGGCCTCGACGCCTCCCTCCAGTTCGCTCCACGTCGCCCCATATCCCGCCCGCCGATAGAGATGCGCGACCTTCACCCGGTCCCAGCGATTCGACCGGTTCGGAAAGAACGGCTCCCACGCCAGCGACGGCGAAAAGCGATCCAGCGTCTGTTGGGCATCAGCCATGTTGAAGACCGGTAGTCCGTCGCAAGTCCGTCACTCACTCGCCGACGGTAATCGTGTACTGAAACGACTGGTCATCGAATTGAACCGCAGTACGCGCAGACTCGAGCGACTCCAGCAGTTGGATCCACACGTCCAGTTCGGCCTCGGCCTCGTCCGTCAACCAGCCCGAATTGAGAACGAGCCCGCGCACGACGGCGTCGCGCAACTGCGCCACCGCCAGCGCCGCTTCGTCCAAACGGAATGACTGCTGTTCGGACTCCCCGACAAGGATCGGGTCCAGCCCCGCGCTCTCGCCGTCGATGGCGTCGATCACGTGCTCGACGATCTCAGGGGTCGTGCCGATGATGAAGTGCCCCCGGCTGATCGTGTACGTCACGCGGAAGTTGTACCGTGACAACGTTCCGCTCCGCACGACGTCCGGCTCTTCCGACAGCGACAGCGAGACCAGATCCGCGTCACGATACTCCCTCTCCCCGGCCGAAATCTGCTGCTCACCCGCGAGAATCAGCCCCAGCGTCCGGAACACCGGCGAGACCAGCTCGCGGAACTCCTCTTCATTCTTAAGCTGAATGCAGGCCGCAGCGGCCGGAAGCGGATCGTTGACCGCAGTTTCATAGGGTGCGGCGGAACTGCGGGCCGCCACGACACGGAATCGCGGCCCGATCGCAGCCAGGATCCGGCTGGGTTCGACGTGCGTGCCAAACACCTCCAGTTGCGTCGCCGCGGCTTCGTTCGCCGCTTCCAGTTGCTCAACAACGCCCCCTTCCAGCAGCTTCTCCCGGGCGTCCCACATCGCGCCATAATCCCGATACCAGCTCGCCGAGTAGATCTCACCCGGAATGTGCAGCCGCGGCGCGGGCGTCTCATCGCCGCCGGCCGCCCAGAACCCCGGCACGCGCGGCTCGAACTTTCGTCCGGACGGCGTATGCGCCCGCAGACTGATCACCAGCCGCTCCTCGACTGGTCGCACCTCCAGCTCCAGCCGATTGAACTGCCGCACCACGTCGATCCAACCCCCCAGAAAAGTCACCAGTTGCGGATTGGAATTCGGAAGTGCCAGCGGAGCGTACGTCTGCGGCAACAGCTTGAGCGTGGCAAGGTCCAACTCCGCGCGGAGCAGACCGGTATCGAAAGGCGTTTCGTCCGCGGCGTCGTCCGACTTCGCATCGACCCACCGCCCGATGGCGGCCTGGAGCGTCAGCGGATCGTTCGAGATCAGCAGCGCCGCACCATCCGCCGCCAGGTACAGAGTTCCGATCTGCAGTCCCTCCACCCCGCGGACAGTCCGGCGAGGCACGGCCGCCTCGTTGCCCCCTGCGGCCTCAATCGCCAGCCGCGCGAGTTCGTCCACGGCCCGCACCGTCAGTTCCGAATCGTCCCCCTGTACGCCGATCAGCACCTTCGGCGGCAACTCACGCGTGACCGCCAGGAATCCCCCCCGGGCCGCCAACCGGATCGCCAACTCGTCCAGCGAAAGTTCGAGCCGGTCCGCCAATGCATAAGCCGCGGCATACTGCGGACTGGCCGCCAGATCGCCCGTTCGCCGCGAAAGCTCCGGACTGCTCTGCACAGCCGTGAGCATCTGCCGCACCACCGGCTGTGCGGCCGCCTCATCCAACGCCCCGATCCGGACAATCAACACCGGGTCCGCCGGCGCCGCGCGACCAATCTCCACCTCTCCCGCCAAACCGCGACCGTCCGCCCCCGCCAGCCACACCCCGATAGCGAACGTCCAGAGGTGTCGATTCAGCGACGGCATGTCAAATCCACGCGACGAGTTACGAACAGACGGGCAGAGCCGCAGAAACTGAGCAGCCTCTCCACAGACTGGTACCCGGCAACCGTCAGACCGGTTTCAGAGGGGTCCGGTGCCGACCGGTCGCTGCCGAGAAAAGGGTGCGAAAACCAGCACCCGACCGCGCAGATGCGACCAGCGAGTACCCGCGAAAGTTCCCTCGCGCCCACGATGCTCGAGACTGTCGAGGCAATGAGGAAGAATCAGCGAACTCTGCGACGCTGCAGGCAACTCTGAATAACGCCGAGTTCACGCCGCCAATCAAGGCTGCAACGATTCCCCCCTGTTCACGGAAGATCGGGCAGGACCGTTTCCGCCCCGATCCCGAAATCCACAGCCTTCAAGTCAATCCTTCCAATCTCGACGATCTCCGAATCCGGCTGGAAAAGGTGCTTGGGGAACCAGATAACCACATGTAGGGCATGAAGTCCGAACGGGATCTCCGGGACAACTTCGAACCTCGGTTTCAGCGGACCGCCAATGTGCCCAAACATGCTGAGTTCGACCTTGTAACCATCCTGCACGCCGTTCGTAGTCTCGATCCGCTCTTCCTCGCGAACTCGTATGCCGAGAGCTTCGGCCGGCGCTTCCGTAAGCTCCCTTTCAATCCAGTCGCCATCGTCAGCCTGCTGAAACGAGTGAAACCGCGCCAGCTGCGGAATGAGCGGTTCAGGTAGTGAGTCAGCATGGATCAACAGATCATCAATCAGGCAGACCGACTGCATCAAGACATTCACATAGACCCGATCCACATCTGAGATTTCGTGCTTCCTGGGGAGTTGGTCATTGATCTGAGTGATAACAGTCACTGTCTGTACTTCGCCTTCCGCACGCTCAAGGCCTGACTCGGTGACCAGCAGTTTAAGCACACCAGACTCAAAGCTGCTCAAGCCAAGGGCAAAGCTCGGCTCGATCTCCTGAATCTTCGGCCTCCACTCGAACTCGAACCATCGGCACTTCTTACCGTCTTTGAGTTCCGAGCCCAGGACCTTCAGCAGAACTTCAAACGTCGCATTTCCAATCCAGCCTGGTTCCTGCAGGTCCCGGAAGCTGAGTTCGAATTTGACCCAGCTCCCTTCGGGCGGAAGTTCCCCCTGAATCGGGGCGTCTCCCGCGAATACGCCGCTCTGAAAGAATACGACTGCGAAAACGCATGCCAGATAAGAAGGCAATTGGTTCATGGCCATCCTCGGTCTCAGGTTCGAAATCGCGAGCCCTGCTGCGTATTGGACGCCTCACTCCCAGCATTTCGATCACGGGACATCCGGCAGAGCAGTGACCGCGTTGTCCCCGTAGTGAGTCGCTTTCAGCGTAGCGGACCCATCGACGTTGCCTGGGTCCACCCGCACGGTGATCGAACTCAGGCCAAATGGAATCGCTGTCGTCAGCTCAAAGTCGACAACAACCACCCAGCAGGCGGCTTGGACAAGGTGACCGTCTTTCATCCCGATGGGCGTCTGGATCGCTTTCTCCTGACGCGATGTGATTGTGAGCTGTGGACCGAACGGGGGACGCGGCAAAGCCTCATCCTCGGGGAACTTCGCGCGAAACGAAGAAAGCTGCATCACCTGGATTGCCAGTCGATCCGGATCCAGGTCGCCGTCGATCAGCAGGTCATTCGACATTGCAATCGACTGAAGCAGCACTTTTAAGGCGGGAAGCGCATCCGGCTGCGTGACTTTCCAGCGCTGCAGATCATGGACGTACGGCTCTTCATCATTGACCTGGGATATCAAGGCAACGACGGTCACATCGGTTCCGGCATCAAGGAGACCCGCCTCTCCGACAAGAACCTTGACCGCGCCGGAATCAGGCACATGAGAGGACAGCACATTCTTCTCAGGAGATGTTGTAAACCACTCCACTTCGAACCAACGGCAAGGTTGTCCATCCCGCATTTCGTGCTGCAGGACTTTCAGAGTAAACTCGCCCTCGGCATCTCCCCACTCAAAGTGAGGACTAAGTCCATCAGAACCGCTCAGTTCATATTTGACCCAGGTTCCCTCTTCCGGAATTCGTCCTCGGATCGCCTGGTCCGCGGCGAAGGCCGGAGAGTGCCAGAGCAGGCACACGTGAAGGCCGAGAGACAGTGATAGAACCCGAGTCATAACTTTTGACCTCCCGGATACCCTGTGCGGGCCTGAGTGGGCGCCAACGGTTTCCGGTCGATCGACCGTGCGTACCCGCGGTTACCGGCGATGCCCGAACGGCTGCAATTCGGATAAGGCGGCCTGATCAATCGAAGTGATCAAGATCGCGAAAAAACTTCGGCTTGAAGGCTGTCCATGCTGCGAGAACTCCGAAGACGATCCCGAAAATCAAATGCTCGTGGTACCAGAAGAAGCCGACGACGAGCAGGACGGCAATCGCTCGAAGGACAACGGACACGATATGCCAGTTCATGACCTCATTGAACCCTGAGGCGTAGCGAATCGCAATGATCTGGCCGTAAGCAAGCCGAGACCATCCAGGCGCACATTGAAGAGCGGCGTCCGATGGTGTTCTGGAGCGCCCTGTAGAATCAGAGAAAGGTGGAAGACCGCGGGAAAACTCACTAACTCCCGCGAAACCCGAAGATACGGGATGGGCGATGAGGGACTCGAACCCCCGACATCTACCTTGTAAGGGTAGCGCTCTAGCCGACTGAGCTAATCGCCCCAGGCCGGTCCTGCGACCGGTCTGGATTTTCGCCCTCGCCGGGCGCCAAGTCAAATCAGCATCGGTGACGGCAGAGGCTACTGGCCAGGATCAAGTGGCCGGTCGACAACGCGTGCGAGGAGCACTGAAGTGTCGTTGGAGTGGATTGCTGACGCCGTATCGTCGCTTAAGCAGGACTCTCTGCTGCGCGCACGGCGGACGACGCAACTGCTCCCGGACGGCCGCTGCCGTGTGGACGGCCGGACGCTGATGAACTTTGCGGGAAACGACTACCTCAACCTGTCCGGAGACCCACGGCTGATTGAGGCCGCACGTGCCGCGCTGGCCGATGGGGCCGGCGCGCGGGCCAGCGCACTGGTCTGCGGGCGCGGACCCTGGCACGAGCGGCTGGAACACAAACTGGCCCAGTTCGAAGGCGCCGAGGCCGCGATCCTGTTTCCCACGGGTTACGCGGCGAATCAGGGGACCGTGACAGCCCTGGTCGGACCGGGCGACCTCGTCATCGGCGATCGATTGAATCATGCCAGCCTCGTCGACGGCTGCCGGCTCTCGGGCGCCGTGTTCCGTGTGTACTCTCATGCCGACGCGGAATCGCTCGACCGCGAGCTCAGGAAACGGTCCGACGCCCGCCGCAAGCTCATCGTGACCGACAGCGTCTTCAGCATGGATGGAGACTTCGCCCCTCTCCCGGAACTGCACGAAATTGCGCAACGGCACGGCGCGATGCTGGTGACGGACGAAGCCCATGCGACCGGTGTCTGGGGGACGGACGGACGCGGTGTGGCCGAACTGCAGGGCATGCACGACAGGAATATCGTTCGGGTCGGCACACTCAGCAAAGCGGTGGGCGCCCAGGGTGGCTTTGTCGTCGGATCGCAGATGTTGATCGACTGGCTGTGGAATCGCGGCCGGACACAGATGTTCTCGACCGCCCTGTCGCCCGCGGCCTGCGCGGCCGCGCAGGCCGCCATCGAGATCATCGAGCAGGAGCCCGAACGCCGCAGACAGCTTCTCCGCCGATGCGAGGCGTTTCGCTCGATGTTGCAGGATCGCGGTCTGCAGGCGGCGCCGCAGTCGCGCGGGCCGATCGTCCCGATCGTTTTGGGCGATGAGGCGACCGTGATGCGGACGGCGCGCGAACTGGAGTCACGAGGGTTTCTGGTGGGCGCGATTCGCCCGCCGACCGTGCCGCGCGGGACGGCGCGACTCCGCATCTCAATCAACGCGGCACACGATGAGTCAATACTGACGGCCCTCGCAAATGCGATTTCGGAAATCACGCGCAGGGAGTGACAGAGAGACATTGCGTTGGCGCGGCTGCCGTGCGCATACTACGCCCCGAACATTCGGGACCACTCGGCTCCCGTCAGGTTGCGACAGGCAGGAGAGACGGCAATGGCACACTTCGATCCCTATCCTGATTACGGTGCAGCGTGCATGCAGGTGTGGGGAAATGGCGCCAATGCTTCTCAGGCCGACCGGCCTGTCGCCGGGTGATGTTCGAATCGCGCCGGAGCGCTGAGTGGCTCCGGTCCGCCGTGCGGGAGCGCAGGGGTCGCGCTCAACACTGTGCGATCAATGGGATGTCGCAATGGGTTGGGGCGTTGCGACGTCCGGCAAGGGAAGGCGATGTCTGTGCGGAGGACGGCTGGATCCGCTGAGCCGATGCCATTCGGATCCATGCCGCCGCTTCATTCCTCGTAGCGAGTCTGAACGTGATCCCAGCGCAACGGAATGTCCGTGTTGATGAAGCTCTCTCTCCCCTGCCGCATGCCGCTCTGCCGGCAGTATCCCTTTCGCCGCACCCGATCGCTCGTCCGGAGCTCGGCAGCCCGGTTCTGAGCCGGCTGTCGATCCACCAGACGACCACCGTCCGCTGGCGGCTGGACCAGGCGATTCGCGAGTACTCTCAGGCAGGCATTGCCGGCATCGGCATCACGCTCCCTCGCCTGCAGGAGCTGGGCGCCGGCACCGCGCGGCGAATGCTGCGGGAGTCGGGACTGAAGGTCACCTCGCTGGGATGGGTCGGAGGATTCACCGGAGCCAACGGGCACTCCTACATCGACGCCGTCGATGACATGCGCTCCGCCATCGGGTTGGCCCGTTTGATTGGCGCCCGCACGCTGGTCGTCGTGAGCGGGTCGCTTTCCGGACACATCCGTTCGCACGCCCGGAGACTGCTCATCGAAGGACTGGTGGAAGTCACCGACCTGGCGGCGGAATCGGGTGTCCGCTTGGCGCTGCAGCCGATGCATTCGCTGTTCGAGGACGAGTGGACGTTCCTGACGTCGCTCGACGATACGCTCGACATCCTGGCGCGCTTCAACCATCCGCATGTCGGACTCGCCTTCGGCACCTACCATCTCGGACAGGAACCGCGCCTGCTGGAGCGGATCCCGGAGATCGCGCCGTTCCTCGCGTCCGTCCAGTTGAGTGACTGGCGCGATCCTCCCCGCTGCGACAACGATCGCCTCCTGCCCGGCGACGGAACCTTGCCCCTGCGGGAGATCGTGTCCGCGTTCGAGTCCGCCGGATACGCCGGCCTCTACGAGGTCGAGGTCTGGTCCCGGGACTTGTGGAAGCGGGAGCATGGCAGTCTAATAGCCGACTGCATGACTCGCTTTGCGAGCCTGCTGGCGACCCCACCTGACTGAACCGGTTGCTGCACCGTCCCGCCATCGGACTTCGCCGCGTCTGCCCGGATGCCGGCGAACCTGGGGTGACCTGCCTTCCGGTCCCCCCTTGCGTTCCCTCCGATTCGCCGCACGATGTCGCGAGACTGGTACACGCTGGATGAACTGGCCGCGCACCTCGGCCGCGACCGCCGGGAGATCGAACGCCTCGCCAATCGCGGCCGCATTCCGGGCCACAAGCGCGGCGGAGAATGGCAGTTCCACTCCGCCGAAGTCACGCAATGGCTTGAGCAGGAGATGCGTCAATACAGCGACGCCCAGCTCGCCGACGTCGAGAAGTCCATGGACTCCAGCGACGTGGAGGCGATCGTGCCCCTCAGCAGGTTGATCTCGCCCGAGACGGTGCAGGTCCCGCTCGAAGCACGCACCCGGCGCTCGGTGCTGGAAAGCCTCGTCGAAGTCGCCGGGCGCACCTGGAAGGTCTGGCAGCCGGCACAAATCCTCAAGGCCGTCCAGGAGCGCGAGGACTTGATGTCCACCGCATTTGATAACGGCGTCGCCCTCCCGCACCCGCGGCAGCAGTCTCCCGACACCGTGTCGGAATCCGTCGTTGCCTTCGGGCGGACGTTGAGCGGCATCCCCTTCGGTGCGGCCAACAACACCCTGACAGACCTGTTCTTCCTCGTCGTGTGCAAGGATCCCCGCACTCACCTGCATGCCCTGGCCCGCCTGGGCCGACTGATCCAGAAACCGGAGTTCGTCGAGCAGCTCCGCGCCGCCCCCGACAGCCGGTCCGCACACGACCTGATCGTTCAGGCGGACCAGGACGTCGGATGAATCGCCCGGATCAACGATTGAAGCGCTGCGCGCGCCGCTATACGCTGTGAGCAGTTCATTCTGCAATGATCGCCGATCGCGGCGGACGCTCCCGCGCCCCTGCGTGCCGTGGTCGACAATCTGTTTCCTGCCACCCGACACGAGGCCCCCGTGCCGACTCGCCGTCCCACTCGCCCGGTCCGGAGACCGCGGAAGTCTCCCAAGGTCGTCATTCGACGGCTGATGGAGTTCCAGGGGATCCGGCGGCTGAGCGAAGGACAGTACCGCAGTCGCGTGCGCGACATGTACGACGGTCCGGCCGGCGCGGTGCTCGCTCTCGGAAGCCTGCTCTCGCTGCACGAGCCGCTGGTCGGCCGCATGCTCCGTCGCGGCAACTTCGACGTCACCCGGTTTCAGTCGATTCTCGACGTCGGCTCCGGCGCAGGACAGATCCTCGGCCATCTGATCAAGGCCGTGCCCGATGCCACGCAGATCGTCGCCTGCGATCTCTCGCACAACATGCTCCGCCGCGCACGGCAGCGCGTCAAAAGCACGCGGCCGCTGTTCGTCGCCGCCGACATGACGCGGCTCCCGTTCGCCGACGCAACGTTCGACTGCGTGACGTGCGGGTGGGTGATCGAGCACCTCGCCGACCCGACTCCCGGACTGAAGGAGCTCGGCCGCGTCCTGAAGCCGGGCGGCAGCCTGCTGCTGCTCGCCACGGAGGACACCTACTCCGGCGCCATCGTCAGCCGCACCTGGAAGTGCCGGACGTACAACCGGCAGGAACTGAAAGACGCCTGCACGTCGGCCGGGCTTCCGTGGCATGAGCAACTCTGGTTCACCCCCGTGCACAAGTTTTTCCGCATGGGGGGCATTCTGGTCGAAGCACAGAAGCCAGTGGCCGTCGAGGCGCAGGTGTCGTAGCGCCCGCCGCCCCGCGCTGCGGTGAATCACTGCATCCGTGATCGAGTCGCAGCAGCCTGCCGTTCGTGGCGACGGATCGGACCGGATGTCGGGCTCTACAGATGGCCATCCGGTGCATTCCGCACAGTCCGCCGCTCGGGCAGACTCGGGGACTAACGCTGCAACCGGTCATTCTGCGGGGAAATGCAGCGATCGAGCCGGATTGATTTCAGTTCCACCCTTGCCCCCTTTTGACCGCCGTGGCATCGTGGCGTATGTTGAAGCATCGCCACAGCCGTGTCGCCGAAACGCGACGCGGACGGCGGTCCTTTCCAAACATCCGCCTTCACGATGAGCGGATGATCGACGGCACATCCGGCGAGGTCCGTTGCTGCGTTCTGCGTCCGAGGGGGGACGCCGCAGCGTTCGCGGGACTCGCATGAGGGGGAATTCATGGCACGCCTGTTCGTGCGCAGGGGCTGGCTGCGCCTGCTCGTGCTGTTTGTCTGGTTTTCATCCGCGCCCCTGCTGGGTGCGGAGTTCACCGCTGCGTCGGTCGAGGAAGCCGTCGCGTCCGGACGACAGATGGAGCAGCAGCGTCACTGGAAGGACGCGATCGACTGGTACGAGGACGCCCTCGAGCAGTGGCCCGACCACGAACATCTCACCTACGGGCTGCGGCGGGCGAAGTTCCAGTTCAGCATCGAACGCCGCTATGCCGACGACTCGTTCCAGACCGGCCTGCTCAAGCTGTCCCGAGCCGAGGCGCTGGACGTCTTCGAGCACATCCTTGGCAAGGTGCAGTCGAACTTCGTCGAGCCGATCAGCACGCAATCCATCGTCGCCCACGGCACCGAAAGCCTGTGGCTGGCGCTGACGAACGACAAGTTTGTCGAACGCAACCTGTTTGGCGCGGACCCGGCCAGCATCCAGGAAATGCGGACGGTGCTGCGTCAGCAGTATTGGAACAAGCCGGTTGGACAGCGCGGTCATGCCCGCCAGGTCGTCAGCGAGATCTGCGACCTCGGCCAGCGGCTGCTCAAGCTCGACGGCAGCGCCGTGGTGCTGGAGTACGTCTTCGGCGCCTGCAACTGCCTGGACGATTACAGCAACGTCCTCACTCCCACGCGCTACGCCGACCTGTTCAGCAACATCGACGGCCAGTTCGTCGGAATCGGCATCGTCATGGAAGGCAAGCTCGGCCAGGGAATGGAACTGGTGGACGTGCTCCCCGAAAGCCCGGCGCTGGAATCCGGCCTCAATGCCGGCGAGTGGATTGTCTCGGTGGACGGCGTCGATTGCCGTTTTCTGAGCACGGAGGAGGCCGCACAGCTGCTGACCGGAACCGCCGGCAGCCGTGTGCAGCTCGAAGTCATGGCGCCGGGGCAATCTCGCCGGAAGGTGACCTGCCAGCGGCGCGAAGTGGTCGTGAAAAGCATCCCGGTCGCGACGATGCTCGATTCCCAGAACGGCATCGCCTACATCCGCATGACGGCCTTCCAGAAGAACACGACCGACGAACTCGACCAGGCGCTCCGCGCGCTCCAGCAGCAGGGCATGCGGGCCCTGATCTGGGACCTCCGCGGAAATCCCGGCGGTCTCTTGAAAGAAGCGGTGTCCGTGCTCGACCGGTTCATCGACAATGGCGTGCTCGTCTCCACCCGCGGCCGGTCACGCGCCGATGATGAGACGTTCCATGCATTCGGCCCGGGCACCTGGGACGTGCCCCTCGTGCTGCTCATCGACGGCCATAGCGCCAGCGCCAGCGAGATCGTCGCCGGAGCGATCCACGACCACCACCGCGGCACCATCGTCGGCCGCAAGTCCTACGGCAAATGGTCCGTGCAGAGCATCTATCCCACGACGAACGGCATGGGGCTGCGGCTCACCACGGCCCGCTTCTACTCGCCCGATGGCAACACCTACAGTAACATCGGCATCGAGCCGGATGTCACAGTCGAACTGGACGACAGCGTGCCGCAGCGCCGCTCCTCCGCGTCCCTGGTGGATCCGGCCGGCGATCCGGACCTCCGCGCGGCCGTCCGCATTCTGACCGAACCCGCCTACACCCAGCGATGAGCGACGACCCGCCCGACTCCGCAGCGGCCAACTGGATGCGGCAGGGGCGCGGCATCGGACCACGGGTGAAATGGACCTGCTCCGCCGACGGGCCGCTGACAGCGATGGACCTCGCCGTCGAGACCGGTGAGATCTTCGCGGCGGACGAATCGGGATCGCTGTTCCGCCTCGACCGCCAGGGGCGCATCACGGCACTGACCCACTTTCGTGACCCTGTCCGCATCCTCGACTGGAGCGATGACGGACGGTTCGGCGTGGCCGTCATCGGCGAATCGTCGCTGCACCGCCTGGACCGCGACTTTCAGTCCGTCTGGAAACTGGATCTGCCGGAGGTCTGCGTCTCGGCCGCCATCGCGCCCTACGGCACCCACATCGCCGCCGGCCTGGCGAACGCGAAGAACTTCATCTGCTCCGAGCACAAGCAGCATGAGGCCGCGTTCGACAGCGTGCGACCGCTGACGTATCTGAAGTGGGCCGCTTCGGAACCGGTGCTGCTCGGGGCCGGCCAGCATGATCTCCTCTGCTGCTACACGGTCTCGGGTGAGGTCGTCTGGCAGGAGAAGCTCTGGTCCAATGTCGGAGACCTCGTCGTCACCGGCGACGCCGATATCGTCTATCTGGCTGCGTACCATCACGGCATGCAGACATTCGACGGCGAGGGGAACAATATCGGCACCTACGCAGTCGAGGGGACCGTGAGCAAGGTTGGCGCCAGCTTCGAGCCGCATCGCGTCATCGCCGCCACGATGGAACGAACGCTCTACTGGCTCGATGCCGACGGGCAACTGCTCTGGACCACCACCGCTCCCGAGGAGATCACCTCGCTGATGTGTGATCCTCTGGGCGAGTGGGTTGTCTGCGGATTCGACTCCGGCCGGCTGATCCGGCTCGACTGGGGCGGATGAATCCGATCGCTGCAGCGGCTTGCAGATCATCATGTCGATCACCCATGTGAATCGCACGGTGATGCAATCGATTCGAGCCACCGGCGCTTGTATGAGGCCCGAAATTCGTGCCGGGTAATGGCCGCTTCCAACGCTTCTGAGCCCGGTTCGCCGGGCTTCTCGCCGCCGAGCTGAGCCCGTACAGCGAGCCCCATCGTGACCGAGGTCAGGCAGAGCACTCCCAGTCACCCGGCACGAATGTCGGGCCGAATACAATCCTCACTGAAACACGGCCTGCAAGCCGCGCTGCAGCTCCCGTCAACAGGCAGCCCGCCAGACATCTCGTCTGATCCATCCAGCGATTCCGGCCGAAGCGTTCGGTTCACGGCGATTCCAGCTACAGCATTTCTCGCCGCGGGCTATACTGGCAGGGAATAATCGGCCGATGGATTGGTTTCCTCCCGCCGGTCCGCTCTTCCGGCACGATCGAGCAGACCCGGCGGCGCTGCTCCGCACGCCCCTTGGTTGGAGCCTGTGCGCTTGGCTGCTCTGACGTCCCCATTTCTTGAGACTCTCGAACGCAGCGGGGTCATTCCACCCTCGCGTCTGCACGAGTTGCACGATGCCGTCAAGCGCGTCGATCACCACGACGACGTCGCACTCGCCGACGCGCTGGCCCGGGCCGGATTGCTCACACCCTTCCAGGCACAAGAGCTGCTGCATGGTCGGCACCGCAATCTGCGCATCGATCAGTATGTGCTGACCGGCATTCTCGGCGTCGGCGGAATGGGGAACGTCTATCGGGCGCGCAATGTGGAGACCGGTCAGGAGGTGGCCGTCAAGGTCCTCGCCGAATGCTTCAAGCACGACGCCGGAATGCGGGCCCGGTTCCGCCTGGAAGCGCGGCTCGGCATGCAGGTCGAGCACGAGAACCTCGTCCGCACGCTCGGCCTCGGAGTCACCGACGACGTGTTCGGCGAAGTCGACTACATGGTCATGGAGCTGTTCGAGGGCATCGCGCTCCACGAACTTGTCGGACTGCAGGGACCGCTCGACTGGCCGACCGCCTGCGACGTCATCAGCCAGGCCGCCGCCGCACTTAGCGCAATGCACAAACAGGGCTTCGTCCATCGCGACGTCAAGCCCGACAACATCCTCCTGGACGCCGCCGGTCGCGTAAAGATCGTGGACTTCGGCCTCGCCTTCCTCGGCACGAAGCTCTGCGAAGAGGAATTCTCGCTGGCGATGATCTTCGGCCACGACTGCCTCGGCACGGCCGACTACATGCCTCCCGAACAGGCCGACGACAGCATGCGGGCCGACCAGCGGTCCGACGTGTACGCCCTCGGAGCCACCCTCTACACCGCCCTCACCGGCACCCGCCCCTACAAGGGAAAAACTCGCTCCGCCGTAATTGACGCGCACCGCCACCAGCCGTCGCCGGTCCCCACTCGCACCGTTCCGTCTCTGCCGCCGGTCGCGGACGAAGTCGTCGGCCGGATGATGTCCAAATCGCCCGACGAGCGATTCCCGTCAATGGAGGCCGCCGCCGCCGCTCTGCGGCCGCACGCGCAGCGCCGCCCAATCCCCTTCGATTTCACCAAACTCCTCCGCGTTCGTGCCAAGCTCGCCGAACGCAAGCGCCGCGGCGTGCGCAACACCGCCAGCAACATCCGCTCCAGCAGCGCCGGCCGCATCAGTTCATCGCTCGTCACGCCCACGCAGACGATCGCCCGGGCCGAGACCGACCTCAAGCGCGGCAAGTCCGTCAACGTCCGCTCGGCCGCCGGACTGGCGCCGGGCGTGCAGACGGACGTCAACACCGCCAACGCCGCCGAACAGTTGTTGCTCGGTATGGCCCCGGTCGAATCCGCCGTGCCGCATCCGGCTCAACTCACCTTCGACGACGGCGGCGTGACCTGGCTGACCCGCTCCGGCTACTCCGTCGGCCGCGGCCCCGAGAACGACCTGCGTTTCGATTTCGGCGACCTCTCGGGACGCCACTGCCAGCTCTCCTTTGACGGTGCGAACTGGTGGATCCTCGATCTCAACAGCAAGAACGGCGTCCGCGTCAACGGCCGTCCCGCCAAAGAGCAGATCCTCCGCCCCGGCGACCGCGTCAAGCTCGCCCAGAGCGTCTCCTTCCGCGTGAAGTACGACAGCCCCTGGAGCCGGCGGCGACGAAAGAAGCGGCTGGCGCTCGCCGTTGCCATTGCGATCGGGATCGCCGCAATCACCTGGATCGCGTTCGCAATCATGTAGCGGCGACAAGAACCCCGGCTTCTCCAGGAGAAACCGGGGTTCTGAGACCGCTCACGCCGCAAGGCTCTCACGTCAGCGAAATCAGGTGATTCGTCAGCCGCTCGGACCCGTCGTCGGTGATCAGGTAATTGTGCTCGATCCGCATCCCGCCGATCCCTTCAATGTAGATCCCCGGCTCCAGCGTCAATACGTCGCCTGAGACCAGCACATCGTCGCTCTGCGGCACCAGGATCGGCGGCTCCGGATGCGCCAAACCAATGCCGTGACCCGCATGATGCGGCAGCGGCGGATACCCCGCGTCCTCGAACGCCCTGGAGGCGGCCGCATACACCTCGCTCGCCTTTGCTCCGGCCCGCAGCGCCCCCTCGCCCCCGCGCATCGCCGCCAAGCACAGGTCGAACAGCATCTGCTGCTGGTCATTCGGAGGCCCGACCGCCATCGCGTTCGTGAAGTCCGCGCGATACCCGTCGATCACGACCGAGTAATCCAGCGTGAAGATCTCCCCCTCCTGCAGGTCATGCCCGCTCGGCAGCCCCCCCACCTTCGGCGCCTTCGCCGAGGCCGCGCGGAAGTCCCCATACACGAGCACCGGCCGTCCCGCCGCCGCGACCGCCGCACGCTGCACTTCCGTGTAGATCTCCAGTTCGCTGATCCCCGGCTTGATGATCTCCCGCAGCCGCGCATGTCCCGCCTCACCCGCCCGCACGCTCAGCCGCAGCAGCTCCAGCTCATCCGCCTCCTTCTGCCGCCGCAGCGTCCGCAGCACGCTCCCCAGATCCACCGCGCCGGACCCGTTCGTCTTCGCATGCGCCGCCTCGCTCAACGAGAACGACTCGGCTGCGACCCCCAGCAGCGACGCGGCCGCCGTCGGCAGCCACTCAGCTTCAATCAGTCCCGGCCGCCCGCTCAGCTCATCCTTTAACTGCTCGACAGCCCGCAGCAGCGCATGATCCCGGTTGACGACCGAATACTGATGGTCATACCACGGCTGCACGACTTCCCGGTCGATATACGGTTCGTTCGCCGCCGACCGGATCGCAAAATTGTCGGCGCACAGCGAAGCCCGCCCACCCCGCTCCAGCAGCAGGACGCCCCGCTCCCCCCCGGAAAAACTGAGTGGCTGCACCCAGAAGTTCGCCAGGTACTGCACATGCCGCGGATCGGCCACGAGCACCCACTCCACGCTCTCCGGCAGCGCCTCCCACAACCGCCTCCGTCGCGACAGACAGCCATCTTTCGTGAGCATTTGAGCCGATTCCGCTGTACCTCGGAGACTGGTTAAACCGCAGCGATCATAGTGGTCATCATCGGCGCTGCAACACTGGAGGTCGCCATCGCACCTCGCGAGAATTACCATTCGCTGGCGCGAACGTCATCACCCGTCACTTCAACGAGGACTGTTCGATGCGCATGCGCATCGTTCGTAAGCGGGGTGTCACCTGGGTGGGGATGGTTCCCGCGCAGGGCAGATTCTCCTGGCGATCGAATCTCGCACTCCGCCTCAAGCTCATTGCATCGTGGATCGGAGAAGCAGCGGTTCTCTGGTACCTGATAACATCCGACATCCTCCTGGCGCAGATCGCCTCCGTGCTGGTCATCGCGTTCCGCCACTTCGTTCCTCCGTATTTGCCTCCCGTGCAGTCGCGAGTGAGGCGTGGACTGAAAGCAATTGTCGTCCCACTGGCTTTGGGTGCGCTCTCCTTGATCATCGGGGTTCCGGTCCCGCTGGCCGCGATCGTGTTGTCGGCTGTCACGCTTCTATCCGTCGTCGCCATCGCCGGTTTGATGTACCTGGATGCTCTCCGATTCTTCGATCCAGTGACCTACATTCGCCTTGAAGGCGATTCCGCTGAGTTCATGAACCGGATCACCGACGAGGGGCAGGGGCGTGCCGCCCCACCTGCCGATGGGCGCACGGTAGGTCAGTTGCAGTGATGAGACCGGCCGAAGCCTCCCGTACCAGGTCCCGGTGCGGCATGTCTGCACCGAGTCCGATGGATTGGTGGTAGCTGGTCCGACGTTGCATGCCACATGTTCGGATCGCCCAAACGCCGCTCCGCCCTATGGTTCAGGGTCCGCTGTCGGAGCGTCGCCGGACGGTGCCGGGAGAGCCGGTTCCGCTGCTGCACCCGACCTTCGCCGTTCCTCCGCCAGCTGGGCCTCCAACTCTGCAATCCGGTCCCGGGCGGCGTCCAGTTCGCTGCGCAGCGTCGCCTCAATCTCACGCTGTTCTTCCAGGTCCTTCCGCACGTCCTCCAGCGCGTCGTCCACGTCCGATAGCGAGCTTTCCGCGGCAGACACGCGCTCCTCCGCTTCCCGGCGGGCCTCCTCCGCTTTCCCCAGCGCTGTCTGAGCGCCGTCATCGCTGCATCCTGCCGCCAATGCCGAACCGAGGAGCAGCGTACCGAGCAGTCGAGTCGTCACCATGATGTCTCTCCCGATGAATGATCAAGGTCACTGTAGAACGCATCGGCGACGCGCCAACCCGTCGTCCCTGGTTCGGGAACCTCGATTCTCGAACTCACACTGATGCGGAGCGGTTGGTGGAATAGGCGGATCTCCTATTGGAGGCCGCTTCCTCGCCGGGATCGCGACATCCGAGAACGTGTACAAGCACTGGCGCAGTACTTATCCTGAAGCCCGCGCCACAGCGCGCCACCTCCTCTGAGCCTCCCCAATTCTGAGCAGTCGCATCATGCCCATTCTGCGCACTCTCGCCCTCACGTTGCTGGCAGTCTCAGAACCGGCGTTCGCCGCCGATGACGCGCAGCTCTCATTGCTCTTCCTCGGCGACAACGGCCACCATCGCCCGGCAGACCGCGCCGCGCAACTGATCCCCGCGCTCGCCCAGCGCGGCATCGACGTCCGCTACACCGACGATGTCAACGTCCTCGCCGCCGACACCCTCGCTCAGTTCGACGGCCTCATCATCTACGCCAACATCGAATCCATCACGACCGAGCAGGAACAGGCCCTCCTCGACTACGTCGCCGACGGCCACGGCTTCATCCCCCTGCATTGCGCCTCCTACTGCTTCCTCAACTCGCCCAAGTACATCGAACTGGTCGGGGCTCAGTTCCAGCGTCACGGTGGGCAGGTCTTTCGTACAGCGATCGCCGAGCCCCAGCATCCCCTCATGCTGGGCTTCGGAGGCTTCGCCAGTTGGGATGAAACCTACATCCATCGACTGCACAACGAAGAAGGTCGCACCGTCCTGGAGTACCGCGAAGAGGGAGAGCAGGCCGAGGGAAAACAACGCGAGCCGTGGACCTGGGTCCGCACGCACGGCAAAGGGCGCGTCTTCTACACCGCATGGGGCCACGATGAGCGCACATTCGGACATCCCGGCTTTCAGAACCTCGTCGAGCGCGGCATCCGCTGGGCCTGCGGCGACGATCCCTCGGTCGTGCCCGCATACCGCGAACGCTCGCCCTTCGTCCCGCCGCAGATGACCGAACTCCCCACGGACGTCGCGCCGTTCGAGTACATCGACGTCGGCAACAAGATCCCCGTCTACACCGCCGGCGAGAAGTGGGGCACGCAGGAGGCCAACCGCAGCGACATGCAGCTGCCGCTGCCGCCGGAGGAATCGGTCAAACACTTCGTCGTGCCGGAAGGCTTCGAATTGCACGTATACGCGTCCGATCCCGAACTCGGCGGCAAGCCCGTCGCCATGGCATGGGACGAACGCGGCAGGCTGTGGGTCTGCGAAACGTACGACTACCCCAACGAACTGCAGCCCCCGGGCCAGGGACGCGACCGCATCCGCATCTGTGACGACACCGACGGCGACGGACGAGCGGACAAGTTCACCGTCTTCGCTGAGCAGCTCAGCATCCCCACGTCGATCGCCTTCGCCTACGGCGGTGCGATCGTGCAGGACGCGACCCGCACGCTCTACCTCAAGGACACCGACGGCGACGACGTCGCCGACGTCCGCGAAACGCTGATCACCGGCTGGACGCTCGGCGACACGCACGGCGGCGTCAGCAACTTCCAGTACGGCCTCGACAACTGGATCTACGGCATGCAGGGCTACAACGACTCGCAGCCCGTCATCAACGGCGAGCGGCAGCAGCGCTTCCGCCAGGGATTCTTCCGGTTCCGTCTCGATCCGCCCGCGGATGAGTCATCCGCCCCGCGCGTCGCCGAGATCGAGTTCCTTCGCTCGACCGACAACAACACCTGGGGCATCGGCTTCAGCGAGGAAGGCATCCTGTTCGGCTCCACCGCTAATCACAACCCGAGCGTCTACATGCCCATCCCCAACCGCTACTACGAGCGCGTCCGCGGCTGGGCCCCCGAACAACTCGGCACGATCGCCGATTCGCACCTCTTCCGCCCCATCACCGAAAAGGTCCGCCAGATGGACCACCACGGCGGCTACACCGCCGGAGCCGGCCACGCCCTCTACACGGCCCGTGCCTACCCCGAGCAATGGTGGAACCGCACCGCTTTCGTGTGCGGACCCACCGGCCATCTCGTCGGCACGTTCGTCCTCACCCCCGACGGCAGCGACTTCCACTCCACCAGCCCCTGCAACCTGGTTGCCAGCGACGACGAGTGGAGCGCGCCCATCATGGCCGAAGTCGGCCCCGACGGAAACGTCTGGATCCTCGACTGGTACAACTACATCGTCCAGCACAACCCCACCCCTCAGGGCTTCGAAACCGGCCGCGGAAACGCCTACGAAACCGACCTCCGCGACAAAAAACACGGCCGCATCTATCGGCTGGTGTTTGCTGGAGATCGCAACCGCTCCGATTTGATCGAATCCGCTGAGTTGCCGAATCGACTGAAATTCGATCCATCGGCACGACATGGCGGACTGCATGGTCTTGCTCTCGGACAAGTCGTCGACTCGCTGCGTCATCCCACAATGCTGTGGCGGAAGCAGGCACAACGAGTGCTCATCGAGCAAAGCAGCAGCGCAGATCTTCCAGTGCTCACTGCGGCTCTGATCGATCTCATCGAAGACGAATCCGTCGACGCCATCGGCCTCAACGTCGGCGCCATCCACGCCCTCTGGACACTCCACGGCCTCAACATCATCAACGAAGAGCATCCGGAAGTCATCGCAGCCGTCCACGATGCCCTCTCGCATCCCTCGGCCGGCGTCCGCCGCAACGCCGTCCAGGTGCTGCCCGGATCCGCCGCTTCACTGGAGGCCATCACGGCCGCCGGTCTCGCCCACGACGCCGACCCCCAGGTCCGGCTCGCCTGGCTGCTCGCCCTCTCGGACCTCCCCGACGTCGACGGCATCGGCGTGAGCGTCACCGAGCCCGCGCTGGATCCGGCATTGCTTCGCGACCGCTGGCTGCGCGACGCCGCCACCAGTGCGGCGAGCGTCCATGCTCTCCCCTTCTTTGAACAGCTGGCCGAGGCGGACCAACTCCCCGCCGCCGACTCGCTCACGTGGCCCATCGTCCGCCGCGCCGCCGAGCACGTCGCCCGCAGCCGGCCCGAGAGTGAAGACATCGACCGCATCGTCCCCCTCCTCGCCGCAGCTGACCCGCTCGTCGTCGAGAACATCCTCGCCGGACTCGCCTCCGGCTGGCCCCGAAACTACGAAATCGAACTGTCGGAAGCCGCCGATCAGGGACTGCTGAACCTGCTGGACGGCCTCCCGTCGTCGGGGCAGGCACAACTCATTCGCCTTGCCGGACTCTGGGGCGCGAAGGGACTCGACGCCCACCTGGAGCAGATCGCCGGCGCGCTCCTCGCCGCCGTCCATGAGGAAAGTTCGCAGATCGACGAACGTCTCCAGGCAGCCCGTCAGCTGGTCGCGCTGCAGCCGCTCAGCGAAGGCGTCGTGAACGACCTGCTCTCGCTCGTCACGCCCCAGGCGCCGGTCGACCTCGCCACCGGCCTCATCAACGCGGTCGCGATGAGCAATTCCGACAGCGTCGGCCCCGCACTCATCGAGCGATCGCAGTCGCTCACGCCCACGCTGCGGGACGCCGTCACCCGAGCCCTCCTCTCCCGTCCCGACACGACAACCGCCTTCCTCGATGCGGTCGAAGCCGGCGAAGCCTCCCTGGCCGACCTCAAGCTCGACCAGCAGCAGGCCCTCTCCACCCATCCTGACGGAAAGATTCGCGAGCGGGCCCTCGCGCTCCTCAAGGCCGGTGTCGGGCTCCCCAACCCCGACCGCCAGAAGGTCCTCGACGAGCTCATGCCCGTTACCGAACTCGCCGGCGACCCCGACCTCGGCCGCGAGATCTACAAAAAGCAGTGCAGCAAATGCCACGTCCACGGCACCGAAGGGACGCGGATCGGCCCCGACCTCACCGGCATGGCCGTGCATCCCAAGGCCGAACTGCTGCTGAACATCATCGACCCTAGCCGCAGCGTCGAAGGCAACTTCCGCATCTTCACGGTCCTCACCGTCGACGGCCTCGTCATCAACGGCATGCTCGCCTCCGAGACCCGCACCACCCTGGAGCTGATCGACACCGAGGCCAAGCGGCACATCGTCCAGCGCGACGAGATCGAAGAGCTGCAGGCCTCGACGAAGTCGCTGATGCCCGAAGGCTTCGAAAAGCAGATGACGCCGGAAGAGATCTCGAACCTGCTCGCCTTCCTCGCCCAGCGCGGCCGCTACCTCCCCATCCCGCTCGACAAGGCCGCAACCGTCGTCACCACCCGCGGAATGTTCTTCAACGCCAACGGCGATATTGAGCGCCTCGTCTTCCCGGACTGGGGCCCGAAGGAGTTCAACGGCGTCCCTTTCATCCTCGTCGACCCCCAGGGGGATCGGCGGGCGAATGCAGTCATGCTCCACGGCGAACTCGGCGACACTCCCCCGCGCATGCCGAAGTCCGTCACCCTCCCCTGCAACGCGCCCGCTGTCGCGATCCACTTCCTCAGCGGCGTCGGAGGCTGGAACTATCCCGCCATCCGGGATGAGTCCGTCACCATGATCGTCCGCCTGCACTACGCCGACGGCCACACCGAAGACCACGAACTCCTCAACGGCGTCCACTTCGCCGACTACATCCGCCGCGTCGACGTCCCCGGCTCCGAATTCGCCTTCCCCCTCCGCGGCCAGCAAATCCGCTACTTCGCCATCCAGCCGGATCGCACTGAACTCATCAAGGAGATCGAACTCGTCAAAGGCAACGACGCCACCGCTCCCGTTGTGATGGCCGTGACCGTCGAGACGCGTTCCGCCAACGAACCAGATGCCGAGTGAAGGTGGCCGCCCCTTGCTTGCGCAAGCGGCGATCACTTGCCGGACAATGGGGCGCAGCCGCGACAACGCCCGCGCTTTCAGCTCTCACAAGCTGCTGATGATGAGCGCCACGGAAAGTCCGCCGTAACAGAGACAACTGAGGATCAGCGCCAGTCGCCGCCACAGTGGTGGACGCAGCGGTTCCGGGAGCAGCCGTGTGTTGACAAGCAGGATCTGTGCGGCCGCGACGGCGAGCACCGGGCCGGCGAGAGCGCCCAGGATCTTAAAGAGCGTCATGGCGTGGCCCCACTGGACCGCGAACATGCCCCAGACGGTGAACGCGGCAAGCAGCCAGTAGTACAGCCGGCTGACGCTCATGTTCCGCTTTTCGCGCAGGGAAGGGCTGGCGACCCACAGGATATCCGTCACGGTGCGGATGAGCGTGTCTGTATTGCCGAGGTGCGTCGAGATCAGCACCCAGAAGCCGTTGAGCAGCGCCAGGATCCAGAACCCGGACCAGAGCTTGTCGGCCATGTACCGTGCTTGAAACGCGCCGGCCGCCATGTGGTCCATTTCGGTTCCCGGCGGGATCACGGCGGTGGCGAGGTTTACGTTGAGGAACATGCCAACGAAGCAACCCAGGCCCCACAGCCAGACCTGGTCGGCCGCGACGTACTTCCACCACGAGCGCCAGTTCTTCAGGTTTGATTCGGTGAGTGGAAAGACGTTGCCGGTGGGAGAGAGCTTCACTGAGTGCGTGCTGAACGCGCCGGCGATGGATCCCACCGTGGCGCCCATGCCGATCCCTTTGTCGCGATACCAGTTGGTGATGACGAGGTTGCCGATGCCGCCCGAACCGGCGGTCGCGGCGAAGGCGGCCAGCAGCAGCATGTCGACGTCGGAAGGAATCGTGCCGAACTCCAGGAAGCCCGCTGCGGTGCCCAGCCAGTGGCTGGCCGACACAAACAGGAAATTGACGATCAGCAGAAACGAGAAAATGAACGCGATCATGATGGCCGAGACAACCTCGAGCACGCGCTCGATGGTCCTCCCGGAAAGCAAAACGCCGACGGTCACGAGGATCACGCCCCAGGTGAGGTACTGGAGAATGGCGGCGTCACCCTCCGCGGCGAGCCGGCCGGCGTATGAGGCAAACAGAACGGACGCGCAACCCGCCGCGAGCGCCGGGACTCCGAGCTGCGCGGCCGTGGCGAACACGTAGACGGCGGCCCAGAATCGGGAGCCCGGCTTCAGCCGCATGATCCCGACGACGATCGGCTCGCCCGTGTAGAGCGTGTAGCGGATGCCTTCGAGATTGAGCAGCAGCTGCAGGACGATGGCGACTGTGGCGATCCACAGGAGGCCAGCTCCGTACTTGACGGCGATGGCCGGTCCGACAAGCCATTCGCCGCCGCCGATCGAGCCGGCCAGCAGGATGGCGCCCGGCCCGATCGTGCGAATCAAGTTGCGGAACGAGAACGGCGGCGGCGCCGGCAGTTCCTCCTGTCCCCACGCGGGGAGCGACCCGAACGGCATCGGGACTTCCGTTGCTGGCGATGCGGGGGGATTATCGGCCGGCATCGGGCCTCCGCGGTTCGCAGCCGGGCATCACCATCTGGTTTATGCCGGACTGTTCGGCGTCGGTGTCGGCGAAGTCGTGGGCCACCTGCAGCGACCGGCACGTGCCGAGAATCTGCCGCCAGGTCACGCCGTCGAGTTCGATCCCGTCGGCGAGGCGGCGGGCGCGCGTCCGCTGTTCGATTTCACCCGGGACGAGGATCTCGCCATTGGGGCTGATGGTGCGCGACGTCTTGACGAATTCGATGAACCGGCGGACTTCGGGATCGAAATCACAGTCGGCGCCGAAATGACGCTGATCGATGTAGATGGAAAGCATGCTGTTGGCGACGCGCCACGCGTTCTCGGGATTGGTGCACGACCCGCCCGTAAGAGCGCCGGCCAGAATCTCGATGATGAAGGAGAGGCCGTACCCCTTGTGCCCGGCGATCGGGAGGATGGCGCCGGGTGGATTCCCGTAGAACGCACGGGGGTCCGTCGTCGGACGGCCTTCGGCGTCGATCAGGCAACCCTCGGGGACCGACGTTCCCTGGTTGAGCGCGACGCGGACCTTGCCTTCGGCGATGGTGCCGGCCGACATGTCCAGAATGATCGGGGGGCCGTCTTTCACCGGCACTCCCGCGGCAATGGGATTGACCGACAGACGGCGATCAATCCCACCGTGCGGCGCGACGAGCATGCCGGCCCCGCTGGTGTTCACGAAGTGCAGCGACAGCACGCCGGCCTCCGCAGCCATCTCCGGCCAGTCGCCGATACGCCCCAGGTGACCCGAATTGCGGAGGGCGATCGCCGAGATGCCGTTGGCGGCGGCTTTCTCGATGCCGAGCCGCACCGCCTGTTCGCCGATCGACTGTCCCAGTCCGAACTGCCCGTCGACGACCGCCAGCACCGCGTTCTCGGTCACGATCCGCAGTGACTGGTTAGGGATGACTTTCTCATCCTGCAGCCATTGGACGTAGGACGGGATGCGGATCACGCCGTGTGAATCGTGTCCGACGAGGTTGGCCTGCACCAGCCGCCCCGCGACGCGCTTCGCCTCTGCAGGCGCGCAGCCGGCCGCGGTGAAGATCCGCTCTGCCAGCGAGGCCAGTTCCTGTTCGGTGATCCGCATCATGTCTCCTGTGCCGGTTGCCGGATGAACTTCTGCAGGCAGTGGCAGTCCGGTGGGACCAGACCGCGCCGTCCCCCGGCCGACATCACGACTTCGCTCACGTACACGTCACCCCGGCGGTCCACCCAGACGTCATGCGGTGCAAAGAAGTCCCCGGCAGCGCAGGGATTCTCGCCGCCGCCCCACCGCGCCAGCAGCCCGCCATTCGGAGCGAAGACGCTCATGCGGCCTCCCGTCGCCTGCGATGAGGGAGGCTGCGTCCCCGGCCACATGCCGGCACGATACCCCAATTCGGCGACGTAGACGATCGACTCGTCGTCAATGAACACTTCGCAGGGACGGGCGAGGTCGATCCATTCATCCAGGTAGTCTCCCTCGAATGAGAATCGCTGCAGCCGGCTGTTCTCGCGATCGGCGACGTACACCACCCCCTGCCGGTCGATGGCAATGCCGTGCGGAACGGCGAACTGGCCGGGCCCCGCGCCCGGTTCGCCCCACGAGTGCAGCAGTTCCCCGTCCGCCGAGAAGCGATGGACCCGGGCGTTGCCGTAGCCATCGGTGATGTAGAGATCCCCATTCGGGGCGACGGCGAGGTTCGTCGGATAATGGAACGGCGGGCCGGAACACTGAATCGTTCGATAGTCGACGCTCGTCGCGCCGGTCGCGGATGGGCGGCCGCTCGTCCCGATGGTCTGCAGCAGTTCCCCGGAGGGCGAGAACTTCCTGATCGTGTGGTCGAGGTCGTCCACGCAGTAGACGGAATCGTCCGGGCCGATCGTGATGCCATGCGCCCGAGCGAATGCGTCGCCCCCCCAGTTCGTCACGAACTCGCCGCATCGGTCGAAGACCGCCAGGGGATGCGTCCCGCGATTGAAGACGTACACGCGGTCCTGAGAATCGGTCGCGACCGCCGCCACTTCGACGAGGTTCATTCCGGCCGGAAGGGCAGGCCACCCGGCGTCGACGGTGTAGCGCCAGGCTGCTCGCCCGAACGTCGGGGGGGCGCCGGAGAAGGAATTCACGGATGGATTGCCGGGTTGAAGTGCGTTTAGTAGGGCTGCCCTGCGGAAGCACGCTGATGGGGAATGACGATACCACCACAGCGGCCTCATTGCGCCCATCTGGACGCGGAAGGCCCTACCCCCACGATCCAATTGAAAGCTGCAAGCTTCCTTCCCGTCCCCCGCACCCGGGCGCAACCGGCGCAGCGCTGTTCCTTCAATTCCTCAATCACACCTCAACCACCACCACTTCATCCCCCGACGGCCGTTGCATCGTCGCGGAACGAATCCCGGCGTCGGAAGTCAGGTACGGACGTCCGTTACATCTGTGAGTAGTTGGGCGCTTCCTTGACGATCCAGCCTTCCCGGTGGCCCGGCAGCGGCTGCGTGCCGATCTTCGCTCCAACCCACGCGCTGGGCAGAAACAGCAGAACGCCAATCACGGCGAACCAGGTGGGGTGGGGAAACGTCGTCATCTGCCAGATGGCCGCGACGAGCAGGACGGCCCCGACAACCAGTCCGTGCATCACTCGGGAGCGATACGCCAGGTGTGCGGCCAGTCCGGCACCATGCATCGTTCCCAGTGCCCAGGCGAGCAACAAAAAGATGTACGTGCCTGGTAACGCCAACGCCGGTTCGCCGCCCTCGGAAGCACCTGCAGGAAGCAACTGCTCCGTTCCGAACAAGGAATCGCCCAGCAGCTTAATGGCCACGATGGTGAGCACACCCGCGAGCAGACCCACGCCGATTGCAATCGCACTTCGAGACACGTCTTCAGTCCTGAATGGAGGGAAACACTCGCGCAGCGGCAGACGGTCAAACCGTCCGGGGTCCCGGCGCCGGGACCATGCTTCACAGAGAAACCGCAGACGAACCTCTACGAATAACGCCCAATCGCGACGTCCGTCAACGTCTCGGGCGCGCGTTCCCGACCCGGACGCGGGTCGGACGCCCGTCAGACCGGTTATACGGAAGAAAGCGGCCTGCGGCGCCGTCTATCGCCGCGGCGGCGTGCGCGCATTCCCGGTCTTGGAAAGCGTGATGCGGACCGAATACTCCTGCGAGTCCTCATCATGTCCGGCGTGCGAGAGGACGGCGTCGAACTTGGCGATCCCCTCCGTCGCGGCCCGCGTGTAGAGCGTGGCCGTGCGGGATTCTCCCGGGGCAAGCCGCTCGATCTGATGCTCGACGGTCTCGCCGTACTTATGCCGGAGGCCCGCGTCGAGATGCACGGTAAGGAGGACGCCCTCAGCAGGGGCGTCGCCGTCGTTGACGATTTCGAAGACAGTCGTCACGACGTCGCCGGCTGCAGCGGTGGGTTGCGACCGGGCCTTGAGGCTCAGCACCGGACGGGGAGGCTGCGCCGGATCGAGCGGGATGGGACGCGGGGTGGGGTTCCAGTCCGGTTCGGGCGGCGGCTCGTCGAGCACCGGTTCATCGAAGGCGGGAAATGCCGGGACCGGACGCTCGTCGGCGATGGCCGGCGGCCCATCGTCGTCATCCAGCAGCCAGCTCGGCATGACGGGCGGTTCGTCGGCGACGGCCGGAACAGGGCCGAACGGATCATGTTCGTCCAGTTCGGGCTGTTCAGCCGGCATGGCGACGGGCGACTCTTCGACCGGGACATCCACGAAAGGTTCGTCGATCGAAACCGGCGCAGGCTCGGGGATCGGCTCTTCGACGGCGGGCAGCGCGAGGTCAACGGGGTCGGGAGCGGCGGTAAACGGCTCGACGGTCTCAGCAGGGTGCACCAGCGTGGCGACGGAGAACTGGGTCTCGACATCGACGGCGGCGATGGTGTCGAGCGACGTCCGCTCGCCCGGCATGAGGGTAATCGTCAGCACCCGCTCCTCATAGGGGGCCAGGTCGGCAAGTTCCCAGACGAGCGCGCCGTCCAGCGTCATGACCGCCGGGGGCGTCACGTCGATGACGCGCTCCACCTCAGGAAGTGTCTCGATGACGCGCACGTGTCCAGCCGGCTCGACGCCCGGGTTAAAGACGTGCAGCGAATAGGCGACCGCACCATTGGCGGCGGGAGCCGCGGGTCCCCGTTCGATCAGGACGGCGACGTCGCGCACAACAACGGGCGGAGCGCCGGGCGCCGGCGCATCGTCGGCGGCGACCGCCGCCGTCAACTGGTCGAACTCGATGAACTCCGTTCTCAGGTAGTAGGGATCGAAGTTCTGCGTTGCCGGAGCATCGGCCGTCAGCGGCTGGGCGCGGGTGGCGGCCCAGTCGTCGAAGACGAGCGGAAAACCCGGATTGAAGTCGTCGATCGGCGGCTGCGAGACCCAGAACTCCTCCAGCCGCTCGTCCCACTCCACGGGAAACGCTCCATGGACGAACTCCAGCTCCAGCGGGGGCGCATTCAGTCCGGTCGATTCAGACAGCAACGCCAGCGACTGCCCCGACGGCAGTGCCGCCTCGGGAGGGGGATCGACCAGCAGCAGCACGACGGTGAGGAACAGCGCCAGTCCGCCGGCAAGGACGGCTGTGGTCCAGGCGGACGGGAGCACGACGGCGTCGCTGACGTATTTCGCCGAGCGCTGCGACCCGCCCCGGAGCATCAGCCAGGCGGCATAGGTGCTGGGGAACACGTCCCGCCAGCGCCACGAATCGTCCTTGATGGGCACCGCTGTGCTCCTTCACTGGGGCCTGTCACCGCCGGGAAGCGGCACGAAGGGAGCGCCGCCGCAAGCCGAATCCCGCCGCCGCGCGGCGGAGACATACCAAATCCCGGCGAATGAGTGAAGACGGCTTACGGACCCGCACAGACCAAAACCCCCGAACCCACAACGCCCCCCCTGCACAAGCCACCCCCCCCCGCCCTCCACCCTCCACCCTCCAACATCCGCCCTCTGCCCTCTGCCCTCCACCCTCTGCCCTCTGACCTCTATCCTCTATCCTCTATCCTCTATCCTCCGCTCCTCACCCCCACGCCACCGCCTCCCACCCCAACACCTCCGCCGCCCGCGACTCCCAGTACCACCGCGCCACCCCGTCCGAGTCCTTCGCTTCCCGCACCAGCCGCACATTCGCCCGTTTCCGCGCCGCGTACACCAGCCGCGTGGGGATCTCCGCCTCCCGCGCCGCCTGCATCACCTCCACGCTCGGCTTGCGGCCTCCCCGCAGCAGGTCCCGCAGCCACTTCTCGGTCTCTTCCAGCCGGTCGTGCACATGCACGCCGCGCTTCGTCAGCTCGCGCAGATCGTCCGGCCGAAGTTCGACCGGGTCAGGCTCCCAGTGCAGATCGTTCAGCCCGATCGAAAACGCCCGCCCCTGCTGCAGTCCTTCGGGCACCGGATTCATCTTCGCCGGCAACAGCAGCCGCCGCCCCGCGACCGCCGGATCGGGCAGCAGCGCCAGCACCACGCGCGACGCCAGCGTGAACGCCACCGAACCCAGGCTGCGATACAGAAAGTTGCTCGCCACCTCCTTCCGGAAATGCGAGATCACCAGCACAGCCGTCCGATGCGTCCGCGCGATCCCCCCAGCCGCGTCAGCAGCCGCCGCACATCCATGTTGCTGTTCGCATCCACCCCCTCCAGGAACTCGCTCACCGGATCAATCACCACCAGCCGGCACCCGGGCAAAGCATGCAGCGCCTCATGAATGAGGTCCACGTCATGAGCCAGCGAGAAGAAGAACGACCCAGCATTCAGCCCTCGGGATTCAGCACGCGACGCCCCTCGTTTCCTGATCCCTGACCCCTCACCCCTGTCCCCCGACTCCCGGCCCCCGAACCCTGTCTCCGCCTCAATCCCGGCCACGCGGCTCATCACCGCCCCGTACCGATCCAGCCGCTCGGGCAGAATGTCCTCCGTCTCCCCATCCCCCGCAATAAACAGCACCCGCGCCGGCTCCCGCGGCTGCCCGTCCGGCGGAATCCCCTCCCCCCGCGTCAGCCGCGCCGCCAGGTCCACAGCCAACAAAGACTTCCCGATCCCCGGATCCCCAATGAGCAGCGTCACCTTCCCCATCGGAATCATCCCCGGCCACAACCACTCAATCGGCTTGATCGCCCGGTCGGAGAACAGGAAGTAGGGGGGAGGGTCGACGGTCGCGGGACTATGGTCGGGGGAGGGTGATTTTGGATCGACACTGGTGGACGCCGAGGCATCGGGATGCCCGAGCCGCTCGAGGCGGGGCCGGTTCTTCTTCGACCGAAACGGCCGGCGGGCATTCCGGCTGGTGGGCATGCGTGAAATCCGATCCTGACCGTTGTCGACGTCGTCCACTAGATCGGGCGTGGGTGCGCGCGGCGACGCGGAAGATCGAGAAATCCAGCGTCGCAGTGTCCAATGCGGCACTACACCGAAGCTGCGTCAGCCTCGGTCAGACGGACTCGAATCGCTTCGACGACCTCGCTTCCACGATCCTTCAGTTCATGCTCCCAAATTCGCATGACAGTGATTCCTAGCCGCCTCAGTGCGGCGTTGTGCCGACGATCGCGGTTTCGGTTACCGTCAAGCTTCGCCCTCCAGAAACTCGAATTCGATTTGGGATAATGTCCGCATCGGCGGCATCCATGCCAGAAGCACCCGTCGACGAACAGCGCAAGCCGCGCGTCAGGAAACCAGAAATCGGGCCTTCCGATTACATCCTGCGGATGCATCTTCCATCCGCGAATCCCTGCTCGAATCAGACCAGCCCTGACCTGCCATTCAGTCGACCGGTTGCCTGTCGCCCGCACGCGCCCCATCTGCCGCGAACGGGCAGAAGTTGGGCTTGTCGCATTGCTCTCTCTTAGTATCTCTTTAAGAACAGCTTCCATACCATTCCTCAACTTCACATTGAATAGATATCTTTGCCATCCATCTTGATCGCGTAACAGTGTATCAGCGGGTGTCCGTCTCGCATGTACTCGACACCCTCGGAGTATGACGGACTGTACGCAAGTGGCTGAGTGTACCCGATGCTTACATCCAAGCCGTGTGCTTCCCTCGCTAATGCAAAGAGGACCATTGCAAGCGACATGGACTTAGGGCCGAATGGAGCAAGCCACACTTCATCAGTCCGCCCAGCACACTGCCCCGTCAAGATATCGAACGCGAGGGAAGTTGCCTGGGGATGTACCCTAAGGACATCATTCTGCGTCAGTCCAAGCTTCTTCTGCCCCTCGATTCTTCGAACGAACTCCCAATTCTGAATGGCACCTGGTGGCTTCGACGGGAATGGAAAAAGCAAACGTACGGTGCTCGGATCACTTTCCTCAGCTACCTCCAATAAGTTCAAATGCTGATATCCGACACCGATGATCAAGATGGGTTGCGCTTTATCATCTCGTTCTCGGCCAAACGATGGGAGGTAGTCCCATCGCCCTGCGTTTCTCGAGAGTTCACGCCCGTATCGCTCTGGGACTGTCAGTGTGACCAGCAGCTGTTGGACGCGAGGCGAGGCTATCAAGCGGCGAAGAAGATAGAAGAAGAACCGCTTCGGCAAACAAGAGATGTCAAGAATGACATTGGAGGCTACGCTTCCTTCCAGCGTGTCACCAAGTGGCTCAAGCTCCGGAAGATCGCTCATAAGTTCTTCGTCGACGATCTCAAACCTATTGGCCATTTCGGCCGACACCTGCGCCTCTCGCTCACTTAGCTTTCGCTGAATCTCGGGCTGCCACGGACTTGGAGGATCCGAGATTCTCAATAACCAACATCCGCCAAGCTTCCCAGCTGACTTAAGTTCAATCGGTACGGCTACCGATCGGTCTTCGACTCCCAAAGAGCCGATCACGTCCCAATTGCTCACCGACGCAAAGTGCCTAAGGAGCCAGCGCAATGGCCCGTGCGGACGGTATGGCCCAATCATTCGTCCCTCTCAAACCCCGGGAGTGTCGGTTGTCGTCTGTTCCGTCCGCCCACGTCCTTCGCTCGAGCCGACGGAAGCACGATTCCCGCATCTTCCATCCATTCACGTACCAGTACACCCCGCACATAGCGAGGCTCCTTCGTATGCCCGACTGTGATCTCAAAGTAGGGCGAGAGCACCGGGTGCAGATACCACTTCCATGATGGGCCTCGCATGCGACTCTTAGGCGTGTGATGCCTCTCCAATAGAAAACCGCGATCAGTCCCGTCGAGCAGAATCTGTTCGACCTCTGGAAATTCCTGCAGATCCTTCTCTGTAAGAGATATTCCATTCCCTCCGGGATATGACATCGCCTCATCGTCCTTCAGCTTCACATGAAGGTAGTTTCCCATAACGTTGACAAACTGCGTCAGCGAGTCACCGATCCAAGGTTCCTCGGCGATCTTATGATGCCACTCTCTGCTGGCATCGCGAATGGCTTCATCCTGAAGGTCAGGAGCTACGGGGAATCGCCCATTGTGGGTATCGATTGCTCTGATCCAAGAAGCCCAAATATGTTGGCAGATGCTGCCGAAGATCAGGATATTCGATCCTGATAGATTCAGCACATCGGCCTTTCCGAACATTGGTACCCGCTGGCCAAACCCGGTCGCCATTTGCAGCACCGCTAATCCCAATCGCTCCTTCTTCCACCATCGCTTATTCGGCTGTTCCCACGGCAGCATCTCAGATGTCGGTAGCGGGCCCGACGGCTTTCGGCCCGACGCCTTCTGAGCTATGTGCTGGTTAACCCAAGCGACACCCAATTGGGCACTCAGCGGATCAGTTGCCGACAGTCGCCGTAAAAGCGCTGACACGTCGCTCGGGAACGTCTTCGGAATTCTCACCAACCGTGACCAGTTCGCCTTCTGTGCCAAGCGCTTTGCCCGAACACGTGGTGAAGGGCTCCTTCCAAATACCTCGATCAGCGGGTCAGATCTCTCTGCGTACTCCGAATACCCAAAGCATCTCAGTCGACGTCGCAGTACGTCATCCGCAAGCATTGGAAACAGGCGTGCCCGCGTATGCTCTCTGCGGCGCAGCAGTTCGTCCAAATCCAGTGGAAAGTAATCTCGCAAACTCTCACTTCGCGGATGTCGCCAAGCGTGCGGGCGTGTGCCGATTCGATAACAAATCGTCGGCTCCCGCAAGTGAATTGCTTCGTCGACTGCCTGCCGTAGCAAATCGAAGTGCCGCGCTGACAATTGGGCTTCAAAGTCCAGCAGCTGTTCGAACTGATCCATTGTCACGAGAACACGAGTCGCCTCTGCCAAACATCCGATTTCACGCAATCGACGGACCGCAATAGCAAGTGGTTGCCCAATTGACTGAGATTGATGTCCCCGGATTTCAGTCGGGAGCGATCGAAGCTTCCCATTCAAGAAAAGTAGATACGTTTGTATGCGCTTCGACAGCTGGTTGTACGCCTCATCAAAATCGCGAGGAGTGTGGAAAGTGGACGCGAGTGATGGTTCATCACCGAGCGTCCTGACGGTATCGTTAAGGTTCGGACTCGTGGCACCGAGATCGTACCGTCTCCAAATGCCATCCCTCTGGCTGAGGACCCTAATAGAGCGAAGCAGATCACGAAGAAGCCAAGTGTTCACATAATCGATAAAGCTTACCTGCAAATCCACCAATGCCGCGTCTGAAGGCGCTTTCCCCCATCGATTTGCGAATCGCAGCGCTTGATTCGTCGCCAGATTGATCTCAGCGCTTACGAAGTGACATAGCTCGTCGCTAACGGGGTACTCGTGTTGCGTATTGGCATCGAAAGCGAGGCGAATCTCTGTGCGCAATAGCGCTAACAGCATCGATTTCCCTGTCCCTTGAGTTCCGCGAACAACAACGTTGCCGTCCTGGAACAATGGGAGGACCTGGGGCACCAAGACAGTGCTGAAGAGCGACGGAAACTTATCCTCCTCCATCCGCTCTGTCACGTAAAGAGTCGTAAAAGGGTTCTGCGGTTGCTTCATCTAACCTTCTCGCGAAGCACGATGAAAAAGCGGGAGCGGCCGACTGGGTGTGGGCTCGTGAATGATTGGCGGGACATTATCTGGACAATTTGCATAAGTCAGGACGAGCGTTCCGTAATCGATCCCGATGCCCAGGTCGCCGCCGTTATACGTTGCATTCACCTTCCGGAAGTCGGTGAACTCCTTGCTCTCACCACGTGCTTTGGCGCTATTAATGATGCAATCGCTCGGGAGGATGAACAAGGGATCGTAAGTGACATGTGCAAATTCAGGATCGTTGAAGAGCCGGACTGCAGATTCATCTCCTTCTGGGGCGATGAAAAGTGGTACGAAGAGCAATTTGAAGTTGTTCATGGCCTTGATGGCGGGAGCAGCATCGGAAAGCTGCTCGCCTGTGCCGACAAGGTCTTCGACGATTACGATGCGTTTGTAATTCTCGTCCGCTAGTTTTCTTGCCAACAGCGGTAGATCATTGAACTTTGCCAAGAAGCGGAACTCTGGCCTGTAGCTCTGACCGAAAATGCCATTTACGCGACAGAAAGTGTTGACGTCCATTCCGGCTAGACTTCCGAACCACGTGGCCAATCGAGCCTGTTGGAGCTTGGCGTCAATGTCCGGATCAGTCACATTGCCGCCAATCACGTCGACAAGCCATCTGCAAATATGTCCCGTATAAGCAGCGCGATATGTCGCGATCAGATCCTCCTCGGCGACAAAGAGTAGCCAAGGGACGAAATTGAAAAGCGCCTGTTGAGCGGCCCGTCTACGGAGGGCTCGTTGGGCACCAGTTACCCCGGTTTCGATCTGATTCAGCCATAGGTACAGCCGGTCCCAGAACGGCGGCTTTTCTGGATAGGGACGATACTGTGAGTAATGCCAGGTTCCGAGGAATTTCAAATGCGCGGCGTTGCGATCGATGCGCTGATCGTGCTTGGAAACGCGTGTCCACTCATTGATTAACGAGTCCATCGGATGCATCGAGGTCCTCAGAGAACTCGTTCAAGAATCAGGTCTGCAAACCATTTCGCAACTGGTGGTGGCACGGCGTTGCCAATCATGCGCATCTGCGTAGACGGCTCGCCGCGAAAAACAAAGTCATCGGGAAACCCTTGAATACGGGCGGCTTCCCGCGCGGACAGTCCGCGGTGCTCCTCCGGATGAAGGAAGTACCGAGGTTGCCCGAAGCGAGTATCAACAGTGGGGGCGGGATGCTTCCAGGACAGGCGGCGATACTTCCCGTTGAACGTGTGTGCGAGATCGAACCGTCTACCCAATCGACGGACATAGCCCTTTGCCTGAAGCCGCACAACGATCGAACCGGCGCTGCCGTTAAACGAAGCATTGAGATCCCGAAGGGATACCGGATCGGCGTCGCCAAAAGACCTTAGTCGTTTCCTCCGACGAAGTCGTTGCATTAGCAGCAACATTGCACGCTCGCGTGACGTCACCTCTCCGAATACCTCCGGGATTTCCCACGTGGGAACAGATCGATCGCCACCTCGTACGTTGCACAGTTTTTGATGAGGCTCAATTCTCCGTGCAATCCGATAGTCGCTCGTCCCTGGCCGCAAAATTCGGGGGGAATGATTCGGGAGCCCGTCGATTCCCGAGAGGAATGACTCAAGCCCGACCTGAGTACATTCATGACGTGGTTGAAGGTCATCAATCTGCCGACAGGATGCCAGCAGTATTACGCGTTTGCGGATCTGCGGAAGTCCGAAGCTTGTTCCGACGACTCGAAACTCAGTGGTGGCGAAACCAGCGGCTTCAAGCAACTCGCGAGCGGCCAACCAATAGTTGCGGTGGGTTCCAGATAGTACTCCGGCGACGTTCTCCAAGAGCACTGCGCGCGGCCGACAACTGATCGCGAGTACCGCGGCCTTGATCAGGAGCGAATTCCTCGGATCGGTCGCCGAGCGACGCCCAAGTGTGGAAAAGCCCTGGCACGGCGGACCTGCGATGACAACGTCCGGCCGAACGGAGTACTTCAACGAATTAAGCGACGACAGGTCGCAAATATCGGCGTTCCCTCTTAGATTGTCAGAATAAGTCGCTGTGGCAGTCGCATCCGCATCAAATGCGGCAATTGAACGAAAGCCGGCCTGCTCAAATCCCAAATCAAGGCCGCCACAGCCTGAGAACAATCCAATGAATGTGGGACCTGAATTATGGCGTGCCATTTTACTTCAGGCATCCTGCCTAAAACCCTGTCAGGTAATGAGCTTACGGCAGTGTATTAGAGCGGTGCCGGACGGGCAACCGCACGTCGGCCGCTCAAGGGCCCCCGGTCGGTCTGCCGGCACTGAGGAGTGCCGGGTGCCGCTGTCTGGCTTGTCCAGCAGTGCCGCTGCGGGATCAACCGAATCGCCGCCTTGATCGGCAGACCATCCGCGTGCCTTAGGGCGGCGGGGTGGCTGGAGTCGCAGCACAGCGAAGCCCCCAGCCGAACTGTGTACACGCTTCGATCACACGCACCACCACCACGCCGTGGGGTGGCCCTGTTCCGGCACATGCGTCGTGAACTCGCGTGCTGTGGCGCTACTGATTGACGGTCGCGCCGCTGACGCTCCATCAGCACAATCCGCTCCCCTCCGCGGGCGGCGTGGCAACGTCGGCGACCTCCAGTGTGCCACGGGCGTCTCGCGCGTGCGGGCGCGGAGTTGATCGCGGGCGCTGCGGCGACCGCCCAATGCCCGTTCTGCGTCGGCACGGCTGACACAGCCGTGGCACACCGTCACCGGTCCCGTCCCCGTCATACTACCAACCACACGCATGCGTGCCACACCTCGCACCGCAGCGCCCCCTCATCCGAACGCCGCACACGCTCTGGTCGCACCCGCCATCCCCTCCCCACCGCCGTCCCCCCGTCTCCCCGCCATGCACTTCCCCCATCCCCTCCTTCGCGCGTCTTCGCGTCTCCGTGACTTTGCGTCGGCCTTCCCCCGCGGCTGCCCGTCACACACGAATCCGACGGTCTCCCTCTGCGCCTCCGCGCCTCTGCGTGAGCATCCTGACGAACACCGCGCTCCCTGCGTCGGCACGGCTGACACAGCCGTGGCACACCGTCACGGCTCCCGTCCCCGTCATACCACCAACCACACGCATGCGTGCCACACCTCGCACCGCAGCGCCCCCTCATCCGCACGCCGCACACGCTCTGGTCGCACCCGCCATCCCCTCCCCACCCGCCGTCCCCCCGTCTCCCCGCCATGCACGTCCCCCATCCCCTCCTTCGCGCGTCTTCGCGTCTCCGTGCCCTTGCGTCGGCCTTCCCCTCCCCGCGCGCACCCATCCTCAATCTGGTGAACTATTCATAACCACCAGGACCGGCCCCACCCATGCCCGCCCGCCGCTCTCTCCACCCCCAACAGCACCGCCCCCGCGCGCACCCCGCCATCCGCTATCCCTCTTCCTCTCGAAACCCTCCACGCCGGCTCACCCGACGAGTTCGGGGATGGGCTGGCCGGCGTCAACGATGCGGAGGGGGCGGCCTTCGGGGGTGATGAGTTCTTCGTCGGCGTCGATGCCCAGCGAGTGGCACATAGTCTGAAAGAGGTCGTCGACTTCGACGGGGCGGTTGGTGACTTCCATGCCGTCGGGAGAGGTGGCGCCGACGCAGACGCCCCCTTTGAGGCCGCCGCCGGCGAGGAGGACGTTGAAGTTGCGGGCCCAGTGGTCGCGGCCGACGCCGGGGGTGCTCTGGTTGATCTTGGGAGTGCGGCCGAACTCACCGAGGACGACGATCAGGGTGCGGTCGAGGAGGCCGCGGTCTTTAAGGTCGGTGACAAGGGCGGCGACTCCCTGGTCAACTTCGCCGGCGGCATTGGGGATGTTCTGCCAGAGGTTGGCGTGCATGTCCCAGCCGCTGCGCTGGACCTGGACGAAGGGGACGCCGGATTCGACGAGGCGGCGGGCGACGAGGCAGCCCTGTCCGAACTGGTGTGGTCCGTAGTTCTGTTTGACAGCGTCGGACTCGCCTTCGAGGGTGAAGGCTTTGAGGCGTTCGGACGTCATGAGGCGGGCGGCCTTGGCGTAGATTTCCTGGTGTTCGAAGGCGATGGCCTGAGCGCCGGCGTCGGCGAAGTCCTGGTCCTGCTCGCGGAGGAGGGAAAGGCGGCGGTCGGCGCGGGCGGTTTCAGTGCGGGGGGCGACGTTGGCGGGGAGCTGGCCGGCGGCGGGGACTTCGAACGGGGCGTACTTGACGCCGAGGAAGCCGGAGCTGAGCGTGTTGCCGATGCAGACGAAGCTGGGGAGGTCGGAGTCGGGATTGCCGAGTTCGCGGGCGACGACGGAGCCGAAGTGGGGGAAGTGGGACGTGCCGCCGAGCCTGCGGCCGGTGAGGAGGTGATAGGTGCCGCGTTCGTGCGCGGCCTCTTTGCCGACAATGCTGCGGACGACGGAGACGTCGGTCATCAGTGCGGCGAGTTTGGGCCAGTACTCGGCAAACTGGACGCCAGGGATGGCGGTGTCGATGGCCTGGGTGGGTCCGCCGTTTTCGGCGCCGGGTTTGGGGTCCCAGGTTTCGAGCTGGCTGGGTGCGCCGTTGAGCCAGACGACGATGCAGGCGCGGCCTTCGCGTTTGAGAGCGTCGGCGGAGAGGCCGAGGCGGTGGAGGAAGGGGACGGCGGCGAGTCCGGCGGAGGCGGACTGGAGGAGCCGGCGACGGGATATGACGCCGTCGCGGGTGAGGGAGATGCTGAGGAGGTTGTGGGTGGGCATGGTTGATGCGGGGTCGCGCTGCGCGGGGGGCGCGGGATGCGGGCTTGGACTGGGTGGACGTCGATGTGCCTGGGGAAGTCGGGTTGATCCACTCGCGGAGCGAGTGGACTTCTTTGGTCAGCGTTTGGTGATGAACTCGGCGGAGTTGATGAGGACCCAGACGATGTCGTCGATGGCTTCGTCGCGGTTGTCGATTTCGCGGAGGTAGCTGACGTAGCGGGAGGATTCGTCGTCAGTGGGGGTGCGGGCGAGGACGGCGAGGAAGGCTTCGCGGACGAGTTCGCGGTCGTCGGTGAGTTTGAGCAGGTCGGTCTTGAGAGGTCCTTGGGCGAGGCGGTCGTGCAGGACGGGGCTGTTCATCAGGAGCAGGGCCTGCTGGACAGAGCCTTCGAGATCGCGCTGGGGGATGGAAGGGTTCTGGTCGAAGGTGTCGTTGATGGATTTGGTGAGGGCGTTGTGTTCGCCGACGAGGCGTTCGACGTTGTCGGCGACTTCGTAGGGGCGGAGGCGGGCGGGGCGGACGGCGGTGAAGAGATCGGCGTCGCTGTCGATGGTGCGGATCTCGCGCTGGTAGGCGTTGCTGTTGGCGATCATCTGCAGCAGCCAGCGCATGTCGAAGCCCTTGTTGCGGAAGCTGGCGGCGATGCGGTTGACGACGAGCTGGTGGACGACGTCTTTATCGGGGCCAAGGCTGTCGACGGAGTAGAAGCCGTCCCCCATCATCTCGTTCCAGACGCGGTTGACGTGGGCGCGGGCGAACCAGTAGTTGTCGGGGTTGTAGATGAGGTAGGCGGCGAGGGCGACGCGGCGCTGGTCGGGCTTGAGTCCGAGGGGGGGCTCTTCGCCGAGGAGGAAGCGGGCCGGCATTTCGGTCTTTTGGGCCGGGTCGGCCTGGTCGGTCATGTAGTACTTGCCGGGGGCGAAGAAGGCGGCGAGCTCGTGGAACTGCTCTCGCTCCCAGTCGTCGAAGGGGTGGTCGTGGCATTCGGCGCAGCCGATGCTGATGCCCATGAAGATGCGGGCGGTCTGGGAGGCGATGATCTCGGGCTTGCGGTCGCAGGCGAGGATGAAGTTGTTGGGTCCGTAGTCCTGCTGCCAGCCGTTCTCCTGGGGCTTTTTGTCTTTGACGCGCTGCGGGGAGGCGGACACCATTTCGGCGACAATGCGGTCCCAGGGTGCGCCCGCTTTGATCTGTTCGAACAGCCAGTCTTCCAGGGCCTGCGGGTTGACGGAGTTCCGGTTGGCATCGGACTCGTAGAAGATGACGGAGCGCCAGTAGCGGGCCCATTTGCGGGCGTACTCGTCGCTGGCGAGGAGTTCGTCGATGACGCGCGAGCGTTTTTTGGGATCGGCGTCGGCGACGAATTTTTTGACCTGAGCGGCTGAGGGGACAGTGCCGGCGATGTCGAGGCAGACGCGGCGGAGGAAGGTCTCGTCGTCGACGACGGGGGCGAAGTCCGTTGATGCTCCCTCACTGACGTAGCGCTCGAGCATCTTGTCGAGGTCGGCCGGCTGGAACGAGACGGAGTTGCTGCGGATGGCCGGGAAGGTGTGCCGGATCATCTCCAGGAAGCGGAGTTTGTCCTCGGGCGTCTTGAGTTCCGGGAGGTTCTTGATGGCCGGGGGAGGCTTGGGCTTGGGACGGCGGGGAGCGCCATTCACGGCGGCGGAGATGCCGCAGACGGTAACCACGGCGACCAGGAGGCAGCATGCTGCTTTGCAGCGAGGGAGCATGGTGCGGAGTCCGGAGTGTTGCGTGAGCCCCGCTGAACCGCGGGCGAGATCGAGAAGCTTCGATTCTGACGTTCCGCCGGGCGCGAGGCAAGCTGGGTCAGCGGCGGTTCGGGAGGGTGCTCAGTGACGTGCGACCGGCGTGCCCCTGATGATGGTGGTCGCTACACTGAGGGGATTCCGTGTCTTATCAGGCTGCGAATTCCGGAATGACCAGTTACGTTGCCCAGCTTGTCAATTTGACGAAGGAGTACGAGCTTGGTCCGGGGATCGAACCGGTGCGGGCGCTGCGGGGCGTGTCGCTCGACATCCCCGAGGGGGACTTTCTGGCGATCATGGGGACGTCGGGGAGCGGCAAGAGCACGCTGCTGAACCTGCTGGGCGCGCTCGACCGCGCGACGACCGGCCAGTACCTGCTGCGGGGGCGCGACGTGGCGCAGATGAACGACGATGCGCTCTCGGCCATCCGCAACACCGAGATCGGGTTTATCTTCCAGTCCTTCAATCTGATCCCGCAGTACAGCGTGCTGGAGAATATCGAAGTGCCGCTGCACTACCGGCCCGGCTCGGTGTCACTCAGTAACGAGGACCGGCAACGGTGCATTGATCTGGCATCGCAGGTGGGGCTGTCGGACCGGCTGGACCATCGGCCGTATCAGCTTTCCGGCGGGCAGCAGCAGCGCGTGGCGATTGCGCGGTCGCTGGTGAACGACCCGGCGATCATCATGGCGGACGAGCCGACCGGCAACCTGGACAGCCACACCAGCGAGGAGATTCTGGGTCAGCTGGAGAAGCTGAACCGCGAGGGGCGGACGATCATCATGGTGACGCACGAGCCGGACATTGCCCGCCGGGCACGGCGGCAGGTGTACATGCGGGATGGTTTAATCGCGGGCGAAGGGGTATTCCCGGGTTGAGCAGTCGGCCGATGTCAGTGAAGATCCGGCAAACTCGTCAAACTCAGAGCTTGCCGAGGGCGTAAGAGTTGACGAGAATGGGCGTTCTTGCCGCACCGTCCGCTTGACGGTCGCAGCCATGCGCCAACTGAGCTGATGATGACCCGATTCGTCCGAACCGCCGGAGCTTTGCTGCTCGCCGCCTACGGAGCGATTGCGCTCCTGGGGCATGGCGGAATGCATGCGGTGCAGGACCTGGCGGGGGTGGCGCACAGCCATGGACCGGGGCACCTCGCATGCGGCCATGACGGGGCGAAGTCGCACGTTCATGCGTGCGGGCACCATCATCATCACCACGGACATGACCATGCGGGGGAGGACGAGGGGAGTGAGCCCGATCGTCCGCTGCATGGTCCCGGGCACGATCACGACAACTGTCAGGTCTGCCATCACTTCGCCGCCGGCGCGCTGATTGACGTCGTGGCTCCGGAGGTGGCGGTTGAGGAGCTGGGCGCGTATCTGCGTCCGGCAATGTCCCGGCTGTCGGGGAGCACGGACAAGTTCGCGCTGCCGATTCGCGGGCCGCCCTGCGGGGCCTGCTGAGCGCCGCGATCTTTCCGCCGGTTGTCAGCGCAGCGAGTTCTGATGCGCTTAGCGAATCGCACCGGCGCGAAGTTCCGTTTAGGCGGCGTCTGATTTCGTGGTCCGGTGATGTTGTCGCCGCGTTTTCGTGCGGCGGCGCGCCGTCCCATGACTGATCGACTCTGCCGGAGGTCCGGCAGCATCCGCTATTCATTTCCGCCGCCGCAAATCGCGCCGGCGTTTTCATCATCGCATCCATTCTGTCCGGAGTTAGTGTGTCATGACTCACGCTTCCCGCAAGGGTTTTACACTGATCGAACTGCTCGTCGTGATCGCGATCATTGCGATCCTGATTGCGCTGCTGCTGCCGGCCGTGCAGCAGGCCCGCGAGGCGGCGCGGCGCACGGAGTGCAAGAACAATCTCAAGCAGATGGGGCTCGCGCTGCACAACTACCACGATACGTTTGGCACGTTTCCGCCGGGCTGGATCGGGGTGGACGCCGGGATGGCGAGCGCGCATGAAGGGGTTAACGGCGCGGGGTGGGGGACGATGATCCTCCCGTATCTCGACCAGTCGCCGCTGTTTGGCCGGTTCAATCCGAACGTCGGGATTGAAGATCCGCTCAACGACCCGTTCCGGTTGCAGACCCTGACCGTCTTCCGGTGCCCGTCCGATCCGCAGCCCGACCGGTTCGCCATTGACGAGGAAGGGAGCCCCGGCACGGTGATCTGCGAACTGCCGATCGCGAATTATGTCGGGGCGTTCGGCACGGTCGAACTGCATGACTGCGAGAACACTCCGGGGACTGCTCCCGTCACGGCGGCCGGGCAATGCATCGGCGACGGAGTGTTTTATCACAACAGCCGCGTCAACTTTCGAGACATTACGGATGGAACGAGCAACACGTTCATGATTGGCGAGCGGAAGACGAACGACGCACTGGGGTGGTATTCCACGTGGGTGGGGCGTGTGGCGGAGGGGGAGGAGGCGTTTCAGCGCATACTGGGATCGTTCGACCATACGCCGAACAGCCCGGTGGCTCACTTCGACGATTTCAGCAGCCATCACGTGGGAGGCGCGCAGTTTGTTCTGGCGGACGGACACGTGCGGTTTGTGTCGGAAAACATCAACGAACTTGTCTACCAGGCGGTCAGCACGATCCGCGGAGGGGAGATCGTCGGGGAGTTTTGACGCGGGAGCGGGTCGGCGGGTGCTGCGGAAAGGGCCGCGGCGCACCGCTGCGGCTTCAGGTAGCTGGAGACGTGAGTTCCCGTCGATGCGGGATCGTCGCCGGATCAGCCTGGAGGAGCACCGAGATGGCGCACTGCGCTCAGCGGCGGTTTTGCGAAGAGGTCCGCCGCCGGTTTCCCGCATACTTCAGGGACACGCAGGTCTTGGAAGTGGGGTCGCTGATCGTCAATGGTTCGATTCGCGATGCCTTCGTGGACTGCCGCTACGTCGGACTGGATTGCCGTGCCGGGCCTGGCGTTGATGAGGTGGGCCTGGCGCATGAGTACGCCGGGCGCGACGGCGAATTCGATGTGGTATGCGCGCTGGAAACGTATGAGCATGATCCGTATGCAGCGCGGTCGATTGCCAACATGCTGCGGGTGCTGCGTCCCGGGGGGCTGTTCTTCATGACGTGCGCGGGGGAGGGGCGTCCGGAGCATGGCACGCGACAGACGGGCGCGGAGTACGGGCCGCTTCCCAGTTTTTATCGCAACGTATCACTGCACGAGTTCGTGCAATGGGTGCAGGCTTCGGGGAGCGGTCTTGAAGAACTGCACGTGCGCCGGAGCCGCCGACCGGCGGACCTGTATGCCTGGGCCGTGAAGTCTCTCGCGATACCCGGTTGAACGGAGCGACGGCGAGCGTTCAGGAAGCAGCGCATTCCGCGACGTGGTCCTGCATGCGGATTGCATGCGTGCCGTGAGTCTCGTTCGCTGGGCAGGCATCGCTGTGAGACGCGGCCTGGCGGCAGCGGTTGAGCGCCGCGTCGATCGCCTCCGTCAACTGGCGGCGCTGGAGCGGCTTGGAGACGTAGGCGTCCATGCCGGCGTCCAGACACCGTTGCTCGTCCCCCTTCAGTGCGTTGGCGGTCAGGGCGATGATCGGCAGGCGGCGGCCCGTGTGTTGCTCCCGGTTGCGAATGGTTGCGGTTGCTTCGAGGCCGTCGCAGTGCGGCATGTTCAGGTCCATCAGGACCAGGTCGAAGTCGCGGGCGGCGGTGGCTTCGACGGCCTCCCGTCCGTTTCCGACGAGGGTGACCTGGTGTCCGCATTGCTGGAGCACCAGCTCGGCGACCTTCTGGTTGATGAGGTTGTCTTCGGCAACCAGGATCTGCAGTTCCGACGCCGGTCCGGCGGCGGGGTTGGAATGGCCTGCAGCGAGGGCGGCCGGTTTCTGCTGTGCACAGGCTGCGAGTTCGGCAGAGATCTGCTGAAACAGCGCTCGCTCGCTGACCGGCTTGCAGACGGCCGGCAGATCCGCCCAAGGGGAGGTGGGTTGGGACTGAATCGCAATCGGTCCGGAGAGCAGTATGACTCTGACGCTCGCCGGGGACGCGGCCTCCCTGAGCGAATCGATGAGGACCGCGATGTTCATGTCCTGGAGGCCGGCGTCGATCAGCACGATCGGGACGTGACGGCCCAGGTCGTGTGCGGTCCGCATGGCCTGTAGGGCTGAGCGGCCGTCGCGGACGACGGTGGGCTGCAGCCTCCAGCGAGCGAGCATCTCATGCAGCACGGCCCCGCTGAGTTCGTTGTCGTCCACCACGAGCACCGGCAGCGGCGACCAGGGGGGGGATTCGTAGGGGAGCGGTTCCGCGGGGTTCGGCTGCAGCCGGAATTCGGCCGTGAAGTGAAAGCGGCTGCCGCGTCCGACCTGGCTTTCGACCCAGATGCGGCCCCCCATCATGTCGACCAACTGTGAGGAGATCGAGAGCCCGAGGCCGGTTCCACCGTGCGTCCGGGCGGTGGAGCTGTCGGCCTGCGTGAAGGCGTTGAAGATCAGCGCCTGCTTTTCCGGTGGAATACCGACGCCGGTGTCGCGGACCGAGAACTGCAGCCGGACGGAATCCGGACCATCGTGCACGCGGATCACGCCGACAACGATCTCACCCCGCTCGGTGAATTTGATGGCGTTGGAGAGCAGGTTCAGGATGACCTGCCGCAGGCGGAGGGGATCGCCCACGAGATGATCGGGGACGTCGGGGGCGACGCGGCAGACGAACTCGAGATTCCGCTCGTCGGCGCGATGCGCCAGGACGTTCAACGATTCGTGAAGCGCATCCCTGAGCCGGAAGGCGACGTTGTCCATGCGGAGCTTGCGGGCCTCGATCTTGGAGAAATCGAGCACGTCGTTGAGAATCTGCATCAGCGAGTCGGCCGAGGATTGCACCATCCTCAGGTAGTCGTGCTGCTGCGAGGTCAGCTCGGTGCGCAGCGCCAGGTCCGTCATGCCGACAATGCCGTTCATCGGCGTGCGGATCTCATGGCTCATGTTGGCCAGAAACTCGCTCTTGGCGCGCGTGGCGGCTTCGGCCGCGGCGTGTGCCGCTTCCAGCATCTGCTGCGTCGCCCGTTCGCTGCGGACGAACACCCATGCCACGACTGCGATACAGGAGATAAAGCCCAGATTGCCGGCACTGCTGACCCAACGAAGGTGCTGCGCCGTCAGTTCCATCGGCAGCGTGGCATTGGTTTCCCAGAGCCAGAAGTAGGCTCCAGCGGCGCAGAGGGTGGCGAACGTCCAGAACAACGCGCCCTTGCGGCCGCACAAGGCAACGCCCAACAGGGGAACGACCGGAAGCCAGCGAAAGGCGGGCGCCTCGAATCCGCCCGTGACGTACGACACCCCCAGCAGCGCGGCGAATGTCAGGCCTGCAAAGATGTTGGCAATGATCTCGCCCGGAAGGCCGAGGCGGAACGACCTCAATGCGAGCAGGAGCAGCGCGCCGGCGCAGACGAGGATTCCCGCGCTGATGGTGGCGTCGAGCGACGCATACAGCCCACCAAAAACGGGAACCCAGACCAGCATCGCCAGTGCGAGCACGACGGTGCGATGCGCCTGCCGGCTGGGCGCATCATCAAAGCGCAGCCGTGGCGGCAGGAACAGGTTGAGGACGGCGTCACGAAGGCGCATCACGAGACCGGCGGGACGGCAGGCGACCGCGGCGCGCGGCGGCGAACGATGCCATCCAGCAACGCGACGGCGAAAGCAGTCTCACCAGTATGCGGTCAGGGAGGCCGCTTGCCTTGAAATCCCGACTGCGACGGCTGAGGGCCGCCGGCACACCCGCCAGATTTCCGAATGCGCCGGTTGTGCGGGGTGTTCTCCAGCGTCGCTCACCATCAGCGACCGGTTTTGATGTGCGCGCGCTTGGCGCGGCGGGCCGCCGCGCTGGCGGGCCGCTTGCCGTGATTGGCTTTCTTCAGCTTGCGATTGTTTTTGGCCATGACGTCCTCGGGGAGCGGGGGCAGTTTCTGAATCCAGGAGTTGCGGGGGAGAGAAGTATAGGGCCGGAGCCGATGAATGGCCAGAGTCCGTGATCTGGCATTGAGCGGCAACGAAAGGTGAGATCGCTCCGGGGAGATGTCCCCCCCGCCTCGCTGGGAGTATCGTTGTGCTCGTCCCGTTGTTAACATGACGCCGCTGTCGGAATGGAATCGTCTCGACACCGCAAGGAGGCCGCGGCATGTCCGTCGAGCTGTATCATCCGGGACTGAAGGGGATCGTTGTCGGCGAGACGGAGGTCTCGCGGCTGGACGGCGGCCTGCAGTACCGCGGTTATTGCATTCACGATCTCGCCGAGCAGGCGTCGTTTCTGGAGACGGCATATCTGCTGCTGTACGACGAGCTTCCCTCGCTTGAGGAGCTGGCGGATTTCCGCAGCGTGCTGATCGAGGAGGCGGAGCTTCCCGTGCAGGTCCCGGCGCTGTTCGAGCAACTGCCGCTGCACGGATCGCCGCTGGAGGCGGTGCGGACTGGCATCAGCCTGCTGGCGCACTTCGACCCGCAGCCGGAAGAGGACATCGAGCTTTCGGCCGAAGCTCAGGCGATCCGGCTGATCGCCCGGATTCCGCTGCTGCTGGGGACCTGGCATCGGCAGCGATCCGGTCTGTCGCCGCAGGGCATTGATCCCGATGTCGGGTTCCCGGCGAATCTGCTGCGCATGCTGACGGACGCACCGAGCTGTGCTTTGGGGGAGCGGGCCCTCGAGGTGGCGCTGATTCTCTCGGCCGAACAGGAGTTTAACCCGTCGACGTATGCGGCGCGTGTGGTGGCGTCGGCCCGGGGAGACCTGTATTCGGCCGTGCTGGCGGGACTGGGGACGGTGACGGCGCCGACGTCATCGGCGCACAAGGAGCGGATCCTGCAGTTGCTGGATGACGCCGTCGGCGAAGACGACGCCCTCGACCTGGTGCGGCGGATTCCGGAGGAGCGGCCGATACCGGGGTTCGGGCATCCGGTGTACGGCGACTGCGACCCGCGGGCCGCGATCCTTGAGCAGAAGTGCGCGGAACTCGCGGAGGCGCGCGAGGACCACGCGCAGGAGGAAGCCGCCGACGCCATTGAACGGGCGGTGTGGGAGGTGCGCAAGCTGCCCCCCAACCTCGATTGGCCGCTGGCCCGCCTGCTCCGCTACCTCGACATCCCAACGGAACTGCATACGGGCGTGTTCGTGTGCGCCCGGGTCGTCGGCTGGTGCGCTCATGCAATCGAACAGGCGCGGGACGGAGAGCTCATCCGTCCGCGGGCGCGATATCGTGGAGCGGAGGACCTCGACTTCATTCCGATGCACGAGCGGGGTTGAGCACGACGTCGTCGCGGAGGCGCAATCGGCTCGAATCAAGGCGTTGCGCGATTTCGGCCAGCGTGCGGCCCTCGACGGGGTGCACGCGGAGCGGAGCGATCTCGGCCAGCGGGACGGCGACGAAGGGGCGCGTGAGGATATCGGGATCCGGGATCGGGCGTCCGTCGAATTCCCCCACGTCGCCGTTGAATAGCGCCACATCGATGTCGATCGTTCGGGCGGCGTAGCGGTTCGCGGGATCGCGCTGTCGGCCGAGGCTCTGCTCGATGCGGGCAATGACGTCGCTGCGCAGGGAATTCAACGGGAGCGGAGTTTCGAGCAGGACGGCGGCGTTGAGATAGTTGGGCTGGTCCGAGCCGTCCACGGGGGGGGATTCCCAGACTTGCGAGACGTCGGAGACTGTGCCGAACTCCGCCAGCATGCTGGTCGCGGCGGGCAGGTTCTGCTCGGGATCGATGTTGGAGCCGAGGATCAGATACGCCGCGTTCATGCGGAGGACGATGTCTTTGGAGGCCGCGCCGAGAAGCCCGGTTACTTTGGAGAAACCGGGTTTCTGCAAGGCATGATTCTGGATTCAGGCCGACTGCCGGTCCCGAGTGATCGTGACTCCGACGGAGCGGGCGAACCGGAGTGCTCCCGGCTTTTCCACGGAGACGGTGACGCGGGCGATGCGCTGGTCCTCCAGGCAGACGTTCGCGATCTCCTCGGCCAGCCGCTCGACGAGGTGGAAGCTCGATGCCTCGACGCGGTCGATGATCTCCTTCGTGATGGTGCGATAGTTGACGGCGTCGTCGAGATTGTCAGAGCGTCCCGCGGCGCGCGTGTCGGTCTCCAGCCGTAGATTCACGAGGACGTCTTGGCGGTTGACGCGCTCGTCGGCGTTGACGCCGATGATCGTGCGGAGGAGCAGGTCGTGAATCTGGATGACGTCGGGCATGTCGCGTCAGTCCCGGACGGTGCGGAATCGCAGCCAGCCCATTGAGAAGAAGAAGAGGGCGAAGCCCAGCAGCATGGCGCAGCACTGGATCACGACGGCGTGCTGGATGTGCTGCCGGCTGAGGATCTCATCATAGGCGATCAGCGCCCAGGCGTGAGGGGTGGCCAGACTGATCTGCTTCATGATGTCGGGGAGCCAGTCTCGCGGCATAAAGCAGCCGCTGATGCCCGCCATGATGATCACCAGCGAGTTGCCGTAGGCCGAGACCTGCGAATCGGTGCGGATGATGGTGGCGACCATCAGGCCCAGGGCCGTGGCAGCGAGGGATGTGCAGACGATGACGGGGACGATCAGCCAGGGCTCGCTTCCCCACGGCATGCCGAACAGCACGCGCCCGCAGAGGAAGAGCAGGGCCGTCTGAATCAGCGACAGGCAGAAGAACGGGATATTCTTGCCGATGAGCAGGTCGAACGGGCCGATCGGCGCCATCCGCAGGCGGCGGAGCGTCCCCAGTTCGCGTTCGGCGATGAACGAGCGGGCCATGATGTTCACGAGGAAGAAGACGAACAGCACGGTGTAGGAGGGGACGAGCGTGCTGTAGAGGACGCTCGTGGGCTTCTCGGATTGGTTGAGCAATTGCGTCAGTTGGAACTCGAGGGGTCCCTCGGTTTCGGCCCGTTTCGCCGCGCGCTGTTCGGCGAGCCGGATCTGCTGCCGCACGAAGACGTTCTTCGACTCCCCGACGATGTGCTGCGACAGAGCGCGGACGACGTCCCCCCACATCACGCCGGCGGCGAGATCGCCGATTTTGGCGAGCGTGGGCTTGGTAAGAAACGTGACGTCCAGGCTGCCGGGACCGGACGCCAGCCGTCCGTTGCTCATGCTGAGGATGTCGCCCAGCTCCACTTCGGCGACGCGCTCGGAGAACTGCTCGCCGATAATCAGGACGACGACCGCGTTCCCCTGGTCGAGGTCCTCGCGAGCACGCTCGATGGATTCGACTTCGGTGAGCTCAAAGTGCTCGTGTGCCCGAATGGCGTCGATGACTTCATCGGCGAGTTCGGCGCCGTCGGGCGCCGTTGAGGACGGCTCTTCGCCGTCGGAGTCGACCGGGTCGGCGGCGTCGACAGCGCTGTCGGAACGGGCGAGATTGACGACGGCGACGGTGACGTGCTCACCCCCCTCGCGCGTGTTGAGGATCTGGCCCGTTGAGAGGCCAATAATCGTGATGAAGATCAGCGGGAGCGCCAGCAGCACGGCTGCGGCCCGCTTGTCGCGCGAGAGCAGCCGTAGGTCTTTGCGGGTGATCTGCAGCGCTCGCATGCGGGGAGAGAGTCAGTCTGAGTACGAAGTGGGCGGGGTGGGCCGCGGCGTGCGAGGGCGTTTCAAGTCCGGCGGGGACGCACGAATGTTGCGATCAACAGCAGCGCCGAGCCGACGCAGAGCATCTTGAGCGGGCGATACTCCTGCTCGACGATCGCGAAGCACGCCACAACGGTCACGATGCCGACGCGGAAGTTGTCGTTCATGCGGAGGGGGAGCGACTCGGCGAGGGCGGCCGCCGCGGCGACGACGCTCCCGACGATCAGGGCGTCCCGCCATTCAGGAGTCGGCCGCACTTCGCCCCAGTAGGCGAGCGTGGCGACGACTGTTCCGGCGGCGGTAAAGCAGAGCAGTCCGGCCCAGGTCTTGTGGCGATTCCAGAACAGCTTTGGTCCGCCGATCAGCATCCCCCCGAGCGTCGCGGACCCGTCGCCAAACGCGAGGATTGTGAGGACGATCAGCGAGTACTCGGGATGCTGCGGCGCGATCGCCAGCGCGCCCAGGACGGCGAATGAATAGCCAACGACCGAGCCGATGCCGGCGGTCTCCCCGCTGCGGGCGACCGAGTGAAAATGCTTGAGGCCGAAGAACGCCAACAGCATCGCCAGTCCGGCCACCCAGATGCGAATCTGTGGTTCCCAGTCGGGATACTGGTGGGGATAGACCCATAGCAGCAGCGGCAGCAGGCCCGGCACCATGTGCAGCAGGCGGCGGCGCAATTCCGCCTGTCCCAGGCGTTTCGCCGCCCATCCGGCGCCGGGCAGCCGGAAGACCACGTTCAGCGGATTGCGGTCGATCGGCGCCGGAGGAGGATCGCTTTCACCGCTCAGCGTCGATGGCGCAGACGCGGTCGGGCTGGAGGAGGACATCAGCGACAGTTCCTGTTCATCGACGGGCAGCGGACTCCTCCCGATCTCCGCCATGGCCCGGGCGATCCTCGTTCAACGGATTGTGAGATCCAGGGGGCAGCGCCCCCCTGCCCGATCAACGGGGCTCTCTACATGGCCGAGCCGACGGGCATCGCGGCAGCCTGCTTGTCTTCCGCACGATGCTCCTCGCCGTTCGATTGCTTCATCATCGCCATCGCCTTCGCGGCGTAGCGCGCGGTAATGGGGACGTAATCGAGCGTGTGCTCGTCGGCGTGCACCAGTTCCGGCGCCTTGGGAATGTCGAGTCGCTCGCCGGTATAGGCGTACTCCTCGTACCGCTTCCAGCCTCCCATGCCGATCAGCGGCGCTCCCCAGGCGGAGAGGTTCCCCATCCAGCTCATCAGCTGGATCGTCCAGTGATGGCGATGGAACCGTCCCGTCCCCCAACTGCAGGCGCGGCGGAGGAACCAGTTGTTGAAATGGTCGAACCAGTATCCGGTGGACTTCACGTAGCCGGCGATGGTCTTGTAGTTCCGCATGCAGCGGTAGAAGCAGCGCATCGGCCGGAACACGCGGTTGCGGTAGTCATAGATATAGCGCTCGTACTTGCGGATGGCGCGGCGGTCGCCATTTCCCTTGAAGAACTCGTCGATCGCCATGGCGGCCTGCTCGCCAGTGGTGTGCGCGATCTGCACGCCGGACGAGTAGAGCGGATCGACGAAGAAGTTGGCGTCGCCGATCGAGAGCCAGTTGTCGCCGGTGAACTTGGTCGTGACGTATGCGAGGTCCTTGAGTCCGCGCACGCGGCCGACCTGCTCGGCGTTGCGGAAGCGGTCCTGCAGGAACTTGTACTTGTTGATCGTGTTGAGCAGGTTCTCTTCGGGATTGTTGCTCCACGAATCGGTGGCCGGCTTATTCTGCACGACGCCAACGCTCATGATGTCGTGCGCCAGCGGGATGAACCAGACCCAGCCGTTGGGGATGAAGTAGCCGTTGAAGAACCCCTGGCGGTAGCCGGGGTCGCGCGTGACGCCGCGAAAATGCCCGAAGGCGGCGGAGGTCTTGATGATGGGGTCGAGGACGATGCAGTCGTACTTGGAGGCCATGATGTGCCGGCGGCCGCTGGCGTCCACCATGAACTTGGGGCTGATGGTCCTCTCCTCTTCGCCCTTGCGCCGGAGCTTCAGTCCGGTGACGCGGTCCCCCTCCATGATCACGTCCTGCACGGACGTATTGTCGAGCAGCGTGACGCCGTGGCGGACGGCGCAGTCCTGCAGCTGCTTGTCGAACACGGCCCGCTCGACCTGGTACGCGTAGGGGCGCGGGCTGAAGTCGCTGCGGGGGACGTTGTGGAAGTAGCCAATCGTGGAGTAGATCTCGTCCTTGTTGGGGAACCGGCCGATGCGGAACTCGCCGGCATATTTGAAGGTGTGTCCCGACCGCTCCAGTTCGGATGCGATGCCCATCTTCTCCCAGATGGGCTGCGTGCCGGGCAGCAGCGACTCGCCGACGTGGAAGCGCGGGAATTCCTCGCGCTCGATCATCGCCACCTTATAGCCCTGCTGGGCGAGAAACGTGGAGCAGACGCTCCCGCCGGGACCGCTGCCGATGACCGCCACGTCAAACTGTTCTCCAGTCATTCCGTATCCTCTTGCGTCGAAATGCATTGTGTTGGCTCGGCCGTGCGGATCGCGGGGTTCGCTGCCAGGGCCGGTTCAGCAGCCGCGCAGACGGTGAGCCGGGAGGTTGAGATCGTACAAACCGCTGAGAACTCTCCACATTAACGCCATCAACCGGTCAGACCAGCACTTTTCGCAGGGAACCGATCTTTCGTCCGGCCGCTAATCGTGTTATGACCCGGTTTCCCGTCACCTCCGCCCCTCCCGGTTGGCAAGGACGCAACCGTGGCAATTCTGATCCGCCGTATTGGCCTGATCGCCATCCTCTGCGCCGGCCTGGCCGCCTGCTGCGGCTGTCATTCCGTCAAGGACGCTTGGGACAGTCGCGGCGTCCCGCAGCAATGGGAACCCGATTGAACGCGGATCCGCATCAACAGTCAGGGGTCGTCACTCCCCCAAACGTGGCGGAGGCCGATTGGTGATCCATCGACGCTCTCTGAGGGCCAGCGACACGTCGCCGGCCGATCCTGATCCGTCAGTTTACGCGGGTTCGCGGTCGCTTGCCAAGCCGCAGGCGAGCGACAGTCGCCGCGTGGTTCCTGCGCGCGGGGCAGAAAATGTGATCAAGCGACCAGTGCAATGGGTGATCGTGTGCGTGGCTCTGACTGCTCTGAGCGGGTGTCAGACGGGGCGGCGTTGGTTCCGGATGGACAGCGATACGCGGACACCGTCGATGGGGATTGAGTTGCGGACCCAGCAGCCGCCACCGGACTCGGCAGACAAGTCCATCGCGGATACCCCCGCACATCCTCCGACGTTCGCGACAGCTGCGCTGCCGCAGACGGCCGAAGAAAAGCCGCGCCGCCGCCTGCCGGAGTGGCTGCGGCTGGGCAAGGACGAGGAGCCAGTACCGCTGCCGATTACTGCATCGGACGAATCGCCTCCCGCGGCGAACTCCGTCGCCGGACCGGTCGAAGAGTTCCAGTAGGACCGCTCAGGATTTCTTCTCGTACTCGGACAGGTATCCGAGGAAGTCTCGCCGGTGCTCCTCTTCGTCGGCGAGCGACGTGATGCACAGGTCCTGCGTTACGTAGTCGACTCCGTCGCAGAGCTTGATCAGCTTGTTGTACTGCGCGATCGCCCCGTCCTCTGCGGCGATCACTCCCTTGATCACCGAGGTGACGTCGGTGGTGTCGGCCGGGGGCTGCAGCGAATCCTGCGAGGCCTTGAACGCCCTGCTCCCCGGCACGGTGCCCCCCAGCGTCTTGATCCGCCGGGCAAGGATCTGGGCATGTCCCAGTTCGGCCTGCACGTCGGCGGCCAGGGCCTTCTTGATCTCTTCGGCCCGCACGCCGTCGAGATTGATCGAGTTGGCGAGGTAGCTCATCACCGTCTCAATCTCCATCCAATAGGAGACCTTGAGCTCCTCGATGATCTGGCTGCGTGCGTCGCTGCTCATGCTAGGATCTCCTGAAGTACCGATGCCGGATCGCGCCGGTGGAACGGACTGCCGTCATCGTAGACCGGTCGTTCGAAAAGGCAACACAGTCGGGATTGCTCGTCCCGGCCTGTGGTTCAGCGCAGCAACTCCTATAATCCGAAACTGACAACTGATCCAGAATGCGTCGTCTTCGCCCCCAGTTTCCTGCGGACGACATCGAAGCGAAACGAAAATGTCACACCCGGTTCTGATTAACGGCCGCTGGCAGGCTTCCTCCGGTCGCGAATTCTTCCAGGCGATGAACCCCGCGACGAAGGAGCCGCTGGCGGATGAGTACCCGGTCAGTCCGTGGCCGGAAATTGAAGCGGCGATCGAGGCGGCCGCCGCAGCGTTCGAGCAGGTGCGCAGCTGGCCGGGCGAACGGTTCGCCGCGTTTCTCGATCGCTACGCCAGCGAGATCGAGTCGCGGGCCGACGAGATCGTCCGTATGGCCAACCTGGAGACGGCCTTGCCGGTGGAGCCGCGGCTGAAGATCGTCGAGCTTCCGCGAACGACCAACCAGCTCCGTCAGGCGGCTGCGGCCGCGCGCGATGGTTCGTGGGCGCTGCCGACGATCGACTTCAAGCCCAACATTCGTTCGGTTCTCGCGCCGATCGGCCCGGTGGCCGTATTCGGTCCCAATAACTTCCCCTGCGCGTTCAACAGCATCGCCGGAGGTGATTTCGCCGCGGCCGTCGCGGCGGGGAACCCCGTCATCGCCAAGGGACACTCGTCACACCCCGGCGCCACGCGGCTGTTCGGAGAGGCCGCTCACGCCGCGGCCGAAGCCACCGGCATGCCGGCGGGCTTCGTGCAGCTCTTCTATCGCACCAGCCACAAGGACGGCGCCCGACTCGTGTCGCATCCGCTCATCGGGGCGACCGGTTACACCGGATCGCGCGAAGCCGGACTGGTGCTCAAGCACGCCGCCGACGAGGCCGGCAAGCCGATCTACCTGGAGCTGTCCAGCATTAACCCGGTGTTCATCCTGCCGGGGGCCCTGCAGGAGCGGGCTGCGGGGATCGTCGATGAGTTTGTGACGAGCGGCCTGATGGGGGCCGGGCAGTTCTGCACCAATCCCGGCATCGTCGTGCTGCGTAAAGGAGCAGAGGCCGAATCGTTCATCAGCTCCGTCAGCGAGCGCTTTCAGAAGGCGCCGGCCGGCACGCTGCTCTCGGCGGGCGTTGAAAAGAGCCTGCGGGCCGGGATTGAAGCGCTCCAGCAGGCGGGGGCGACCGTCGTCACGGGCAACACGTCGGCCGAAGCCGGTCGCTGCTGCTATGCGAACACACTGCTCAGAGTGAGCGGGACCGAATTCCTGAAGAACCCGGCCGGTCTGCAGACGGAGGCATTTGGCAACGCGTCGCTGCTGGTGGTCGCCGATGATGACTCGCAACTGGAGCAGATCGCCGCCGCGTTCGAGGGGAACCTCACCGGCTGCATCTACTCCGACACCCGCGGCTCCGACGATCCGCTCTACGATCGCATCGCCGCTCCCCTGCGATTCCGCGTCGGCCGGTTGCTCAACGATAAGATGCCGACCGGCGTGGCAGTCAGTCCAGCCATGAACCACGGCGGGCCGTACCCCGCCACCGGTCATCCCGGCTTCACGGCTGTCGGGATCCCGGCTTCACTGCGGCGCTTCGCAATGCTGCAGTGCTACGACGGCGTGCGGCCGGAGCGGCTCCCCCCGTTGCTGGCCGACAAGAACCCCACCGGCCAGACGTGGCGGCTCATCGACGGGGCCTGGTCGCAGGCGGACTTCTGTTAAACGCCGCTACGGTCAGCTCGCTGAAATGCGGACGCGAGTCACAGATAGTCCTCGCGGATCGGATGGAACACGTCCAGCGCCTTGCATCCTTCGGAAAGGGCGACGACGCGATGCGTGACGTTGCCGGGGATGAAGTACATGTCTCCCGGTCCCAACTCCCGCTCTGTGTCTCCCACATAGAAGACGGCGCGTCCTTCGATGACCATTCCCACCTGCTCATGCGGATGGGAATGCGCCTCGACGACGGCGTGCGGTTCGAAGACGGCCAGCGACAGCATCATTTCCTGGCCCGCCGCCGTGTGCACGTTCACGCCGGGAAAGATGTTGTGCTGGGAGCATTCGGCGGGACTGACGAAAGTGCGCTGCGGCATGGCGGGGCGTCTCTGCTTGAGAAGGAAGGCGATCGAGAAACCCGGCTTCTGCGACAGGCCGGGTTTCTGAAATGCACTGCGGTGGGCGGATCACTCACGCGCCGCTGGCGGGGTGACCAGTGCGACGCGGACGTCCATCACGTTCGTTTGCGTCGGGCCCGTTTTCAAGAGACCCCCCACCGCGTCAAAAAACGGATAGGCGTTGTGATCGCTCAGGAAGGGCTCGGGGGCGAGGCCCAGCCCGCGTGCCCGGGCCGCGAGTTCGGCATCGATGACAGCTCCCGCCGCATCCGTCGGGCCGTCCTCTCCGTCAGTGCCGCCGGAGAGAATACAGAGACCGCTCATTCGATCCGGCCAGAGGTATTTGAGAGCCGCGAGCGCCAGCTCCTGGTTACGTCCCCCCTTTTGCGTCCGGTCGCTCTGCTCAATTCGCACGACCGGCTCACCGCCGCTCAAAATGCACCGCGGCTGCTCTCCCGCCCGCAGGGACGCTTGCAGGCGGCGACACCATTCGGCCAGCGCGACCCCCTCGTCACGGGCGACGCCGTCGCGGTCAGTTTCGATCGGCTCCAGCGCATATCCCAGTTCCCGCGCACGGACCGCGGCCGCCTGCAGGGCCACTCGATTGCTGCCAATGATGTGGTTGAGGACCCGCGCACGAGATGGGAGCCGTTGCCGTTCGTCTGGTCGGTCCAGGAAGTGATCAACCGCGGCAGGGACGTACTGGCGGTCGGGATCGAATCGGCGTAAGACCGTACGCGCCTCTTCGCGCGACTGTGTGTTGGGAACAGTCGGTCCAGAAGCGATGACGTCCAGCGGGTCGCCGATCACGTCCGAGATGATCAGCGCGATCAGCGTTCCCGCCCGGCAGGCCGCCGCCAGCCCGCCTCCTTTGATGCGTGAAAGCTGTTTGCGGACGCAGTTGAGTTCCTGAATGCTTGCGCCGGCGCGGGAGAGATACCGCGTCACCGTTTGCTTGTCTTCCAGCGAGAGTCCGTGAATTGGCGCCGGCAACAGCGCGCTGCCGCCGCCGGACAGCAGCACGATGCACAGGTCGCCGGGTTCAAGTTCCCCGACCATCCTCAGCATGAGAGCGGTCCCGACCACGCCCGCCGCGGTCGGCTCATTCACCCCGGCCGGCCGCGCTGCATGCAGCACAACTTGCTGCAGGGAACGCACGCAGTCCGCCGGCACATTGACCAACCCTTTGACAAGCCGATCGACCAGTTCCGCACCCAGAGCCGCCTCGAACCCCGCCGCCATCCCCGCGCCGGCTTTCCCTCCCCCGACGACGCAGATGCGCCTGATCTGGCTGAGAGAGAATTCGTGATCGCAGATGGAGAGTGCTTCGCCGCGAACTCGAACGGCGTTCTGCACCAGCCGTGCGGAGTCCACCGCTGCGACACCCGCGGACCAGACTTCGAAAGCATCTTCGCGCAGGGACCGTGCGGCAGAAAGACCGAAAGCGGCGGTCATGATCGCAGACTCCGTCCGCGCATGATCGCCGCTCGTTGTGTTGGCTTCAAGTTGTCCGGAGCGGTCGGCACCGCTCGGAGCGTGTGGGCCGCTTCAGGCGCCCGGCCGCAACCGCCAGTATGCGGTGAGCACTTCGTACAGATCTTCCGGCACGCGAATTTCGTCGTTGCGGAAGTCACTGACCCAGGTCCGGTCCACGCGTCCGGCGTCGGCGACGATCTGCACGAATTCGCCGAAGGCCATCGGCACCGTGGGAGTTTCGACGGCCAGCGAGCCGTCGTCGTCGTCCCCCGTATAGAGCCTCAGTCGAGGTCGCATCCCTGCGTCTTCCCTGATGTCTCGTCAATGAAGCGTCAGCCGCCCACAGCGTCCAATCGCAGTGTCACGCCGCGTCCGCCGCCGCATGTTAAGATCGGCCGCCAGAGGGGTGCGGCTGCACCGAATCTTCCGAGTTGCACGGGTGTGCGGTTTCGGGTGGATGCGATAAAGTAAGGGATCGCAATACCTTGCGGCGCTTCTCACCGGCAGGCTTGGCCTGTCGCCTGCGGCGGATCCGGCTGATCACTGCGTCGCGGACCGCATCGCCGTTCTCTACGATGGCAACGCAACAGACACGGTCGCAGCCGCGGCACTGACTTCCGGACATCTCATGTACGACAAGACGAAGCTGATGGATCTGTTCCGTGAGCGGGCGCTGAAGTTCGGCGACTTCACGCTCGCCTCCGGCAGGAAGGCCAGCTACTACCTCGACGGCAAGCAGGTCACGCTGCACGCCCGCGGCCTGAGGCTCGTCAGCCTGGGACTTCTGGAGCAGCTGCGCGACGTCGAGTTCGACGCCGTCGGTGGGATGTCGATCGGCGCGGATCCCATCGTCGCCGGGGTCCTCACCGTCGCGGCCGAGCAGTCTCGCGAACTGAAGGGATTCCTGGTCCGCAAGGAGCCGAAGGGGCACGGGACGCAGAAGTACGTCGAGGGACCGCTGCAGCAGGGGGAGCGGGTGGTGATTGTCGAGGACGTGGTTACCACCGGGGGGAGTTCACTGCTGGCCATCGACCGGGTGCAGGAGTTTGGCGCTCAGGTTGTGCAGGTGGCGGCCATCGTCGATCGCATGGAGGGGGGTGCGGCTGCGTTCCGTAAGCGCGGGATTCCGTTTACTTCTTTGCTGACGATCGCGGACTTTGGGATCACACCGCCTCAATGAACAGAGCAGTGGATTCTCTCCGCTCATCGTGATGACTTATCACAGGATGTCACGCCATGAATGACCGGCTGCGTTACGACCCCTTTGCGGCCCGCGTGCTGATCTCGGAGACCGAATGGACGGCCATCGGGCAGCGGCTGGACGGGGCGCGACAGGAAGTGCTCGATGACGTCGAGCAGATGAATTCACCGCTCCCCGTGCCGGACGAGAAACAGCCGCTCGACGCCGGCTTCATCAACCTCCCCGCCCAACTGCTCGCCGCACGCAAGAAGCGGGGCCAGCCGAGCCTGCTTCGCGATATCGAGGCGGTCGCCAAGCGCTTCCGCAAGCAGATCGACCGGATGGTGGTGCTCGGTATCGGCGGCTCGTACATGGGACTGCGGGCCCTGTTCGAATCGTTGTGCCGGCCGCACCACAATGAGCTCCCCCGCCGGGAGCGCGGCGGCGTTCCGCGGCTGTACTACGAAGGGGAAAACCTCGACAACGACGCCGCCCGCGGGCTCCTCGACCTGCTCCGGAGCCAGTGCCGCAATCCTGAGCGATTCGCGCAGCGCTGGGGACTGGTCGTCATCAGCAAGTCCGGCGGCACGCTGGAGACCGCCGCGGCGTTCCGGCTGTTCCGCTCCGCGCTGGAGGATTACTACGGCGCCGACTCAGAGCTGTCACGCTCGCTGGTGGTGCCGATTACCGGCGAACAGGGAAAGCTTCGCACGTTCGCCGAGACGCGCGGCTATCCGGACATTTTTCCCGTTCCGGACGGCGTCGGCGGCCGGTTTTCGGTCTTCACCGCCGTCGGATTGTTTCCGGCGGCCGTGCTGGGAGTCGACATCACCGCCCTGCTGCAGGGGGCGGCGGACATGACGGAGATCTTCCGGACCGAGCCGATGGAGTCGAACCCCGTGCTGGATTACGTCGCCGCCAGCCACCTCCTGGAGCGCGACAATGGACTCACGATTCGCGTCCTCTCCACCTGGGGAAAACGGCTCGAGGCCGTCGGCCTGTGGTACGACCAGCTGCTGGCCGAAAGCCTCGGCAAGACGAAAGACGGCGAGCAGTACGGCGCGACTCCCATCACGGCGGTCAACACGCGCGATTTGCACAGCCGCGGTCAGCAGCATCAGGAAGGACGCCGCGACAAGCTCATCACCAACGTGATTATCGAGGAGCCCTCCACTGAACCGCTTGTGCTTCCGGAGGTTCCGGAGCATCTCGATCAGGACCAGCTCAATCGCCTGCGCGGCAAGACGTGGCCGGAGCTGCTCTCGGCCGCCATTCAGGGGACAAACCAGGCGTATGCCGACGTGCAGCGTCCCACGGCGGACATCACGCTTCCCCGGCTGGATGCCTACTACCTGGGCCAGTTGCTGCAGATGCTGATGCTCGCCACTGTGGTCGAAGGCCGCCTGCTCGGCATTAACCCGTATGGCCAGCCGGGCGTCGAAGACTACAAACGCAACATGGGGCGGATTCTGTACGGGACCACGCCCTGACAGGGCGTTCAGGGGGAGGGGCTCAGACTGTAAAGCGACCGGTCCTCGCTGATCAGCAGCACTTCGCCGTCGCGCCAGCAGCATCCCTCCACGCTCGCCGCGTCGTACGGGACGCGCGCTTGCCGCGTCATCACGAGGGATCCGTCGCAGCCGTCGGCAAGTGCATAGACGATGATCTCCTCGTAGGTGCAGATCACCAGCGCATCTCCGTCGGCATTGATGTCGGCGCCGGTCGCCCGATGGACGTCCGGCAGATCGCATTCGAACGTCAGCACGACGGGGCCGGAATCGCTCACGGGGAGCGACCACAGTTTGGCGTGTTCGAGTTCCTTGCTGACGAGGTACAGCCGCTCGCCCCGCACGAACGTCCCCTCGACGTCGAACGGATCTCCCGGGAACGTGTAGGCGAACGCTTTCTCGACCTGGATGCTGCCTCGACTGACCGCAGCGTCACCGTCCGCAGTGATGGTCGTCGCCACGTCGGGTTCCGTCACGCGATAGATCCACCGCATCGGCACGAGCAGGTTGTTGCCGACGTCGGCGATGTAGAGATGGCCGTCGTCGTCGATCGCCAGCGATTCCCAGTCGAGATTCACGCCTCCCTCGACGTCGAACTCTCCGAGCAGCCGACCGGTCCCGTCGATGGCGTACAGCTGCGCCCGGTTGCGGGAGTCGCACAGAGTCCAGAGCACCCCGGACTGCCGCCGGCTCTCCACCAGCGCGGAAGCTTCCTTGACCGGCGGATGCGTCACAGTTCCCAGTCGCGTCAGCCCGGAGGGAGCCTCGGCAAGCCCTGCCGACGTCAGCCAGCCGGCCAGTAAGGCGCCGACGACGACGAACCGCGCCGCCCGAGAACCGGCCAACCTAAATACGCCCGGCACTAATTCGCTCATCTCAGATCCGCGCATGCACTCCAACCCCTGGTGCTCCGACCGGGCTCCGCAGGTCCCGTCAGCCGGCCTACTGCACGAACACGAATTCCTTGACGTTGATCAGCACGTGGCAGTAGTCGGCCCAGATGCGTGGATCATCGACGTGCGTCTGGTACTCCGCAGTCTGCATGTCGATGAACTCCAGCCCTGCGGTCCGTTCGTCGGGTGTCGCCCTTCGACAGTAGATTGCTTCGTAGAGCCAGTCGATGCGCCCGATCGTGACGTCTTGCGGCAACTCCGTCAACAGGCGCTCGGCCAGCACGCGGCACTGCTCGACGACGAACGGGTTGTTCATCATGGCCAGCGCCTGCGCCGGCACGTTGGAAACGCTGCGGCGGCCGATCGTCGAGTGCGGATTCGGGAAATCGAACGCCTGGAAGAACGGATCCGGGAAGTTGCGGCGGACGGAGACATACAGGCTGCGGCGGCCGTTGCCGTCGATGGGGCCCGACTCTCCAGGCCGCCCGCGTCCTTCCATGAAGGGGGTCAGATGCACGGGGACGCTCGGGCCGCCAATCCGCCGGTCCAGCCGACGCGACACGGCCAGCAACTGGTCTCGAATGATCTCCCCTTCCAGCCGCTTGATGGGCATGTGATGCAGCAGCCGGTTTGTGGGGTCGATCTCCCGGACCGCGTCAGCCTGGTCGTCATCGACGCTCGATTCCATGCGGTACGCCGCCGACAGCAGAATCAGCCGATGGATGTGCTTCAGCGACCAGTCGTGCGCGACGAGTTCGCCCGCGAGCCAGTCGAGCAGTTCGGGATGCGACGGATCGGCCCCCATGTGGCCGAAGTCGTCGCTGGTGGGGACGATCCCGCGGCCGAAGTAATGCTGCCAGACGCGGTTGACGATGACGCGGGGGACGATGGGCGTCTGCTGGGGATTGACCATCTGCAGCGCGAGTTCCAGCCGACTGCTGCCGGTTGGAGGGTCGAGGGACGATGGTCGATGGTCGAGGGAGACCGGCGACGTCGGCAGAGCGACCGCGCCGTCCGATGCGGCATTGTGTGACAGTCTGGCATCGCCGTCCGGTCCGCTGAAGACTTCCAGGAACCGGCGGGCGACGGTGTCCCCGGGCTTCCTCCAGTTGCCGCGGATGAAGACATACTCGTTTGCACCGGTGCCGTCGATCATGGCGGGCGCGGTGGCCGACCGCCATTTCACGTCCGCCAGCAGTTGCCGCCGCCGCTCGATGTAAGGACGCGCCACCTCTGCCAGCTTGACTTGTGCCGTGGGAGTGGTGAGTCCGCAGGCCTCCGCGTTCTCCACAATCCACGACGCAAGCGCCGTCTCGCCGGAAGCGGCGTTCTCGTGCAGAGCGCCTTCCGTGGGCGCGGTCGCCTGCATCACTGTTCGGATGCGGAGCGGCTCGTCTCCCCGGGCGATGAACTCCACGTGCGCGCCATGCCCGACGTAGCGCGAGACATCGAGCGCGATCCATCTCCATCCCGGCTGCGCAGGATGTTCGCTGAGCAGCGACCCATGCAGCGGGCCGTTGATCGTCACGTGCGAATCGACGGCGATGTAGGCATTGCAGCCGCCGTCGATCAACGCGTAGACGCGCGGCTCCCGGATCTCGAACGTCGGCGTGCGGAGCGTTCGTCCCGCGCGACGCCAGCCGTCGAGGCGCGCGGAGTCGTCGCGCGTCCCCTCGGCCAGGTCGAGGCCGTTCCACGCGGGATCACGTTCGACGGCGGCGAAGGTCGCCACGCGCGCGATCGGCCGTGCGGGATCGTCGCTCAGCGTAATGTCGCCGGGCTGAACCACGCGGGGCCCGAATGCCGGCCCGTCGCTCAACAGCGGGGCCTGCGGGTCGGAGTAATCGACGATCGTCTGAGATTCTGTCGGCGACGCGGATAACGAGGTCGCCGTGCCGTCGCTCATCGACTCGCGCACTTGGTCCGGGATCCGGGCCAGTTCGAACATCTTCTCCAGGATGACGTCGCCCGCTTCCTGCTCCAGTTGATCGAGTTCCTCGGCGATCCGATGGTTGTGCTCCATCGTCTCGTACCGTGCCTGCCGGTACGCCGAGCTCTGGAGGAATCCCTGCAGCGCGTAGTAGTCGTGCTGGCGGATCGGATCGAACTTGTGATCGTGGCAGCGGGCGCAGGCGACGGTGAGGCCAAGGAACGTCTTGGAATAGACGTCGATCATATTCTCGAACCGCTCCGCCTCCTCCTGGCGGATGTCGACGGGGGAATGGACCCACTCGCCAAAGAACCAGAAGCCCGTGGCGAGGATGGACTCGTTTGCGCCGGTCGACGGGTCGAATCGAGTTTTGAAGCGGTCCGCACGCCCCGGGTCCAGGGGATGCAACGCCTGGGCATTGTTGGCGCTTGATGGCAAGAGATCTCCGGCGACGTGTTCGACCACGAACCGGTCGTATGGGACGTCGTCGTTGAGGGCTGCGATGACGTAGTCGCGATAATGCCAGGGGTTGGCGACGTCGTAGTCGAACTCGTGCCCGCGCGATTCGGCATAGCGCACCAGATCCAGCCAGTGCCGACCCCACCGCTCGCCGAAGTGGGGAGAAGCCAGCAGTTCGTCGACGACGCGCGACTCCGCGTCCGGCGACCTGTCCGCGAGGAACGCCTCCACCTGTTCCGGCGTGGGAGGCAGTCCGATCGTGTCCAGATAGGCCCGCCGCAGCCACGTGCGGCGATCGGCCTTGAACCCCGGATATAAACCGACCTCCTCCAGCCTCTCAAACAGGAACAGATCGATCGGCGTGCGAGCCCAGTCACGGAGCGCGACGTCGGGCGGCCTCACGTCGGCCAGCGGTTGAAACGCCCACCGCTCGGCCCGCGCCCACAGGTCGAACTCCTCATCCTGAGCGGCCGCGGCGTCCCCTTCGGGCCAGGGCGCTCCCATCTCCACCCAACGGGTCAGCGTGGCCACCAGTTCGTCCGGCAGCTTGCCGTCGGGCGGCATTTGATAGCCGGACGGGTCATAGCGCACCGCGACGATTAACTCGCTTTCATCCGGCTTGCCGGGCACGATGGCCGGACCGGTGTCCCCACCCTTCAGCAACTGCTCCCGGGAGGCGATTGTCAGTCCGCCGCTGCGCTCTTCGGGGCTGTGGCACTCCTGACAGTGCTCGACAAAAATGGGCCGCACGTCCTTCTCGAAGAACTCGATCTGCTCGGCCGAAAACGGCTGCTCGGCCACGGCGGCCGACGGAGCGCAGACGATCACCGCCAGCCCCAGCCACTTTCCGACACTGCTTCGGATCCGGTCGCGCACTCCGATCCCCCATTTCGCTGAACAGCGATCCTCACGGCGACGCATCCGCATCAGCCACTCTGGATGCGATTGTAGCCCTCATCCGCCGCCATCGGCAATCCGCGATGAGAGACGAGAGGAGTGGTTGATGGAGCGCGGACGGCCAGTCGCCAATCCGTCCAGCGCGGTTGACCCTCATGAGCGTTATCATCAACACTCTTGCCTTGTCAGCCGACCGATGTGCCACGTTCCGATGCCGCAACCTCACCCCGAACAGCTCTCCCGTGACGCGATCGAAGCCCGGCAACTGGCCGCGCTGCAGGCGATGCTGCGTGAAGTGAGGCGCCGCAATTCGTTCTGGCGTGCGAAGTTCGCCGCCGCCGCGTTCGATCCGGATGCCGTCGCAGGCCTGGACGACTTCCGCCGGCTGCCGCTGACGACCAAGCACGAACTCGTCCACGATCAGAACGAACATCCTCCCTACGGGACCAATCTCACCTACCCGCTCACTGACTACTCGCGGCTGCATCAGACGTCGGGCACGACGGGCAAGCCGATGCGCTGGCTGGATACTCCCGCCAGCTGGGACTGGCTGATGAACTGCTGGGCTCAGATCTACCGGATCGTCGGCCTGCGCGATAACGACGTGCTCGCGTTTCCGTTCTCGTTCGGCCCGTTCATCGGCTTCTGGGCGGCGTTTGACGGGGCGGTGCGGCTCGGCAATCTCTGTCTGCCGATGGGGGGCATGAGCAGCGAGGCCCGGTTGCAGATGATCCGCGAACTGAACGCGACCGTCGTCTGCTGCACGCCCACGTATGCACTGCGGCTCGTGGAAGTGGCCGAAGCGGCCGGGATCAACCTGGCGGAGTCGAAGGTCCGAATGCTGATCGTCGCCGGAGAACCCGGAGGCAACATCCCGTCAGTCCGCGAACGGATCGAGAGCGGCTGGGGGGCGCGGCTGTTCGACCACTGGGGCATGACCGACATCACCTCGCTGGGGATCGAACCCGCAAACGCGCCGGGGGGGCTGATGATCCTCGAGACGGAGTGCATCGCCGAAATTATCAATCCCGATACCGGTGAGCCGACGCCGCGCGGGGAGCTGGGAGAGCTGATCATTACCAACCTGGGCCGCTGGGGGATGCCCGTGATCCGTTACCGGACCGGCGACCTCGTCCGCGCCGCGACGGAGCGGTGCCGGTCCGGACTGAACTTGCTGCGACTGGAGGGAGGCATTCTCGGCCGCGTGGACGACATGGTGACGATCCGGGGCAACAACGTGTTTCCCTCCAGCATCGAGGCCATCATCCGCGAGTTCGCCGAAGTCGTTGAATACCGGATCATCATTGAGCGCGTGCGCGCGATGCAGCATCTGCGATTGGAGATTGAGCCGGCCGCCGACGTGGAAGCGGCCGACGGCTGTACGGCGCTGCTGGTGCGCATTGGCCGCTCCATCAAGGACCGGCTGAACTTCCAGGCGGAGATTACCGCTGTCCCGTGCGGGAGCCTGCCGCGATTCGAGATGAAGGCACGACGGCTGATTCGGGCTGATCGCCCGGCGAACGGGTGACGTGCAATCGCAGCAGGGCCAAACGGCCGTGCCATCGGCCGCCTTGGATCGACAGTATGGCCGCCCCCTCGCTGGCGTGGCCGGCGATTGCTACAAGTGACTCCACCGCACCGACGCGCGGAGGACGCCGGATGAATCTCTTGCGACATAAGGCACTGGCTGTTCGATGGCTTTGTTGAGTGTTCAGGGACTCTCGTTCAGCTGGGGCGGAACTCCGCTGCTGGATCGAATCGATCTGGAGATCAATCCCGGAGAACGGATCGGGCTGCTGGGCCGGAACGGAGAGGGGAAATCGACGCTGCTGAAAATCATCGCCGGGACGGTTCCGCCGGATGACGGGCAGATCATCGTCGCTCCCGACCGGAGAATTGCCTGGCTGACGCAGGAAGTGCCCATCGGAGTGGGCGAGGAGACCGTAGCGACGCTGGTGGCCGAAGGGTTCGTGGCGGATCCGGATCCCGCGCACCAGTGGGAGGCCGAGCAGGCGGTCGAGCGGGTGCTCTCGCAGGTGGGGATCGATGGAAGTGCGCGGTTTGCGTCTCTGTCGTCGGGGATGAAGCGGCGTGCCCTGCTGGCCCGTGCGCTGGTCCACGAGCCCGACCTGCTCCTCCTGGACGAACCGACCAACCATCTGGATATCGAGTCGATCAACTGGCTGGAGGGTCTGCTCAAGAAGCGCAATGCCGCGCTGCTGTTCGTCACGCACGATCGCGCGTTCCTGCAGTCGGTGGCGCAACGGATCCTGGAGATCGACCGGGCCCGGCTGTACGACTGGACCTGCGACTACCAGACGTTCCTGCATCGCAAGCAACTGCAGCTGGACGCGGAGGAACGGCAGAACGAGCTCTTCGACCGGAAGCTGGCGGAGGAGGAGGTCTGGATCCGGCAGGGGATCAAGGCGCGGCGGACCCGCAACGAAGGGCGCGTGCGGGGGCTCAAGGCAATGCGCGTGGAGCGGAGCCGGCGGCGCGAGCGGTCCGGCAACGTGCAGATGGAGTTGAGCCGGGCCGATCCTTCGGGACAGCTCGTTGTCAAGCTGGACGGCGTTTCATTTCGTTACGGTGAGCGCGTCATTGTGCGTGACTTCTCGACGCTGATCAGCCGCGGGGACCGGATCGGCATCATCGGGCCCAACGGCGCCGGAAAGAGCACCCTGCTCAAGCTGATCCTTGGCGAGTTGCAGCCGACGGCCGGGACGGTCCGACACGGGAGCAACGTGCAGATCGTCTACTTCGATCAGCTGCGGGAGCAGATCGACGAGGACCAGACGGTTGTCGAGAACGTGGGAGAGGGACAGGACACGCTGGTGATCAACGGCCGGCAGACGCACATCTACGGTTACCTTCAGGATTTCCTGTTCACGCCCAACCGCGCCCGCCAGCCGGCGCGGTCGCTGTCCGGCGGCGAACGGAATCGCCTGCTGCTGGCGCGACTGTTTAAGCATCCGTCCAACCTGCTGGCCCTCGACGAGCCGACGAACGACCTCGATGCCGAGACGCTGGAGCTGCTGGAAGAGCTGCTCGGCGAGTACGCAGGCACGGTGCTGCTGGTCAGCCACGACCGGACGTTTCTGAACAACGTGGTCACCAGCACGATCTACATCGGGGGCGACGGCGAGGCATGCGAGTACGACGGCGGCTACGACGACTTCGTCCGCCAGCGGAGTGCACAGCCGCAGGCCGACGAGACGTCGCGTCCCGCGGTGCGCTCCGTCGCGAAGACATCGGTGCCGGCCGGGAAAGCCAGGCTCAGCTTTAAGGAGCAGCGGGAGCTGGAGGAGATTCCCGACCGGATCGTCGCTCTCGAAGCGGAGCAGGCGGGGCTGCATCAGCAGATGGCCAATGCTGAGTTCTTCAAACGGCCGGCCGCCGACATCGCCGCCGCCACGCGCCGGCTGGACGAACTCACGGCCGCACTGGCTGAGAGCTACGATCGCTGGACGCTGCTGTCCGAGCGCGAATAGCGTCAGCCAGACGCAATGGGCGTCTTGGCCGCAACAAGTCAGTCGCTCCGTCGCTGGAGTCTGCGTAGCGCGGCGGGGCATAATGTTACTGCATCGCGCTCGGACCCCAGCACAGCGGCTGCGCCACGCAGCCGCAGCCAGGACAGTTCCCGATGATCACACGTCGCCGATTCGTGCGCACCGCCGCCGCCGCAGCCGCCGTGTCGCCCCTCCTGCGGCGCTCCCGCCCGTCGTACGCCGCCGCAGACACCCCGCCCGGAATCCATCTGGCCGAGCCCAACGCCGGCGAGCACCTCTTCGCCTATCTCGACCGCATCCACGGAGCCTTCCAGCGCGAACACTACGCCCGCATCCTCGGCTGCGCCAATGAATTCAAGGAGGGAGACGCGATCATCGGCGTAGCCGCAGCCGACCAGGAGTCCCGTTCCTTTGCCAGGCAGCTGCTGGCCGCCACCCCGATCGGCGCGATCGACGCCCATCCCCTCCTCGATGATGAACTCCATCAGTACGGCGTCGCCTCCATCGATCCGGCGATCCAGTCGGAGCTGGCTGGCCGCACCCTCGATCGCCTCAGGCACGATCTGCTCACCGCCGAAGAGCAGGAGATCCGCCGCATCGTGCCCGGCCTCTCCAGCGAAGTCATCGGCTGCGTCGTCAAGCTGATGACCAACGCCGAGCTCATCGCCGTCGGCCAGAAGGTCTTTAACCCCCTCCCCGGGACAACGATCGGCGCCCAAGGCTACCTCGGCGCGCGCATCCAGCCGAACTCCCCCACCGACAACGTCAACGACATCCGCTGGCAGGTCCTCAACGCCTGGTCCTACGCGGTCGGAGACGTGCTGCTCGGCACCAACCCCGTCTCCAGCGACCCCCACTCCGTCCTCGCCGTCGAGCAGACTCTCCAGGACCTGCTCACCACATTCGGCATCGACGGAGAAATGCCGCACTGCGTCCTCGCCCACATCGACGTGCAGGCGGAAGTCGAGTCCCGCTGGCCCGGCAGCACGGCCCTCTGGTTCCAGAGCATCGCCGGCAGCGACGACGCCAATGGCACCTTCGACGTCAGCGTCGCGAAGATGCGCAACTACGCCGCACAGCGGACGGGCCGATACGGCATGTACTTCGAGACCGGGCAGGGGGCCGACTTCACCAACGGCCACAGCCACGGGTTCGACATGCTGCTGCACGAGTCCCGCAAATACGGCTTCGCCCGCGCCCTCACCCGCGACGTCGCCGCCGCTCAGCAACGTGCCGGCCTGCACCCCGCCCCCTGGGTCCACCTCAACGACGTCGCCGGCTTCATCGGGCCGGAGGTCTTCCGCACGCGCGAGCAGCTGGTGCGCTGCTGCCTCGAAGACATTGTCATGGGAAAACTCCACGGCCTCTGCCTCGGCCTCGACGTCTGCTCCACGCTCCACATGGACGTCTCGCTCGACGATCTCGACTGGTGCCTCGACGAGATCATGCCCGCTAACCCCGCCTACCTCATGGCGCTCCCCACCAAAATCGACCCCATGCTCGGCTACCTCACCACCGGCTATCACGATCACGTCCGCCTCCGCGACAAGTTCGGCTATCGCGTCGCCGACGGCATGTGGCGGTTCTTCCAGGAAGTCGGAGTGATCGACGCCGCCGGCCGCCCCACCCCGCACTTCGGCGATCCGCTGCACCTGTTCGTCCAGTACCGCCGCCGCAAGGGAGACCTCCGCAGCGACGAGGACATCCGCAACGCAGGCCGCCGCGAAATCCAGGACGTCCGGCAGCGCGGCCTCTTCATCGCCGAAGGGTACGAAGCCAACCCCGGCGATCCCCCCGCCGAACTGGCCGCTGAAGTCCACCGCATCTACGACGACGCCAAGGCCTGCATCTGGGCCGAGATGCCGCAGGAGTTCATCGACTCCGTCCCCCACCCCCTCCCCCTCACGTCCCGCTCGGCCGATCGCACCGACTACATCCTCCATCCCGAATCCGGCGAGCGGCTGACCGCAGAATCCGTCGAATTACTCCACCGGCTGCGGACCGAACACGGCGGCCAGATCGACGTGCAGATCCTGATCTCCGACGGCCTCAACGCCCTCTCCATCACCGACGACGGCCACCTGACCCCCTTCCTCGAGCACCTCCGCACCGGCCTCGCCGACCACGGCCTGCAGGTGGCCGAACCCAACCTCATCCTCACCTCCGGCCGCGTCCGCGCCGGCTACCGGGCCGGAGAAATCCTCTTCGCCGGCCTCCCCGGCCACCGCGGACTGCTGCACATCATCGGCGAACGTCCAGGCTCCGGCCACCACACCTTTTCGGTCTACATCACCGCGCCGCTCGGCGAAGTCTGGGGCGCCCCAGGCCGCGTCGACCACAACATCACCAAAGTCGTCTCCGGAATCGCCCGCACCGCCCTCGTCCCCGCCCTCGCCGCTCCCGAAGTCGTCCGCCTGCTCAGGACACTGATGTAGATGTCGAATACCTCAATCAGCCGGCCGCCCTCCGAATCAGTCACCAATTGCCGCGTTTGGGTGCGCCATCGGGGTGGGCAACTTGGCAGGTTTTCAACTTGCGGGGGGAGTGAATCGTGACTGAGTTGGTGTGAAGTTGGGATCAGTTGCGGCTGAGTTGGAGGGTGGGAGACCAGGGCGGGGGATTTTTGATTCTGGATTTCTGGTTTTCGGTTGCGCGCGGGGCGGCGGCGGCTCTGTGGGTTGGATGGTGGTGGTTGTGAATGTGGTCCACCGGGTCGGGGGTGGGTGCGCGGTCGGACGGAAGGCCGACGCGAAGGCGCGGAGCCGCAAAGACGCGCGAAGTCGTGGCATCCCCGACTTGGGCAGTGGGGCCTGGCGGGGTGCGGCTATTGTCCGATGGCGTAGAGGTGGGTGTGGCTGCGGAGGTAAAGGCGGCCGGCGGCGATGGCGGGGGTGGCGTTGAAGATGGAGGGGTCGTTGCTGATGGTGTTGTGAGCGAGCTGCTGGAAGTCGGGGGAGGCGGCGACGACGTAGGTTCCGTTTTCGCGGCTGACGTAGTAGATGCGGCCGTCGGCGAGGACAGCGGAGGCGTACAGACGGCCGGGGTGGGGCTCGAGGCGGCGTTCATAGATCGTGTCGCCGGTCCGCGCATCGAGGCAGTAGGCGACGCCCGACTCCTGATGCGCCCAGTAGAGGCGGCCTTCCAGACAGAGCGGCGTGCAGACTTCGGAGCCGTGCGGGGCCGTCCAGATCCGGTGAGAGGCGGAGACATTTCCCGAGCCTCCCAGGCGGACGGCGGCGGCGTGTCCGTAGGCGATGGCATAGCAGACGCCGTCGGCGACGATGGGGCTGGGGGCGAGGTAATTCTGCAGGGCCTGACATTCCCAGAGGATCGAGCCGTCGCGCGGGTTGACCGACATGAGTTTCGCGGCCGGGTTCCCCTCGGAGTGGTGAAAGATGAGTTCGTCGCGCGTGCCGGTTCGGGCGAGGCAGGGGGTGCTCCAGGAGTCGCCGACGCCCGTGGCGAGGGACCATTGCGGCTGGCCGTCCTGCTTGCGGAGCGCGATGAGAGTCCTGGCTTCGATGTCGGCGTGGATGATGACGAGGTCGTCGTAAAGCACGGGGGAGGAGGCGGTGCCCCAGGAATGGGTGTCGGCGCCGAGAGGCTGCCGCCAGCGAAGGTCGCCGCCGTGCGTGTAGGCGGCCGCGCCGCTGGAGCCGTAGTAGACGTAGACGCCGTCGGCGTCGACGGCCGGCGTGCTGGTGGCATAGCCGTGCAGCTGGTTGAAGCCCTCGAAGGGGTGCACCCGCTCCGCGTTAGGGAGATCCTGCTGCCAGAGGATGTTTCCGGTGGCGCGGTCGGCGCAGACGAGATGTCGCTGGAGATTGTCGACATCGCCGGCATCCGATTCGCTTTCGCCGTAGCCGCTGTAGCAGGTGACGTAGACGTGATCGTTCCAGAGGACGGGACTGGACGAGCCGGGTCCGGGGAGCGGCGTGCGCCAGGCGATGTTTTCGGTGGCGCTCCAGCGGAGGGGGAGAGCGGTTTCGGGGGAGACGCCGGAGCGGCCGGGACCGCGGAACTCGGGCCAGTTGGCCGCGGGGGCGGTCGCAGCAGACGCGGCCGTGGTGACGGCGGGGGGCGGGGCGTTGTGCGCGATGAGGAGCGGGGCGCCGACGGTCGCGGCGGTTGCGGGGGTGGTGGAAGGGGGCGGATCGGGTTGCGGCGGAGGGCTCTCGGGAGCAGTGACCGCGACATGGGGAGCCGGTTCGTCGAGAGGAGACTCGAAAGAGCATCCCGCCAGCAGGAGAGGGAGGGTCAAGGCGACGTGGGACTGCCGGCGGATCGAGAACGTCATACTGCGAGTCTCCGTAAGAAATGAGGAGGTGAGAGGACGCGCGACGTGCGCGGGCGAGCCTACTCGGAGTCGAGGACCTTCTCCAGCTCGCGCGTGAGGTGGTCGAGGACGCGGGCCGCCTCGACGACCTTGCCGCCCTCGATCATCTGCTCGACTTCCTGCATCCGTTCCTGGACGTAGGCGACCGACTGGCCGGACTCGCTCACCTGCCGGCTGAGGTCGCGGACGCGCTCGACCTTGGCCTCCATGACGGCCTGGACGTTCGGCTCGGGATTGTCCCGCGCGAGTTCCTGGGCGCGGCGTCGCTGCTCGGGAGTGACCTCGGCGAAGAGCTTGAGGCGGACGTTGACCTGGTACATTTTGAGTTCCGTCTCGGCCTCGAGCAGCGACTGCATCCTTTCCCGGATCAGATCGACGTCGAAGTCGTCGTCCAGGAGAGCCTCGTTGAGTTCGCCCGTTCGTGCGGCGACGCGGTCCTTGAGATCGTGGTATTCGGGCTCGAGAGACTGGTAAAGCTCTTCGATCCGTTCGCGCGTGGCGGCGTCGATGCCGAGTTCGGGCGCGCGGCTGCGGAGCCAGAAGGGGGGAGGGAGCAGCGTATCGAGGGAGTCCTCCGCGGCGGCCGGGGTGACGCTCAGCGCCGACAGTACACCGGCCATCAGGAGCAATCGGATTCGTTTCATGGGAGTGTCCTTTCTGGACGGTGATAGCTGGCAAGTTCGATGGGGAGCAGTGATTCGGTGCCGTCCGGCCAGGGCATGTCGAGTTCGGCGGCGGCGCTGGTGGATGGGGGAAGCTGGCGGATCGCGTGCAGGACTGCATCGCAGGTGTCGTTCAGTTGGTGCAGTTCCGGTGAGGGGGCCTGTACGAGGCGGGGTGGTTCGCTCACATCCCGATCGAATGAGATCCAGAGCAGTCCGCCGCCGACTGCCAGTGCGAGCATAGCCGCGACGAGTGCCGCCCATCGGTGCGTGGGAGTCGGTGATTGCGGGGGCCGGGGCGGGGGGGCTGCTTCGATCTCACTGAATGAGGGGGCGCGGCGTGCGTCGGCGAGGCGCTGCGCCTCGAACATCTGTTGCAACTCGTGGTCGCCGTCGGTCATGGCTGGCACTCGCTGGAAGCGGACAGAATGCGATGCAGTGCGGACTTCCCGCGTTCGAAATGGGTGCGGGCCGAGCCCACGCTGATCTGCAGGACGCTCGCGGCCTGCTCGATCGTCAACTGCTGGTAAAACGTGAGGTGCAGCACTTCGCGCTGGCGCGAGGAGAGCCGGGCGAGGGCATCGTGGAGGCGGTCGGCGAGTTCGTCCTGCTCGACCCAATCCTGATGCGGGCGGGGGCGGCCGTTGGTGTGGGCCACGTGCCGGCCAAAGCTGCTGAGGTTGAGCCGGTGTCTGGTCTGGCGGCCGATCTCCTCGAGCGTGACATGGCGGATGACGCCGAACACCCAGGTGCGGAAGTCGGATCGTCCGGCGAACTTCGCCTCCCCGGCGAGGATCCGGCAGTAAGCCTGCTGCAGGACGTCGCGGGCCAGCTCTTCATCGCGGCGGCAGCAGACGATCGCCCAGCCGAAGGCGGCCGCGTGCATCCGGGCCAGCTGCTGTCGGATCGAGCCGTGCTCCATGAGGCAACCCGCGGAGGTTTGATGACTTGCGGGGAATGCGTGCAGCGAGGGGTACGGCTATATGACACGAAAATCCGATGCGGAGGCAACTTCTCGAACGAGGACGAGGAGTTGCAGACCAGGGCGCGCGACTGCCGGTCGGGTGAGAGCCAGGTCCCTCCTTCTTTGTGACGATCGAAAGAATGACCGAAACTCCCATGCGCATCGAGACTTCTTTGCTTCTCAGCCTCCAAAGGTTAACGGCGTAAAGTGGCACCCGGGCGCACGCGAGCGGTTTCCTGTGCTGCGCACACAGGTTGTTCCAACCTGCGCCACCCAGGCTGGACGCTTCTCAGAAGGTTCACCACGCACTCCGCGCTCGCACGGGCGACACGCCGGTGGCACACCCACTCGTCCGACCATGCCACCGCGCCACCCGGTCACGCCGCCCGCACCGGCTGTTGCCGACCGCGCCACCCCGCCACACCCGCGTCGGCCGACCATGCCACCCCGCCATTGGGTTCTGGGCGCCGCGAACATCAAGCAGTGCCACGACAACTCAGGGATCGACACGGCGTTTGCCAAAGCAGCGCCAGCCCGCCCCGCAATTCAATACCAATCGGGAAGCTCGTTGCGTTCCTTCAGCGCGAGTGCACTATCGTTAAGACCCTCCGGTCGCATATTGCCAGAATTTCGACGATGTGGAGGGCGTAGTTCTGGAAGTATCGGTGGGAATGCTACCCATTCTCGAAAGGCCACTTCGTCGTTCATTGCTAGTGACCGCGCGATTCTCAAGATGTTTCTGCGAAAGCGGGTTGCGTCTTCGCTGTCCAAGCCGAGAACTCGGATAACCTGAGTGCCGGTCGCGTCAAGTCCTTCGATCTCTCCAGTTCGATCGCCCGTCGGAACTATTCGTAGCGAATCGCCAAGCGAGACGACACAGGGGTCGGGAAGAGATCGTTTGCTGCGAACAAGGTTTGCTTGGTGCGAGAGATAAAGCAGGTTGTCATATTCACAAGTCAGGTCCGGCCGTTCAGCCCGAGGTTGCAGATGGTCGATATCGAAATTGCCGAGACGGGAGATCCATTGCTCGCGCACCAGCGAAAACACGCAGCGGTACGAGAACTCGTCGCGGAGCCAGTCGCGATAGCTGTTATAGTCGATGTAGCCGGTGGGGCCGTGTTTGCGACGATGAGGTTCCATCGGATAACAGAATACTCGCTCCGCAACGGCAAGGCGGCCCTCCACGGTTGTTAGGTCGACTCGCTCCATTTTCCTTCCGCCTTGAGTTGCGATATGAGTTCCTCAAGTTCCTGGTTCGGATACGGTGCTTTCAACCGCACGAGCAATTCGGCCAGTAGTTGAAGATGCTCCAACTCCGCCCTTTCAGCAGCGGTGAGAGTGTCAGCCAACTCTTTGTCAATTAGGTCGCATCGACGGTCGTTGGCAGTCTCCCAGTCGTATTGGATGGTAACGAGGTCACGAAGCGACATGGAATCCCGAAAGTGATCGGGAAAATAGCCCTCGAAGCGAACTGCCACGGGTCGTCGCCAACCTTGGAACTGATCCAGCAGTTGGCGTTGGATCCTGTCAGGAATTCCATATGCATCGAGGACGGCAGCATCCAGTCGAAGGAGTTGCTCGATCACTCGAGCGGAGCTTGGATGGTCAGCTTGAAGCATCGCTTGCAACTGCCGGCACTCCTCGTCCAGCAATCCGCCCGATCTCAGGTGTTCGACTGACGGAACGGAGAGCTGCCGAAGCGTGTAGATGTGATTGTGGCGTTCCAAGTCGTGCCTGAAACTGAATGCGTTTGCAATCGGGGAGCAAAGAATTGCCGCCAGTGCGAATTCCGACACACCTTCGACTGGCCACAGTGCGAAGAACTCCTTACTGAAAGCCAGCCCTTCTGCGTCTGCCCACGCCGCAATCCGCCACGGTGATTTTCGCTCGAAGCGGGCTGCGTTGCATACAACCTTTCTCGTTCTCCAAGAATGTTTGTGTGCACTCGTTCTCGGATCTTGGTGTTTCTCCCGCAGCGAAAGATATCTAAGGTGCTTCAGCCTGAACTGAGCAAGATTGCCGGCCATTTTTTCCGCCCCGAGGTGGAAGCCCTCTTGCTCATTGTCGCTAGCCACATCGGTACGCGGGGCAGTGCGCGGCTCACCGTCCGTCCGCGGAATCCAACTCATTCCCTGTCGGATTCTTACGAAAGACTCCAACTTCGGCAGGTGAGCGATGCGATCCCACAGTTCATCCTCTATGGAGATCCAAAGCGAGAACGGCTCCGACTTCTTGGGAACTGCGATGCTCTTTGCCCGCTGTCGTTTTGTGTGGAAGTCCTTAAAGAAAGAGTCCACACCATCCTTCGCGACTTCGGAGTACCGAATGCGGACAGTGGCACCCTCATCCCGACGATTCCAAGCTAACAGTGCCACCGTCTCGTTGTCGGCGTAACGGAAGATCTCCGGAAGCTCGACGACCGACACTTCTCCGTATCGCTGGGCAATGTCGCGGTTGGCGTCTTGGTACGATGGACTGCTAAGAAAACTCTGGGGCAGCACCAAACCCAGCATCGCCGGAGGATTTCGCATAATCCGACGCAACATTTCGCCTGGAGGCGTTGTCTTGGTTGCGCCGACGGCGAGGCGCTCTTCAAGTGAGAAGCTTTCATACGGCGGATTAGATAACACCACAGACGCGGCAGCCAGAGTCTGGTTCCATTTGGGCCAAGTGAACACGTCGGCTGGATGCAATTGCCAGCTATTCGAGTTCGGATAGTCCGAAAGTGTCAGGAGGAGCCGGCCAACCTCAATCGCCAGAGAGTCCTTTTCGACACCGACCAGCATGCGGCGGAAATAGTCGTGGCGTTGACGCGGCGTCAGGTTCGGTTTCAAGTCCTCGCGCAGCCGTTCCATTGCGCATGCCAAGAATATTGCGTGGCCGCTGAACGGTTCAAAGACGCGGCGTTCCTCAACCGGTATCCCGTCCCATGGCAGTTGCTGAACGATGTACTCGGCAAGACCCAGCGGTGTGCTATGGACTCCTAGCTGGCGACGTGTAGCGTCGTTGATGAACGTGCTCTCATAGATGAAAGCCAAATCGGGTACAGACAGATTCTGAAAATGAAAAGACTCAGATATGCTCGACCATGCTTCACTCAGTACATCTGTGTGGAGATACGAGCCAGGTAGCTTAGCAAGCAGGCCAGAACCTGAATGGGATTCCGCCTTCTCCAGGACCGCGAGCGGTGTGGAAAGATCGTCCCAGCCTTTCGCGTCGGCGCGATCCATGAAGATCTTTGCGGTCACGAATCGAAAGAGATAAGGGAACAGATACTCGATTGACGGTTCATGTCCATGAACTTGGAGATAACACGCGGCCGTTCTTGAGAAGGCCCGTTCCAGCAAGTCTTTCAGCTTGGTTTGAAAAAACTCGGACAGTACGGGAACCAGGCCGACATCAAAGAAATCCAATTGCCTGTTGGCCTTGACTTCCCCAAATGACTTGATTCGCCCCAGCGATTCCGGACTCCATTGAGCGCGATGCTCCGTGAAGACCGTATTCGCTTGATCGATCGGCACGGGCCTTCCAATAGGCTTCGCGTTTTCCGGGCCGATTGCCCAAGGCTGAAGTTGGTCGTCCCACGCCTCCAATAATAATGGCGCACCTAATGATCGATGTTGGAACAGGAACTCTTCAGAAATGGGAGGTCCATTGCGAATGACCAGCCCAGCGCATGCGTTGCGGTAGGTTGGCGGGTACGAAGAGAAGGCAGCCAGCGGAATTGTCCGCACTTGTGCCGTGCTTCCCGTGAAGTCGGCAAATTCGTAGTCGCGCACGATCATTGTGCTGTCGAATCCAAGATCCGTCAGCCCATCACGAACAATGCTCACGACCCTTTGGCGATTCAAAGCGTAACCTGTTCCGTAATCGTTGCCGTGAATCACTGCGCCGATAGGGGCGACCGCTTTTGCTCGCTGCGAGCCTCGTCGATCACAAAGCGCCAACCTCCCCCACTTCGAACAGATCGAATGCGATGGCCTCGGTTGCGCAAGGCTTGGACGGCCCTCGACACTGTCGGTACCGACACGCCCAGTTCTGCGGAGATGGCGGGAGTGGAGAACTCGCCAGCTCGAATCATGTTGAGTACAGCCTGTAGCCGGACTTCAATCTCCATTGATCGCTGGTAAAACATCTCTGACCTCGCCTCAGTAAGTCTATCATTCTCTGATAGACTTGTTGCAGTGTCCCGGAAACGTTCCCGAGAGTCAATTCAGAAGACAGGAAACCAACGCACCCTGTCCCATCATCGCCTCTCCTCACTCGAGGCGGGGCGACTGTGCCGGCCGCCATATAATCCCCGACTTCCGGCACGACCTGTGGAGGTCTCTTGTGCTGCTGCGGTGTGTGTGCCGCGGACAGGTCCGCAGCGTCGTGAAGGTCTCGCGGCCACATGAGAGTCCGCCACAGCCGGTCCTAGGCGGTAAGCACTGCACAAGCCCGCATCCCTGCCTCTCCTCATCAAGGAGAGGCAGGGCGCGGGTTCACCGTACGCTCGTCACCACGCCGCGGCCGATGGTTCGGCTGCCTTCGCGGAGGGCGAAGCGGTGGCCGGGTTCGACGGCGATCGGTTTGTCGAGCGTGACTGACAGCCGCACGTTGTCGCCGGGGAGGGCCATTTCGGAGCCCTGGAGTTCGGCGGCTCCCGTTACGTCCGTCGTTCGGAAGTAGAACTGCGGGCGGTAGCCGCTGAAGATGGCGGTGCGCCGGCCTCCTTCTTCCTTCGACAGGATGTAGACCTCGCAGTCGAAGGCCGAGTGCGGCTGGAGCGACTGCGGGGCGGTGACGACCTGGCCGCGGCGGACCTGGTCGTGCTTGATGCCGCGCAGCAGGAGGCCGACGTTCTGTCCCGCGCTGCCGACGTCGAGGGGTTTGTGGAACATCTCGACGCCGGTGCAGACGGAACTGAGCGTCTCGCCCAGGCCGGCGACCTGGACCTTGTCGCCGACGCGGACTTCTCCCTGCTCGATCTTGCCGGTGACGACCGTGCCGCGGCCATCGATGTGATGGACGCCTTCGATCGGCATGAGGAAGGGCTTGTCGACGGCGCGCACGGGGTCCGGGATCGCGGCGTCGAGGGCAGCGAGGAGCTGGTCGATGCAGCGGCGCGCGGCGGGGTCGTGCGGGTGGTCCAGGGCGGCGCGGGCGTTGCCGCGGATGACCGGGACGTCCGGGGGGTAGCCGTACTTCTGGAGCATGTCTCGGGCCTCCAGTTCGACGAGGTCGATGATTTCGGGATCGTCGACGAGGTCGCACTTGTTGATGAACACGACGAGGTGCTCGACGCCGACCTGCCGGGCGAGCAGGATGTGCTCGCGGGTCTGCGGCATGGGTCCGTCGAAAGCGGAACAGAGGAGGATTGCGCCGTCCATCTGGGCCGCGCCGGTGATCATGTTCTTGATGTAGTCGGCGTGGCCGGGACAGTCGATGTGGGCGTAATGCCGCTCGTCCGTCTCGTACTCGACGTGGCTGGTGATGATGGTGACGGTCTTGGACTCGTCCCGCTCGATGCCGCCGCGGGCGACGTCGCGATAGGCCCTGGCCG
>JBGTSJ010000007.1:0-266564 GCA_041940305.1 Planctomycetaceae bacterium
TTCGCCATTAGCTTGTGGATGACCGCCACGACCGCTTCCGGGATGCGGTCGTTAATGCGCCGAGGGTCCGGTGGAGCGGATGAATGGTGCCGTTGCAGCTTTTCCGTCACGCTGCCGTCGGGATACGGCGCCTGTCCGGTCAGCATCTGGTACCAGGTGCAGCCCAGCGAATACAGATCGCTCCGAATATCGGCCTTCTTGCTGTCGCTGGCCTGTTCGGGCGACATGAAGTCCACCGTGCCGACCGTCATCCCGTCGCGGGTAATGCTGGTCTCGGTGGTCTCATCAAGGACCCGGGCGAGCCCCATATCGGCCAGCTTCACCAGTCCGTCCTGACGGATCAGCAGGTTGGACGGCTTGATGTCGCGGTGAACGATGTTTCGCTCGTAGGCGTGCTGCAGGGCCGCCGCCACCTGCTTGACGATCTCGATCGTCCGGCGGACCGGCAGCGTCCCGCGCTTGCGGACCAGCTCCTCGACGTTGAGTCCCTCCACGTACTCCAGCGCCAGATACAGGTGTCCGTCGATCTGCCCGGAGTCGAACACTTTGACGATATGGTCGTGTTCCAGCTTCGCGGCCGATTGTCCCTCGCTGTTAAAGCGCTTGACGAGCTGCTGGTTGGACGCCCGGTCCCGGGGGAGAACCTTCAGGGCGACTGTCCGATTCAGGCTGGTATCGAGCGCCAGATAGACGGTCCCCATCCCCCCCGCGCCGAGACGCCGCTGAATGACGTACTTGCCCAGTTGCTTGGGCTGCGATTCGGCCGGTGCGGTCGTCCCGGACTGGGCTTCTGCGTTCGTCGCCATCAGCACCTCTGGCGCCGCGCGCGACGTGACGGATCGTCAACCGCGCTCGCGGACAAGACGGGGAAAGCGTACCCCGTACTATACCCCGTTTTAGGGCATCCGGTCAAAGAGAGGTTTGAAGACGCGCCGTGAGACCGTGAGGTGATTCAGCCTTCCGGCCGTTTCGGCACGTTCGCAGCCCAGGGCATCTGCTTTGCCAGTTTCTCCTCGGCCCCGGTTTCCAGAGCCTTCAGCACCTCTTGCACCGTGCGGTGGAAGCGAATCTCGCGCTCCAGTCGCTTGATCGTCTCGGGGGTGACGTTGTTCGAACCGCGGCCCGCGCCGCCATCGACGAACCCGCCCTTCTGGTCGAACACCGCCCAATAGATCGTCCGTGGATGCCCTTTGGCGCCATCACGGGCCTTCTCGGCCGCCCCTCCTTTCACGCGCTGGCCGTTGATCTGGAACAGGTCCGGCCGTTCGAAGATCACGGCGACGACGTTCCAGTCCTTGCGGCTGAACAATCCCATGCATCGACCTAAGATTGGGTCACAGAAGGGAAGGGAGAATTGGACAGCAGGTGATAAAGGAAACAAAGACAGACTCTGCGGGGGGCGAACTCCGAGGAGAGGCCTTTTCCCATCTTTCGATGGGGGCGTCGTCCGCCTCAATGCTGATCTTCGTTGCCTTCGCGACCTTCTGTAATTCCCGTGCGCATCTGTGTTGACGGCTTTTACTCCCCGCGACCCTGACCGGCGCCGCGGACCTGACCCGGCTGATAATAGTCGCCCGCCATCCACCGCACCACCATGTCCATTTCGTGTTCGGTCAACTGCGTCCCGAACGCCGGCATGGCATTGCGCTCACCGTAGAACTCCGCCGGATCTGCAACAAACGCCCGCAGCCAGTTCACGCCTCCGTAGCCGGTCAGGGGCACATTGCCTCCGTAATCGAAGGCCATCTCGGCCTCCCCCCGCACATGTAGATCATGACAGTCGGCACACGCGCTAAACATTTCTCCCTTGGTCAACGTCTCGTCGCCGGCAAACAGCGCTCGGCCGCGCTGGACCGTCTCGTGGTCCGGGGGCAGCGCGTCGGCGCGGCCGCTCTGGGCGTAGAGGAACTCTGTCAGCGCTTGGAAATCCTCCGCGTTCGCCGGGTCCTGCAAGGCGGCTGCACTTTCCGCCGACCACTCCGCCATCATTCCGGACAGCACCTCGGTCGCGGCCTCGCGCGCTTGCGGATTCGCGTTCTCGTCGTTGGCGATGTTCTCCAGAGGAGCGAAATGCGTCTTGAAATCCAGCAGGACCGACTGAATCCACTCGCGGCTGCCGAACGTCACCTTGTCGCGCTGAACGAGGTCGGCCAGTTCCGGACCGCGCGGCTCCATCGCAAACTCCCCCTTCATCGATGCCGGCTGGTGGCAGTCGGCGCAGTACCGGCGAAACACGCGCGGCCCCTGTGTGAGCGGATCGTTCTTGAGCAGCTCGATCGCTCCCTGCGGAGGCACGCCGCTGGGGGACTGCGCCAGCTCAATGGCCCGCTCGCCGTCGATGTGCGCTTCCGTCACGGCGGCCCGGAACGCCCGGCCTTCTTCACTGTCGGCGAACCAGTCCTCGTAGATGGCCAGTCCCGTCAGGCCCCCCGCTCCCAGCAACATTAGAGACAAAAAGACGATGTTGAACGTGTGCCCCCCCTTGATCTTCGCCGTCAGCGGCATCAGCACCAGGATGCCCATCAGCGCTCCCGGGATCACCACGGCTCCGAACGCCTCTCCCAATCCCGTCACTTCCCCCGCGTGCGAGACCCACTCGAATTTGAGGAATCGGAACAGGAACAGGTAATACCACTCCGGCCGCGCCGCCTCGTACTGCTCGGCGGCGTTGGCGGGGGCGGTGAGTTCGGCCCCCTTCCAGACGGCGAGGAACAGGACTGCTCCTAGCACCGCCAGACAGGCGATGCCGTCGCGGAGCACCTGGTCCGGCCAGAACGTGGAGTCCGGCGCCTTGAGCGGATGCTTCACCGTGATGGCATGCCGACGAAACACATAAATATGCAGAAACAGGAACATCACCAGCAGCGCCGGCAGCACACCGGCGTGCAGCGCGAAGAACCGTGTCAGCGTGTGATGACCATACTCCGCGCCCCCCTGCGCCAGCTTCTGCACGGCCGGACCGACGACCGGCGTCGACCCCATGATCTCGGTCGCCACCTGCGTTGCGTAGTACCCCTTCTGGTCCCAGGGAAGCAGATAGCCGGTCAGCCCCAGACCCAGCACGATCTGCATCAACACCAGTCCCAGCCAGAAGTTCACCTCGCGCGGCGCCTTGTACGCACCGTCGATGACCACCTGGATCAGGTGGAACACGAGCAGGACCACCATGGCCTGCGCGGTGAAGTGATGGATCCCGCGGATCAGCCATCCCAGGTGCATCTCATGCGACAGGTAATACACGCTCTCCCAGGCGGTCCGCGTGCTGGGGCTGTAGGCGAACCACAGCATGAAGCCCGTCACCACCTGCACGAAGAACGTGAACACCAGCGTGCTGCCCCAGACGTAGCGCCACCGCGCGCCACCGGGGATCGGCTCGTCCAGTGCCTCTTTCATGAGGTCCCGGTAGCCGGTGCGATCATCGAGCCAGTTCAGAAGTCGTTTCACCGAGGCGCTCCCATGCGCAGACTGGAATCACTGCAGAGGAATCTGGAACAGGAGGAAACGGAGGGAACAGAGGAGTTAAAGTTGCTCAGGCCATTCGATGGGGCTGGATCACCGGCGACTGGCGGCGCAATTCAAGAAACCAGGCAGTAGCCAATCTGGTGAACCCACGGACGGAATCTTCTCCGTTTCCTCTGTTTCCTCCTGTCAGGCCCTTTCGTCACTTCAAATCGGCACTCGTTCCTGTATGCCCGCCCGGTACTTCTGGTACTTGACCCAGACCATGTCGTTCTCGTCCACCCTGCACTCCAGTGAGTCCATGTCGCGCGGCGGAACGTTGTTGGTGCGCTCGCCGGTCAGGCTGAACGCGCTCTCATGGCACGGACAAACAAACTGCTGCTTTTCCCCTTCGTACTTCACGGTGCACCCCAGGTGCGGGCAGCGCGAGTTGAAGCAACTGATCTCGTCCCCGTTCTGCTGCAGGTAGACCGATCCCACTTCAGCGTCCGGAAACTTGTTCCAGAAGTCCTGAACGTCGGCGATCACCTTGAACGAACGCGGCGACCCGTCCGCCGCCAGCGCGGCTTTAGGGGCAATCCGGATGTACCCGTCCGGATCGATCGCGTCTCCCGTCATGCCGACGGCCCGCTTCTTCCGGGTGAGCGGATCGAGGAAGAACATTACGGCCGCGCCCAGCGGCACGAATCCCACGGTCGAACCGACCACAAACGCCACCGCGCGGCTGAGGAAGCCGCGCCGCGGCAGCGTGCTGATCTCCTGCGACTCCGGAGCGGGAGGGCGCGGTTTGGATGAATCCTTCATAGGTGGACTCCCTTGCGGGTGATGGATCGCCTGCTGTGCCGACGCGCCAGGCTGCGGTGCCCGCAATAGCGGGTGGGCCAATGACCGTCGGCTTGGATCTCTGAGGCCGCCGCAGCCGTTCCGCGGGAGCGGAAACCGCCGGGCGATGGGGTGGGACGTTTCTCAGGAGGGATTGCCGGTCGCCGCACTCAAACCGTTGTGGCGTCCAGCGACGTCTGCATGGCTTTGAGGACGCTCGACTGCGCGCTCGCCAGCGGTCCGGGCAAAGTTGCTCCGGCCGCCTGCTTGTGGCCCCCTCCGCCGAACTGCTCGGCGATGCGGGCCACGTTCACCGGGCCGCGGCTGCGGAAGCTGGCCTTGATCTGACCCGTCCGCTGCTCCACCAGGATGAACGCGCATTCCACCCCGTCGACGCGCAGACAATCGTTGACGAGGTCTTCCGTGTCCGTAGGATGAGCTCCGGTCTCACCGTAATCCTTCATCAGTACGAACGTGTGTCCTAGCCGTCCGCCAAACTCAAACTGAATCCGGCTCAACACCAGGGAATGCAGCTTCAGCCGGGCGGCCGACGAGCGCTCGTACAACTCTCGATATAGTACGTTTGGCCGCGCACCACCGTCAATCAGCCGCGCTGCAGTCCGCAGTGTGCGGCTGTCAGTATTCGAGAACCGGAACCAGCCGGTGTCCGTTGCGATGGCGCAGAACAGGGCGTCAGCCGCGTGTCCCGTCGGCTGAACTCCGAGGAACTCCGCCAGCTCCGTAATCAGCACACCGGTCGCCGAGGCGGAGACGTCCTTGAATTCGGTGGCTCCCAGGTCGTCGCCGCTCACGTGGTGATCGATCACCACCTTCCGGGCGGCGGTCTGCTTGAGGACCTGATCGACATCGGGAAGCTGCTGCCAGGCGCTGGTGTCCACCACGACGTGCACGTCCACATCCAGCGCCTCTTCGACGCTGATGCCGTCCTTCAGCTTGCGGACGCGCCCTTCCGGATCAAGAAACTCGATATGCTTCGCGGCTGCCGACGGATTGGCGATCCGTACCGACTTGCCGAGCGATTCGAGTACCGACAGCAGTCCCAGTTCGGAGCCGATCGCATCCGCATCGGGCCGCACATGGCTGGAGATCAGGAACCGCTCTCCGGCGTCGATGATCTTGCGGAGCGGCGTCCAGTCGAGCGGCATGATTTCTCCGTTTCCGGTTTGCACGATTCTCCGGCGAGCCTCGCAGACTTCGCCGATGGATTGCGTTGCAGCATACCGGACCGGCCGGCGTCTGTCTCTGTTCGCCGGGCGGCTGTGCGGTCAACTGAGGCGTGGACCGGCCGCGCACTGCCTGCGCAGCTGCAAGTCGGTGCGACCTCGACCTCGCCAACCGCGAGTTGTCGGCAGTCGTGTCGTTCCTCCAATGAGCCTCAGCGTCCGGGGCCGGCCCCATCGAGGATTCGCCGCGGGGGAGGATCGACCGGTTCAGCACTCAGGCCGACAGTTCATCGCGCGCCCGCTCCAGCATCGTTTTCGTGCGACGGATGCCCTCGTACTCGTCGAGCTGGCCACCCTCGTACTCGATGCCGACGTAGCCGCGATACCCGGCATCCACCACGATCTTCATCATCTTGAGGTAGTCGATCTCGCGTTCTCCGGCGGTCGTGACGAGCGGACGGTCCTCGGGGAAGTCGTACGATTTCGCGCTCACGGCCTGGGCGAACGGCATGAGTTCCTCGACGCCTTTGTAGACGTCGTACCACTCGCCGTTGCCGAGGTTGAAGTTGCCAAAGTCGGGGAGCGTGCCGCAGTGCGGGTGATCGACACGGCGCATCACGGACGCCAGCCATTCGCCGTTGGAAGAGAGGCCGCCGTGGTTCTCGACGATGACGTTGAGCTGATGGTCTTCGGCGAAGAGCGTGAGAGCGTGGAGTCCGTCGGCGGCGAGAGCGAGCTGCTCCTCGTACGTGCCACTGCTGGCCGCGTTGACGCGGATGGAGTGGCAGTTGAGGAAGGCGGCGGCTTCGACCCACTTCTTATGGTTGTCCACGGCCTCGCGACGCTTGGCCTCGTCGGGATCGCCAAGATGTCCCTCGCCGTCGCACATGATCAGCAGGCTGCGGACGCCGTGGTCCTCGCAGCGCTGCTTCATGTCCGCCAGGTACCCCTGGTCCTTCGCCTTGTCCTTGAAGAACTGGTTGACGTACTCGACCGCATCGATCCCGAATTCCTCCTTCGCCGTCTTCGCGAAGTCGAGGTGGTCCAGCTTGCCGCCGAAGATCTCCTTGTTGAGCGACCATTCCGCGAGAGAGATCATGTACAGCGGGTCTTTGTCCGCGGCGCGGGCGGAAAGACCTGCGGCGGACAGGGATGCGGCGCCGGCGAGCGCGGCGGATGTCTGCAGGAAGTCGCGACGGTTGTATTGGGCGGGCATGGACACGATCCTGTGGGGTGGCTCGGTGCGGTTGTGAGGATTCCAACATCATCGAGAACCAGCGGCAAGTCAATCGCATACTGCTCGGCGAAAGGGTTGAACAGGAGGAAACAGAGGCAACGGAGATTCGTTGAGTGGGAAGCCGGCGGCGAATCCACCGCTGCATGAAGAGATAGTGCAAGCGACCAACCATTCGGCCTTGACGCGACAGACCCTCCTCCTCTGTTCCCTCCGTTTGCTCCTGTTCCACTTCCCCCAACCGCAAAATCGGCACGGACCTTCGAATAGTTCTCACCCGCAAACTTGCGTCCGCGGGTCGATTTTTGTGATCCGATCGGACCGGGTTGCGTTTCCCCGGCGGACTGCCCGGAGGCGTGTTGCATATTGTCAACAGACCCAGGAGGGGGCGAAAGCGAGGCGGGCGATGATGGATATTCTTCAGCAGTGGTTCTCGTGGCCGACACTGCCGTTCTCAGTGTTGTTGACGGCGGTAGTTGGCTACTGGCTGATGGTGATTGTCGGCGCGTTTGACCTCGACTTTCTGGACTTCGACCTGGACGTCGAACCCGGCCTGGACGGCCACGAATCGGTGTTTGACTGGGGCCTGGTCGGCCTCAGGTGGTTCAACCTCGGCGATGTGCCGTTGATGGTGTGGGTCAGCGCGTTCGCACTGCCGGCGTGGCTGGCATCGACCGCATTCGACAAGCGACTGGCGGACCCGACAACGCAGGAGATCATCGTCGCGGTGCTGCGGGACATCGGCATCGGCCTGGTGGCGGCGAAAGTCATCACCACGCCGCTGAAAGGCAAACTCAAACTGGTCGAGCCGAACCTCGTGGAAGACATGATCGGCCGGTCCTGCGTGATAACCAGCCTGCAGGCGACGCCTGACTTCGGACAGGCCCAATGTCAGGCCGAGGGAGCACCGTTAATGCTCAACGTCCGGGCGGTCGAGGGAGCGATCCCCAAAGGAGAACGAGCCGAAATCGTCGACTACTCCGCCGAACAGCGGGTGTACTTCGTACGCAGCCAGTCGGTTTAGAACCCATCACTGAAAAAGAGAGGCCACGGATGACGCGGATTGGACGGATTCACGCAGATCAGATCCGCGTAAATCCGTCCAATCCGCGTCATCTGCGGCCCCTTTGAAACGAATCAGCCAATCCCATCTCACGAGTTCTGACTCGGGCTTGAAACCATGGAATACATCGTCGGCGGTATCATCGGTCTGTTCATCCTCTTCGGCCTGCTGATCCTGATCTCGCGGTTCTACCGCAAGGTCGGCCCGGAAGAGGCGCTGATCATTACCGGCGTCGGCGGACTGCGGGTCGCCACCGGGCGCGGGACGATCGTGATTCCGATCGCTCACCGCGCGGAGCAGATGGACCTGTCGGTCAAGCGGATCGAGATCGCCCGCCGCGGCGAGTCGGGACTGATCTGCCGCGACAACATCCGGGCCGATATCGAGGTCGCGTTCTTCGTCCGCGTGAACAACACGCGCGAGGACATTCTGCAGGTGGCTCAGTCACTGGGCTGCCGTCGGGCGAGCGAGCACCAGGCACTGGTCGAACTGTTCGACGCCAAGTTCTCCGAGGCCCTGAAGACCGTCGGCAAGCACTTCGATTTCGTCGACCTCTACACTGAGCGGGACAAGTTCAAGGACGAGATTCTCAAGCACATCGGGACAGACCTCAACGGCTACATTCTCGACGACTGCGCGATCGACTACCTCGAGCAGACGCCAGTCGAGAAGCTGAGCGCGAACAACATCCTCGACGCCGAGGGTATCAAGAAGATCACCGAGTTGACGGCCCGAGAGCACGTCCGCTCGAACGAGATCACGCGCGAAAAAGAGAAGACGATCAAGAAGCAGGACGTCGAGGCGCAGGAAGCGATCCTGGAGCTGGAGAAGCAGCGCGTCGAGGCGGTCGAGAAGCAGAAGCGGGAGATCGCGGAGATCACGGCCCGCCAGCACGCCGAGGCGGCCAAGGTGCAGCAGGAAGAGCGGCTCAAGTCGGAACGGGCCCGCATCACGACCGAGGAAGAGGTGGAGGTCGCGACGCAGAACAAGGACCGCCAGGTCATTGTTGCACAGCGAAACAAGGAACGCACCGACGCCGTCGAGCGCGAACGCGTGGAGAAGGACCGGCAGCTCGAAGTGACCGAGCGCGAGCGGATCGTCGGCCTCGCCCAGATCGACAAGGAAAAGGCGATCGAAGTCGAGAAGCGGAACATCCAGGAGGTGATCCGCGAACGGGTGACCGTCGAACGGACGGTGGTCGAAGAACAGCAGAAGATCAAGGACACCGAGGAGTTCGCCACGGCGGACCGCGAGAAGCAGGTCAAGATCACGCTCGCCGAGATGGCGGCCCAGGAGTCGTTGGTCAAAGAGATCAAGGCAGCCGAGGCGGCCAAGCAGTCGGCCGAATTCGTGGCTCAGCAGATGGTGATCGAAGCCGAGGCGGAGCGGCAGGCGGCCGAGAAGCAGACTGCGGCCAAGAAAATGCTGGCCGAGGCTGTGCAGGCCGAGACCGCCGCCACCGGACTCGCCGAAGCGCAGGTGATCCTCGCAAAGGCCGATGCCACCGAGAAGCAGGGAACGGCCGAAGCGGTCGTCATCCAGAAGAAGCTGGTTGCCGAAGCCGAAGGTCATAAGGCGAAGGCGGACGCCGTCCAGAAGCTGGGCCTGGCGGAAGCCGACGTCATGCACCAGAAGTTCTCCGCCGAAGCCCGCGGCATCGAGGAGAAGGCCGAAGCGATGAAGCTGTTCGACGGCGTGGGCCGCGAGCACGAAGAGTTCAAGCTGCGGCTGAACAAGGACAAGGACATCGAGATTGCCGCGATCTCCGCGCAGGAAGAGATCGCCAAGAGCCAGGCGGACATCGTCGGCAAGGCGCTGCAGACGGCCCGCATCGACATCGTCGGCGGCGAGACGGAGTTCTTCGACAAGATTGTCGACTCGGTCAAAGCCGGCAAGGCGGTCGACCGCTGGGTCTACAACAGCGACGTGTTGAGCGACGTGAAGAACACGTTCTTCAACGGCGAGTCGAACGGCGACTTCCGCTCGAGCCTCAGAAAGTTCACGGACCACTTCGGGATGAGCTTCGAGGACGTGAAAGACATGACCGTCACGGCCCTGCTGGCGAAGTTCATGCTGCAGGCCGACGACGACGCGACGACCAGCGCACTCAAACGACTGCAGCGCGTGGTGCAGTCAGCGGGAGTCAGCGACAAGAAGGTGGCGTCCCTGGGAATCGGGGCGGCGGAGCAGTCGCATGCTTGATCGAAAGAGGGGCCACTGATGACGCGGATCTGGCGGATTCTCGCGGATAGAATCTGCGTAAATCCGCGTCATCCGTACCATCTGCGGCCCCCTTTGACGGGAGACTCCTATGCCCAGCGACAAGCTCCTCCACGCCGACCTCACCGACGCGATCATCAAGTCGTTCTATCACGTCTACAACACGCTCGGCTTCGGCTTCCTCGAAAAGGTCTACGAGAACTCGATGGCAATCTCGCTGAGAAACGCCGGCCTGTTCGTCGTGCCCCAGATGCCGGTGGAGGTGTACTTCGAGAAACTGCGGGTCGGCACCTACTGCGCGGACCTGCTGGTTTCGAACCTGGTCATCGTCGAGATCAAATCCGTCGAGAACCTGCACCCCGCACACGAGGCTCAGCTGATCAACTACCTGAAAGCCACTGATATCGAAGTCGGCCTGCTGCTCAACTTTGGCGAGAAACCTGAGTTCCGGCGCAAGGTTTTCAGCAACGAACGCAAGCAGCACCGAGTCGTCCCCAAAGGAGACCACGGATGACGCAGATGACGCGGGTTCTCGCTGATCCGCGAAAATCCGCCAGATCCGCGCCATCCGCGGTCCCCCCTTGAATGCCCGATCCCACTCCCCAACCCGATGCCGCTCCGCAGCTGGAAGGCGGCACTTATGAGATCATCCGCAACCGGTTGCGGGGGTACGGGGAGGAGCTGCGCGCGCGACTGTCGCGGCTGAACGCGGCGCGGAAGGATGTCTTCGGGTCGATCGACGTCAAGCTGCTGGCGACCGAGCGGATCACGACGGAGCACAACTGTGTCCCGCGGGATATGGCGGCCGTCGGGGACCGGTTTCTGTTCGGGTACAACGTGCACTTCGGGCTGAAAACCGAGCGGCACATCGCCGACGTCTTCGCTGCATATGAGTTCCGGCGTCCCGGCGGTGAGAGCGGCGAAGCTTCTGCAGAGGCCCACGGGTTGCAGCCGGTAGGCTTCGATGTGCTGGGTCTCAACGACCCGCGGTTCGAGAAGGACCTGCAGGACGTTTACCGTTACTACAAGAACGCCACGTTCGCGCAGTTCGTGCATCGCGGGCCGCACCTGTTCATGGTGTTTCAGGTCGGCCGCTCGCCGCTGGACGTCAAAACGTTTAAATGGCTGCTGCGGCCCGAAGGCCTGCAGTATCTCGACAACCGCAGCGACCACGAGGTCCGCCCGCCGCCGCAGCACGAGTTTGAATGGATCCGCTGCACGCGCGACATGCATCGGCAGGGAGTTCACCCGCACATCTCTATCGAAGACCGCCTGTTCGTGGAGACAGTCGGCGGCGACCTGACCATCAAGATCGAGAACAATACCGACTCGGGGCAGGGGATCTACTCCGAACCGGTCGACAACGCCGACCAGACGCTCGACGACGCCGAGACCTATTACGCGATCGTCGGCAACCTGATCCTGCTGAAGATCAAGCCGTACCAGGAGGCGCGGTTCCGCTATATCGTCTACAGCGAAAAGATCGAGCAGGCCCGCCGGCTCGACGCCATTGAGCAGGCGTGCGTGCTGCTGCCCGATGATCACGGGCTCATCTTCTCCAGCGGCTACTTCCTGCAGTCGGGGGAGTACAAGACTTTTGACAGCGCTCATACCGGGCTGCTGTTTGAGCGGCGGATTGCCAGCCCCAACGGCGAGGACACGCTCTTTGTGTTCCATCAGCCGCAGTCGGGGGATTACGTGCTGCTCGGCTACAACATGATCGAGCAGAAGGTCGAGACGCCGGTCGTGTGCAACGGCTTCACGCTGTTTCACGCCGGCGAGATGCTGCAGTTCAAGGTGCAGCCGGAGCCCCAGAAGCACCACGCCGTGCAGGTCTGGCAGACTCCCTACGTCGGTGAAAACTACGTGCCGCCGACGAACTCCGATTCCTACCTGTACAAGATCGGCAATCGCGACATCGTCCGCGGCATGGCCGAATGCCAGGCGATTCTCAAGCTGATCGACAAAGAGGATTCGTACTCCGGCCTGTATGTCGATCTTGTCAAACTGACGACCGACGTCCTCGACTCCTACTTCTGGATCGGACACGCGGGGGCCGAGAACCTGGCAGAGCCGCTGGCGCAGATCCGCGACGCCGCGCGATCGGCCGTGGATGAGTTCGAGAAGGTTGTCCGCGTCCGCAAGAACACTGCCGAACAGACGCAGCAGGTCCAGCAGAAGACGCGGGCTCTGCTGTCGGAAGTGCATCGCGCCCGGTTCGACGCGATCGACGGCTTCGTGAGATCACTCGCCGGCCTGCGGGGCATCCGCGGTGAGATCATCGGCCTGAAGGAATTGCGGTACGTCGATCTCCCGACCGTCGAGGGTCTGGAACAGGAGGTCACTCAGGAGACGGAGCGGCTGTCGCATCGCTGCGTCGAGTTCCTGCTCAGGCCGGATGCACTGCAGCCCTACGCCGACAAGGTCGCCGATGAGCAGGCGGCGATCGAAGGCCTGCAGAAAGTCAGCGAAGCGAAAAAGCAGGCGGAGCGGATCGGCGCATCGGCGACCGAGCTGGAGATGCTGATCGAGATCGTCTCGAACCTGAAGATCGACGACGCCACGCAGCGAACCGCCATCATCGACGGCATCTCGGCGGTCTTCACCAAGGTCAACACCGCGCGGGCTGCGCTCAAGCGGAAGATGCAGGAGCTGGCTTCGGTCGAAGGGGCGGCCGAGTTCGGCTCACAGCTCAAGCTGCTCAACCAGTCGGTCGTCAACTTCCTCGACGTCTGCGACGCCCCGCAGAAGTGCGAAGAGTACCTCACCAAGCTGATGGTGCAGGTCGAGGAACTCGAGGGGAAGTTCGCCGAATTCGACGAATTCGTGGTCCAGCTCGCCGAGAAGCGGGACGAAATCTACAACGCGTTCGAGACCCGACGGCTGCAGCTGGTCGAAGCCCGCAACAAGCGGGCCGGCGCCCTTGCGTCCGCGGCCGACCGCATCCTCAAGGGGATCAAGTCCCGCGTCGACGGGCTCGAATCGGTCAACGACATCCACGGCTACTTCGCCGGGGACCTGATGATCGAAAAGGTCCGCGACATCGTGCGGCAGCTGGACGGCCTCGGCGACAGCGTCAAGGTGGACGACATCCAGTCGCGGCTGAAGACGATCCGCGAAGACGCCGTCCGCCAGCTCAAGGACAAGCAGGAGCTGTACGAAGATGGCGAGAACGTTATCAAGTTCGGCAAGCACCGCTTCTCAGTGAATACACAGGTGCTGGACCTCACCACCGTTCAGCGCGACGGCGACCTCTGCCTGCACCTTACCGGCACCGACTTCTACGAGCCGCTCAACAATCCCGAGATCGACGCCCTCGATGACGTCCGTGACATGGAAGTCGTCAGCGAGAACCGGGACGTGTACCGCGCCGAGTACCTGGCGTACCAAATCCTGAGCACGGCCCGCACTAACGACGAGAGCCCGTTTATCCGCGACCCGAAGGGGAGCGCGGCCCCGCGCGATCTCGATTCCCTCACGGCCGAAGTCCAGCGCTTCATGGCCCCGCGCTACAGCGAAGGCTACACGAAGGGGGTCCACGACCACGATGCCGCCCTTCTGTTGCAGGCATTGCTCGAGATCGACGCGACCTGCGGCCTGCTCCGCTACTCGTCGCTGGCCCGCGCCGTCGCCCGCCTGTTCTGGGAGTACTTTGCCGACAAGCGGGTCAAAACCCTGATGGGGGCGCGCCTCGCGGGCTTCGGCGCCGTCGCACAGGCCTTCCCCGGGACCACGCAGCAGGCCGAGTACATCGAAGAGCTGCAGGAAATGCTCGCCGCGTTTTTGGCGGAAGTCGATCTCTTTGGTAGCCCGTCGCGTCAGCAAGGGCCGAGTACTCCACCCGACGCCGACTCCAAATCCCCCTCGCTTGCGCGTCGGGCTAGCGTTGACGACGCCCTCGCCGGCGAAGCCGCTGAGTACCTGTTCTACGAGCTGACCACCGGCGACACGTTCGCTGTCAGCCAGGCGGCCGCCGACCTGGTCCGCGAGTTCAAGGAACACCTCCACGTCCACGGCCGGAGTGAGCGGTTCACCGAGTCGCTGCACTCGCTGCAGAAAGCCACCGCGCCGGCCTTTGAACTCATCCGGGACTGGGTACGCGCGTATGTCGACTCCCGGAGCGCGACCCACGATTACGTCGACGAAGCGTCCGTTTGTCTCCTCGCCGGTTCCATCGACGAGCGGCGCATCGTCGCCGCAGAGACCGATCGGGAGATCAACGGCCTGGCCGGCACGCATCCGGCCATCGCGGGAGGCCGTTACTCACTGAACTTCAACCGCTTCCTGCACAAGCTGGCCGCGTTCGAACGGGACGTGGTGCCGCGATTTCAGCGTTATCACCATCTCAAGACCGAGATCGTGGACGACGCCCGCAGCGAGATGAAGCTGAACGAGTTCAAGCCGCGGGTGTTGACGTCCTTCGTCCGCAACAGGCTGATCGACACCACTTATCTTCCCCTGATTGGCGACAACCTTGCCAAGCAGGTCGGCACCGCCGGCGAGCAAAAGCGGACCGACCGGCAGGGCCTGCTGCTGCTCATCTCCCCCCCCGGCTACGGCAAGACGACGCTGATGGAGTACGTCGCCAACCGGCTGGGGATCATATTCATGAAGATCAACGGCCCGGCCCTCGGCCACGAGGTGAAGTCGCTCGACCCGCAGGCCGCTCCCAATGCCGGCGCCCGTGAGGAGGTCGAAAAGCTCAGCCTTGCGTTCGAGATGGGGGACAACGTGATGATCTATCTGGATGACATTCAGCACTGTCATCCGGAGTTCCTGCAGAAGTTCATCTCGCTCTGCGACGCCCAGCGGAAGGTCGAAGGCGTCTACAAGGGGCACACCCGCACGTACGACTTCCGCGGCAAGAAGGTCTGCGTGGTGATGGCGGGGAACCCGTACACCGAGAGCGGCGAGAAGTTCAAGATCCCCGACATGCTCGCCAACCGGGCCGACATCTATAACCTTGGCGAGATCATCGGCGACAGCGGGGCCGCATTCGAGATGAGCTATCTCGAGAACGCCCTCACGTCGAATCCCGTACTCGCCCGTCTCGCGTCCCGCAGCCGCGGCGACGTGCAGGCCGTCATCCAGATGGCCGAACGTGCCCGCACCCGGGCCGACGGCTCCGCCGTCAGCGCCCCCGAGAACCTGGCGGCGCTCACCGAGGGCATCGACCTCGAAGGGACGTACCCGCTCGACGAACTCGGCGAGTACGTCAACACGATGATCAAGCTGCTTCGCGTGCGCGACGTCGTACTGACGATGAACAAGGAGTACATCAAGTCGGCCGCCACGCACGACGACTATCGCACCGAGCCGCCGTTCCTGCTGCAGGGCTCCTACCGCAACATGAACCGCATCGCCGAGAAGGTGCTGCCGGTTATGAACGTGCAGGAACTGGAGACGCTCATCGTCTCCAGCTACCAGAACGACGCGCAGACCCTTACCAGCGGCACGGAGTGGAACCTGCTCAAATTCAAGGAGCTGCTGGGCAAGCTGACCCCTCAGGAACAGGAGCGCTGCGAAGACATCCGCCGCACGTTTCGGCAAAACGTCAAGCTACGCGGCGTCGGCGCCGACGACAAGGTCGGCCTCGTCATCGCTCAGCTCTCGACGTTTGCGGACGGCCTAGACTCCATCCGCAAGGCCGTGACCACCGGTGTCGGCCAGCTTACCGACCGCAACGGCCACGACGACCACATCGCCGCCGCCGTCAATAAGATCGAAGCGCTCAATACAGGGCTTACGTCACTCTCGGAACGGATCAACGATGGCCTGGCCCAGATCGCGCGTCTCGCCGATCGGCCCATTGAAATCGACGTGCCGCCCATCGACGTTAAGTGGCCCGAAACGCTGCCCGCCGCACTCTCTGACCGATCAGCGGGCGGACAAAGTGCCCCCGCTGTCACACAGGCCGCACCGGCCGAGAACAGGCCGATTGTCCGCGACGCGACCGACGCCGACGACGACCAGGGCGACGACTCCTCTCGACCCGACCGCATCACCGTCGTCAACCGCCTCCCGCGATCGGTTCTCAACGTGATGGAGCAGCAGTTCCAGCTCATGAACGGCTGGATGAAACCGGTCCTGGAGCTGACCGCCCAGCAGCGAACCGAAATGGCCGAACTGCGGCCGATGATCGAGGAATGCCTCCGCCATTACCGCTCTCTCCTCCGCAAACTCGAAGAAGCCCACGACCGCGACGCGCCCTCCCAGGCCTAAGGGGGCCGCGGATCAGCGCGGATCGCTAAGCCAAGCTGTAAGTCCAGCCGTGTTGACAACACCTGAGCTGCAAATCGAGGAGGGACCTGGCGGCGCCCGGAATCCGCGCGAATCCGCCCATTCCGCGTCATCCGCGGCCCCCCTTTCCCGCCCCGTGTGGCTCCTGCTCGTCATCGAAGCCGCACTCGTCACGGCTTGCACCGCCCTCCTGGGCACACTGGCCGGTCTCCCTCTCGTTGCCGTCGCGCTCTGCGCCCCGCAGATCGTCGCCGCCGCCTGGATCGCCGGGACCCGCCCCGCACTGGTGCTGACGTTCGGCTCCGCATGCGGCTGGTATCTTCCGGCCATTTCGTACCGGGGAGTTGACCACGCGGCCGTCGATCTGCCATCAGCCGTGATCGGCACCGCGGTCCTCATCGCCTTCACGCTGCTGGTCCAGAAGTGGAAGGAGTCCATCCGCCGCGCCCATGAAGCGGCCGAAACGGACCCACTGACCGGTCTGCTCAATCGCCGCGGCTTCCTGGCGCGCGTCGAAGCCGAACGCAATCGCAGTCAGCGGAGCGGTGCACCGCTCGCCGTCGCCTTCCTCGACTGCGACCGCTTCAAGGAGCTCAACGACACCCGCGGCCATCAGACGGGAGACCGCCTGCTGATCGCGACCAGCGAAGTGCTGCGGGCGAACGTCCGCAACTACGACAGCGTGGCCCGGCTCGGAGGCGACGAATTCGCCGTGCTCTTGCCGGATGTCGAAGAGGCCGGCGCCTGTGCCGCCTCCGACCGTCTGCTCACGGCGCTGCACGCGGAGATGACCCGGCAAGGATGGCCCGTCACCTTCAGTATCGGCGTCGCCGTCTTCGCGAGGCCGCAGGCGACGACCGAGATGATCGCCGCGGCCGACGCCGCGATGTACGAAATCAAACGCTCCGGCCGAGCCGCCGTCCGGGTCACCGTCATCAATAGCTGAAGAGGCGAGAGCCGTCCTTTCCGTACCGTTCGAACTGCGAATCCCGCCCACACGAGCCCGCCGCGCCAGCAAAGGCCGAACGTTGCCGAGCACCCCTCGTGGTCGGATCTCCCTTACAGAGAAAACGAGTCTCACGCCGTCGAAGCGGCTGCATCACCCCGCTGCCCTCTACTTGAACATCAGGTCGTCCGGCTGCGGCAGGTCTTCCAGTTCCGCAAGCCCGAACAACTCGAGGAACCGCCCGGTCGTGCGATACCGCACCGCGTCGTTGTCGGTGGACCGCTCCAGCTCGATCAGCTCCCGCCGCAGCAGTTGCCGCAGCAGCGCCCCCGCATTCGGCTTGCCGGTCGCTTCGATCGTCTCCTTGTCCACCGGCTGCTGGTACGCGACGAGCGCCAGAATCTCCAGCGCGTCCTGCGAGAGTTTCACGTCCTTCGGCCCCAGTCCGTACACGCGGTTCCGGACCGGTTCGAACTCCGGCGAAAGCTCCAGCCGATACCCGCCGGATCCCAGCCGCACCTCGTAGGGCCGCCCCTCCTGCTGGTACTGTCGGTTCAGTTCTTCAATCAGTTCATCCACCTGCTCGTGATCAAACCCGCCGCCGAGCAGATCCGCCAGACGTTTGCCCGTCAGCGGCTCTCCTCCGACGAACAGCAGCGCCTCCAGCACCTGCCGTGGAGTGACGGCCGGCGAGCCCTGCTCCGGTTCCGCCACCGCCGGCCCGGTCTCTGACGCCACACCCGTGAAGTCCGATTCCCTTGGACCCCCGGTCGCATCGGCGGCGAAGACATCCCCCGATACTGGCTCCTCCTCGACTGCGTCGCCGATCTCCGCCGTCAGCTGCAGATCGGCGAATTCGGCGGCCTCCAGGGCGCGCAGGTACGCCGCCTCCAGATCCTCCGGCGACCAGTCGCACCCCTCATCCCGTGTAACGCCCGTGAGCATCGCGCCGGCCTCGGCCGGCTCGATGATCGCGCGGAACGGCGTGTCGTCGCCGGAGTGGGACATGACGCTCTCTGCCTTGCAGCCTTAGGGGCCGAACTATAGGGACGAGGCCGGATCCGCCTCAAGACCGGTCGAACCCCGTCGGAGATTGGCCGTCCCTCCCGGACCTCATCTCGTCTTGACGCTCCTCGCCGGGCGAATTACATCGCCCAGTCCCCTCATCGCACGAAGGGTGCCAACATGCCCCGACCAAGCTTCCTGATCATCGGCGCGCCCAAGTGCGGCACGACGGCGATGTATGAGTATCTCCGGCGTCACCCGGACGTCTTCATGCCGGAGAACAAGGAGCCGCACTACTTCGCCGATGACATCCACCAGGACACCTACATCCGCTGCGCCCACCGGTACGATGCGCTGTTCGCTCCGGCGCACGACGCGGCCGCGATCGGCGAAGCGTCCGTCTGGTACCTCTATTCCCGGACTGCCGCGCGGCGGATTCGAGCCGAGCTCGGCCCCGTCCGCATCATCGCCATGCTTCGAAACCCGGTCGATATGCTGCACTCGCTGCACAACCAGGGGCTCCTCGCCGGTACCGAGAATATCCGCGAATTCTCCGCCGCCCTCGCCGCCGAACACCGCCGCCGCCAGGGGGTGGACTGGCCTCACGGTCGCCCGGATTCCCGCCTCCTTTATCGCGACGTCGTCGATTTCGCGCCGCAGCTGGAGCGCTACTTCGACGAATTCGGACGGGAACACGTGCACGTAGTGCTGTACGACCGGTTCGCCCGGGATCCCGCCGCAGCCCATGCCGATTGCCTGTCGTTCTTACGGTTGCGGAGCGTTGCGGATTCGGAGTTCCCGGTCATCAACCGGAGCCGCAGCGTTCGCAGCCTGCGCCTGCAGCGACTGGTCCGCTATCCCCCCGCCTGGCTGAAGTCGTCCGCTCGCGCCGTCACGCCGACCCGACTGCGTCACGCGGCGATCCGCAGTCTGCTTCAGATTAATACGCCCCGCGCACCCCGCGTGCCGATCCCGCCTGATCTCCGCGTCCTGCTGACAGAACAGTTCGCTCCCAACGTCGAGCGGCTCGAGCGCCTGCTCGGCTGCAATCTCGCCGATTGGCGAACGACAAAGGAATCCGCGGACGCGGCAGCCTGAACTCCGACCGCCTCGTCCTTCCTCTTGACACTTTCCGAGGGCCGCTGCTAATCCTCCCCAGCCGCGCTGGGGTAGCCCTTTCTACAGCTGAGGAGTCCCCCCGGCCCTGGATGTTTCGGCGCCGACTCCCAAACGGGGTGCATGTCCGGAAGCAGACCGAGCGCCGGTCCCCGGACATCCGTGAGTTATCGATGGCCTCGCATCGAATGTCGGCCGTCCGCCGTCGTACCGGCGAAATCGTGCCTCGCAACCCGTATTGACCCCCCGCAGGAAGTGGGGCATAGTTCAGCGGCACTATGCCGCGAGCTGTTCCACTCGCGTTGAGGAGTCAACGAAATGCTGCAATCGATTCGAGTTGTCGGGCGTCCTGTCGTCGTGGGATTGATGTTCGCGCTCGGCGCGACCGCTCTCGTCGCCAATCGCTCCGTCGCGGACGACCCCGCTGCCCAAACCGCTGCCGCGCCCGGAGAAACGGCTGCCGAGCATCCGCTCAAGCCCGCCATCCGCCTCGCCCAGGCCAGCCTGGAGGCGCTGCAGACGGTCGAGGACTATGAAGCCGTCATCACTCGCCGCGAGCTGATCAACGGCCAGCTCAACACGGAGACGATGCGGATGAAGTTCCGCGAGGACCCGTTTAGCGTTTACCTGCTGTTCGGCGGGGAGAACGCCGGCCGAGAGGTGCTGTTCGTCAAAGGGCGGAACCAGGACATGCTGCTTGCCCACGAAGGCTCCGGTTTCAAGTCCTTCTTCGGCACGATCTCCCTCAAGCCCGATGATCCGCAGGTGACGGCCGAGAGCCGCCACAAGATCACCGACATTGGTCTCCGCAATATGATCACCGCCATCGCCGAGCGCTGGGAGGAAGAGTCGAAGTACGGCGAATGCGAGGTCCAGTACTACCAGAACGCCAAGCTCAATGAAAAACCGTGCCTCGTCATCGAGTGCACGCATCCGCGCCCGCGCAAGCAGTTTCAGTTCCACACCTCGCGGCTGTTCCTCGACAAGGAGACCAATTACCCGGTCCGCGTCGAAAACTGGGGCTTTCCCGCCCAGGCCGGCGGCAAGCCCTACCTCATCGAGGAATACACCTACAGCGATCTGAAGACGAACCTCGGCCTCACTGACATCGACTTCGACCGCTCGAACCCGGCGTACAAGTTCTGATCGTCCGAGCGCGCCGAGTGACACAAAGCCTAGTCCGGCTGCGATGGACTGTTTCATCACGTCTCGTCGATATCTTCGGCCCCCAGCCAGTCCTGTCCCGGACCGAGAACGCGCAGGATGAGGACGTCCCGGCCGCGAATCTCAAAGACGCCGCGGTAGACGCGACCTCGACGCGTCTTGAACAGGAACTGACGCAGGTCACGGCCTGGAAAAAACTCCGACTCTTCCAGACGGGAATATCCGGCAGGCGCCGCTTTGATCCTTCGGAGGGCAGCCTCGTAAGCCGCGAACCAACTGATGGCGCCTGCCCGCGACCGGGCGTGCAGCCACTCGACAATGCTGCGAACGTCGCGGCGGGCGAGCGAATGCGTGACGACGCGATGCGTCATTGTCGCGATAACTTCTCCAGCAGCTGACGCGTTTCCTGCAGATGCGCGTCGACAGAAATGCTCACATCCCCGGCATCAATCTCATCGAGTGCCTGCTGCACCATTGAGACGGCCTTTTCCCGGCGGGCAGCCTGATTCTGCAGTTCCCACTCAACCAGTACTTCCTCCGGAGATGGTGTGGGTTCGCCTGTGCGCAATCGTTCCCCGACGTACTGATGAAATGCAGCCAGTTCGGCGGTCTGTTCCGTCGCGGGCATTGAAGGATCCTTTGTTCTGCAATCCGGCCATTATATGGGTCGGCCGCATTGCGCGGAATCCGGAACGCCCTTCCCGAAAGCCACCGCTCACCCCACTCGGACGGCTCCCCCGCCGTCCCGCGCCGACGCCAGGCACGCATCCAGCACCTGCTGCGTCTTCAGCGCGATCTCCGGCCAGTAGTTGTCCGGCTTCCCGCTCAGCGCCAGTTCCGAGAACGTCCGGAACAGTTGTGTCTCCTGGGCCGTCGGGTGCCCGTGGCTGTATTCGGAGACCGCGATCCGCCGCGGATGCCGCTCCATCGTGAAATCGCACACCCGCTGCGACATGTGCGAGTTCTCCACGACGAACGCTGATTCGCTCCCCTGAAACGGCAGCACGAAGTCGTCCACGTGCAGCCACCCCTTCGAACCGCTGACCGTCGCGTGCTGCTGGTGCGCCGTCAGGAATGAACAGTAGAACCCCGCCGTCACGCCGCCGTCGAAGAACAACTCGGCTGAGAACTCCGTCGGCACCGGCTCCGGGCTGTCGCCCCGGCCGTACTCGCCCAGCATCTGCCCCGTCACCTTCCGCGGCAGCTGCCCGTTCATCACCCACAGCGCGAACCGGGCCGTGTACCAGCCCAGGTCCCCCAGGCAGCCGTACGGCTCCAGTTCGCTGCTGACACGGATGTTCCCCTGCAGAAAGTCATCCGGCGCCCGAAAGCTGAAATGCGCGTGAATTCGCCGAACCTCGCCGATGCTCTCGCCGTCATTCAGCACGTCACGGATTTTCGGCAACCGCCCGCTGTGCATGAACATCACGCCGTCCATGAACTGCACCTTGTTCTTCCGGCAGGCGTCGATCATCTCCTGCAGGTCGTCGCCATTGAGCGCGCACGGCTTCTCACACAGCACATGCTTCCCGGCTTCCGCCGCCCGGATCACCCACTCCTTCCGCAGCCCCGTCGGCAGCGGGATGTACACAGCGTCCACGTCTGTGCGGGCGAGAAGCTTCTCATATCCTCCCACCGCTGCCGGAACCTCCGGAAACACCACATCCGACTGGCACTCCCGGATGAACTCCGCCGCCCGCGATTGCTCCCGGCTGGCGACCGCCGTGAGCGTCGCGTTCCCCGCGTTCCGGATCGAGCGCCAGTTCTTCCGCGCGATCCCCGCCGCCCCCAGAATTCCCCAACGGCATACCGACTGACTCATGTGTTCCTCGCTCAGGTGATGTAGCCGCACACTGCTAGCCCGACGCGCCAGCAAGGGCCGAACGTTGCCGAGCATTGATCCCTCCAGAAACCCGGCCTCTTCGAGAATCCAGGTTTCCGGAGATGTCGGCATTCACTCGACCGCTCCCTGCCGGTCGCGGCTCTTCAGCGATACGCCGCCAACATAGACGCTCCGCCCCCGGTTGCAAACCACCACGACGTCTGGGAAATTCAGCGCCAACGAGCGGCGGGGTTCAACCCCGCCGCTCATACGAGAGACACCATGCCGCAACACGTCCCCCCGCTCGATGAATTCCGCCAGCTGGCGACCCGGTCGCGCCTCGTCCCCATCTACCGTCGCCTCCTCAGCGACACGCTCACCCCGGTCTCGGCTTACTGCTGCATCGCCGACGCCGACAGCTCATTCCTCTTCGAAAGCGTCGTCGGGGGGGAAAAGGTCGGTCGCTACAGCTTCGTCGGGGCCGATCCGTTCCTGCACTTCGCCGCCACTCGCACCTCGCTCACCATCACCGGCCCCGACGGGTCGCACACCCGCGAAGTCGCCGACCCTCTCGCCGAACTCGGCACGCTCCTCGCCGAGTACCCCGCCCCGCATCTTCCCGGGCTGCCACGATTCAGCGGCGGAGCCGTCGGCTACGCCGGCTACGACGTCGTCCGCTACGCCGAGCATCTTCCCGACGCACCCGAGGACGACCGACAAATCCCTGACCTGGAGTTCGCCCTCTACGACCGCATGGTCATCTTCGACAACATCAACAAGACGGTCACCATCGTCGTCCACGCCCGGGCCGACGCGCCCGACCTCGACACCGAATACGGCCGCGCCGTCGAGCGCATCGATGAACTCTGCCGGCGACTCGCATCCGTCCCCGCCGCGCTCAAGCCGCTCGAAGCCCCGCAGCGCGGCAATCCGGCTCTCGCATTTCAGTCCAACACGACGCAGCCCGAGTTCGAATCCGCCGTCGAGCGCTGCCAGGAGTACATCCGCGCCGGCGACATTTTCCAGGTCGTGATCAGCCAGCGCCTCCAGCTGGAAACCCGGGCCCGTCCGCTCGATATCTACCGTGCCCTCCGCGTGGTGAATCCCAGCCCCTTCATGTTCCTGCTCAATACCCCGGACGTCACGCTCGTCGGCAGTTCCCCCGAGATCATGGTTCGCGTCGAAGACGGCGAGACGACGATCCGCCCGCTCGCCGGCACGCGCCGCCGCGGTGCGACTGAAGCTGAAGACCGCGCCCTTGCCGAAGAGCTGCTGGGCGATCCCAAGGAACGGGCCGAGCACGTGATGCTCGTCGATCTCGCCCGCAACGACGTCGGCCGCGTCGCTCAATACGGCAGCGTCCGCCTCTCCGACGTCATGCAGGTCGAGCGCTACAGCCACGTGATGCACATCACGTCCAACGTCAACGGCCTACTCAAGCCCGGCCTCACCTCTCTCGACGCCCTCCGCGCCGGCCTTCCGGCCGGCACGGTCTCCGGCGCGCCGAAAGTCCGAGCCATGGAGATCATCGACGAAGTCGAGAAACACCGCCGCGGCCCTTACGGCGGAGCCGTCGGCTACATCGACTTCACCGGCAACATGGATACCTGTATCGCCCTGAGGACGCTCGTCATGCAGGACCAGACCGTCTACGTCCAGGCCGGCGCCGGCATCGTGGCCGACAGCGTGCCGGCGAGCGAGTATCAGGAGACGCTGAACAAAGCCCAGGGGTTGTTGCGGGCGATTGAGGTCGCCGAGTCGTGGAATGATGGGTGAACCGGCAGCGGACGGCGTGAGCCAGTCAGGCGGTCGGTAATCCGTGGGAACACGCTCGACAGACTTACGTCTGCCGCTCTCGGTTCGCATCCTTCACGTACCGCCGAAAGACCGTCCGCCCGGCGCCACGCAGGAGCCCGCGGCGCGCCCCATTGTGCAGCACTCCGAAAGCGAAGAGCAGTAGGGTGGCCGCTCCGACCCAGAGGCGCTGCCGCAGCACATCGTCAGCCGCCACGCGGCGAAACAAAGGGACGAACCATGCGTCCGCGATCACGGCGTTCGGGGCTTCCGAACTGGTCACGAGGGGATCATATGCGAGTTCTTCGGGGAGTGGAATCACCTCCGCCCCGGGGGTCGACGCCGCCAGTTCACTCCGCGCCAGCCGTGCGGCGAAGTCGGGATCAGTCTCGAGGGCGTCGGCGACCCGCTGCAGATGCCGGACTTCCCGCTGGCGTCCGATGAGTTCCGCCTGCCGGGTGCGATGCTCACGGTCCAGATCGGCCCAGATCACCACGCGCGCCGAGAGAGCGCACACGGCGTACATCCCGATTGCGGCGAACAGACAGAGCCAAAACAGAAGCGACGTGATCGTCCGTCGCGGCGTCAAGGTGTCCGATTCGGCGGTCATCTCTCCGGCCTCCTGCCGGCTGGCGACGTCGGGCGATGTCAATCGCCGCTGCCCTCTAGATTCAGCCGCAGTCGCCTGTCGGTTCAGCCGACGTTTCGCGGTGGATACTGCTGCTCCAGGATCGCGTCCAGTGACTCGTACGCTTCGAGGGCATAACCTGTATCGCCGTCATAGAGTTGTGCACGATCCAGAACGTTGCCCGAAATCCTTCCAAATGCGGCACAGATGCTATCAGCATCCAGTCCCGACTCGTACGCCCGATTCAGGAACAGGAAAATACAACCATTGATGGCATCCCGGTTGCCGGCGGATTTCTTGAGGCAATCCGCGGCTTCGATGACGAACGCATAGGCAGGGTGATTCTCATCGATGGCTGCAGTTTCGATCGGACGGGACGAATCGGACATGCCACTGTTCCCCCCGGGAAGCCGGGCGTTGCTTCAAATCGTCCCGCCGTACACGGCGCCATCGCCGAGGATCTCCTCGATTCGCAGCAACTGGTTGTACTTGCAGATCCGGTCGGTGCGGCTGGCGGAGCCGGTCTTGATCTGCCCCGTCCCCAGCGCGACCGCCAGGTCGGCGATCGTTGTGTCTTCCGTTTCTCCCGACCGGTGGCTCATCACGGCTGTGTAACCGTTGCGGTAGGCGAGCTGGACGGCGTTGATGGTCTCCGTCAGGGTGCCGATCTGATTGACCTTCACGAGGATGCTGTTGGCGATCCCCTTGTCGATCCCTTCCTGCAGCCGCGTGACGTTGGTGACGAACAGGTCATCCCCGACGAGCTGGCAGCGGTCGCCGATCCGGTCGGAGAGCAGCTTCCAGCCTTCCCAGTCGTCCTCAGAGCAGCCGTCCTCGATCGAGCAGACCGGGTACTTCTTGACCCAGCCTTCGAGCATGTCCACGACGCCGCCGGCGTCCATCTTCTTGCCCTCGATCGTGTAGGTCTTCGACTTCGCGTCATACAGCTCCGTGCAGGCGCAGTCGAAGGCGATCTTCACCTGGTCCCCCGGCTTGTAGCCGGCCTTCTCGATGGCCGTCATGATCACCTCGATCGCCGCGTCGCTGCTCTCCAGCTCCGGCGCGAAGCCCCCCTCATCGCCGACGGCCGTGCTCATCCCCTTGTCGGCGAGCACCTTCTTCAGGCTGTGGAAGATCTCGGTGCCGCAGCGGAGGGCGTCGCTGAAGGTCTCGAATCCCAGCGGCATGACCATGAATTCCTGCAGGTCGATCTTGTTGTTGGCGTGCGCGCCGCCGTTGATGATGTTCATCATCGGCGCCGGCAAACGGTTCGCCCCGACCCCTCCCAGGTAGCGGAACAGCGGCAGGTAGCTGACCCGCGCCCCCGCATGGGCCGCCGCCAGCGAGCAGGCGAGGATGGCGTTGGCTCCCAGCCGCGACTTGTTGGGCGTGCCGTCGCACTCCAGCATCACGCGGTCGATCTCGGCCTGGTTCGTGACGTCCAGGTCGATCAGCACGTCGGCCAGGTCCTCGTTGACGTGGGCGACCGCCTTCTCGACCCCCTTGCCGAGATACCGCTTCTTGTCCCCGTCCCGCAGCTCGCACGCCTCATGAGCCCCCGTGCTCGCCCCGCTCGGCACCGCCGCCCGGCCCACGGTCCCGTCCTCGACCTCGATATCGACCTCCACGGTCGGGTTGCCGCGGCTGTCCAGAATCTGCCGTCCGCGAACGGCCGTAATCGCCATGCTCATGGTGGGTCGTCGGTGCTCGGTTGTCGGTAATCGGTGGGCTTGTCAGAAACCCGGTTTCTCCGAAGAAACCGGGTTTCTGCAGCGTGGTTTGTGAGTTTCGCCGGCCGATTTGTAGCGGAGAACGCCCCCGCTGCCAACTGCGGGTCCGCTCTACAACCGGGAAGCAAGGAGGCACCCCTTCGAAGTTTTGGTGCAGCAACGCTGAGTTTCGGACAGACCATTGATTTCCTGAAACCGGCTCAATTCCGCGTGAGTATTACTCACATGAAATCAGTGCGACGTTACCAGCAGTCAGCTAGAGCGGAGTCCGCTGCAGCGACCGGGGCTCGTATCGTCGAGGCGTTCCTCATGCGACTCAACGAGCAATGGTACGACGAGATCACACTGGATCAGGTCGCCATAGACGCCTCCGTAACGGTGCAGACCATCGTGCGGCGTTTTGGAGGCAAAGCCGGGCTGCTCGGCGAGGCAATTCGAGAAATGATTCGCCGCGCCGGGGAACGTCGTGCCGCTCCGCCGGGCGACCTGAATCAACTCGTCCGAAATCTGGTTGCCGACTATGAGGGGACCGGTGACACGATCATCCGATTACTTGCCGTTGAAGGACGGAACGCGGTGCTTCACGAATTCCTCACGCATGCACGCGGCCGGCATCGTGACTGGATCGCGAAGGCGTTTGCAGATGATTTGGAACTGCTCGATGCGGCAGCGCGGCAGGCAACTCTTGACTCGCTGGTCGTCGCCACCGACGTCTACACATGGAAGCTGCTGCGCCGCGACATGGGTCGCTCCGTGGGTGCGGCTCGGGCTGCAATCAGCGGGATGATCCGCTCGACACTCGCCGCCTCGAAATAGTTGCTGCAGGGAACGCGCCTGAATGCACCAACGCAAATCTCCTCAGAGCGCAAAAGTGTTCATCATTATCGGAGGAATTCTCATGTCATGTCTGGCCTGTTGCGGTGGTCCCTTGCTGCTTCTGGGACTCCTCGCCTCTGATGCTGAACCACAGCCGTATGAAGTGAAGCGGAGCGATATCGAACACGGCAAGATCGAACTGATCGAATACGAGTCCAAGACCGTCGGCGCAACACGGCCGGTGGCCGTCTACACGCCGCCGGGCTACTCGAAACACAACGAGTACCCTGTCCTTTACTTGCTCCACGGCTTGGGAGACGTGGAAACGGGCTGGTCGCAGTTGGGAGCCGCCGAAGTCATCCTGGACAACCTGATCGCCGACGGTAAGGCGGTCCCAATGGTCGTCGTCATGCCCAATGGCCGGGCCGGGAAAGACGTGACGGCTAAAAGCGATTTCTTCAAGCAGCTCGACGCCTTTGGGGCATTCGAGAACGACCTGCTGAATGACCTGATGCCCTTCATCGAGAAGACTTACTCCGTGAGAGCGGACCGCGATGGACGTGCGCTGGCGGGATTGTCGATGGGCGCGATTCAGTCCTTGAAGATTGGCCTAAAGCATCTGGACGAGTTCGCTTGGATCGGTGCTTTCTCCGGCGATATCCCAGGCAAGGACATTCCTGACCCTGACGCCGCAGCCGAGCGACTCCGGCTGTTCTGGCTTTCTGTCGGCGACAAAGATGGGTTTCGCAATAACGTTGAGGCATTGCACAGCTACCTGGAGGAGAAGAATGTTCCCCACGTTTATCACATCAATGGCGGTGGACACGAGTGGCGAGTCTGGAAGGAAAACCTGTACCAGTTCGCCCCGTTGTTGTTCCGGGATATCACTGGTACGTGGAAGGTGAAAGCCGAGGTTGCTGGCCAAACCGGCGAGGCTGTTTTCACTCTCAGGCAGGACGGTGACAAGATCATCGGCAAGTACATGGGGTTGTTGGGCGAGCAGGACGTGAGCGGCACCGTTACAGGCGATAAGGTCAAGTTTGGGTTCCACGTCGACCAGGGCGAAGTCCGCTACACCGGCATGATTGACAAGGGCTTCATGAATGGAGAAGTGAAGTACGCCGAATTGGAAGGTGAGTGGACCGCCAGGCGCGAAACGGGAAAGGACAATGACGAGACGGCGACTGGCAGTGAATCGTCAATCGGCATCGAGAAGACGACCTTTCATTACGCTACGAGGGATACGCAACAGCTTCATCTCGACCGGATCGTGGACACCTCGGTGAGTGTGGCGGGCAAGCGGCCTGTCATGATCTTCTCCGTGGGTGGAGGGTGGGAAAGTGGCGCGCGGGACGATCAGGGAATTCAACCGTTCCTCAACCGCTTTGCGTCAGCGGGATACACGGTGGTGTCCATCGACTACCGCCTCGGCATCAAGATTGCCAAAGCTAACGGGGAGATGACCGCGGACAATGGAACGGCAATGTACCTCCGCGCCATCGAATGGGGCGTGGAGGACCTGTTCGATGCCACATCCTTCGTGCTGGAGCACGCTGACGAGTGGAACATCGACCAAGACCAGATTGTAATCGTGGGCGGAAGTGCAGGAGCTACCAACTCGCTCGTTGCGGAGTTCAACGTCGCCAACGACACAGAGCTGGCCCGCGCCCACCTTCCGCAGGACTTTCGGTATGCAGGCGTCATTTCTATGGCTGGTGCGTTCTGGTTGAAGGCCAATACACCGCTCGAGTTCAAATCGAAACCAGCGCCGATTCTGTTCTTCCACGGCGCAAAGGACCAATTGGTCACCTATGACGAGTTCCAGGGAGCCTTCTCGGGCTACGGACCCGCCTACTACTGTCGCAAGTTCCGCGGCCCGGAGTACCCGAAGTGGTTCGTCGATTACCCGGAAGGGGACCACATCGTGGCGGCCACCCCGACCATCGACGGTTGGCACGAGATGCAGGCATTTCTTGATAGATTGGTCAATGAACGTCAGCAGATTTCCGGGCACACCGTCGAAGAGGCCATCACTCCAAAGACCTTCGGCAACTTCTTGAAACTCCGACTCGAACGTTCGTCAACAGCATCAGAAGATGACGGTGAGCAGTAGCGCGACTCTGCAACAGGCGTCCTTGCGTCGGGCATAGCGACCCTCCGTACCTCAGCGGCTCTGCGTCAGAACTCCTTCCGACTGAGTAGCCCGCCGTCCCCCCAACTCGGGCGATGCCGCCACGTCGTCCTGCAGTGCTTCCGCCGCGGCCCGCAGGACGTCCAGTTCGTTCACGGCGGCCCGCGCCTCTGCACATGCTCGTTCGACGTCCGGGAAGAGGCCGACCGCCAGTTGACGTTGCACCAGTTCTCCTGCGAGCGCGTGCACTTCCTGCTTGAGACCGCGGCGGAGGCGGCGGACGAAGGCCATCAGGAGGAGGGCGGACCAGAGGAGCAGGAAGAGGATGGCGGGCCAGTAGAAGTCGGAGGTGAGCAGAGGCTGGCCGTCGAGCCAGGAGTCGACGAAGAAGTTCCGGCCGACGCGGTAGAGGATGAAGCCGAGGTACAGGGTGAACGCGATCTCGTAGAACGCCCGCACCCACCATTTGGAGTTCCGCTCCGCGAGGCGGCCGATGAGGTCGTCGATGCGGCGGCCGGCGTCGCCGAGGAAGTCCTGCTCGACGTCCGCCGCGCGGCCGCGGAGCTGCGTCAGCGAATGGCCGCCCCCCAGCGACAGGCCGGCCGAGCGGATGTGACCCTGGATCACTAGTTCCGTCTCACGGAGCAATGAGTCATCAAGGCAGAACGCGCCTTCCAGTTTCTCTTCGGCTGTGCGCTCGTCCCGCTTGCTCGTCAGCCAGCGGCTCCCCTGCACGGCCCCGACGAGCGCCATCTGGGCCGCACTCCGGGCGCGATACAGGCTGAACGACGTCAGCAGCGCTCCCAGCCCCTGCCACACGCGCAGCAGGGCCGAGAACGGGCTGAACCCCCACGTGTCGGCGACGGCCGCCATCAGCCGCCGCTCCCACAGATGACGGCTGCCGAGCAGCTCCCGCTGCAGCTTCGTCGCCAGCTTCTCGCGGATCGCTCCCTGCTGATGCGCGAGCGCCGTCTCCAGCGGCACCAGGTCGTCCACCCGCGCCGACAGCGTACGGTCGCAGCGCTCCAGCGATCCGCACAACAGGTCCACCACGTTCGCGCGGCGGATCCGCATGCGTTCTGAGGCCGCGAGTTGCGTGGTGAGCAGGTCCTGCAGTCGGGCCAGGTCGCCGCTCGGCCGCTGTCCGGCCTGCTGCTCCTTAAGGCCGCGGACGGAGTCGATGAAGAACACATCCGGAATCTCGTAATGCTCGCGGAGCTGTCGCCGCCAGTCTTCGCGGATGTCCTCATCGAGGTCGGCGTGCGTCTGCACGAACACCAGCCGGCAGCCGGCTGCGGCCTGCCCCAGCTCATCGGCGACACGAGCGGAGCGGTACTTCTGCTGTGTCGAGACATACACCAGCACGTCGCAGTAGGGGAGCAGTGCGTGCAGCCGGGCGAGATTGCTGCCGGCGGTCTCGGCCTCGTTCGTATCCGGATCGGGACAATCCAGAATCACCAGGTCCCGCAGCACATCCGTCTCGCGGCGGACGACGTCGAAGTCCTCCAGCGGCAGACCGAGGGCCTCCAGGTGCGTCTTGGGGTGGGCGATGAGGATCGGCTTCGTCGTCGTGGGGCGTTCGCGCCCGGTGCGCGTGCACTCCTCGCCGACGATCGCATTCACCAGCGAACTCTTCCCCGTTCCCGTCCCGCCAAACGTGGCCGCCACGATGGGCGCCTCCAGCCGCACGCGCAAAGCATCCACTCGCGACAACGTTCGCCCCACCAGCGCCTGCGCTTCCTTGAGCGGTTGCCACGCCGTCTCGCGCCGCGACCACTCGGTGGCGCGCGCCGTCAACGCATCCATCCGCGCCAGCATCTCCAACTGAATCAACTGCGGTTCGGACATGTGACGGAGAGATTGAACAGGAGGAAACAGAGGGAACGGAGGAGCAATACGTCGGCGACTCAATTCAGTTTAGCCCCGGTCCATCGGACGGGGCTTCTATTCCAGTCATGTCGGTTGCGATCGAACCTCGACGCCTAATCCCGATGAATCCCCCGATCGATCCGATCAACCCTCCGACCAGCGCGGCCATTGAGAATGCCGTGACCGTATCGAGTGAAACTCGAAACAGACTTCGCCGCATCATGTGCAGCGCATCGATTACCGTCATCTCGGGGCGGCGAGTCAACACTCCAATCAGCGTCCCGATGAGAAAGAGCACGCAGATCCCAAGTACTGCGCCAATCACCAGATAACGCAGTGAGCGACTTCGGTCGAAAGTAGCGGGCATTTCAATGCGCTCAGACATGCACATCGGACGTAGGTTGCGACATCATCCAGTTTGTCGTCCTCACATCAACAATCGCAATCCCGAATCTCTCTTCGTTCCCTTGGCGGCCTTCTGTAACCGCCTTTCTTTGTCCTCCTCTGTGCCACCGTGTCTTTGTGTCAGCCTTCACGCCAGCGCCACCAGCACGGCGATCAGCAGCAGCACCGCTCCCGTCAGCCGGAACGCCAGCGTCCGCGTCGAGTGACGACCCTCCGGGCTCCGCGCCAGCCGTCCCAGCCACCACGCCAGCAGCACCGACCACAACCCGCGCAGCGCGTACACGATGTTCACTCGCGTCGCGTCCCCGAAGCGGCCCAGCGAGTACGACATGCTCACCGCCTGCGTCGCCATCAGCAGCGACGTCACCGCCAGCGGCCACGCGGCCTCCATCTCCCGTACGCGCGACGGCCGGTCGGACCACGGCAGCAGGCCGCACGAGATCAGCCCCATGCACACGAACATCGTCGCCAGAAACGGCGCCGCCCCGTGCCTGCGGCCGTAGATCTGCAGGGCGATGTCGAACAGCGAGAGCGCGGCCGCCGCGATGATCGCCAGTCCGATCGAAACCGCGACCCGCCGCGGCGACACCTTATGTCCGGCCGGCGCCGCACCGACCTGGATGACACCGACTCCCATCGCCGCCAGCACCGACGCAATCCACACCGGCACGCCGATTGGCGTGTCGGTCAGCCACGCGCCAAGCGCCGCGACCATGATGATCTTCACTCCCAGCACCGGTGTCGCGAGAGAGACGTCCCCGTACTGGAACGCCAGGAACGTGCACAACTGCCCGATCACGAACAGCGATCCGACCGCCGCCGCAAGGCCCCATTCGGCCGTCGGCAGAAACTCGCCGCGCGCAGCACCGATGCTGCCCCACATCGCCGCCAGGCAGATGTTGGAGTAAGCCGCGTTGGAAAACGGACTGACCCCCCGCACGCCCGCGGCCTTGGAGGTCATGGCGGCGAACACGAAGACGATGCTGGAGAACAGCGGCAGCAGGAGGTGGGCGGAATTGGACAATTCGGCAACCAGACGTCGTCTCTCCGGAATTCAAGAATCAACAAGCGTGAACAGCGCGTCCCGTCCCCGACGTTCATCCCGCATGCTCGGGAGTCGGAGAGCGGCCGTAAAAACAGGTTCGCGCCATTCCGCCAGTTGGGGCGTCCTTCATGGACTACTCCCTGCGTCTGGGCGCCTGCGCGTCAGTGTTCCGAGGCGGCGTCGCGCTTTGCTGCTTTCGTTCTTCCCTGTTCAGCCCTTCGCCGACAGCAGGCCTCGCAACTCCCGAATCGCCCCGTCCACCTCGCGGTACGCCCCCGACTCAGGCAACCCAGCCGCCCGCTGAATCTCCTCTCCCAGCGTCCCCAGCAGTTCCTCATTGAGCAGCCCCCACAGCCACGCCCCGCGCCGCGCCGTAAACGCCGCGTGCAGTTGCCGCAGCTTGGCTTCGACATAACCCGACCCCGTCGCGGCTCCTTCGCTGATTACGGTCTCTCCCACCGCCGCCGTGATCGTTCCCCCCAGCACGTCGCTCGCCACGTGCATCGCCCCGGTCGCCGCAAAGTCCGGCAGCGGAATCCCGCTGATGAACAGCACCACGCTGGTCACCGGCCGGGCCGCCGCCGCCGCCATATCCAGCCGCCTCACCATGTTGAAATGCCGCGGACTCTCCTCCCGAAAGTTCGACAACTGTCGCCGCACTACGTCTTCCAGTTCCGCATCCAGATTCACCGCGCGATGCGCCGCTTCAACTTTCGACAGCAGCGCACTCCGCGACGTCCCGCTCAACAGTCGTTCCAGCCGCTCACGCAGCACCGAGTTCCCCATCTCCGACACGAACGCCAGTCGTTCATAGATCCGCTCGACCGTCGTCAGGATCGCCGACCACTCCTGCCGGCGGTACGCCTCCCACGGCGACTCCGGCTTCCCCTGGATCACATCCCGCGCCGCCTTCACCGGCCAGATGATCCCCTGCCCGACGACGTTGTAAAACCCGTGCACCTTCGCCGACCACCCCTCCCGCTGCCCGCGCCACCAGTTGCGGACCTCGCCGATCAGCACCGCATTTGGCACCGGCGGCCACGCCGATACCCGCTCCGCCTGATGCGGCAGCAGCATCTCCGCCGCCGACCGGAACTCCCGCGAAGCCGCCGCCACCTCCGCCAGATACCCCGGCGCACCATCCGGCCGCACCACCCGCTCCAGCGCTCCGCGCAACGCCCGCAGTTTCACATCGGCAAACCGCAACCGCGAAAGGTCCGCCATAATATTCCGCGCCGCCCCATCCGCATCCCCCCTCTCCCCGCCACGCCGCTCCCCACTCTCATTCCGCTCCACGCGGGGAGAGGGGCCGGGGGTGAGGGGCAACTCACCGTCGGCCGCGATCCTCGTTGAGTCGCCGCTAAGCGGTGTTGAGTCGCCAAACGCCCGCTCATAAAAGGGCAGTCGCAACCCCTCCGCCCCCCGACGGTCATTCGGCGCCACATACAACCATTCGGGCCTCACCCCCGTCTCGCGCATAAACGTCTCCAGCCAACGCGGCCAGAACTCCTCATCCTCCGGCAGCAGGCACTGGTTGAACAGCACCACCACCCCCTTGTCTTCCGCCGCCGCATGCCGGAAGAACTCCTTCACCGCCGCGTCGTTGTATTTCTGCTGCGTCAGCACCGCGATCAACAGGTCCGCGCACTGCCGGATATGATCCGCCCGCTCCCAGTTAATCCGCGCATCGCTGTCCACATCGGGGGTGTCCAGCACCAGCAGGTTCTCCGGCGTCGCATCGCTCTCCCGCCAGTAGAGGCGGTGGGCATCCGTCTCATCGAGCGCCGCCTCCGCCCGCTCCCACGGAATCAACTCGAACCCCGGAAACACCGCCGCCAGGTCGTGTCGCTCCGCAAACCCCCGCGGCACGATGCACACCGGATGCTTCGTCCCCGAGGCCAGCGGACTCGAAGCGCTCGCCTTCTCCCCGGCGATGTGGTTGAACACCACGCTCTTGCCGATGTTCGTCCCCCCGACGACCGCCACCACCAGGTAGGCATCATCGGTCAACTGCGGAATCAGCTTCCGCTCCAGCAGCTCAAACCACTCCCGCCCCGCCAGCCCCCGCACCCCCGCACCCCGGCTCTCCTCCTCCACCCGCAAGAGCGCATCCCGCAACCCCCGCACCGCCTCAGCAAACTCATCAAATGCGGCTGGCATGAGGCACGAAGGGGGTACGCAGATGACGCAGATGCAGAGGATTGACGCAGATGCTGCGCAGGTCTTGAAGGACGGCAGAAACACTAATAGCCGCTAATCTACGCTAATTCCTGCATGAGTGTCGATTAGCGGTGATTAGCGTTCCCCTCTTCGCTTTTTTTTCCATCCCGTCGTTCGCTGTCCGCCGTCACCTCTTGAAATCCGCGTCAATCCGCCCCATCCGCGTCATCCGCGGCCCCCCTTCCCTCCACCCCCAGCGACTCGAGGTACGCCAACAGGTCGCGGAACTCCTGCACCGTCATCCGCTCCCACAGTTTCTCCGGCATCACCGACACCCGCTGCGGCACCCGCTCCTCGATCTCATACGTCGAGATCTCCGTCGTCCGCCCCTCGCTGTCCCCCAGCACTGTCCGCCCCTCGTTCTCATGCACGATCATCCCCGTATGCACCACGCCGTCCGTGGTCAGCATGTTCCACGTCGTAAACTGCGGCGACACGTCCTTGCTGGGCTCCAGGATCGAATCGATCAGCTTCTCCCGCGTAAAGCTCCGCCCCACATAAGATAAATCCGGCCCCACCCGCCCCCCGCGCCCTTCAACGGTGTGGCACTTGTAACAACCGGGCCCGTTGGGGTGATAGAACACGCGGCGACCGGAGGCGACTGGATCAATGCCGGTACTCGAGCGAAGCTCCTCGTAATCGGAGGTTACCGGCAACAGCTCGGCCTTCCAGACTTCGATACGCTGAGGACGTTTGCTCCATGCCTCCTCATACATGTTGAAGCGAGCGTCATCCGCTGGCGCTGCGAGATAAAGCTGCTCCAGCCACTCCTGCAGGCTCCATGGATTGCCGGAGTAGGCGTTCAACGAGCCTGCCACTTCGTCGCGAATTCGCTCATCAGATCGCGAGAGCGGCCGGAGTGAGCGAATCGCCGCCATTGCGAAATCGAAGTCCGAGCGCAGGAACTCCGTCAGCGCGGCCGTGGCTGGCTGATTGCCGCCGCCTTGAGCCGCGATCTTGGATAAGCCGAGCATGGCTTCTTCCACCAGAGCTGAGTATCGCGAGCGGGCCAGGCTCAGTTCAGCAAACTCGGCTTCGCTCAGTTCATCAATGGCTGCGTCGCTGAGACCGGATTCGTCGAACGGATCCGGCTGCTTCGCTACCTCAATCAATAGCCCCTCCACTTCTTTGAGCGGCGACTCGCACAGCGACCGTACCGTCTCCAGCCGCAGATCAAAGTCGTCGCTCGCCAGCAACGCTTTCCACACGTCGATCGTGAGTTGCGGATCATCCGCCTCCACCAGCCGCAGCGCCTGCACCTTCACCGCATCCGGCGTCTCGGCATTCGTCAGCAGCGGCACAACATATTTCCCGATCGGCGCCTGCTCAAACTCCCGCGGACTCCGCCCATCCAGCATGTCCAGCGCCGCGATCGTCGCCAGAAACAACTCCGTCGTCATCGGCTCGCTGGTGAGCACCCCCTCCACCTGCGGCCGCAATTCGGAAAGCCCCTCTTCCGCCGCCCACTGGACCGCGATGCGTCGGACCTCGGGATCAGTATTAGCAATTGCGATCCGCAGAAACTCGTCGTCCTCTGCAAACGCGCGCCGCACCGCCAGCACCAAGACACATCGTGATGCAGACGAGATCTCTCCAAGTCGCCGCCTCACAATTTCATCGCCGAACGTACGAGGTTCTCGATTCGCAATCGCCATTCGAAAGTAGATCCTGAGTTCCTCCTTATCCCGGGCGAGCGAGTCCACGAGGGCCGATGCCAGATTCTGAGGAATCTGCTCACGCTGTAGCTGATGAATCCTGAGAGTGCGCGCCTGCTCAAGTGGATGGCCGCCGTTGGAAAAGAACGCGGCGACGCTTCGCGATTCCCATGATTCGTACTTATCTGGCAACGTAGCGTTCCTCGGCCAGAGGAGCATGTAGTTCCAGTCGCGGTAATCCCGCACAGGACATTGAGGCACGCGACCGATGACTCTCATCATAGCGGTGCGCACTTCGTCCAGGGGCCAATGGATCACATTGGACTCTGTGCCGGTAAACCCGTAGTCAAATTCCTCAATTGGAACTTGAACGGCCTGCCAGGCAGCTTCGACTCGAGCGCGTGCGCTTAACGAACCATCATTCAGGATGTCGCTCAGCTTCTCTCGACCGTCGGCAGTTCCTCGCAATTGTTTCGCCGCGAGGCGTCGCATCGTCAACTGCCGTGAATTGAGCATTTTCGCAAGTGTTCCAACTTCCAGTTCCGCGGATCCTCCGTCGCCACCGGAATCTTCCTCAGGCCGGGTCGGCGGCGGCTTCCCGCTAAACGGCGGATCGACGGCGCTGATCCGCCACACCCGCCCATGCCCGTGCAGGTTGTAGTCCCGCTTCACCCAGTCGGTGCAATACAGGCTGCCGTCCGGAGCAAGCGCCAGTCCCACCGGTCGGAAATCCTCACCCCCCACGACCAGCGGCTCCGCAATCGACTCGAACGACGCACCCCGCGGCTGCAGCCGGAACCGGTCGATCCGGTGATCCCCCCAACTCGTCACCAGCAGGTTGCCCAGATACTCCTCCGGAAACGCATCGTGCTCATACGCCACAATCCCGCTCGGAGCTTCCCCCGTCCCTGCCACCATCGGCAGCGTCCCCGGGATCTCCCCGTTCCAGGCGGTAAACGGATGCTGCCCCTTGCGGCCGTTGCGGAACTTGTACCCGTAGTCCCCCCCTTCGATGACATGCAGCAACCGGCACGGCGGCCTGCTGTCCGGATCGTTATCAACCGTGAACAACCGCCCGAACGCATCCACGCACGAAGCATGCGGATTCCAGAACCCGGTCGCCCAGTGGGAGAGCTGCGTCCCATCCGGCCGCATGCGGTAGATGTTGCCCCCCTCGCCACCGCCGGTGAGGGCCAATGAGCCGCGACCGGAAGGGAGCGGCCCGTCGGTCGCACCGGCGTCGTCGTCAATTTCTAGGCCGCTTCCCGCCGGGCGCGGCTCTTTGAGCGACTCTCGACCAACAAGCGTGTAGTCCTCGCCCAGATTCTCCCCGAACCCGAAGTACATCCACCCCAGCGCATCAAACGCAAACCCCGCCAGCCCGTTATGCGGATAGTTCCCCTTCGTCTCCAGCCGCGCCAGCACCGTCTGCCGATCGCACACATCATCCCCGTCCAGGTCCTCCAGCAGCAGAATCTCCCGCCGCGTCGCCAGAAACACCTGCAGCGGGTGCTGAGAGCCGCGACCGGCAGGGAGCGGTTCGGCGGTGGGATCATCGTCCATCTCCGGGCCGCTTCCCGCCGCGCGCGGCTCCTTCCCATCTCCATCGACCATCGTCTCTCGACCATCGACCCTCACCGCGTCCATCCACACTGGCCGCACCGCCACGCTCATCGCATGCGTGAACCCGTCCGTGAATACCCGCACGTCATCCGCTCGCCCGTCCCCGTCGGTGTCCGCCATCACCAGCAGCCGGTCGCTCGGATGCCCGTCATATCCCTCCGGCCGGAAGTGCGTATTGCTCTCAATGGCCCACACGCGCCCCCGCGCATCCACATCCATCCCCGTCGGCGTCCGAATCTGAGGCTGCTCCGCAAACAGCTCGATCCGAATCCGCGCATCCACCGATCGCGGCCCTTCCTCTGCCGAGCTGACCGAGCACGCACACAACACCAGTCCGACGACGCAAAGTCTGAGCATCCGTCCCCTCCCAACACGTTTAGCCGCGACTCGAAGAGCGCGCCCCCCTCTAAGGTACCTCCAACACGTTAAACAAGGTCCCCACAATCCCCTCCCCCTGACCTCCGAGCCCCTGACCTCCGAGCCCCTGACCTCTGACCTCTGACCTCTGTCCTCTGTCCACCGACCCCTGACTCCGTCCTCACTCCCCTGCCACCCGCTTCACAAACTCAAACAACGCTTCCGACGGCGCATCCCCATCCGTCCCCAGGTTGTCGTTCAGCTTCACATGATCCGTGTCCCGCGCCCCGTACGGCGTCGAGTCGATCCCCGCCTCGCTCAGCACATTGTGCAGCCGCCGCGCCTGCGCCGAGACGTCCGGATGATTGCTCACGTACAGAATCAGAAACGGCGGAATCCCCTTCTCGGGCGCGATGTGCGTCACCGTCGAGAAGTCCACGTGCTTCTCCGGGTCGTTGCCGAACTTCTGACGATGCCCGAATGTCGGCAGCGGGAATCCATGAGCGCGGCAGCGGACTTCCGCCACTTCGATGATCGCCGGGATGTCGTACGTGTCCCCGTCCACCGGCACGCACCCCTTCAGCACCGACGGCGACACCCCTTCCGCCTCGATGTATCGGTGATCGCAGCACAGCAGCGCCGCCAGCTGCGCCCCCGCCGAGTGCCCCATCACGAGGATCCGCTCCGGGTCCCCGCCGTACTCGGCGATATGCGCATGCACCCACCCCAGCGCCTTGGCCACGTCCTGCACCAGCGTCTCCATGTCCACGTCCGGCAGCAGGCGGTAGTTCGTCGACACGAACACCAGCCCCCGCTCCACGAACGCCCGCGGCTTCGCTTCCACCTCCGACTTGTCCCCCACCTGCCAGCCCCCGCCATGAATCCAGAACACCACGGGCGCCCCGCGCGCATCATCCGGCGCATAAATATCCAACACCTGCCGCTCTCCCGCCGGCTCCGCATACGGCACGTCCTGCACCACCACGTCTCCCCGCACCGCAGGTACGAGAATGCACAACGCTCCCACCACCAGCGCACACAACGCGAACTGATTCCGCATCACCCGGCTCCCCTGTTTGAGAACGACCCTTCACGACAACAAGTCCGATCATCCACGCTTACGAGTGCGAATCCATCCGCCGAGCCGTGGCGCTTTACCGGACCTGGACGCGGGCCGTCTCCCGGGGGAGCGTCAGCCGAAAGCACGTCCCCGGACCGCCGCTCGACTCCACCTCGATCCGCCCCCGGTGCCCCTCCACGATCCGCTTGGCGATCGACAGCCCCAGTCCCGTTCCTCCTTTGCCGTCGCGGGCAGCGCCGCTCACGAACGGCCGGAACAGGTTCCGCTGCGTCTCCGGATCGATCCCCGGCCCCCGATCGCTCACCCGTACGATCACGTATTCCGGGTCCGAAGACAGGTTCAGCCGCACCCGCTCTCCTGCCGGAGAGAACTTAACCGCATTGTCAATCAGGTTGTTGAACACCTGCTCCAGCTTCCCCGCGTCCCCGTTGATCTCGGCATCCGCGGAGGAGTTCGCATCCAGGTCCAGCTCCACCCCCGACTTCCGCGCAATCGGCCGGAACCTCTTCACCAGCCCGTCCAGAAACGGCACGATCGGAATCAGCGTCAGCTCCAGCTGCAACCGCCCCGCCTCGATCGACGACACGTCCAGCACATTGTTGACCAGCCGGTTCATCGACTCCGCCGTCTGGTGCATCGTCCGCAGCATGTCCCGCTCTTCCTCGTTCAGCCGCGCGTCCGCCGCCAGAATCAGATATTCGCTATACATCTGCAGGATGGCGATCGGATTGCGCAGGTCATGCGCAACCACCCCCAGCGCCCGGTTCTTCTCCTCGTTCATCCGGTTGAGCTGCGCCGCCTGCTTGTGAAGCTGGCGCTGCGTGTTGACCAGCTCGTTGTTGAGCCGGCTCATCTCGTCGTACACCCCCGCATCGCTCAGCCGCCGCGACCGCGTGACGAGAATCTGCTTCACCGCGTCCCGGACCAGGTTCGCCTGCTCGTTGTTGATGCCTGCCAGCTCTTCCAGGTACGCCAGCACCGAATGCCGCGACTGGATCCCGCAGATCAGATAACCGTCTCCCGTCCATCCTCCGACGAAATGCAGCGTCTGCGGCAGTTCTCCCAGGCACGCGTCCAGTTCCCAGTCGAACGCCGCCCCGGTGAACCGCACCGCATCCAGAAACGCCTGCCCCTTCGCGCGGCTCGATTCGTCCAGTAGCAACTTGAAGGAACGCCCCACGAAGTGATCGGCGATCTGCAGGTCGTCCCGCACAAACCGCTCGACCACACCGTCCCCGCGGCAGATCACGCCGAATCCCACAGAGCCTGAGCCCGTGCTCATGGCCGCGCCCCTCCGGTCATCAGTTGCCGACCTGTTAAGACCGCCTGCTCCGCATCGGCCGCCCAGCCGTCGGCTCCCACCCGCTCCCACAGCTTGCCGTCCAGTAGAAACGGCCTTCCGCCCACCAGCACGCGCACCGCGGCTGCCGCGCGCACCGCCACGATCGTCTCCCGCAGCTTCGGCAGGTGGTACGTCATCGTCGCCGACAGCGCCAGCAGATCGGCCCCACGTTCCTGCACCTGCTGCACGATCCCCTGCACCGGCGTGCTCGCCCCCAGGAAATAACTGTCCCATCCGTCCAGTTCAAAGAAGTCCGCAATCATCCGCGACCCGATCTCGTGCAAATCCCCCCCGATGCACGCGCACACCATCACCCAGCCGTTCCGCTCTCCCCTCAGCAGATGCGGATACAGCTGCGACATCACCAGCTGCGTCACCGCCGTGCAGTAATGCTCCTGCGCGACGGAGATCTCGTTCACCTGCCACAACCGCCCGATCTCATACTGCACCGGCTGGAAAACATGCAGGTAAACGTCCCGCACCGGCGTCCCCCCGGCGACGGCGTCCAGGATCAGCTTCAGCGCCCCCGCCCGATCCGCTCGCAAGAGCGCCGCGAGATAATCACGCGCCAGCGCACGCGTCCCGTCCGACAGCAGTGACCTCTTCTCCACCACGGCGTGACTCAACTGGGCGAGTCCGGCCTCAATCGCGTTCGAGAACACCGCCGCCTGCTCCGACGGCAGCCGCTCATCCAGCGTCTGGCGCAGGCACTCCAGGTTGACGATCAGGTCCTCCGTCCCCACGTTCCGCTCTTCGAGCACCACCCGTGCCCAGTTCACATAGTCCGCAAACAGCACCGCGCTCTCGGCTTCCACTGCCTCGGCGAGGTACCGCAGGTGATACTCCGCGTCCTCCAGGCACCGCGCCCGCCCCGCTGCGCCGTATCGCTGCAGCACGTCCGGAGCGCGCACCGCATGCCGCTCCACGATCGCAGACGCCAGCTCAGCCGTCCGCCCGCGCAGCTGCTCAACGGCAGCGGCTGCATGAGAATCCATCACGACGCCACATGTTCAAACTGCAGAACGCGGTTCTTTCCCGGCACCAGCTTCAGCCCCCGCGGTATCCCCGCGTGCGCCTCCTGGTATTGATGCCCCCGATGCCACGACTGGAAGTGCTGTTCCGTTTCCCAGAATGTCATCAGCCAGAACGCCGCCGGCTCATCCCGCGGACAGAGCACCTCCATCCGCACGAACCCCGGCGCGGAGTCCACCAGATGCGGCCGGCGCCGAAACGCCTCCCTCACCTCCCCCTCCATTCCGTTTGCCACGGTGAACTGACTGATCGCAACGAACATCCAAATCCCACAACAGTGAGCGTGCCACTCCGATTTGCCAGTAAAACAGAGTATCAAAGCCCGCGACCCCTTCCAACAAGGCTGATTCGTCGTCCCAGGGCAACCAACTTCGGCCAGCGTTGCCCTGCTTATTCCGGATCAGTCTCGGTTGACAAATCACCGTCCGCCGCCCCTGAGATCGGGCAAGCAGGCCACCGGCCTGGACGCCCGGATTCAGTCATCCTGGGGCGTATTCGATACGGGAGCAGTTGCTCAGCGCCCCGACGGGGAAAGCCGTCGCACGGGACACGTAACCCGGCGTTGCTGCGCTTGCCGATTGATTTCGGGCTGAGGCGCCGTCGCGACCATTCCGATCGCCAATGTCGACCGCTCCCGGAATGCGGTGATGGTCAGCGCGATGTCGAGACCGGCCTCAGGCGCTCGGCGACGGGTCGACAGTGGCCTGCCACCGCGATGGGCTCCACCGTGCCAGGGAAGTCGTGTCAGCGTACGATTGTGGCATGTCCGAGTCCCATCGCAGTCCCGTCCGGCACTTCGACGAACTGGACCGCATTCCACTTCTCCTCGACGGTCCCACCGGCACCGAACTCTCTCGCCGCGGCTACGACGTCAACGTCCCGGGCTGGTCCGCTTCCGCGCTCGTTCACGCAGCGGAACTCCTCCGCTCCATCCACGCCGACTACGTCGCCGCCGGGGCGGCACTGATCACCGCGAACACCTTCCGCACCCACGCCCGCAACGTGGAACAGGCTGCACTCGGGCAGTCGGCAGCCGAACTGACCAACCACGCCGTCCGGCTGGCCCGCGAGGCCGCCGGCGGCCGCGCCCTCATCGCCGGTTCCCAGGCCCCGTTGGAGGATTGCTACTCCCCGCACCTCGTGCCGCCCGACTCAGAGCTGCGCGGCGAACACCGTTCTCACGCCCATAATCTCGCTGCGGCTGGAGCGGACCTGATCCTCATCGAAACCATGAGCACCATCCGCGAAGCCGTCGCCGCCTCCGAGGCCGCGCGGGAAACCGGGCTCCCGTTCTTCGTCAGCTTCGTCTGCCGCGCCGACCCCGCCGGACGCCTCCTCTCCGGCGAATCCCTCGCCGACGCCGCGCGGGCCATCCTCCCCCACGGCCCTACCGCCCTCCTCATCAACTGCCTCCCCGCTCCCGCCGCTGCTCAGCTCCTCCCCCAACTCCGCGCCGCGGCTCCCGATCTCCCGCTCGGCGTCTATGCCAACACCGCCCAACTCCAACCCGACGGCCGCTGGACCGACACCCCCGCCACCGATCCAGCCATCTACGCCCGCCACGCTGCCGACTGGCTCGCCGCCGGCGCCAAAATCATCGGAGGCTGCTGCGGCGCCACTCCCGCCCACATCGCGGCGCTCGCTGACCAACCTCGTCAGCTGCGGACCTAAGAGATAGCATCGGTGCCTCTCCAAGGTGAGCTGTGATGCCTTGTCCCGAAGAACCAGACGAACGGAGATCGAAGCGACAGCCGGAACTGGGTTGGTACCACGTCATTAATCTGCTGCTCTGCGTGCTCGCGCGACGCGATCATCGCCGGTTCTGCGTCGCCAAGGCTGATACAGCCGTGCCCCCTCGTCTCTTCTCGCGTCTTTGAGCCTCAGCGACCTGGCGTCGCTCTTCCCCTCTCCCCTCTGCACCCAATTCGCGCACACCACCGCGCAACTCCCCCTAATCAGGTAGACCGCCAGATCGGCCACCGGAGCCGCGCGATGCCTGATCTCCCACTGACCAGTTTCTCACAAACTGGCGGCAACTTTGCGAAAACTTATCACCAACCTGGCCACCCCCCCCACACCCCGCGCAAGTTGAAAAGTGGAAAGTTGCCCAACCCCCAGGCACTTCGCCACGCAACCGGACGCCCCGAATTCCCCCAACTTTTGATTTCGTTGTACGAACTTCCAATACGGGATAGACTTCATGCGTAATCTCCGATGAAAATGGGCAACAACCGGGCGCGGAGACCGTCCGCGCCGGCTTCCACTTGCCTGCAAGACGGGACGGCTGTCATGAGCGAGTTCCCCCAGTCGCAGCGGCTGCTTCAGCGGGTCATCTGGCGGATGTACGCCGTGCGGCTTGCCCGGCGCGTGTTCGTGTGGTTCGTCGTGGCGGCCACGCTGTATGCGATCGCGCTGCTCACCGCCCGGCTGACCGGGTTGATCACGGACGTTTTCGCGCCCGAGACGCTGTGGTTCATCCCCGCGGCCGCGGTGGTGCTGGGACTGCTCTCGACCCGCCGCCCGAGCCTGGAAGACGCGGCCCGCCGTACTGATACCGGCCAGGGAACGAAGGACCTGTTCCTCACGCTGACGATGCTTGACCGGTGCGCGGGCGAGTACAAGCCGCTGGTGGGCCGCGATGCCGAGCAGCGTGCCAAGGCACTGCACGCCGAGCAGGTTGTTCCGTTCGACTGGCAGAAGCCGTCGCTGCTGGGAGGGGTCGTTGCGCCGGCGACCATCGGCCTGCTGGCGCTGGGGATCTTCTTCCTGCCGTCGCTCGATCCGTTCGCGGTCCAGGCGCAGGCGAAAGAGGAAGCGACGCGCGCCGAGCGGCTGGCCGAGTCCCGCAAGGAGACGGAGGTCCGCCGCGCCCAGCTGACGCAGCGCAAGGAAACCGACGACGAGAACTCGGAAGAGGTCGCGCAGGCGCTGGAGCGGCTGCAGGCGGACTTCCGCAAGATGCGCAAGGACCAGAAGATCCCCAACGCCGAGCGGCTGGCCGTGAATCAGAAGGACCTTGGCGAGAAGTGGCGGAAGCTCAACGCCGAGCAGCTCAAGCAGCTGATGAACTCGGAGAACCTCGACCAGCGGTTTGGCGGCGAGGACGCCGAGCAGTTCCGCGAATGGCAGAAGGAGCTGCAGCAGGGTTCGGCGGACGCGCTGGAGCAGGCGATGGAGGAACTGAAGGAAGACCTGCAGCAGCTGGCGAAGACGGATGATCCGGTCGAGCGCAGCGAGATGAAGCGGAAGATCGAGAAGCAGCTGCGCGAGATGTCGGAGTTCGCGGCGAACGAGGCCGGTTCGCCGCAGCTGGCGGCCGCGCTGCAGCGGGCGATGGACCAGATGGAGGCCATGCAGAACAGCGAATCCGAAGCGCTGGAGGCGGAAGCGCTGGCGGCGATCCAGGAGTCGATGGAGCTGGCGCAGATGGAGGCGCAGGAACTGGCTCAGGCCGCGCGCGACCTCCAGTCGCTGGAGGAGGCCCTCAATCTGATCAGCATGGCCAAGCAGCTGAACGCTGAGGAGATGCTGGACGGGGAGAGCGCCGAGGCCGCACAGTCACTGGCCGATTACGCCGAGATGTATGCGCAGATGATGGCCGACATGCAGGGGATGGGCGAACTCGGCGGCGAAGGATTCGGCGAGGGGGGCGAGGCGCCGGAGGATGAAACGGTCGAGACCGAGTTCGTCGACGAGACTTCGAAGTCGGCGATTCAGAAGGGGAAGATCCTGCTGTCGATGAAGACGAAGGGGCTCAGCGACACGGGAGAGGCGGTGAAGGAGTACCGGGACGCCATTGAAGACGTGAAGCAGGGAGCGGCCGAGGCCATCGAGCAGGAGGAAATTCCTCCCGGGTACATCGAGGCGATCCAGAAGTACTTCGACAAGATCGAGACCGTTGATGCCGCCGAGCCGCAGTAGGGGCCGCGGATGACGCGGATCGGGGGGATTGACGCAGATCTGGACAGGGCGGCACGCGGGGACGCGGGTGACCGGCAGATCGTGGGGATCATGAGGGCTCCGATTTCGCCCGGCCGGATATGGCCGTGCTGCATCCTGCTGGCCGCAGTTCTCGCCGTGGGCTGTCCCGGGTCGGGGCCGGAGGGGGACCCTCTGGTCGTGTACTGCTCGCACGACTCGATCTACTCGGAAGAGGTGCTGCGGCGGTTTGAGGAGGAGACCGGGGTGCCGGTGTCGGTGAAGTTCGACACCGAAGCGACCAAGTCGCTGGGGCTGGTCAATCTCCTCATCGCGGAGAAGCAGAACCCGCGGTGCGATGTGTTCTGGAACAACCAGTCGCAGAGCACCGTGCAGCTGGAAGATGAGGGAGTGCTGCTCCCCTATACCGGTTCCGGTTACGAGCGGATCCCGGGTTCGTTCAAGGATTCGGAAGGACACTGGGCGGGGTTCGGAGCGCGGCTGCGGGTGTTTATCGTCAACACCGACAACATGGAGCCGAGCGAGGAGGCGATCGCCGAGCGGCTGGCAGCCGACGATCTGTCCCGAGTCGCGATGGCGAAGCCGCTGTACGGCACCACGCTGACCCAGTATGCGGTGCACTGGCATCAATGGGGGCCCGAGAGGGTGCAGGAGTGGCATCGGGACTTGCGGGCGCGCGGCCTGCGGGAGGCGAGCGGCAACGGGCAGGTCAAGGACTTGGTCGCGGCGGGCGTGTGCGACTTCGGCTGGACCGACACTGACGACTTCTACGTCGCGGAGGACGCCGGGATGCCGGTGGCCATGGTGCCGGTCCGCGTCGACGGCGGCGCGACGATCTCCATTCCGAACACGGTCGCGCTGATCCACGGATCGAGCATCGTCGAGCAGGCGCAGCAGCTGGCGGATTATCTGCTGTCTGCGGAGAACGAGCTGGCGCTGTCGCGCTCGAAGGCGCGGCAGATCCCGCTGGGGCCGGTGGACGAGTCGCAGCTGCCGGACGACGTGCGGCAGCTTAAGGAATGGGCGGCGGACGGGTATGATCTGAACCAGCTCGCGGCGGCGCACCGCGAGTGTCTCGACTGGCTGAAGACGGAGTACCTGGAGTGAGCCTGACGGCGGCCTGCGGTTGGACGCTCTGCCGCGCCGTGCTGGTCGCTCTCCTCGTCCTGCCCGCGGCCTGGGGACTGCGCAGCCGGCTGGACGGCATGCGTCCCGGACAGCGCACGCTCCTCTGGACGCTGCTGCTGACGGCGTTCTTCACTCCGGCCCTGCTGACCGGCTACGCCTACTCCAAGTGGTCGCTGGCGCTGATCCGCTATCCGCTGTGGAACGAAGCGCTGTACGCCGCCCTGCTCACGTTCCGGCTGATCCCTGTGGGCGGCATCATTCTGCAGTTCTGCCCCCCGCCGCCGCTTTCGCCGGAGGGACTGCACTGCGCGCGGCTGGCGGCGGAGCGAAGCGGCGGTCCGGTCCGGCTGCGGTTTCTGCTGCCGTTCGCGATGCGGGGCGAGATGCGGAATGCGCTGCCGGTGTTCTGCGTGGTGTGGCTGCTGGCGTTCCAGGAGTTCGAGACGGCGTCGCTGATGGGGACGGCATCGTGGACGGTCTGGCTATTCGATGCACAGGCCGGCGGGATCATCCTCGGAGAGTCGCTGGACCGAGCACTGTTGCCGATGGCGTGCCAGCTGCTGGTGATTGGATTGTTCGCCGTGTTTGCACTGCAAAGCCGCCGGCTGCCGTCGGCGCGGCGGCGGGAACCGGGGAGAGTGTCGCCGCTGCGGGACGCCGCGGCCTGGGGGGTCGCGGTCGCGGCGGCGGCCGTGGCGACCTTCATTCCCCTGATGCTCCTCGGGCGGGATGCCGTACAGGGGATCTCCGGGATGTTGCGAAGCCGGGAGATGGTCCGTGAGATCGGGATTGCCGGGGCGTTTGGACTGGTCTCGGGACTGGCGGCGGCGGCACTGGCGTACGGAGTGCGGCGGGGAATGGATCGAGTGCGGGGGGCGCGAGCGACGGTTGGCGATGATGGCCTTCAGGTTGATCGCGGAGCGAAGACTGAAATGGCCCCTCAACCCCGGCCCCTCTCCCCGCATGAGGCGGCGTGGGGTGGCACGCTTGGCAGCGGGGAGAGGGGGGAAGCGAACGGAACGCGTTCTCTGCGGAACGCCGGGCCGGGATGGATCATGGCGTGTGTGGGGCTGGCGGCGATGCTGCCGGGTCTGCTGGGATCGCTGGTGGTGAGCCTGGTGGTGTTGCGGGCGTTCCAGTGGCCGGTGCTCAACACGTTGTACGACACGCCGCTCCCGGCCGTGGTGGCGCTGGTGTGGTACCTGCTGCCGCGTGCGGTGCTGCTGCAGCTACTGTTCGGCGCGCTCAGCCGGCAGTCGAATGCGCATGCGGCGGCGCTGCTGGCGCACTCGGCTTCGGTTCATCAGCGACGGGCCGGGGGGGAACTCGTCTGGCGATTGCGGTGGCGATACCAGTTCCTCGCGGCGGGGATCCTGTGCGTGTGGGGTTATCTGGAACTGACGCCGGTGGCGATCCTCGCGCCGCCCGGCATGACGTCTGCGCCCGTGCGGCTGTACAACCTGATGCACTATGGCCGCAGTTACGTGGTGGCGGCGATGACGCTCGTCGCGATGGCGGTGCCGCCGGCGGTGCTGGTGGCGGCGGGAGGGGTCAGGCGGGTGTGGGCGGCAGTGCGGTGACGGCGGCCAGAGCGCTTTGCAGAACTGTGCTTCGTGTACCGCAGACGGTCCAGGTCCACGTTTGCACGTGCCAGTCCATTTGCCGGGGTTTCGGTGCCGAGCTTACCAACCAACGTATTTTGGTACAGCGGGGCGCGTGATGGCTGCTCGCCCGTGTAGGCGGGGTGTCGGCTTCGTCTTTCACGGGTTATATCGCCGGGCAGACGACGCCCTCCCAGCAGGCGGCCACCGGGGGATGCACGGCAATGATGCGACTGCGGCTATCACTCTGGATCGCGCTCACGTTCATTCTGACGCCCACGATGTGCTTTATCGCGTGGTTAGTCGGGTATGGTCCCGGTGGTCTCCGCGAGTTTCGCAGCGGATACATGCTACCCGACCTGGTCTGGACGATGATCATCCTTGGTGTGATTAACTTCGTCAGCGTGTTCGCATCGGACACGCCCAAAGGCCAATTCATTGCAGTCTTTGCCGTGGGCGTGCCGTTCCTGCTCGCATTGCTTTACTGGTTCGGCATTGCAGCAGCCATCGCACACGTGTAGTGCAGAACACAAAACGCAGGGCAGGCTGATGGGCCACCCGGCGTGCGTGGGTTATGGTGGTGGGCTGCGGGCTACTTGGGGAGCCTGTACCGGCCATCATCGTCCCGCACGATGTGTCCAATGAACCGAGCTGATGTGCGCTGCGCCGCGTCGTTACCCGGCATGAATGCCGGGCCGACTACAGAAGGTGTCACATGGAGATCTCCATGCATCGCCCGTATTGTCCATGCATAACGCCACAGACTGAACTGCGAACCGCTCCAGGAGGGGGGGAAAGCGATCCAACGGACGTGGGGGATGAGGCGTAGTGGTGGGAACGGGATTGGGGGCGCGGGCGGTGCGTTGTGCCCTCACCCCCGGCCCCTCTCCTGCGATGGTGCGGTACTGTCATTGACACTGTTCGCGCGGGAGAGGGGGGTACTTCATGCGGCGGAATGGAGACTGGCGGGGGGTGGCGATACAATTCAGACACATTGTGTGAAATGCAGGATCGCCGGACGATTCCGTCCGCGTGCGGTCCGGCAGCGGCTGGGAGCGAACAGCGGAGTCGGGTCGCCTGATTGCGGTCCGGCCGACGGGACCCTATGACGACCGCGCTCTGGCAACTGACGGAGGTTACTCTCCGGGGACGGGACCGTCCCCGACTGGACGGGATCTCTGTCGAGATTCCGCGCGGCGTCTGCGCCGTGATGGGACACTCCGGCGCCGGCAAGACGTCGCTGCTCAATCTGCTGGTAGGGTTTGAGCGGGCGGATGCCGGGAGAATCGTCCGCGTGAACGGGAACGGCGGGGGGACGGAGAGAGGGGGAGATGGAGAGAACGATTCGAAGTCTCCCCCTCTCTCCATCGCCCCGTCTCTCTCGCCTCCCTCACTCGCCGTCTACTGGGTGCCGGCTGATGACGGGCTGTGGCCGCATCTGACTGTGCGACGGCATCTCGCGGCGGTGACCGAAGATGAAATTCGGATTGCGAACCTGCTGCGCGATTTCGATCTGGGTGAACTCGCCGCTGCGCGGCCGGCGACGCTGTCCGAAGGAGAGCGGTCGCGGCTCTCGGTCGCGCGGGCGCTGGCGACGGGAGCACGCGTGCTGGTGATGGACGAGCCGCTGGTGCACGTGGATCCGATGAGGATGGGCAAGTACTGGGACGCGGTACGGCAGCACTGCGGGAAGAGCGGCACCTCGCTGGTGTTTGCGTCGCATCATCCAGAAACGGTGCTGCGCGAGGCGGAGCGAGTGATCTGTCTCGATCGTGGACGTATCGCCTGGCAGGGGGCCGTCCGCGAACTGTATGAGCAGCCGCCCACGCCGGAACTGGCGATGTTCCTCGGTCCGGTCAACTGGCTGGAGGCGGGGGAGGCCGCGGAGTGGCTGCAGCAGGCACGCCCGGGCCCGCTGGCGTTACGGCCGGAGCGGCTGCGGATCGAAGCGGTCGGGGAGAGCCCGATCGTCGTCGAGGAGACGCGGTTCAGCGGGGCGTATGCCGAGGTGGATCTCAGGAACGAGCGGACGGGCAGTCGGCGACGGATGGTGCATCGTCCGGTCGCCGGAGCCTTGCGACGCGGGATGCGTGTGGCACTCGGCGCGACGCTGGGGCTGTTGCTGGCCGTCAGCGCGGGCTGCACCGTGCAGAGCGCCGAAGCGAAGCTGCCGGTGAAGCCGGTGCGGGTCGAGTCGCTGCCGGTGGAGGACGGGTTCCTGCCGGCGCCGCGGTCGATGGACATCGGACCGGACGGGCAGCTGTACGTGCTGGACGACGCCGGCCGCGTCATCATCTATGCGGCGGACGGATCGCTCGTGCGGACATGGTGGATGCCGGAGTACTCGGTCGGCCGCCCGGAGGGGATCGAAGTCCTGCAGGACGGGCGGCTGGCGATCGCCGATACCCATTACCACCGCGTGCTCATCTGCGACCAGGAGGGGACAGTACTGCAGATGTGGGGTGAAGAGGGGGAGGAGCCGGGGCAGTTCATCTTCCCGTGCGACGTGGCACAGGACCCTGAGGGGAACCTGTACGTCTCCGAGTACGGCGGAAACGACCGCGTGCAAAAGTTCACGATCGAGGGGGAGTTCCTGCTGGAGTTCGGCGAACCCGGGACCGGGCCGGGGCAGTTCCAGCGGGCCAGCGGACTCGACTGGCATGACGGCACGGTCTACGTCGCGGACGCGATCAATAACCGCGTGCAGGCGTTCTCGGCTGAGGGGAAGCGGCAGCCGTGGGGCGGGGAGCAGCCGCCGGAACTCGATTATCCGTATGATCTGCGGATCCTTCCCAATGAGAGGATGCTGGTCGTCGAATACAAGTCGGGACGGGTGACACTGCTGACGCTGGATGGCACAGTGCTGGGCCGCTACGGCAGTACGGGCCGCGGCGAGGGAGAATTCTGGACGCCGTGGGGGCTGGCCGCGACCGAGGAGGGACGGCTGGTTGTCGCGGATACGGGGAATCGCAGGATCGTGGAGCTCGCCCTGTGAAGATCAAACGCACGCTCAAGAGCTTCGTTCCCTCACCGCGCATGAAGCTGCGCTGGACCGATGCACTGCCGCTGGCGATCTTTCTGGCGGTCTACGCGGTGGTGATCCTGCTGGTGGACGCGTCGAAACTGCTGCCGGAGGGATTCACCGCCCGGCTGCCGGCGGGCGTCGTGAACGCGTTGCGGACATGTGAAGTCGTGTTGTTCACGCGGCCGGTGGCGTTCTGGCTGATGGCTGTGACGGTGTGGATGTGGTGGATGTCGCTGAACGGCTACAGCGGCCTCAACCGGTCGCGGGCGCTCACCGCGCTGCTGGTACGGCTCACGCTGGTGGGGGTGTTCGTCGCGCTCATCGCCGAGCCCCGGGCCGTGCGGACCAACGACGAGCTGTCGGTCGTGTATGCCCTCGATATCTCGGACTCGGTGGGGGACGCCACCAACAAGGCGGCGGACTTTATTGCGAACTCGGTTTCGCAAAAGCCTCCGGAGGACGAGGCGGGCCTGATCACCTTCGGCAGCAACGCGGCGGTCGAACTGCCGCCGCAGCAGAGCTTCCCGCTGGAGGGGGGACGGCTGGTCCTCAACTCGCGGATCAACCGGGACGCCACGAACATCGAGCAGGCGCTGTCGCTGGCGTCGGCAATGATCCCCGAAGAACTGCGGGGCAGGATCGTGCTGATCAGCGACGGCAGCGAAACCGCCGGAAACCTGCGGCAGGTGCTCGATGAACTCCGCTCGCGCGAGATCACGGTCGACGTCCTGCCGATCAGCTACAGCTACGACGAAGAGGTGTGGGTCGAGCGGCTGGAGCTGCCCCAGTTCGTGAAGATCGGCGAGGCGTACGAGGCGTCGGTCGTCGTCTCGGCCCTGCAGGAAGGGAGCGGGCAGCTGATTCTCGAGGAAAACGGCCAGGAGATCGCGGAACTCGAGATCGACTTCCAGTCGGGCAAGAACCGGTACGACATTCCGCTGTCGATCCGCGCTCCCGGCTACTACGAGTACAAGGCCATCATCAAGCCGGCCGACGCGCAGGATCATCTCGCGGAGAACAACGAAGCGGTCAGCTACATCTATGTCGAGGGGGAGGGGAAAGCGCTGCTGGTGACGGATCCGCTGGGCGAGCAGCGGGACTGGCAGTCGCTGCAGCAGGCAATCGTGGAAGGGGAGCGGGCCGTCGAGGTGATGGACGCCTACGACTTCCCCCGCGATCCGCTGTCGCTGATGCCCTATGACTGCGTGATCTTCGTCAATGCGCCGCATGATGCGTTCGACAGCGTGCAGCTGCAGGCGCTGCACGACGCCGTCTACAACCAGGGGCTCGGCTTTCTGATGGTGGGGGGCGAGAACAGCTTCGGTCCCGGCGGCTATCACCGCACGGTGGTCGAGGACGTGCTGCCGGTGTCGATGGACATCACCAAGAAGAAAATTCTGCCGAAGGGAGCGCTGGCCATCATCCTGCACACCTGCGAGTTCCCGGAGGGGAACACATGGGGGAAGCGGATCACCAAGCAGGCGATCAAGGTGCTGGGGGAGCAGGACGAGGTGGGCGTGCTGGCGTACGGGGCGGGGGGCGAAGACTGGCTGTTCGAGCTGACGCCGGCCGGCGAGTACGAGAAGCTGGTGCCGGCCATCAACAACGCCGTGATCGGCGACATGCCGGCCTTCGGCCCCACCATGACCAACGGGCTGGATGCGCTGGTGAAAAGCGACGCGGCGACGCGGCACATGATCATCATCTCCGACGGCGATCCCCAGCCTCCCGACCCGCCGCTGGTACAGCGGTTCATCCAGGAGCAGGTGAGCGTTTCGATGGTGGCGATCTTTCCGCACGGAGGAGCCGAAGTCTCCAAGATGCGGGCGATCGCCAGCGTGACCGGCGGGCGGTACTACTTCCCGGCCGATCCGAACGAGTTGCCCAGCATCTTCATCAAGGAGGCGAAGACCCTCAAACGGAGCATGATCCAGAACGAGGAGATCTTCCCGCAGTCGGGGTTCCCGTCGCAGGTGCTCGACGGCATCGACGCGGTCCCCTCGCTGCAGGGGTACGTGCTGACGTCGCTAAAGGAGACGGGGCCGGTCGAGGACATTCTCTACACCATCCCGAAGGACGCGACCGAGGGTGAGACCGACCCCGTGCTGGCCGTGTGGCGCTACGGACTGGGAGTCACCGGCGCATTCACCAGCGATCTCTCACCGAACTGGGGAGCGAACTGGGTCGGCTGGGAGGAGTACCAGGCGTTCGTCAAGCAGCTGCTGATCCGCGTCTCGCGCGTGCGGAAGGAGGGGCATCTCAAGCTGTGGAGCTATACCTCCGGCAGCGAGGGGATCGTGATGATCGAGGATTTCCATCCCGAGGAGATGTTCCTCGACGTGGTGGCGCAGGTGGGAGGACCGGGCGAACAGACGGAGACGGTGACGCTCAAACAGGTAGGCCCGCGGCGCTATCAGGCGTCTTTCCCGCTGTGGGGGAAAGGGCGCTACCAGGTGATGGTGCTCGGCAAGAAGGGGGAACGCGAGGACCGCGCGAACGGCGGGTTCATCGTGTCGTACTCGCCGGAGTACATCAACTTCCGGTCGAACTGGTCGGTGCTCGAGCAGATCATGCAGGAGACCGGGGGCACCCGGCTCGAGCCGACGGCGACGTCGGAGGAGATCTACAACCGCCGGGTCCCCAAGCAGAGTTCGCAGCCGATCTTCGACTGGTTCCTCGTCGCCCTCGCCTGTCTGCTGCCGCTGGACGTGGCCGTGCGGCGCGTGCAACTCGACTGGCACACGTTCAAGAGCATGCTGGGCTTCGACCGGCGCGGCGAATCGACGCAGACGATGGGTGCCCTGCTGGCCCGCAAGAAGGACGTGAGTTCCCAGTTGCAGCGGCGGGAAGAGCGGCCGCTGCAAACACTCGCGGCCAGCACGGCGTACCTCAGAGAACAGCAGGCCCGGCGCACCGCGGCCATCAAGCCCAAGTCGGGCGACGCGGCCGATGGCGGGCAGCGCTCCCCGACGTCCACCACACCGGGGAATACGACCACCAGCCGGCTGCTGGATATGAAGCGACGACGCCAGCAGGAGGGGGAGAAGGAGGAGTGAGGTCGGAGGGCAGAGGTCAGAGGTCAGAGGTCAGAGGTCAGAGGTCAGAGGTCAGAGGTCAGAGGTCAGAGGTCAGAGGTCAGAGAGCAGAGAGCAGAGAGCAGAGAGCAGAGAGCAGAGAGCAGAGAGCAGAGAGCAGAGAGCAGAACGCCGCTAACGCGGCGTGAATGCCGGGCCTAATACAGGAACGCAATTCGCAACACGCGTACCACCGATAACCGATTAGCCAATTACCCACCATGCCCAATAACTCCGCTGATCTTGACGCGCTCCAGCATGAAGCTGAGGACTTTCGTAAGACTTTTGCCGCCTGCCGGGCGGAGGTTGGCAAGTTGATTGTCGGCCAGGAGCGGGTTGTCGAATGCTCGCTGACGGCCATCTTTGCCGGCGGCAACGTGCTGCTGGAAGGTGTGCCGGGGCTCGGCAAGACGGAGCTGGTGAAGGCGATGGGGCAGGTGCTGGACCTGGACTTCCGGCGGATCCAGTTCACGCCCGACCTCATGCCGGCCGACATCATCGGCACGAACATCATGCAGACGGATGAGCATGGCCGGTATCAGTTCGAGTTCCGGCAGGGGCCGATCTTCACCCAGCTGCTGCTGGCGGACGAGATCAACCGGGCGACGCCGAAGACACAGTCGGCGCTGCTGGAGACCATGCAGGAGGGAACGGTCACCACGGCCGGCCAGCACTTCAAGCTCAAGCAGCCGTTCTTCGTGATGGCGACGCAGAACCCGATCGAGCAGGAAGGGACGTACCCGCTTCCGGAGGCACAGCTGGACCGGTTCCTGTTCAAGGTGGATGTCCCGTTCGTTTCGCGGCAGGAGATGAACGAGATCGTCAGCCGGACGATCCTGCGGAAGTCGGTGCAGCTGGAGAAGCTGCTCGACTCCGAGCGGATCCTGCATCTGCGCAGCGTCCTGCAGAAAGTGGTCGTGGCGGACCCGATCCGCGATTTCGCCTGTCGTCTCGTGCTGGCGACGCATCCCAACACCGATTTCTCGACCGAATCGGTGAAGCGGTTCATCCGCTGGGGAGCCAGTCCGCGGGCGGCGCAGTCGCTGATCAAGGCGGCGCGGGTGCGGGCGCTCAGCCAGGGACGGGCCCACGTCGCGTTCGACGACATCCGTCACTTCGCCGACGAAGTCCTGCGGCACCGCACGCTGCTCAACTATGACGGCCAGGCGGAGAACGTGGTGGTGGGGGATCTCATCCGGGAATGCGTGACGGCACTGCCGGAACAGGCGGCGTAATCAATTCGCCAACTACCGCACGATTTCAAGACTCGATCTCACCGGCACGCGACATTCATGTCGACGACTCAATTCACATCGCTGTTGCCGAACGACGTACTGGCCCGTGTCGAGCGGATGCGGCTGAATCCGGTGCGGCGGCAGACGAACCGGATGCGGGGGGAGCATCTGTCGTCGAAGGGGGGGACCAGCATCGAGTTCGCGGACTACCGCGATTACGTCCCCGGCGACGACATCCGGTATGTGGACTGGAACATCTTCTCGCGTCTCAATCACCCCTATCTCAAGCTGTTCGCGCATGAGGAGGAGATGCACGTGGTGCTGATCCTCGATGCCTCCGCGTCGATGCAGTACGAGGGGAAGTTCGAATTGGCGCGGCAGGTGGCGGCGGCGCTGGGGGTGATGGGGCTGATGAACGTGGAGCGGGTGAGCGTGTACTCGTGCGCCTCGCTCAATAAGGAACCGGTGATCCTGCCGCCGGTCACCGGCCGCGCGAGCCTGCAGCGGTTCCTCAAGTTCCTGGAGAAGCTGGACGGGGGCGGCGAGTTTCCGGTGGAGAAGGCGATCGAGGAGATCCTCAAGCGGCATCGCGGGAAGGGAGTGGCCGTGGTGCTGTCGGACTTCCTGACGTTCGGCGACATGACGCGGCCGTTCAACATGCTCTTTAACGGCGGCCTGGAGATTTACGGGCTGCAGATCATGGGGCCGACCGAACTCGATCCCGAATTGACGGGAGACCTGCGATTCATCGATTCCGAAACGCAGCAGACGCTGGATGTCTCGTCGGTGGGCGAACTGATCGGCATCTATCACGAGCACCGGATCGCGCTGGAGACGCACCTCTCGGCCGAGTGCCGCAAGCGGAGCGGGCGGTTCGTGTCGGTGTCGTCGAGCGAGCCGATCAAGACCGTGCTGTTTGACACACTGCTGCGACGCGGGTGGGTGCGGTAGGGGATAACGGGACGCAGTTGAACGCAGATGAATGGGGATTTCCGCAGATCAGGAAAGGAAGAGTGGGGCAATGGTGGGCGAGACCGATGATCTGCACTCGGAAGTGACCGGTGAAGTTATTGGCGCGTTCTACCATGTCTACAATGCACTCGGTGAATCGGTATATCAGAATGCACTTATGTTGACGTTGCGCAAGCGAGGGTGTCTGGTGGAGGTGCGACAGGCTGTCGATGCGCGGTTTGAAGGCGTCATTGTTGGAGAATACTTCGCAGACCTGATCGTGAACGGGGTGGTGATCGTCGAGCTGAAGTCAGCGGAGACGTTGTGCGACGCTCATGAGGCGCAACTCGTGAACTATTTGCGTGCCACCGATATTGAGGTCGGGCTGCTACTGAACTTTGGACCCAAACCGCAGGTCAAACGCAAAGTTTTCACGAACGCACGAAAGCGCCGTGATTTGGCACCCTCGCCATCAGACTTGCTGCCCTCCTGATCTGCGACAATCCAGTTGATCTGCGTCCATCTGCGTTCCCTCTTCCGATCGACGATCATCATGTCCTGGTTGCCTGGGTTTTCGGCGTTGTGGGGGGCGTGGCTGTTTTTGCTGCTGATCCCGCTGCTGATTTTTTACTTTCTGAAGCTGAAGCGGCCGCGGCTGGAGATTGCTTCGCTGGCGCTGTGGCGGCAGGTGATCAGCGATCAGCGGGTGAATTCGCCGTTCCAGAAGTTCAAGAGGAACCTGCTGCTGCTGCTGCAGATCATCATCCTCACGCTCATCGCGCTGGCGGCGATGCAGCCGTTCATCCGGGGGGAAGCGGCGCGGTCGGAGTATCTGCCGATCCTGATCGACACTTCCGCGAGCATGGCGGCGATCGACGAGGAGACCGGCCAATCGCGGCTGGACCTCGCCAAGGAAGAAGTCCGCGAGATTATCGAGGGGATGCTTCCCGGCCAGCAGATCACGCTGATCGCGGTGGGCTCCACGGTCCGGCGTCCGACGGAGTTCACGGACAACAAGCCGCTGCTGCTGTCGGCCCTCGACGGCATCGAGGCGTCGGACGTGCCGAGCCGGTTCGAGGACGGGCTGCAGGTGGCACAGGCGCTCACGCGGACGTTCGCGATCGACAAGGTGCGGCTGTATTCGGACGGGAACCTGCCGACGCGTCCGACCCCCACCGGTCAGCACGTGGCGGCGGTGGACTTCGACCTTTCGTACCAGCTCGAGTTCTTCCAGCTGCCGCCGGCGGGGCGGAATATGGGGATCACGGCGCTCAATGCCCGGCGGCGGTCGGTGGATGAATGGCAGATCTTCGTGCGGGTCGAGGCGGCGGAGGCGGCGTCCGTGACGGGGCAGGTCGAGCTGCTGCTGAACGGGCAGCCGCTGGGTGCACCGGAACCGGTCGTGCTCGACCCATCGGAGTCACAGCGGCTGGAGTTCGCCGTGAGTGCGCGGGAGGCGGCCTTCCTGGAAGCGCGGCTGAAGGTGGACGGCCACGATTCGCTCGAGTCGGACAACGTCGCGTTTCTGGAGCTGCCGGTCGGTCGCGAACTACTGGTGTACTGCGCGACGAGCCTGGCGACGTACCGGCATTCGCTGTCGGGGCTGGAAGGGCTGATCATGGAACCGAGCCCGCAGGGGGAGGAAAGCCTGTCTTCGTACGATCTGGTCATTACGGACACGCTGGACGATCTGTCGAAGGACTCGACGACCTACTTCTTCGTGGGGGTCATTCCGGCTGATTTAAGAGAATTGATCACCGTGCAGACCGATCTGGCCGAAGTGGTGGACTGGAAGCGCGACGCACCGTTGCTGCAGCACGTGCAGCTCAAGGAAGTGCAGATCTCCGATCTGCCGAAGCGGCAACCGGACGTGGAAGACGGAGACTTTGAGGAACTCGGTTACGAACTGCTGGCGTTCGGCAACGAGGGGCCGTTGATTGTCCGAAAACGGGACGGCCGCAAGCTGCTGTATTACTTCCTGTTCCACACGGACCGGTCCACCCTGCCCTATCGCGTCGGCTTTCCGATCCTGGTCCAGAACGTGGTGAACGAGGCGCTGCAGCAGGCATCGCTGTCGGAACTGAGCGCGATGACGACCGGGATCCTGCCCCCGCTGCGTGTCGAGGGAAACTCCACTTACCGCGTGACGACGCCCAGCGGCGAGTCGATCGAGGCCACGACGGGGGAGAACGGCCTGCTGGAGGGGATCCCGGCGGGCAAAGTCGGCGAATACGAAGTGCGGCAGGGAGGGAATGTGGTCCGGCGATTCGGCGTCGGGCTCCTCAATTCGACCGAGTCGTCGCTGGTGGGGGTGGACGAAATTCAGTTCCGCGAGATCAAGGTGGCCGCCGAGGAGGAACGGCTCAAAACCGACAAGCCGCTGTGGACGACGCTGGCCATCGTGGCGTTCAGCGTGTTGATGATCGAGTGGTGGTATTTTCAGAAGAAACCCGCCGGGATGCCGAACTGAGGCGTAGGTCAGGGAAACAAGGCCGCGGATGACGCGGATCCGGCTGGTCTTCGCGGAGAACAAGAACGTCATGGACCAGCGGTAATCGGCCGGCCACAAATCTCACCCCTGTCTGGATTCTGATCCGCGGAAATCCGCCTGATCCGCGTCATCCGCGGCCTCCTTTCACGTCGTTCGCAATCACCCCTTCCTATGCCTGCCGCAGCCGACATTCCGATCCGGTCATTGAGACTGGCAGTCGTCGTCCTCGCCTGTGCTGCGTCGGCGAGATCGCTCCCTGCTCAGACCAGGTTCCCTCTCAAGATCGAGATCGAACAGTCCTCGCATGTCAGCCGCACGTGCGGTCCGGTCCGGCTGGATCTGAAGTTCACCTGGGGCGGTGCGGGCATTCTCGACGGGCAATTGCTGTTCGAACTGCGCGACCCGATGGGAGAACAGCTGGGGGTGTTCCGGATCGACGATCTGTACCTGACGCCGGGTGAACAGCGGCAGGAGGTGATGCTGCCGGGGTTCCGCATCCACGGACAGAATCAGGCGCTCGCGCTACTGCCGGTGATTCTTGACGACGAAGGAGACCGGCTGGCCACCCTGCCGCTCCTCGATCTGCGAATTCCGGGGGCCGAACAGCGCAGCCTGGTGGTGGCGGTGTTTCGTCCCGAGTTCGCGCTCGGCCGCCGCGCCGAAAGCGATCTGATCGACGCGATGAAGCTGGAGAATCTCGCTCCCGACTATGAGACGGGACGCCCCTGGGCGCCGGTCATCACGCGGTCCGTGTCACTTCCGGCCGAAGACGCGCCGCAGGAGCCGCTGCGCTACTGCACCTACGACGTCGTGCTGCTCCCGGGGGACGGACTCGCGACGCTGAGCGAGCACCAGTTGGGGGCGCTGCTGTCCTGGATCGACGCGGGCGGCGCCCTGTTCGTCCTTGTGGACGATGCGTCCCTCAAGGGTCATCACGCCGACTTCCTGAATCAGGTCGCCGGAGCCGACGAAGACGCCCCGCAGTTCCTGCTCGACACCGAGCGCCGCTTGATCTATGGAGCGGCCGAGGTCCCCTCCGTTCCGCTCACGTATCGCCGGGGGCTGGGGCGGGCCGTCGTGATCGGCTGGAATCCGGATCTGACTGACTTTGATGCCGCCCATTGGCCGCTGACGACCGCCTTCCTCTGGAAACTGCGGCACGACCACGTGAACTCTGTCGCCGCGACCGGATTGTGGGATCGCCAGGTGACGTTGGACAACGTGCGGCGGCTGTTTCAGCAGGGAGGTTACAATAACTACGGAGATATCGAGGAAGCCGCCCGGATGCAGGCCAGCGACCTGACCCCGGTCCCGATCACCGGCGGCACCGGCCTCCTGACGCATCTGATGCCTCAAGGGATGAAGGTCGTCCCCATCTGGATGATCGGCTCGATCCTGATCGCGTATGTGCTGCTCATCGGCCCGGCCGACTATCTGATCCTCGGCAGGCTCGGCTTGCGGCGCTGGACGTGGGTGACATTCCCGTTCATCACATTTGGCTTTACGGCGTTCAGCGTGCTGATCTCCAATCGCTACATGCAGACGGTCGATCACCGCAGCGGCGTGATCGTGCGGGACGTGGTCGACGCGGGGCGGATTGCCCGTGAGAGCCGGTTCGATTTGCTGTTCCCCAGCACGTCCCGGCACATCGACACCGACGTCGGCCGCGGCCTGTTCATGCCGCTCAGGCACCAGGACTTCGGGCAGGTGCAGTACTGGATGTACGGCCCGTATGGTTACAACATGTGGCAGGAGCAGCGGAGCGGCCCGGCCTCATTCTCCGGCCGCATGCCGAACCGCTGCATCGTCGGACAGGCGGTGCCGCAGTGGACGCCGCAGCTGAACCGGCTGTTTACAATCCCGCTGATGGCCGCCGCCGCCGAACCGGCCGGCAGCTTCGACTGGAACGACGTGCCCGCATTCGGCACACCGGGGGCCGAGGCGGCGATCGTGCAGCGCGTACAGCAGACGTTCGGCTCCGGGGCGTCGGTCTATCTGTATCACGAACGCGAGGCCAAAGCGCTGCGGGGCGACCAGCTCCTGTTTCGGGATGCTCAGTCCGGATGGAACCAGATCTACGTCAACGGTCAGTACATCCAGCATCAGTCCGATTTCCTCCGCGAACTGTGCGTCCGCGACCAGACGGGCTTCTTCGGGATCGTCTCGCAGTACGCGCCGACCGGAGGAGACCGCCTCGAAGACATGGCCATGCTTGATTTGTCCGACCCGCGGCAGTGGCTGCTGGTCGTCGCCGTCCCCGAAGATGACTCACTCGTAATCTACCGCCGGCTCTATGTCCTCAATGATTGACGCATCCACCGCACCGCCGCCGACATCGACCACCGCTCCGCCGCGGGATGTGGTCGCCGTACAGGACCTGTGGGTCCGCTACGGCAAACTGGACGCGGTCAAGGGGATCTCGTTCAACATTCCCCGCGGCGAGGTGTTCGGCTTTATCGGTCCCAACGGAGCGGGCAAGTCGTCGACGATCCGCGTGCTCGCCACGCTGCAGACGAAATTCGAGGGGACGGCGTCGGTCAATGGGGTCCGCGTCGATGAGGACCCCGATCGCGTCCGCGAGATGATGGGCTACATGCCGGACTTCTTCGGCGTCTACGAAGACCTCACCGCCCGCGAGTACCTGCACTTCTTCGCCGCGGCGTACCACATCCCGCGGAAGCAGCGGAACGCCGTGGTGGACGACGTGCTGCAACTGACCGACCTGACCCACAAGATCGACTCCCCGGTCGATTCGCTGTCGCGCGGCATGAAGCAGCGGCTGGCGCTGGCCCGCGTGCTGCTGCACGATCCCGATCTGCTGCTGCTCGACGAGCCGGCGTCCGGTCTCGATCCCCGCGCCCGCATCGAAGTCCGTGAACTGCTCAAGGCGCTGCGCGAGATGGGGAAAACGATCCTGATTTCCAGCCACATCCTGCATGAACTGGCCCAGCTCTGCACGCGGATCGGCATTATCGAAGCGGGACAGATCGTGGCCGAAGGATCACTGGACGACATCTTCCGGCAGCTGTCGCTCCGCCGGGTGATCCACGTCCAGTTGGCCGGCTCATTCAACGGGCTCGTCGAGGACCTGCGGCGCATCCCCGGAGTGGACTCGATTGACCAGCAGACCGACCGGCTCGCGATCCGGCTGCGGGAGGATGAACTGCCTATCGAAGACCTGCACGCCGAAATGGTGCGACTGGGGGCCCGGATCCGCATGTTCCAGCCCGAAGCCATGGACATGGAGACGGCGTTTATGAAGCTGACCGAGGGAGTGACGGCATGAAAGAGAACATGCGTGAAGTGGCTCAACACAGAGTCACTGAGGGAGCACGGAGGCCGCACGGAGATTGAAGTGCAGACTGATTCATTGAAGTGCGAACGTCTTGCTGAGCACGAGATCCGGGACACGAAGCGTACTGCAGGTTTTCCGGCAGTCTCAACTGAATGTGGCTGCGCCTTGCGGATCGTCTCTGTGCGGCCGCTGAGCCAACTCTGTGACTCCGTGTTAAACCCATGAACCGTTTTCGCGTCAAATCCTGGAACTTGCCGCTGCTCGTCAAGGAACTGGCGGAGCAGTCCTCGCGCAAGCGGACCTACGTGATCCGCACGCTGTATGCGGTGCTGCTGTTCGCGTTCGCCACGCTCATCTTCTGGGGGAGCGTCTACCGGGAGATCAACAGCCCTTTCGATGTGCTGGGGCGCGGGCGCGAGATGTTCATGGCTGTTCTGTCGCTGCAGTTCGGCGGCGTGTACCTGTTCATGCCGGCCATCACCTGCGGCGTGATCACGTCGGAGAAGGAGCGGAACACGATTGGTCTGCTGCTGCTGACCAAGCTGGGCCCGACCACGATCCTGCTGGAGAAACTGCTGGGCAGGCTGGTGCCGATGGGGACGTTCCTGCTGCTCTCTCTGCCGCTGCTGGGGTTCTCGTACGCGCTGGGGGGCATCACTCAAAGCGAGCTGTGGATCGGCATCTGGGCGCTGGGCATCACCGTGCTGCAGGTGGGGACGCTGGCGCTCCTCTGTTCGGCGTTCTTCCGCACCACCGTGCAGGCCTTCATTGCCACGTACATCTTCGGATTCCTGATGTACTTTGGCCCGATGATGCTGGGAGAGATGTCGTACACGGTCTCGCAGATCTACGAAGTCTGGGCCGGGATGTACAACGGGATCGCCAACGCCTTCGCCCGGCTGGCCTTCGACGGGCGGCTTTCCCTGTTTTTCGTTTCGACGGGGTCGTCCACTTTTGAACCGCTCGACCTGCGGCAATACGATTTTCCGGGCCTGTTCTTCACGCCTGTGATGCTGGTGGATCGCTGGAACATGGCGGCCTGGCAGGTGATTCCCCGCAGTCTACCGACGCTGGTCTCCGTCGCCGTGTTCTTTGGTCTGGCGCGGGTGTTCGTGGTTCGCCGGGCGTTTGTCCCGTCGCGGAACCTGCTGCTCAAGGTGTTCCACCGGCTGGACGGTCTGTTCCAGCGGCTGAACCAGAACCGCGTCACCAAGGGCATCATCCTGATCAACGAGTCGGCCACGCTCCCCGCGGGCGATCCGGTCGCCTGGCGCGAGACGCGAAAAAAATCGCTCGGCACCTACCGCTATCTGATCCGCATCTTCGTGGCGACCGAGATACCGGTTTTGATTATCTGCCTGCTGATGGCGGGGAGCAGCCAGAATTCCGGCATGGAGGCCGTCTCCGCGGTGCTGTTCCTGATCTGGATCATGTCCGCACTGCTGGTGTGCGTGAAAGCGGCAACGCTGATCTCCGGTGAACGGTCGCACGAGACGCTCGATGTGCTCCTCTCGACGCCGATCCGCTCGGACGAACTGGTCCGGCAGAAGTTTCGCGGCGTGCGGCGTCTGATTTTCGTGCTGGCAATCCCGCTGGCGACGATCGTGCTGTTTCAGACGTACATGCGTCTGGGTTTCGCCTCAATCTGGACCGAAGACGAGCGCAGTCCTGTGCTGTATTTCCTCGCCGCGGGCCTGGCCGTCGCAGTCTACCTGCCGATGATCGCGTGGGTGAGCTTCGCCATCGGCCTGCGGGTGAAGTCGCAGGCGCGGGCGATTTTCGGTTCGCTGGCCGTGATCGTCGGCTGGTGCGCGATGCCGCTGATCCTGGGAATCACCATCATGGAGGCGTTCCGGTTGCACCGGGCCAGCGTGTTCCACTATTTCATGCTGACCAGTCCGGCCTCCATCATTCCATTCGCGGAGTTCTCCGCGCTCGATGAGATCAACAACACCCCCTGGCTGGCGGTATTCTTTAACTACAGTCTGTACATTCCGATCCTGCTGTTCGTCCGCTGGCAAACGCTCACGTTCGCCGCCAGGCATCTGGGGCGCGCCGAATCCGCCGCCCCTCCGCCGATCCGTCCGGTCCAGGTCCGCACCGACTGGGGCGACTGGACGCCGCCGGAAGGCCGTTCGCGGACAATCGGAGTCTGAGTTCGGAGCGAGGCTGCCGCACCGGTCTGCCAGGCGCGCCTTTCAATGGATGTCAGGGCCGCTATCATGGCAAGGCTCCGGTGCGCTGCATCCGCCGGAACCGACTACCCGCAGACCTTCTGTGCGTCCGGCCCTCGCGAGCCGCGCCACCCATCGATCAATGCCGAAGGACTTTCTCAAAGGCGTCCAGGACCGCTACGACGTGATCGTCATCGGCAGCGGCCTGGCAGGGCTGACCGGGGCCAACGTCCTCGCCAAGGCCGGGTATTCGGTGCTCCTGCTGGAGCATCACTACCAGCTCGGCGGCATGGCGACGTGGTTCAAACGCCGCGGGGGGCATATCTTCGACATCTCGCTGCACGGCTTTCCGGTGGGGATGATCAAGTCCTGCCGCAAATACTGGACGCGCGAGATCGCCGATTCCATCGTCCAGCTCAAGGGGATCCGGTTTGAGAACCCGCAGTTCTCGTTGCGGACGACGTTCGATCGCGAGGACTTCACCCGCATCATCACGGGGCAGTTCGGCATTCCGCAGCAGACGGTCGACGAATTCTTCGACGCCGCGCGGAAGATGAACTTCTACGACGATCAGTCCACGACGACCCGTGAACTCTTCGAACGCTTCTTCCCCGGCCGCAGCGACGTGGTCCGCCTGCTGATGGAGCCGATCACCTATGCCAACGGCTCCACGCTCGAAGATCCCGCCATCACGTACGGGATCGTGTTCTCCAACTTCATGAGCAAGGGAGTGTTCACGTTTCAGGGGGGAACCGACAAGCTCATTTCGCAGATGCGCGAGGAACTGGAGCGGAACGGCGTTGACATCCGCATCCGTTCGCTGGTGGAGAAGATCGCCGTATCGCCGGACCGGCAGGTGGAAGGAGTCGTGGTGAACGGCCGGTTAATCCGCGCCTCGGCCGTGCTCTCGAATTCCAACATCAAGTCCACCGTGCTCAAACTGGTCGGCCGGGAACATCTCGACACGGAGTTTGTCGAGCAGGCCCAGTCCGTGCGGCTCAACAATTCGAGCTGCCAGGTCTATATCGCGATGAAACCCGGCGTCGGCTTCGACGACTGCGGCGACCTGCTGTTCCATTCCGAGCACAGCGGATTCGACATCCGGGCCATGCTGAGCAAAGAGGTCTCCAGCCGCACGTTCTCGTTCTACTACCCGCAGACGCGCCCCGGCTCCGACCGCTGGCTGGTCGTCTCCTCAACAAATGCCAATTACGGCGACTGGGCCGAACTGCCGCAGGACCAGTACGAGCGCGACAAGCAGGAACTCTGCGAGACCACTCTGGACTGCCTGGAACAGTACGTCCCCGGCGTGCGCGAGAAGGTGGACTGGATCGAGGCCTCCACTCCTCGGACATTCCAGCATTACACCCGGCATCTGCAGGGCGCCTCGTTCGGCACCAAATTTGAGGGCCTGAAGGTCTCGCAATCACTTCCGGAGCAGGTCCGCGGACTGTTCCATGCCGGCTCCGTCGGCATCATCATGTCCGGCTGGCTGGGGGCCGTGAACTACGGCGTAATCGTCGCCAACGAAATCGACAAGATCCTCACACCCGCCTCCGCGACCGTGTAGTGGCGATGATTGTGTGCCGGCCGTCAGACGGACGCCGGCTGTCGACCCTTATTGCGGACAATCGCCGCTTCCCGTTCGGATCGCGTCTCGTCGAAGACGCGCCGCAGCAGGCGCTCGTCGGCGGCCGTCAATTCGATCTCCCGCCGGGCCATCGCCGTCCGTGCCGAGGTGATGGCTCCGTCCAGTGCATCGGGCCGCTCTTCGATGCGCCCATGCCACATCCGCGTGAACGACGGAATGTGCTTGGGCAGCAGTTCGCCGTCCGGAAGCACCTGGCACATCACGCCGATGGACGAGCCGGTGTTGAACAGGCTGCCCAGGGCTGTCTTGGTGTGATCGCCGATGAAGCAGCCCACCTTGGTGGAACCGGTCGCGATCGGCTCTCCCCAGAGCGGCACACGTACGGCGGAATAGTCGTTTTTCAGATCGCTATTCGTCGTCAGCGCTCCCAGATTCACCCAGGGACTGACGTAGGTGTGTCCCAGAAACCCGTCGTGGTACTTGTTCACGTAACCGTGCAGGATCGACTCCTCAATTTCTCCTCCAACGCGACAGACGGGGCCGATGCTGGTTCCCTCCCGCACGTTCGCCCGGAAGAGTTGCGTCTTACGGCCGATGTACGCCGGCCCCTCAATGCGGGTGAACGGCTGGATGCGCGCCGCCGCATCGATCCAGATCGGCCCGCGGCGCGCATCGAGCACGACGAACGGATCAAGCTCCGCGGTCGGGTCGACATATACATCCTCGGCGTTCCCCTGCACGGCGACGTGCGATCCGAGAGTCTGCGAAGGCGACGTGCGGCAGCGGCGACGAAAATCGTCCGTCACTTGCCGGGCGTTGGCATCGACCAGGTCCCAGGGATATCGAATCAACCGTCCGCCTGCGGGCACTCTCCGGCGCGTAGCCGCGATCCGGGCCAGGGCTTCGTCAGGGGCGTCGAACGACAGCAGCGGCGCTTCATCGGGATCGAGCAACAATGCGACGACCGTGCCGTCGATGACGCCGGCGTCACCCTCTCCCAGACGCAGCAATGCCTGCGGGTCCGAAAGCCAGCGCCCGTTGATCAGCAGCGTCGGTCCGTCGCGCAGCCATGTGTCGTCATTGATGCGGGCCTCCGGATGCTGCTGCCGATACGTTTCGACCAGGCCCGGGCGGATGAGCGCGCCCCATTCGGTGGCGCCGATCCCGCGAAGCACACGCTCCCGCACCGGGTAGTGTCCGCACAACAGCTCGAACACCGGGCGCAGCAGAGCGATCGGTCTCAACTGGCTCGCGGCCGAGTCCTCGAACAATGCGATCCGGCGCATGGCGATTCGCCTCATCCCTGATGCCGGCCCGCCCGTTCCATACCGCGGGCCAGTGTGGAATTCTACGCCAATGCGGCGATCTGCGGACAGCCGGATTTCCTGTGGAGTCCCTCTCTGCCGGTGAGACCATCAGTGGCGGTTCATCCATCTGCGCGTTAACATTTTGCTCTCAATCGCGATTCCTTCACCGCAACCAGCCGGCCGTTCTGAGCCGGGTCGCCGGGGCTTCTCACGCCCGGCGGGGATGGCCGGTGCGGCTGCGCGGAAGCTTCGTTTTCACGAGGTCACCAGCACCGAACAAGGCAGTCGCTCATGTCCCGATTCCCTGTCGACAGCATCCACAACATTGTCCTCGTCGGCCACGGCGCGGTCGGAAAGACCAGCCTGGCCGATCACATGCTGTTCGCCGCCGGCGCCAACACGCGGGCCGGCTCCGTGGACGACCACTCCAGCCTGCTCGACACCGAAGACGACGAAAAGGAGCGCAAACACTCAATCACCTCGGCTGTCTGCCACTTCGAGCACAAAGGGAAGCGGATCAACCTGATCGACGCCCCGGGCTATCCCGACTTCACGGGGCAGGCGATCGGCGCGATGCGGGCCGTGGAGACCGCAATCATCGTGGTCAGCGCCACGGCCGGGATCGAGGTCAACACCCGCAAGATGTTCGCCCGCGCCGGCGACGAGGGGCTGGCGCGGATGATCGTCATCAACCGCTGTGACGGAGAGAACGTCAACTACGAAGCCCTCATCGAATCGTTGCGAGAGACATTCGGCAACGCGTGCGCGCCGCTCACGGTGCCGGTCGGGCTCGGCCACGACATCAGCGGCGTCCTCAGCACGATCAATCCGCCGTCGGACGTCAAAGGCGCGGCGATCGATCCCAAGGCGGCCGGCCAGCAGGTGCTTGACGCCGCCGTCGAAGCCGACGAAGCGCTCATGGAGCGCTATCTCGAAGGGGAGGAATTGACGCCGGACGAACTCGCCGGCGCGATGACCAAGGCGATCGCCTCCGGCACGTTGGTCCCCATCCTGTGTACCTGTGCCAAGAAGGACATCGGCGTCAAGGAATTGATGGACGCCATCGCGGCTTACGCGCCGTCGCCGGCCGGTTTTCCACGCACGGCGAAGAAGGGGGACGAAGAAGTCACCGTCGAACCGAAAGCCGACGGACCGCTCATCGCCCAGGTCTTCAAAACGCGCATCGATCCGTTCGTCGCCAAGATGAACTACCTGCGGATTTACTCCGGCACGCTCAAAAAGGACGCCAGCGTGCACAACGAGCGGTCCGGCAAGTCATTCAAAGTCGCCCAGATCCTGGAAGTGCAGGGGGGGCAGACCAATCCGGTGAGCGACGTCGGTCCCGGCGAGATCGTGGCTCTCATCAAGGTCGACGATCTCAAAACCGGCGACACCGTCACGCACGGAGCCGACGGCGTCAAGATGGCCGACCTGAAGTTCCCCACCCCGATGATCAGCCTCGCCGTCGAGCCGAAAAGCCAGGCGGACCAGGCAAAGATCTCCGGCGCACTCCACAAGATCGAAGAAGAAGACCCCACCTTCTACGTGCATCGCGAAGCGCAAACGCACGAAATGGTGATGCACGGCATGAGCGAACTGCACCTGCAGCTCATCCAGAACCGCCTACATAAGCGGGAGAAGGTGGACATCATCACCCACCAGCCGAAGGTTCCGTATCGCGAGACCGTCAACGGCTCCGCCGAAGGGCATTACCGCCACAAGAAGCAGAGCGGCGGCTCGGGCCAGTTCGCCGAAGTGCACTTCAAAGTGTCGCATTGCCCGCAGGGGGTGAACCCCGAGGAGTACTTCACTGCCGACCGCTTTCCCAGCCTGCGGCATTACCACTATGACGCGACCAACAACTTCTGCTTTATCGATCGCGTCACCGGCGGCTCCGTTCCCAATAACTTCATCCCCGCCGTCGAGAAGGGGGTGAAGGAGCGGATGGAAAAGGGAGTCATCGCGGGCTTCCACGTGCAGGACGTCGTGGTCGAGCTGTTTTTCGGAAAGGACCACCCGGTGGACAGCAACGAGACGGCCTTCAAGACGGCCGCCAGCATGTGCTTCCGCGAAGTCTTCAAGCAGGCCAAGCCGTCGCTGCTGGAACCGATCGTCAACATGGAGATCACCGTCCCCGGCGACAAGCTTGGGGATATCACCAGCGACCTCAACACCCGCCGCGGCCGGATGGAGGGGATGGACGGCGCCCCCGGCGGCTTCCAGGTGATCCGAGCCAAGGCTCCGCTCGCCGAGGTGATGACGTACGCCCGGTCCCTCTCGAGCATGACCGGCGGCCAGGGCTCGTTCTCGATGGAGTTCAGCCACTACGAAATGGTCCCTCCGAACGAGCAGCAGAAGATTGTGGCCGCGGCGAAGAAGGAGGAGGAGGAGGCCTGACGTTGGAGTTCAGCCTTTAGGCTCGACTCCTCGCCAGCCGCATTGCCCGGCACATAGAGCTTCACTTCAACTCCCATGAACAAGTCCAACTTCTACAAGAACAAGACCGTGATCGAAACGGAGTGGTGGCTCAACGGGGAGTCCCTTCCGGACCTGGTGTGGGCCAGATTACGTGTCTTCAACGATGGGACCGCGGATGCGTGTTTCGCTGAAGGGGTAACGCTGTATGGGTTCGAGAACCGAACACACGCGGCCAACCTCTTGGCCACCGACGACCTGTCCCGTTTCAACGACTGGGGCGAAGCGGAAGAGGAAGAATACGGCGTCAGCCTCGCCGCAATCGAGCCCCCCAAATGGACCGACTCGCCGGATCAGGACTTCGTCTACACCGGAACATATCCGTCGCCGCGTTGAGATTCTGCTTGAGTCTGGCTTCACTGCCTCACGTCAGTCGGCATCTCTCAGCGTGCCGAGCAGGGTTTGCAGTTCTTCACGCCGCGGCTCCAGCGTCTTCCGCACGGCGTACTGGTTGAGCCAGTACACGAACGCGAAGACGCCGATCACGATCAGGAATGGAATCTGTCCTGCTGCCAGCAACACCCAGCTGCCGTCCCAGCTGCGCCAGCTGACATGCGCGAAGAACACGAACATCGGAAGTGCCAGCGGCAGCAGATACCACCACAGGACGTTCCGCAGCAGCCGGATCTGATGCTCCACCTCGGCCAGTGAGGCCTCCACCTGCTGCAGCAGCGGCGCCCCCGGAGCGGGCCGCCGGGCATGGCGGCGCCGGTCCACCAGCATGAACCCCGCGATCCACAGCAGACCTGGAATCGCCAGATACCAGGTCCACGGCGATTCAGTCCAGCGGCCGAGTGCGATCCAGATGGGGATCAGGACCAACGCGACGCCGATCTCCCGCAGGTCGCGGCAGAGAATCATCGCCGTGAAAGTCCGCTCGTTGCGGCGGAACTCGGTGAGCAGCAGGTCCGGGTTGACGGTCAGTTGCGGTTGTGCGGTCGACATCTGCCAGGCCTCTTTCATGTCTTCAGGATTCATCGGACTCCTCCTGCAGCAGGGCCGCCAGCGCCTTCCGTGCCCGATTCAGCTTCACTCCCACATGGCTCTCGGAGATGCCCAGCACTTCCGACATCTCCCGGTAGCTCAGTTCCTCCAGGTACAGCAGCACGAGCGCCGCATCGGCCTTGGGCAGTTGCCGGATGGCGGCGTACAGCCGCTCCACGGTTTCGAGCTGAGTCGTCTGCTCGTCCCCTGCCGAACTGCCGCCGGCCAGTCCGTTGACCTCCAGGCCGATCGGCCGCGCCCGGCGACGCAGTTCATTGCGCCGCCAGTTCAGGGCGGTGTTCAGCGCGACGCGATACGACCACGTCGCCGGGCTCGATGCGCCCTGAAAGCTCGGCAGCGACCGCCAGACCTGCAGCAGGATCTCCTGCACGAGGTCCTGGCAGTCCTCCGCCGTGAGCGTATAGGCGCGGGCCACCTTGAGGATGGCCGCACTGTGGGCGTCGAGCCAGTTCCTGAACAGCGTGTCCCGCTCCGAATCCAGCAACGCAATGCTCCCATTCGGAAGTATTGGTAGCCGAATGAGGGCGTGGCTTACAGGAATTCAGCCAGGCTCTACCAGAGAATCCCCCGCCGCCGATTCGATTGATCTCAGAGTACGCGCACAGCGGCAACCGCCAGAAGAGCAATCACTACTGCGATTCCAATCAGAAAGACCAGCACACCGCTTCCAAGTCGCTCGGCGCTGGCGTTTCGGATCTCCTCGGGAAGCAATTCTCTCATCCATGTCGGGAATTGCTCACCGAAGCGCCGCATCGCGCATCCTACACCAGCGCCTCGATCACACTCCCCCGGCTGATCGGCAGCGGCCGTCCCGCGGGATCGTGAATCTCGGTGTGCGCCTCGTGACCGAGCAGATGGAAGATCGTCGCGGTGATGTCTTCCGGCGTGACGATTCCGTCCGCCGGATAAGCGGCCTGATCGTCCGAAGTTCCCACCACCTGTCCGCCGCGAATCCCACCGCCCCCCATCGCGACAGAGAACACGTGGCCCCAGTGACCGCGGCCGACGTTGGCGTCCAGCCGCGGCGAACGACCGAACTCCGACAGCACGGCGACCACGGTATCCTCCAGCATCCCGCGCTGTTCCAGATCGATCATTAGCCCCGAGAGCGCCTGGTCCAGCGGCGGAACCAGCACGTTCTTGAGACGGTTGGTCTCGTCGTTGTGACTGTCCCAGCACGGATTCGACGACGGCTCATCGGGACCCCGGAACCAATTGACCTGGACGAACTGGACGCCCGATTCCACCAGCCGCCGCGCGAGGAGCACGCTCTGGCCGAACTGCCCGCGACCGTACAGCGCGCGTGTCTCGTCGGACTCATGCTGCAGGTCGCAGGCGGCGCGACCCTGCGCGGACGCGAGCAGATCGAACGCCTGCCGCTGCTGATCGGAATACGTCGCCGGCATCGGTCCACGGTCCACTTCGCGGACGGCGGATTCGATCTGTTCCAGCAGCGTGCGGCGGTTTCCGAGCCGTCCCAGCGACACATCCGCCGACAGCCGGAATTGCGGCACGTCGAAGTCGGGCGAGGCGGGCTCGCAGTTGAACAGCCACGGATCGGCCGCATGTCCCAGCCAGCCGGAATCCTGACCCGGCCAGACGGAGCCGTCGGTGTTGAAGATGTGCATCGGCAGCCGCACCGCCGGGGGAAGCAGCCGCTGGCCGCGCGCCAGGTGCTGCGCGACGGCCGCCATCGTCGGGTGATCGTTGGGGAATCCGGGGTTGGCGTTTTCGACCTGCTTGGGGATGTGCGGCACCCCCGTCATCATGTAGTAACCCGACGACGAGTGCGCGTTGTCATCGGTGACGACCGCCCGCAGCAGCGCCAGTTTGTCCATCTGCTGCGCCGTTCGCGGCATCAGTTCCGAGATCTGGATGCCCGGGACGTTGGTCGCAATTGGACCGAATTCGCCGCGGACTTCGGCCGGCGCGGCGGGCTTGGGGTCCCAAGTCGAATGCTGTGCCGGTCCGCCGAGGAGGAAGAGTACGATGCACGCCTTCGGCTTCTTCCCGGACGTGCCGTTGGCAGCGAGTTGTCGCCACGCCGGCAGTCCCCCCAGCGCGGCAAGGCTGCCGGCGCGTAGAACGGCTCGGCGCGAGATGCCATCACACAGGTGGGGAGGATCGTCGAAGATCGAGAGCACAGTGCGTCCTCAGGGAGGGCGGGCTGACGGTCATATTATCGACGGTTGATGCGAGTGACGCAAGGCAAAAGTCCGCCGTGGCAGTGGAGCGGCCGTGAACCTCATCGAATGTGCTACGCTCGGAATCGTCGTCGGGATGTTGTGCATCCTCGCGTTCATACGGATCATCCAGGGGATGCTCATACAGATCCGGGAAACAGGCCCCCTGTTGTCCTGGCAGCCGGACAGTCCGGCGATGCGCCGCTGGCAGCGGGGGAACAGCATCCTGTTCGGAACGATCGCCTCCGCCGGCTGTTTCGTGATCGCCTGCCACCTTCTCTACGCCGCCTGGTGGAGCTTCGCAAATCAGGTCAATCTCGGGCGACTCTATCTCTGTGCCGCGATTCTCAATCTCGTGATGAGTCTTGGCAGCGGATTCGTCGCGTGGCGGGCGTTTCGGCAGCGAGACTGACAATTACTCGACTGCGGCGACTGCCGAGGCGTCACGAAGGTCATAGCACGCCACCGCGTTCCGCAGGCGCAGATAAATGCGGCCGTCCGCCAGCGCGGGCGAGGCGCAGCCCAGCGGCGGGTTGCCCAGTCGCTCATTGAGAAGTTGATCCATCTCTTCTGCGCTCGCCGTGTCCCCATCCCCCCCTTGCTCGGCGGCGATCCGATTGCGAAACATCTCTTCCGTGCCCAGCAGTCCGGATTTCTCAAACCGTCCGTCGAAGAGAGGGCGGAACTCGGACGGCGTGGCCTCGAAGCAGAACAACGACTCATAGGCGTAGAACACCTTTCCGTCCGCCGCCGCCAGCGACGTGTACTGGGGGTTCCGCAGGTTGAGGTAATCCAGCCAGGCATCCTCCCCCGTTTCGAGATCGACGCAGGCGAGACGGCTCTCACCTTGCACGTAAACCTGTCCGTCCAGCACGAGAGGACTGCCTCCCTTGTCCTGCGCGCCCTGGAAAATCCATTGCTCTTCAGCGCCGTCCATCGTCATCGCGAAACAGCGCAGTCCCGCCCTGCGGTTGTTCCCGTAGGTGATCAGCCGGTCCCCCGAGACGACCGGCGTCGCGACGGAGGCCCGCGACTCCACGCGCCAGACCTCGCTGCCGTCCTGCGGACGAAAGCACCCCGTCCAGCCGCCGTCGAGATTGCAGATGACCAGCGGTCCCTCTGGACTGTTCCAGATCGCGGGACTGCTGTGATTCACGCCCCGCTGTTCGGCCGTGCTCTCCCAGAGGATCGTGCCGCTGCCGGCATCGATTCCGAACAGCCGGTCCGCCGTCGCCACGACGATGCCGTTCGTCACGGCGAGCGATGATTGATAGAACTCGCTGTCAAACTCGCCCGGCAGCGTCCGCTCCCAGATGTCCTCGCCGCTCAGGGCGTCAATGCAGCGGGCCCGTCGTCCCGCTCCGAGGATGTACGCCCGGCCGTCCAGCACCGTCGGCGAGCCGGATTGCGGGAACTGCGTGTACAGCGACTCGGATTCATTCGACCACAGCGTCTCGCCGCTCACCGCGTCGTAGCAGTGCAGGAACTCCCGGTACTGGAACTGCAGCCGGCGCCGTTCTTTCTCTTCTGCGGCCCGTTGCTGCTCGTATTCGGCGAGCTCCTCCTCGGTGAGTTCGGCCTGCTGCTCCTCGGTCAGCGCGGGGAACTGCGGAGAATCGAGATCGCGCACCTTCTCCCGGACATGGGCGAACAGGTAGACTCGGCCATCGGCGACCACCGGCGAACCCCAGCCCCCTTCACCGCCGGACTTCACCGGCTCGCTGATCCACGCGGGCTGAAGGCCCCCCTCCGGCAGTTCGGAGATCAGCCGCGGCGACTCCGACGCGACTCCGTCCCGATCGGCCCCGCGCCACTGGTTCCAATCCTCAGCCTGGACAGTCGCAGCCGCCGCCATGAGCAGGACCGTCGCCGTGATCTTCAGCAGAACAGAGTTCGACATTGTCGCTGAGCTTTCGTTGGTCTCGCGTCCAGGAGTTTAACCGGCGGCGGATCGCAGGAGACAGTTCGCGGCAGATCATCGTTGGGACAACTGCCTCCCAGGCTTGATACCGTCGCCGCCGCTGTTTCGGGAATCGGGGAGCCCCCTGTGATCGACGAAGGCAGGCCTGTGGCAGTCGCGGCGATGCGTTGTCCGACTCGCGTGCGTTTCGGCCGGCAGCGCGGTACCTTCAATTGACAGCAACCGTCCCACCCCCCGCAGGAGTCCCACCCCATGCAACGAGTGATCCCCGCCGCGTTCCTCCTCGCCGCCCTCGCGGCTCCCTCCCTGTTCGCCGAAGACAAGCAGGACAAAGACGTGCCCGCCGTGCTCGATTTCGAGATGAAGACCCTCGACGGCAAGGAAGTGGACCTGTCGAAGTACAAGGGCAAGGTCGTGATGATCGTCAACGTCGCCAGCGAATGCGGGGCGACACCGCAGTACGAGCCGCTGCAGGACTTGTACGAGACCTACAAGGACCAGGGCTTTGTCGTCCTCGGTTTCCCCAGCAACCAGTTCGGCGCCCAGGAGCCCGGCACCGACGCCGAGATCAAGTCCTTCTGCACCGAGAACTACGGCGTGACGTTCGACATGTTCTCCAAGATCGACGTCAACGGCGAGAACGCCGCTCCGCTCTACAAGTACCTCACCTCGGAAGAGACCAACCCCGACCACAGCGGAAAGATCGGCTGGAACTTCGAGAAGTTCCTGATCAGCCGCGACGGCAAGGTCGTCGCCCGCTTCAAGACCCCCGTCGCCCCGGACTCCGATGAGGTCGTGAAGGCGGTCAAAGCCGAACTGGAAAAGAAGTCCTGACGCCTGCGCGAATCTCAGCCGTGATCGACAGGGAACGCAGATGACGCAGAGTTGACGGATCGGCACAGAGAGAAGAACAGGCACCTCTGCGCGACTCCCGATCTGCGGAAATCTGCGTTCTCCGCGTCACCTGAGGCCCGTTCTCGCCAGCTCAATCCAGCGCGTCGAGGCCGTCCAGCAGTTCGTCAAGTTCATCGCGGGGCTTGGCGTCGGCGACGGTCTGGCGTTTCGGGATGCCGACCGACATTCCGACCGCATCCCGTCCGTCGCGCAGCAGTTCGATGTCCCGCTCGGCGACGGCGATGTCGAGCCCGTCCTTGCCGCTGCTGCCGAACAGCTTAGAGAGGTCGATCTTCAGTCCTGCGACCTCGCCGTCCGCTCCGGCAATCGCCGGCGTCTTGTGTTGCGGAAAGATGATGGCGTTCTCCGGACACACCCGGCTGCACGCCGGGCAGCCCTTCTTGCAGTTGTCCTGCGCCTCGACCAGGATCCGCTCCGCCGAATCCACGCCGTACACGCCGAACAGACAGAAATCGATGCACTCCATGCAGTTGGTGCATCGAGAGTAGTCGATCACCGGGTACCAGCGGCGCTTCACCGGGTCGTCGATTACCGGCACCGAGGCTGTCCCGTTGGTCGCTGCGGGCGTTTCCGGCGCGGCTTCCGCATGCGGCGTCCCGTTGCCGTTCTGGCCGTTGGAGAGATAACGGTCCAACTGCTGCGGCTGCGGCGAGCCGCCGATCCAACCCAGCAGGTCCACGGTCTGCTGCGAGTTCTCGGACGCGATACGGCGCAGTTCCTGGATGAAATCGTCCGCCTTCGTGCGCACACGCAGATCGATGCAGTACAGTCTGCGGGCAGGGACCGAGACGGCGCCGATCGCCTGTGATGCGGGTTCGTCCCCCGCTTCGTCCTCCGCCTCGGCGTCCTCGTCATCAGCGACGAGCAGTGTGACCCCTTCGTGGCCGCGCACCCCCTGCCGATCGAGTGTCCAGCGGATGGCCCGCGGAAACATCCAGCCCAGGACCACCAGCGGGCCGCTCACCGATCGCAGGAACAGCAGCCCCGTGTGATCCGCCTGCATGTCATACAGGTTGGGGACGATCGAGACGTCGATCCCCGGCTCCATAATGAGCCGCGCCGCCAGGTCCTCTTCCAGCCGCCGCTGAACCGGGTTCTTGCTCTGCGACTGCGAGATGACGACGGTGATCTTCTTCGCTGCCATGTCGATCAATCAGGAAAGGGGCCGCCGGCCAGACGCCGGAACCACCGCGCGCTTCAGCCGTTTATTCGTTGAGTTGCCCCTTGATCATCCGCTGGGTGTCTTCCCAGACGGACGTCAGGTGGGCGACATACTCCTCCGCGGTCATCAGTGTCGCATCCGTGCGGAAGCGATACAACCACCCGCCGCCGTAACCGTCCACATTAATGGCCGATGGGTCGCTCAGCAGGTCCTCGTTGAAGTCCAGTACGGTGCCGTCCGCCGGTGCATGCAGGCTGGAAACCGCCTTGGAACTCTCGATCTGGCCGATCTCCTGCGACCGACGAACGAACGTCTGCGGATCGATCTCCCAGTCCAGAAAGTAGACGTCCTGCAGCAGCCGCACCGAATACGCCGTGAACCCCACGCGGCCGGCGTCGCCGTCATCAAGCAGCCAGAGATGGTTGTCGCTGTACCGGCGGTCAATGGGAAACCGCGCCTCGTATTGGCCCATCATGAAAATCAGTTCGGACGGCATCGAAACTCCCGCTCGCGATCGCAATGGATGGCCGCACGTCCGCCGACGACGGCGCGGCGTGCACTCCAGCCCCGCCGATCCGGCCGAGCGACATGGTACACTGCCGGCATGCCTGTCCGCCCGTCCCGAACATCAATGCAGCGACTTTCCGCGACATGCGCCGTGCTGATGGCGATCGGCACGATGTACGTGCTCGGCTATGGGGCGATGTTTTGGCTGCAGGGGCAGGGCGTCATCGGAGTGTACAACGCAATCCGCATCGAAGGGACGGTGTACTGGCCGCTGCAGCAGTACCGGTTCAGTCCGCTCCCGGGCGCCGGACAGATGCGCGCCTTCCGGGAGTGGTCACTGGACGCAGGACTGGGAGACTTGCGGTCTGCTCTATAATGCAGTCATGGACGAATTATTGAACCCACAGGCATTGCGCGTCTGCAGCTTCGAGAGCCGCCGCCGCACAGAGATGGAGTCCCTCCTTCAGCGCTGCGGGGCCATCCCGACAGTGGCCCCCTCCATGCAGGAGATTCCGCTGGAGCAGAACGAGATCGCGCTGCGGTTCGCCGAGCGGCTCCTCCGCGGTGAGATCGGCGTGGTGATTTTTCTCACCGGAGTGGGCGCCCGCGCACTGATGGACGCGGTGACAATCCGGCACGAGCGATCCGAGATTCTCGCGGCGTTGGAGCGGTGCACCATCGTCGTGCGCGGCCCCAAGCCGGTCGCCGTGCTGCGCGAATGGGGGGCCCGCATCGATCATCGCGCCCCGGAGCCCAACACGTGGCGCGACCTGCTCTCCACGCTCGACGTCGAGGCCGTCCCGCTGGTCGACCGCACCGTCGCCGTACAGGAGTACGGCCGCCCGAACACAGAACTCTACGCCGAACTCTCCCGCCGCGGAGCGGACGTCTTCCCCGTCCCGGTTTATCGCTGGGCGCTCCCCGATGACGTCGCTCCTCTCGAGGAAGCGGTGCGCAGGACGGTCCAGGGAGAATTCGACGTCCTGATGTTCACGAGCGCCTATCAGCTGATCAACGTGCTGGAAATCGCCGCGCGCCTCGAACTGCGCGACGACTGGCTGCAGGCGGCCAACCGCTGTGTCATCGCGAGCATTGGCCCCACGGCGAGCGAAACCCTCCGGGAAGAAGGACTCCCCCCCGACCTGGAGCCCTCCCATCCCAAGATGGGTCACCTCGTCGTCGAGACCTGCGAAGTCGCGCGCACGCTCCTGGCAGCCAAGCGCTCCACCACAGATTAACGCGCCATCGCTGCGTTCAGCTGGTCCATCAGGCGATCGACTTCCGCCCGCGTCTCCGCGTCCAGCGACCATTTATACGGCCGCCGGCGGTGGTCAGTCGCGAACAGGCCCTGGCGATGCAGCAGGTATTTCTCGATCGCAAGAAATCCGTCAAGGCCGGCCTGCAGCTGCAGTGACACTAAAGCGCAGATCGGAAGGAACAGCCGGTACGTCTCCGCTTCGTCCCCGCGCTCCAGTGCCTTCCACAACGCGATGATGGCCGGCAGGAACTCCATGCCGGGCATCGTCCCGGCGATCCCGCGGCGATAGCTGTCCACCAGGGCGATGCCTCCGGAACCCTCGAAGATGCGGGCGCGGCCTCCTGTCGCGTCCCGCAGCCGGGACAGGTTGGGACCGATCGGATTCGCCTCAGGCTTGAACAGAATCCGCTCCGGCCCGAACCGGTCGAGCAGCCGGACCGAAACATTGAGCGGAATCTCGCGGCCGACGTACGACGACGCGTCCTGCACGATCAGCGGCAGCCCGACCTGTTCGGCGATCGAGACAAAGTACTCCTCCAGTTCCGCATCCGGCAGCGCGGTCGTCGTGGGGGGAATCGCCATCACGGCGTCGGCCCCCGCCTCCTGGGCGACGCGCCCGTACTCGACCGCCTGTTTGGTGCTCTCGGCCCCGATCCCCGCCACGAACACCCCGCGGCCGCGCGACAACTCCGCCAGCCGCTGCGTCAGCCGCACCCGTTCGGCCGCCGTCAGCCGCAACAGTTCCGAGACCATGCCGGTGCAAATCCCATTCGCCCCTTGCGCGAATGCCCAATCCACTTCCCGTTCCAGGGATGCGGCGTCAATCGAGTCGTCGTCGAGAAACGGAGAGTGGGCGATCGGAAGAACGCCGGAGATGGCAGACGGCATTGATCTTTGATTCGAGATGGAAGCGGTGAGGCTGTGAGAAAACAATGACGAACAGGTCACGGCAAGCGGCGTTCCCAGTCGGGGTGCTTGGGCCCTCCGCCCAGATACGGGAACTCGTCAAAGAAGTCGCTGTTGTCTCCCATCCGCGGGTCGCCGGTGGCCGTCAGGTGCGCCGTCAATTGCGCGGTGAGCTCGTCCCTGATCTGGGCATACTGAGGATCGTCGGCGACATTGTGCAGCTGGTCCGGATCATTGCGCAGGTCGTACAGCTCCTCAGCCGGCCGTTTGGCGAAGCAGAGGTCGTATGACTTGCGGAGCGCTTCGCCCCGCTCGGCATGCTCGATGATAAACGTCTTGGTGGGGCCGTTGTCAGTGTCGGCGTACCAGTTGCCGGGAACGGTCGCCCGCTCGTAGTGGGGCGTGCCGTTGGGCCAGCGGTCGGGACGGAAGTTGCGGATGTACAGGAACTCGTGGGTGCGGAGGCCGCGGCAGGGATAGCCTCCCGGATCCGGGGCTTCCTGCGAAGGGACGTGCCGCTCCTTGCCGAACAGCACATGGTCGCGTGCCGGATCGATCCTGCCGTGCTCATCGCTCGCCAACAGGTTGACGAAGCTGCGGCCGGTCAGGCCATCGGGAATGGCGACGCCGGCCAGTTCCAGCAGCGTGGGGGCAATATCCGTCAGGCTCACGAAGTCCTCCACACTGCGGCCCGGCGTCCCGATGGCCGGATAGCGGACCGCCAGCGGCACCCGCGTCCCCAGGTCGTACAGGTTGCTCTTGCCGCGCGGGAACGGCATCCCATGGTCTCCCGTCATCAGAATGATCGTCGAATCCAGCAGCCCTGCCTCCTCCAGTGCATCCACGGCCTCGCCGACGAGCGCATCAAACCGCTGCACTTCGAAAAAGTAGTCGGCGATGTCGCTGTGGATGACGGGATCATCGGGGAAGCAGGCAGGGACGTGAATGTCGGCAAGCTGCATGCCGCTGGCTTCCCCGCTGCCGGGATCGTACGGCCGGTGCGGATCAGCGCTTCCCAGCCAGAAACAGAACGGACGGTTCGCATCACGCTTCTCAAGGAACTGGCGAAAGCCGGGACAGGGATGCCCGGCCAGCGGACGCCCCGCCGTCTCCAGCTTCCCCGGTCCCCAGTTCTTGCCGGTCACGCCGGTCTCGTACCCGGCGGCCGCCAACAGTTCCGGATAGGTCGTGAACTTGTCGGGAAAGACGCTGTGCAGATTCGCGGCCCCCTCCAGCCGCCAATGCCACTGCCCGGTGAGCAGCGCTCCCCGCGACGGTGTGCACGACGGCGATGAGACGTACGCATGCTGAAACAGCACCCCCTCGCGCGCCAGCCGGTCGAACGTCGGCGTCTGCACCACCGGCTCGCCGTACGCCGACGCGTGCGGGTAGCCCCAGTCATCGGCGATGCAGAACAGAATGTTGGGAGGCGGCGCATCGTCCGCACTTGCGAGCCCTGCAGCCAGAACGAGCAGGCCGGCAACCCTCGCAGCGAATCGAACATTCATGATGGCGGATTCCGGAGTCGGGATGGGGGGGAACGACGTTGATTATCCGGAGTGCGAAGACGGCTGCAATCGACCTCCCCGTGAACTTCCAACGCGCGTGGCTTTCGACCGCCCGCGCAGCGGCGTACACTCATATCGCGCGGAACCGAAGCGCTCTGTTCAAGGAGATTCAAGTTCAGCATAGAAAGGCGATCTTACAATGCACCATGAGCTGCTGAGACTCAGCGGGCTGTTCCTGGTGACGGGAGCAGCGTTGTCATTCGTCGGATGCGCCGGCTCCGACGGACCTGAACTGGGTGAGGTCTCCGGGTTAGTGACCCTGAATGGCGACCCGCTGCCGAACGCCACGGTTCACTTTACCCCGGATGAAGGTCGTCCGTCGCGAGGGGAGACGGACGAAGACGGCCGCTACACGCTGATGTACACCAACGAGAACGAGGGCGCTGTTCCCGGGCAGCACACAGTCCGGATCAGCACGGCCGTGGCGGCGCTGGAAGGCGAAGGCGGAGAGGGGCGGGAAGCCCAGCCGGAACGTGTACCTCCCCGCTACAACTCGGCCACCGATCTCGTTCGCGAAGTGAAACCGGGGAGCAATAAGATCGACTTCGAGCTCGAGTCGGACGGCGCGACGTATCAGACAGGCGAGGAAGGAGGGGGGGCCGAGGTTCCGGACGCCTGACTGCGATTCCGTGCAGCCAATCGAACACCGGGGAGGCACGCCCGCAGTGTCGGGCGTGCCTCCGTCGGCGTTTGGAACGACGGCGCGATCAGAATTGGCCGACCGGCAGGTTGTCCTGGATCCCCGCGAGCGCCTCAAACACGCTGTCGATGTCCCACGGGGCGTTGTTCTCCAGGTCCACGTTCTCGCTGATGAATCGGACGGAGCCGTCTCCCAGCAGAAACTGGGCTCCCCCTTCGTGCAAGCTGCTGAAGGCAGCGCTTCGTTCCGTGTTGGGACCGGTGAGCACGACGTTGATCGGGTATTTAACGGTCGCCACGATCGACATCAGCCCCTGGTTCCAGGACGCTGAGGCATCTTGGGCAGCGGGACCGTTGCCGTTGGCGTCCCGCGTGGCCAGGAGCGTTCCGGCCGACATGCGGATGCCGCCGATCTGATGGGCCCGCTCGCCGACCATGATCGTGTTGCTGCTGCCGTCGGTCAGGTCACGAAACCTCACGCTGCCGTCCCGATAGAACGCCCCGATGGCGCCGCTGGTGCCGTTCTTGGGATTCGTGGCCGGCCTCTGGCGGACGTTGGTGTTGTTGTTGGTGCCGACGTAATTGGTGAGCGCAAGGCCGGTGTTGGCGTTCGAGGTCGTCTCGATCGCATAGCCGGGGTCGGTGCTGGGGTTGTGGAAGTTCGGGCCGGTGTCCGATGCGCAGCGGAACACATCGTAGCGCGTCTGCATCTCGGCCCGAAACTGCGTAATCGCCTGCGTGGCGGTGAGCGGCCCCGGATTCAGACGGTTGAATAGGGGGGCCTGATCGATGTAGGGGAGAATGAAGGCCGTCCAGGCCCAGTGACCGTCGTTGTCGGGGATGGGCGTCGTCGAACCCCGGAGATCGACGTATCCCGGCGGAAACGTGCGGAACGTGTCGTGATAGTTGTGCAGCGCCAGACCGATCTGCTTGAGATGGTCCTTGCATTCGGTGCGGCGGGCCGCTTCGCGCGCCTGCTGGACCGCCGGCAGCAGCAGAGCGATCAGGATGGCGATGATGGCAATCACCACCAGTAGCTCAATGAGCGTGAAACCTCCTCGGCGAATGGGTTGCATCGAGGTACCTCCGATCTGAAGCAAGTGACGGAGAAAGAACAGTGCACGATCCTGAAGCGGACCGCGACTGGAAGACGCGCTGCGAACAGCCTGGCTCAGTGTGAGCAAGCGTGGGCATGTGCGAGATGTGCAAGGAGGTGATGCGAACCACTGTAGCCCGCCGTCCTGGCGGTCACAACCGCTGGACGCGGAGTTTCAGCAATCGGGCGCGGATCCGTGAAGCGGCCGGGGCGCGGCTAATCGGGTTCAATCGCAGTAACTGTTCCGGTGCGATGCGTCAGACCTGCAATTCGGTTGCCGGTCATCGCGGTTGCGACCTACGCTGTGTCGCAGCCGCACTCAAGACAGAGTCACGGCGACGCACATCAAACCCAGGTCAAGGGCATGCGAACAGTTCTCGTCAGAGCCGTCTGTGTTACGGTCATCACCTGCGGGTGCACCAAAGTGACGCCCGTTGATGAGGTTGTGGCTCCTGCCGGGTCCGCCGGACCCGAATTGCCTGCACCGGTGGCGGCCGATGGCGACTGGCCGTGGTGGAGGGGACCGAACTTCAACGGCGTGGCCGCTGACCAGACGGCACCGGTCTCGTGGAGCGAGACTGAGAACGTGCTCTGGAAATCGCCGGCGCCGGGACGCGGACATTCGTCGCCGACGGTCGTCGGCGATCGAATCTACCTGGCGACGGCCGACGAGCAACAGCAGACGCAGTCCGTTCTGGCGTTCGATCGCAACAGCGGCGATCAGCTGTGGGAGCGGCAGGTCAGCCAGGGAGGTTTCCCCTCGGCGATGCATCACAACAGCACGCACGCCAACGGGACGGTTGCCTGCGACGGCGAGCGATTGTTCATCGCTTTCCTGCATCACGATGCCGTCTGGGGATATGCGCTGAGCCTTGACGGAGAACCTCTCTGGGAGCTGCAGCTGGGCACATTCAATTCCAAGTTCGGTTATGCCCCCTCTCCGATACTGCATGGATCGCACGTCATCTTCGCCGGCGACAATCAGGGTGGAGGCTGGATCGCGGCCGTCCATCGCGAAAGCGGCGACATGGTCTGGCGCAAGCCGCGGCCGGCGGTCTCAACCTATTCGTCCCCTGTCGTGGCGAACGTGGGAGGCCGGAACCAGTTGCTGATCAGCGGCTGCCACGAGGTTTCGAGCTTCGATCCGGCCACCGGAGATGAACTGTGGAGTTGTCCCGGCACGACCGAGGCGACATGCGGCACGATGGTATGGGACGGCGATCTCGTATTCGCCAGCGGCGGATATCCGGGCAGTCAGACGATCTGCGTCGATGCGTCGACCGGCCAGGAGGTCTGGAGCAACGGCCAGAAGTGCTACGAACAATCGCTGCTCTCGCATGACGGGCATGTCTACGCCGTCACGAACCAGGGCGCCTACTGCTGGGAGGCTTCCACAGGAGCGGAAAAGTGGCGCGGCCGCCTGGAAGGGAAATTCAGCGCCTCGCCGGTGCTGGCCGGCGGGCACATTTACGCCAGCAACGAGGGCGGCACGTGCTATGTGATCAAGGCCGACCCGTCCGGTTTCGAGCAGGTCGCACAGAATCAGCTGGGACAGGAATCCTTCGCAACTCCGACCATTTGCGGCGGACGCATCTATCTGCGCGTCGCCGAGCACGCCGGCGGACGCCAGGAGTTCCTGTACTGCATCGGCGCACTGGTCGAATCGGCTGCGGTGGGCTCCGGAGAACGCAGATGAACGCAGATTGAGTGGATTGACGCACAAAACTCGCGATCCGGCCGCAACGGATGGAGATCACAATGAGGCCGCCATGTCGTCGGTCGCCGTCCAATCACAGCAACGTCAGTTGACCTCATCTGCGCAGATCCCTTGAATCCGCGACTCATCTGCGTTCCTTTTACGAGTGGCTATCCCAGGAATTCTCCCGTCATAAAGCTGAGGATAAACGGGCCGAGAATGACGATCACGGTCGCCGCCATGATGAGCACGGCCGGCGCAAGCATTTTCACCGCGGCTTCGCCGGCGATGGTCTCGGCACGCTGCGTGCGCTTGATCCGCATGAAGTCGGCCTGCGTGCGGAAGAGCACGGCCAGCGGCGTGCCCAGTTGCTCTCCCTGAATGATGGCCCCCACAATGCTGGTGATCTCATCGTCGGACAGGCGGTGACGGAGAGACTCCAGCGCGGCGAGCCGGCTCTTTCCCATATTCATCTCGGCCAACACCCGTCCGAACTCGACGCCAACCGGATGATCGCGGAACTCGTGACACGCCTCGCGCAGCGCGTTGAGGAACGTGGCGCCCGCTTCCATCAGCAGCGTGAGCAGGTCGAGCAGATACGGCAATCGCAGCTTAATGCGGAACAATCGGTACTCGGCCTGCCGGGCCAGTCGTCGCCGCATCAGCCAAGTGGTGAGAATCGTGAGCACCGCTCCCAACACGACCCCCGGCGGCCCCATCATCCGGATGCAGCCATAGAAGATGAACACCGACCAGATCAGCGTCTGCATCTCGATCTTGGCCAGCCACTCTTCGGCCGTCCAGTAGCGCGGATGTCCGGCTGCGAGAATCTGGCGGTTGATCTCCGGCAGTTGATCCCGAAACGCCCGCCGGTTGAGGGCCGCAAGCGTCCGCATCACCGGGTGCAACGCGCGGTACAGAAAGCTGATCTTCCGCAACTCATTGATCCGGCTGACGTCGTACCGCCACTCGTCATCCTGAGCGAGGTCATCCGTGGCGAGTGCGCGCGCCACGATCCACACCACCACAAACATCGCGGCTCCCAGGAGCAGGCTGGCGACGAGTGGAATTGCAATTGCAGACATCGTCTCTCGTCGAGATCAGTACGAATCGGATGCGCCACTGCCATCGCACCGGCAGCAAGACCGGATCGTGACATCCGCGCGACACGTTGTCGAGAGACGGTTCACTCAGTCACACCCTGGCTCAGACTCCAGCGTTCGCTGGATGCACTCGAAAAAAACGGATCAACAAGCACGCATGCATGTCGATTCGCTAAACCGTCATCTTCAATCCGGCCTCTGACCGGGTACAATCGGATTCGCCGAATGCGCGCGTTCACAACTGCGCGCATCCTCACCTCTGTTTCAGATAGCGTGCTGATCGAATGCCATCGTTCGGGCCGGATGCCGAAGACGAGAACTGCGAGTCCGGTGATCGGGAGTCAGGGTCGGCCGATCCGCAGGGAGATGATACGGTCGAACTCATTTCGCCCGTCGCGACCGGTGGCCGGCAGTCACCAAATCCGGACCTTGAAGGGCTCGTCGATCCGCAGGGTCCGCTGCGCCGTTTCCGGATCCAGCGCGAACTGGGCCGGGGCGGCTGCGGAGTCGTCTATCTGGCGTACGACCGCGTGGTGAAACGGCATGTTGCGCTCAAGATTCCGCAGATCAACACGGCGCTGTCATCCGCGCAGCGTCAGCGCTTTTTGCGGGAGGCACACCTGGGAGGCAAGTTCGACCATCCCAATATTGTGCCCGTCTACGAGGCTGGCGCGATCGCCGGCACTTACTACCTCGCGACGTCATACTGCAGCGGGCCGACACTGAGGGCGTGGCTGCGAGAACGCAGCCGTGGCATTCCCGTCCGGCTGGCGGCCGAACTGTGCCGCGTCATCGCCGAAGCCATCGAGCACGCTCACTCGCTGGGGGTGCTCCATCGCGACGTCAAGCCGAGCAATATCCTGCTCGACCCTCCCGCCGATCCGATCAGGCTCCCGGAGATCTTCCGGCAGCACAGCTTCGAGTATGTGCCCAAGATTTCCGACTTCGGCCTCGCATGCCTGATGTCGGACGATAATCGACTCACGGGGCAGGGAGTTCCGCTTGGCACGGCCGCCTATATGCCGCCGGAGTGTATCGCTGGTCAATCCGGACAACCGAGTGCAGCGACCGATGTCTACGGCCTGGGAGCGCTGTTGTATGAGATGCTGACAGGACGGCCTCCCTATGATGGTCCCAATGTCGTCGAGACGCTGCAGGCGGTTAAAGCCGGCAACCTTGAACCACCGCGCCGCCTGCGACGGGAGATTCCAGCGGACCTGGAAGCCGTCTGCCTTCAGTCTCTGAACGCAGAACCGGCTGCGCGCTATGCGACCGCTCAGGCTCTTGCTGACGACCTGCAGCGGTTCCTCAACGGAGAGCCCACACTGGCGCGTCCGACGTCCGTCATGGAGCGAGGTTTGCGCTGGACGCGGCGCAACCGCGTTGCCATGGCGCTGTTCGCCGCCGTCCTGTGTGCGGTGGGCGCGGTCTGTGTCGGTTTGTACCTCCACTCCGAGCAATTGGCCGGAATGACAACCGCCCTGCAACATTCGCACGCCGAAACGGAACAGGCACTCAGCGACCTGCAGGAACAGACCCGCAAGCTGCGACAGCAGGCGTACGTTCAGAACGTGCGTCTCGCTCACGAAGCGCGGCAGATTCTGGATGTGCGCGAGTTTGACCGGCGGCTGGCCGACGCCGCACCCGTCTCGAATCTGCCCGATCCGCGCGGCATCGAGTGGTTCTACCTGCGGCGTCTTGCCCGGGTTCCCCACCGCGAATGGGCACGGGACGATGGAGCGCTGTATTACGTCCGGTTTTCCCCGGACGGCCGGTTCGCCGCAACAACCGGCGCCAGCGGTCGGGTGATCGTCGTCGATGCGTCAACGGGGGCCGAACTGTCCGCGTTCGATCACAACCCGAATCCTGAGTCGGACGCGGAGCGGGAAGCCAACGGGCTCAGCTTCTCTCCCGACTCCGAACGCCTCGCTACCGGCGGCGACGACGGAGTCGTGCGTATCTGGGATTGGCGGAAGCGGGTCCAACTCAAGGAGTTCGCGTTACTCAGCGGGAAGGTGTTTCAGGCCGCGTTTCATCCTCGGAGACCTCTACTGGCCGTCTGCGGCGAGGCGCACGAAGCGGTGATCCTTGAGGCTGAGAGCGCACAGACGGCCGTTCGGCTGGTCGGCCATTCGCTGGCCATTGAGGCACTGGAGTTTTCTCCCGATGGCGGCCTGCTGGCGACAGCCAGCAGCGATGGGACGGCGCGCGTCTGGAGCGTCAGCACCGGCGCCGAGGTTCTGAAGATCGACCCGGATCGCGGCCGGCTGTCGTCCGTTGCCTTCGCCCCCGACGTAGAGCGGCTGGCGATCGGCACGATCGACGGGAGCCTGATCATCTGGAACATGAAGTCGAACGAGGCCGAATTTGAAGGACGGCACCTGGACGGCGTCCTGGGCGTTGCGTTCTCCGCGGACGGCAGGCAGCTGGCGGCTTGCGACCGGGGCGGCATGCTGCGGCTCTGGGCCCCGGACAACGCCGAACAACCGCTGGTCCAGTTCTGGACTGCCCATTCCGGCAGGGCTTACTCCGTCGCCTTCACACCCGACTCCTCGCAGATCGTCTCGGTCGGCGAAGACGGCCGTTTCCAGGCCTGGTCGCCACAGAGTCCGGCGATGCGACGGCTGCTGGAGAGCGTGCCGGATTGTCCCCCTGCCGTTGACTTCACACTCATCGCAGCGACCGGGACGCTTGTGACGTCCCATCCCGACGCGGTCCGATTGTGGAACATGGGGACCGGCGAACTGCTGAACCAGTTGACGACTCCCGAAAGCGGCTGGCACGCCGTGTCGGTCTCAGCGGACGGGCAACTGCTGGCCGCCCATCACGGCGGGCAGGGAGTGCAACTGTGGTCGCTCCCGTCGCTGCAGCCGGCCGCGGAGTTCAAAACAACCGACAGTCGCTCGATTTCGCTGATTCGCCTGAACGTCGATGGAGGGATTCTGGCCGTCTTGGATCGGGCGGCAGACACCGAACTCCGCCTGTTTCAGACACGGAGTGGCGAAGAATTGCCCTGGACTGCCGCCAATTGCGATGCGTTCGCCTGGCTCCCGGAAGGCTCGGTGCTGATCGACGGTCATGACGACACGATTTTCAGCTGGGACACGCGGCGGGGCGATCAACAGACCCGGTGGCCCGGACACAGCAGCACGATCAACGCGATTGCCGTCAGTCCGTCGGGGCAGCGAATCGCCTCCGCGAGTTCGGACCGGACGGTGCGCGTGTGGGATCGAGATACGGGAGACTGCCGCGTGTTGGAAGGCCATCGTTCGAACGTCAACGCAGTTGTGTTCACACACGACGAGCGGACGATCATTTCCGGCAGCGCGGGAGGCCGGCTGATTTTCTGGAACGACGCGACCGGCAGTCCGGCTTTGGTATTGGGCCCGTTCGCCGCCGGGATCGATCAGATTGCCGTTTCCGCGGCGGACGACCGCTTGTGCGTGCTGTTGGCGGACGGCCAGGTGCTGGTTCTGGACGCCCCGCGCGGAGACTGACTGCGCCGATCGGAATTTCTGGAACTCGCGAATTCACCGCCGCGTCTTAACGTCGCCGACTGGCGATTGAAATCGCTGAAGTTCCCGGTGGATTCCCTGCAACTCGAGGGGAATTCGCTATTGATCGGTATTCGGTTCGGACGAAGGATTCAGTCATCCCGTCCGTCACGTCATCTCGGCATTCGTTCCGCCACGTCCTGTGGCCGCGTTTCTACGCCTCGTCATCGTCTGTCTCAGCGCTTCTCCCGGGGCGCTGCAAAAGCTGCCGGTCTGTCCGGCGTGTCATTCGAGGTGAGCTATGCCCGCACGACTCAATTCGGCGGCCGTGATGCGCTTCGCCCGGAACCACTGCGAGAAAGTGGCTTTCGGCTTCGTATTGTTGCTTGTCGCGGGAGCGCTCGGGCAGACCCAGTGGCGAGTGTACTCCAGACAGCCGGCCGAAATCACGGACCGCGTGACGGCCGCCGAGGCGCAACTGGTCTCGACCGCCTGGCCTGCAGTGGAGCGCCGGGAATTCCACTGGGGAGACAAAGCGTCTCCCCGAGCAATTGTTGATCAAGCCCTGCGGCAACCCGTGTCCCTCGCCAGCTTTCTTCCTTCTCAGCGGCTGGCCCAGCGGCCCGGACCGGGATACTGGACGCTCGAAGAGCCCAAGTTCCTTCCCGTTGAGGATCTGATCGCCATGCCGGGGCGCGCGTTGCTGCGCCTGGCGCCGATTCCCGTAAACCATACCGCGCCGGAAGCAGTACCAGATGCTCCGAGCCAGCCGCTGCCGGACGAGTTCCAGCGGCGGCACGCCCGCAACGCACTCACGGTGACGAACACTCGGGCGGAGGGTCCGCAACCGATGCGGACCATAACGGCCGATGAACGCCCTACGGTGCGTGGCCGCGCCTTTCCATTCGTGTCCGTGCGGGGCGTTCTCAGTGCCCGTGCACAGATTCGGGCCTATGTCGATGCGATTCACAAGGGATATGGGGACGCAGCGCGGGAATTCGAGATCGTCGACTTTCACCTGGAACGGCAGCGGCTGCTGGCCGGACGCGACTACTGGAGCGAATGGCGGCCCGTGGATGTCTCGGTGTACTACGAAGTCGTCAGCGCCTGTGACGGTCTCGAGCCCGACGTCGTTTCGACCGACGTCACCGACAGCGCCATCACGTCCCCGTTGCCGACTCGCCTCTCTGGCCGCTGGAACAGCCTCGCGACGCATCCGAGGCTCGAGAATTTCGAACTGTCGGATGAGGAACTCGCGCGCGAGCTCGCATACCTCAAGGCATTGGCCGCCCAGACGCAGCAGTCCACCCGTCAGCCGGGTCTGGAAAAGCGGGGATTCACCGATCTGGTCCGGGATGCCGGTGATCTGGCCGACGCCTACTTCGGATCAGCAGCGCCCGCGGTCCCAGCCCGGCCGACTCGATCCTGGCAATTCGGAGCGGCGCCTCAGACGACTGGAACATCGTACGAAGATCTGGTCCGCCGACTGGCCAAAGAGATCGACCCCCATCAATCCGATAAGGCGCTGCAGGATTGGATCCGCGACCGGGCCACCGCGGCCGGCGACCTGCTGCTGTTCCGGTATCTGGACTTCGACGTCGATCCTGGCGAGACCTATCGCTATCGCGTCCAGTTGGAGTTCCGCAATCCGAACTACCAAAGGCCCCTGGCAATGTCGGGCGGCGCCGCGCATGTGGTCGAAGGGGCGACGCGGAAAGGTCCGTGGAGCGATCCGACATCGCCGGTGGCCGTCGAGGAACTGACGAACTCGTTCCTGGCGCGCATGGAAACGCCCCGGGGCCGGATCTATCCCGAAGCCCTGATGGAAGTCTTCCAATACGACCAGAACACAGGGACCACCGTCCATCAGAAACTGCCGGTCGCGTTCGGCCAGTTCATCGGCGGCAGAGCGGCCGCGGAGATCATTGATCCGGTCAGGACGGTCGTCGAGACGAGAGACTTTCAGTTCAGCTCGGACGACGTTCTGCTGGACGGACTGACAGATCTGTCCTTCCCGATTAAAGACCACCCGGATCTGACGCTGGCCCGCGACTCGCGCGGATTCCTGGGAGTCACTGAATTCGCCGTGATGGTGGATGAGCGGCAGCGGTTGCTGACGGTGGACACTCGCTCTCAGCAGGGCTCGCTGCAACGTCACGAGCAGCGGATGCGGTGGCAGGACGAGCAGTTCGAGCATCTTCGCAGCAGCTCCCCGGCAATCGACGGCGTTCCTCAGGAATATCAGGAGCTGTATCGGCAGCTGTATGGGCTGCCGCCGGCCGGTGGGCCGCAGACCGCTCCGCGGCGTCCGGCCAATCCACTTCAGAGCCGGTAAACCGCGCTCCCACTGATCCTCTTGACAGCATCTGCCGTAACGGCCTAGAAGCCGGACTCACGCACCGGTCCCAATGCGCCGGTGCCGTCCGAAAGGAGGGTCGGACAGGCTGATGTCGCTGCAACGCGCCCTGTTCGTGATGTTGTCCCTGCGCGTCGGAGGAGCGGAGCGCGTCACCACGACGCTGCTGACGCATCTGGCGAACCGGGGCGGAATTGAGTTGCACCTCGCGCTGGTCGACAACGACGGGGAACTCCGGTCTGAACTCCCGTCCGCGGTTGCCGTGCATCCCATCGGCACGAGGAACCCCGTCCTGTGCCTGATGCGGATGCATCGTCTGATCCGCGAACTGCGGCCTGACGTCGTCTATTCGACGATGTTTCCTGTCAACGTCAGCGTTTCCCTGCTGAGGCCGGCGTTTCCACCACACACCCGGCTGGTACTGCGCGAGGTTAACGTGCTTGAGGCGCTGACGGGAGGCTCGCTGCGGGGGAGGTTGCTCCGCCGGATCGCCGCACGCACGTTCTCCGGTGCCGACGCCGTCATCTGTCAGTCCGACTACATGCGCAACGACCTCTGTGAGGGACTGAACCTGTCCCGGGGCCGGACTCATTCCATCCTCAATCCGGTTGAATTCCGACGAATTCAGCAGCAGGGGCGCGCCTCGAATCCATTTCAGACGGCAGGTCCGGGACCGCACGTTCTGGCCGTGGGACGGCTGATGCCGAAGAAAGGCTTCGACCGGCTGATCGCCGCGGCGCCGTCGCTGGTTGCCCGCCACCCGGATGCGCACATCTGGATCCTCGGGCACGGCCCGGATCGCGCTGCCCTGCTCCGGCAGGCAGCGGACCTCGGCGTTGCCGACCGCGTGCGCCTTCCCGGTCAGACGTCAAATCCCTACTGCTGGATGCGGCACGCCGATCTGTTCGTGCTGTCCTCGCGGCATGAAGGGACTCCCAATGCCCTGCTCGAGGCCATCGCCAGCGAATGTCCGGTTGTCGTTCTGGACCACCCGGGCGGCACGCGCGAAGTCATGGAACGCACCGGACAGCCGCATCGCATCGTGGACGACCTGACGGCCTGGCATCCAGACTGGTTCCACCGTCCCCCGCAAGCTGTGCTGGAGACGGCTTATCGGATCCTCAACGCGGAGCGCATCGCCGACCAGTACCTGTCGGTGCTCAAAGCCGCTGGTCGGGCAGCCTGATTCGCTGACTCGCTGATCACACAGCATCCCGAACCAGCAGCCTCGCGGTGCCCAGCGTCCAGTACCCCGACTCCCCCTGTCACCACCACCACAAAGCTTGCAGTGCCTGTCTTCGTTCGCGACAATGCATCAACGATTGCTGATCACTTCCTGTTGTGAGCGCGATGCAGACGATGATGCCACAGGAGCATTCAGGACGGCCGTTCGCCGAACCTCTGCTGGCACGGCGTGACGTGCTGCGAGTTGGGGGCGTCAGCGTGGCGGGGGGACTGTTGCCGTCGGGCTGGAACGCCGTTGCGGCGACACGGCCCAGGAAAGTGGAGTCCGTCATTTACCTGTGGATGGGTGGCGGCGTCACGCACATTGACTCGCTCGACCCGAAGCCGGAAGCGCCCGAACAGGTGCGCGGCACGCTCTCGGCAATCAACACGTCTCTGCCGGGAGTGCAGTTCTGCGAACCGTGTCCGAACCTCGCGCGCATCGCCCACGATCTGTGCGTCGTCCGGAGCTTCTCGCACGACAGCAACGATCATTTTCTCAGCCAGGTCTACACCCTCTCCGGCCGAAAAGTGGCCCCGAACAGGCTGTTCTCCGAGCCGAACATCGGCGCGATTATTTCGTATCTGCACGGCTCGCGCAATGGCCTGCCGGGGTACATCGCCGTGCCCGGCATCACGTTCCCCGGACCGCCTCCCACCAACCTGTTCGTCGGCGGATGGCTGGGAGCCGGTTATGCACCATTCAGCGTAGGAGGGCGGCCGGCGCAGCCGGATTTCACGGTTGGTGAAAAGTCGCAGAATCCATCGCCGTTGTGCGACGAGGATCTCCGGCCGCAGGAGTTGAACTATCTGGCCGAGTTGACTGTGGGGCGGTTGTCCCGCCGGGCGGACCTCCGCTCCAGCCTCGACGGCGCGGCCGCCACGGCGGAAGCGCTGGCCAAGAGCGTCACGGTGGATGAGAACTTCGAAAGCGCTCTGCATTTGCTGACCTCGCCGTCGGTCCGGGCCGCGTTCGATGTCGCATCCGAAGCGGACAGTGTCCGCGACGCGTATGGGCGGACGAAGATTGGCGGGCGCTGTCTGCTGGCTCGCCGCCTCGTCGAGCATGGCGCGCGGTTTGTGATGGTCGACTACGGCTACGATCCGGACTACGGCAACCTGTGGGACATCCACAATGTGGCGGTGCAGAATTTCCCGCACGTCTCGGAGATGTGCCTGCGCGGCTACAACGTGGCCGGCATCGATCGCGCGTTCGCGGCGCTCATCAGCGACCTGAAGGAGCGGGGCCTGCTGGAGACCACCCTCGTGGTGTACCTCACGGAGTTCGGCCGCACGCCGCAGATCAACTCGCTCGGCGGGCGCGATCACTGGGGCATGTGCGGGTCGATGTTTTTCGCGGGGGGCGGCGTGCAGGCGGGGCAGGTGATCGGAGCTTCCGACCAGCATGCGGGGTATCCGATTACCGAACCGTACTCGCCGGCCGACGTCGCCGCCACGATCTACCGCGCGCTGGGCGTCGATCTGGAGTCGCGCATCCGGGATCCGGAGGGACGCCCGCATTTCGTCCTTGATCACGGTGCGCCGATTCCGGATGTGCTGAGCTGACCTTCCGTCACCGCGCCGCCGGCACGCGGTAGCGGCGCGCGAACAAGCTGGTGCAGGCGATCGCGAGCTTGCGCGTGGCCGAAAGGCGGATCCGCCGGGTAAAGACGTCGAACCCGCTCAGTTCGATCTCGCGGAGGAGTGAGCCGTAGATCCGCAGCATGGCCGACAGCACCGAGCGCCCGGGACGGCTGAGGCAATCGTGCAGTTGGGCGCCGCGGACATAGAACTCCCGGGCCCGGTCGACCTGGAACTGCATCAGGCGAGCGAACCGCTCGTCGCGGATTCCGGCCACCAGGTCGTCCGCCCGGTAGTCGAACCTCTGCAACTCGTCCTCGGGCAGATAGATGCGTCCGTTGTGCGCGTCCTCGCCGAGGTCGCGCAGGATGTTCGTCAGCTGGAAGGCCGTGCCGCAATCGACCGCCAGGCTGATGGCCCGATCGTCGCGAAACCCCCACACATGGATGCAGCACAGTCCCACGGCCCCGGCCACCTGATAACAGTATCGCTCCAGTTGCGAGAATGTCGTGAACCGGCGCGGGACAAGATCCGATTCGACTCCGGCAATCACCTCCCGCAGGTAGTCGGCCGGAATGCTGCGCCGCCGCGCCATGTCGGCCAGCGCCGTGAGGATTCGGTCGTCCTTGTTCACGTGCCCCTCGCCGCTCAATGCGCGGTCCAGTTGCAGCCGCCAGTCGTGCAGCAGAATCGCCCGGTCGGACGGCGCCAGGTCCACCGCGTCCCCCAGATCATCCGTGTGCCGCATGAAGGCGTACAGGACGCACATGTCGCGGAACATCCGCCGCGGCAACGTGAGGAACGAAAAATAAAAATTGCGCCCGGTTTCGCGCGCATAGGCCTGGCAGTAGGCGTAGGAATCGGTGAGCGGGCTGCTCATGCGGATGGACCGGGGAGGCGACGTCGAGGGAGCCAGCGTCGGAGCAGCGCGCCCACCAGCAGCAGGGCGAAACGCGGCTTCGTGACGACCGGCCGCTGTTCCCACACTCGAAAACCGATTCTCTCAATCTCGCGCAGGATTTGCAGCCCTCCCGAGATGAACAGGTCGATGTCCACCTGCAGTCGGCCGGGCAGCATCTGCACCAGCGGGCGGCCGTCCAGCAGCAGTCGGCGAGCCCGCTCGACTTCAAACCGCAGCAGTGCGACGAACTCCGGCGTGCTGCTCCGCTCGGCCAGCGCCGCGTCGCTGTAGCCAAATCGCTCCCGGTCCTCGCGGGGCAGGTAGATGCGGCCGATGTCGGCGTCGCGGGCGACGTCCTGCCAGAAGTTCGCCAATTGCAGGCCCGTGCAGATCGAGTCGGACCAGCCGGCGTTCTGCGGCGTGAACCGTTCACAGAGATAGAGCACCAGCCTGCCCACCGGATTGGCGCTTCGCGTGCAATAGTCGAGGAGCTGGTCGCAGGTCTGATACTCGCGGACAACCTGGTCCTGCTCGAATGCCGAGATCAGGTCCTCGAAGGGCTGCGACGGGATGTGAAAGCGCTCGATCGTCGGCCGCAGTGCGACAAACACCGGATGCCGCGGCCGGTCGTCATAGCAATCCGCCAGTTCGCGCCGCCACCACGCCAGCAGCTCCAGCGCCTGCTCGCCTCCGCCCGTTTCGTCTCCCAGGTCATCCGCCCAGCGGCAGAACGCGTAGACGTTGTAGAAGTGCTGGTGCAGCGCCTTCGGCAGCACCCAGCTGACCACGGGAAAGTTCTCGTAGTGTGTCCGCGCCAGCCTGCGGCAGTACGCCTCGGCCTCACCCAGCGGCACGTTCGAGCGCGGCGCTGCGGCCGGCCCCCAGACGTTGAGTTCTTCGACGACCATCATCGCCAGAGTGAAGCCCGACTCCCCATCCGTCAAGCAGGTGGAGCCGGATTTGTAACGTCTGCAGTCTGCGACGGATCCCTTTTGCATCAATGACATCGAAGTCCGCGACCAATTCGGCCGGGAGCGTCACATTGGATAAGCAGGGAGAAGCATGACGGCGCGTCTGCGGCGTGACGGGAACCGTCGGAGAGCAAGGCACACCGCTTGCATCGGGAAGCGGACGTCGCCCTGCGGCCGGTGCCGGTCGTGTTCTGATTCCGGGAAGATTCCGTGCGGAATTCGAGAATCGCGGCGGGCAGGAAAGTTTGGACTCGTCAATGCGCCGGCCGTTGATAGACTGATCAGTCGACACACGCTGCAGCAAGGCCGGTGTTCGACCGGTGGCATTCTGCGGCGTTCACAAGGGAGGGATCCATGAACTTACGCGCTCGCCGCTTTCGCCCGGCCGCTGCCGCAGGCGAATCCGCCCCCATGCAAACACTTGCGATTGACGACCCCGTTCCGTCGGACAGCACCATTGCCGTCGTGGAGCCGCATTACTGCCAGGCTCCCCCCCACCACGTTGAGTCGGAAGTCCGCCGCATGCTGACCGCGCACTCCGATCTGCATTTCTCATCGCTGGTGGTCCGCCGCGTCAACGACGGAGTCTGCCTGGAGGGGGTGCTGGAAACGGATGACGCTGCTCCCGACGTGGACTCGCTCGCCCGACGCGTCGCCGGCGTCGAACGTGTGATCAACCGGCTGCTGGTGCAGTCGCGGCCCATCCATCCCCGCTAGCGCTCAGTTGGCGCGAGTCGCGTATTCCGTCTCGCGCTCGAACACGCCGTCGCCGTCGGCATCTTCGCGCAGCAGTGCGCGGCCGGTGGCGGCGTCGATCAGCAGTTCTCGCACGCCCCCGTCTCCGTCGCGCTGCTGCACCCAGGGAGTCCGGTCGCGCCCCAGCACGTCCCAGACATCGACGCGCAGGGCATCATCGGGCGCCGCCGGACGGCGTGGAAGATGCACTTTCTTCCCGGCCCAGAGCACGAGCGAACCGGCGGCCAGCGTCAGGACGAGCGGCACCCAGTTGATGCCGGACGCGACGGCATCGTCCACCGCTCGTTCATCGAATCGCGGGCGAGTCGCGCGGTCTCCTGCGGAGCGATCGGCCGGTCGTGACTCCGCCACCGATTCAAGCGGCGCTCCATCCAGAATTCGCCGCAGCTGGTCGCGCGCATAGTCGCCCCGGCGTGCAGGCACCGACAGCACATAGCTCGTCCGCCAGAAGTGCTGAATTGCGTCGAAATCGTCGCGGTGCTCCAGACGCGGCTCGCAGCCGATCGCATACTCCAACTCATTTGCGAAGTACCCGGCTTCGGCCGCGTTGCCGAAACGCGCCACAACTTCCCACTCATCGCCGTCTGCGGACGAGTCGTCGGGCCGGCCGAGGGCGGTCAGCGGAACGTCACTCGACGTGGGCAGACAACGGGGACAACCTACGTCAGACGACGCCGGCCAGCCACAGGTCGAGCAACGCGGCATCTTGCAAACTCCCTCAAGCACCCGATCGATTCGACTGCGGGACCGCGGGCGATCCCGGGCGGACTCAACTTCGATCATACGGCTGACCTGCGGCCGTTTCCAGCAGTTGCGCGCCATAAACGGCCAGGCGGCGATGCCCGGCTGCGGGCGTCCACTGCCCGGGCAATTCGAGTACAGTGCGCATCGCGTTGAGTGTCCCATCCTGAGTTCCACCATTGCATCGCCAAACCGGGGAGTCTGCCATGAAACGTCCACGTGCCGCACTTGTGTGGTTTTGCCTGGGGTTGTTCTCGGGTGCAACATGCTGGCCCGTCCTGACGAAGCAGCCTGCGGACCCCGGCCATTCGGCGATTGCGGCCGACGCACGGCCACTTGTGATGCGCTTAGCGGCCGCAGCTCCGATCCCGGACGACGGCAAGCTGCGGATTATCTGCTTTGGGGCCCATCCGGATGACTGCGAACTCCGGGCCGCGGGAACTGCGGCGCGGTGGGCGGTCGAGGGGCATCATGTGAAGTTCGTGTCGGTCACCAACGGCGACATCGGCCACTGGAAGATGGCCGGCGGACCGCTCGCGCAGCGTCGGACAGCCGAAGTCGAGCGCTGCGCGGAAATCCTGGGGATCGAGAGTGAAGTGCTCGACATCCACGACGGAGAGCTGCTGCCGACGCTCGAGAATCGCAAGGTCATCACGCAGCTCATCCGCGAATGGGACGCCGACATCGTGATGTGCCACCGGCCGAACGACTATCACCCGGATCACCGCAATGTGGGCCTGCTGGTGCAGGACGCCGCGTACATGGTGACGGTGCCGTTCTTCTGCCCGGACGTCGCTCCGCTCTCGAAGAACCCCGTGTTCCTGTACTATGAAGACCGCTTTCAGAAGCCGAATCCGTTCTCGGCGGACGTCGTCGTTGCGATCGATGATGTGCTGGACAAGAAGCTGGCCTGCGTGGATGCGCTGGAGTCGCAGTTCCACGAAGGAGGCTGCTGCAGCGGCCTCACCGAACTCCCCGACACGCCCGAGGAACATACCGCACGCCAGGCGACCGTGCGTGAAAGCTTCCGCAAGCGATTCGGCGGCACGGCCGAGCGGTTTCGGGAGGAACTGCGTGAGTGGTACGGCGATGCCGCCGCGGAGGTGGACGCGGCGGAGGCGTTCGAGATCTGCGAGTACGGACGGCAGCCGAGCAAGGAGGAGCTGCGCGAGTTGTTCCCGTTTGCTCAATGAGATGGACGGCGTCGCAGAAACCCGGTTTCTCCAAAAGATACCGGGCTTCTGTGCGGGCCGACATCGCACTCATCGCGGTTACTTCGACGAGATGCAGTAGAGCGCTTTGTCCGAGCGGAGCAGCAGTTCGCCATTCACGATGGCGGGCGTGGCGTTGAACTGCGTGTCGTCGGATTCGATCTTGTTCTGGGCAAGCTGCTTGAAGTCCTCCGACGGTTCGAACACGAAGGTCCCTTCCTGGCGGCTGACGGCATAAACGCGGCCGCTGGCCACGATCGGCGAGGCGTAGAATCCGCGGCCACGGACCGGGAGCCGGATCGAGTTCAGCTCTTCGCCGGAGTCCGCGGCGACGACATGCGCCATGCCCCGGTCATCTGCCCAGTAGAACTTGCCTTCGTAGAGCACGGGCGTCGTGATGTAGGAACTCGCACGGCCTTTCCAGAGGACGTGCGAGTCGGTGACGTCGTCCTTGCCGCCGGCGCGGACCGCGACGCTGCCGGCGCCACGATTGCCGCCAAACACATACGCCACGTCCCCGTTACTGAGCACCGCCGGGCAGACTGTGCTTTGAGCCGGGCTGGTGCAGTACCAGCGGAGCTTTCCGTTGTCGGGGTTGAGGCCCCACACTTCGCCGGCGACCGCGGTGACGAGATCCTGCCGGCCGTCTTCCGCCGTGACGAGCGTGGGGGTCGAATAGATCATTTCCAGCAGGTCGGCCTCGGCCTTCCATCTCTCGGACCCGGTGGCCTTGTCCAGCGCCCGGATGGAGTGGCTCTCTTCCGACGCGTTCACGATGACCACGTCGTTGTACAGGATCAGGCTCGCAGCCGAGCCCCAGCGCATGCGGCTGGACTCCTGTCCGACATCGGTCTGCCACAGCTGATTGCCGTCCAGATCGAAGGCGACGACGCCGCTCTTTCCGAAGAAGCAGTACACGCGCTCGCCGTCCGTGACGGGCGTATTGCTGGCGTATCCGTGCTCGCTGATGAACCCGCGGTACGGATCATCGGAGCCGCTCAGCCCGACCGACCTGTCCCAGGCGAGCTCGCCCGACGCGAGGTTGATGCAGACGAGGTGCCGCTTCAGATCGGCGACGTTGCCGCCGTCCCCCTCTCCGTAACCGCTGTAGCAGGTGACGAACGCGCGGTCCTCCCAAGTAATCGGGCTGGACGACCCCGGTCCGGGAAGCTCGGTCTGCCAGCGGATGTTCTGATCATCGCCCCATTCGAGGGGAACGTCGGCATCGGTGCTGACGCCTGCTGCAGCCGGCCCGCGGAATTGAGCCCAGTCGCCGGCTGCGGCGAGGTGAACGGCACTCAGACACAATGCAGCGGCTATGCAGAACTGCTTCACGAATGCTCCCTCCGCGGATGAGACACGGACCGTGGACTGCGATCCCTGGATGGCTCGAACAGTCCGGGACTGCGAATCCTGACTGATGTCGGTCGATGGCACTGGAACCCCACTGCCCGGCAATCGGACCGACAAAAATCGGAAGCACTGCCCGGCGGGGCGAAGGGCTCAACCGCTCTGGGGCAGGTCAAACAGCTTCCCGAAACGTTCGAGCACGCGAATCTTGAGCGGTGCGCAGTCTTCTGCGTCGAGACGGCCGGATTCGACCAGCTCGAAGGCGGCGGTGCGTGCTTCCTCCAGGATCTTCTGGTCGCGGGCGAGATTGGCGACGCGGAGGGGGAGGTCTCCGTGCTGGCGGGTGCCGAGGATGTCGCCCGGGCCGCGCAACTCGAAGTCTTTCTCGGCGATCTGGAAGCCGTCGGTCATGGATTCGAGGGCCGCCAGCCGGGTGACGGCGTCCTCGGAGTCCGCTTCGGAGAACAGGAAGCAGTATCCCTGATACGCCCCGCGCGCGACCCGGCCCCGCAACTGATGGAGCTGCGCCAGGCCGAATCGCTCGGCCTGCAGGACGACCATCAGCGTCGCATTGGGGATATCCACCCCCACTTCAACGACCGTGGTGGCGACCAGTGCATCGATCTCCCGCTCCCGGAATCGATCCATGACATGCTGTCGCTCGTCCCGGTCGATCTGGCCGTGCACGAGTGCAAGCCGGTAGTCGGCGAGTTCTGTCCGCTTGAGATACTCGTACACCTTGTCGGCCGCGGCATCTCGTGCCTGCGGAGATTCGGACTCGACACGGGGGCAAATGACGTACGCCTGCCGACCCGCCTTGAGCTGCCGCCGCAGGAACTCCCACGCCTTTGCCTGCTGCTCGCGACTGTGCACCCGATGCGTGACGACGGGTCGTCGTCCGGGGGGAAGATCGCGGATGATCGTCAGGTCGAGATCGCCGAACTGGGTGAGACACAGGCTGCGGGGAATGGGCGTGGCCGTCATGACGAGAACGTGCGGCGTCGCGGCCCCCGCCGTGAACGCGGACCGCTGCGCGACTCCAAACCGGTGCTGTTCGTCGATCACCGCCAGCGCCAGCCTTGGGAACTGCACGTCCTTCTGGATTACGGCCTGTGTGCCGACAACCAGCTGCGCCTGCCCCGACGCAATCCGCTCCAACGCGTCGCGACGGCGGGCCGGCGTCAGACTGCCGGTCAGCAGCAGCCGGTCGACCTGGCTCTCTTTCAGCAACTCATCGATCGTGTCCCAGTGCTGGTTGGCGAGGAGTTCGGTCGGCGCCATCAGGACGGCCTGAAAGCCGGCTGCGACGGCCGCCAGCAGCGCGTAGATCGCCACAACCGTCTTGCCTGCGCCCACTTCCGCCTGCAGCAGGCGGTGCATCACCTGCCCCGAGCCGAGATCGGCCGCGATCTCGGCGATTGCCTGGTCCTGCCCGTCGGTGAAGCGGAACGGGAACAGACGCCGAATACGCGAATCGATTTTCGTTGTCGCCGGCAATCGCGGGGCGGACGGCTGCTCGCGCCAGGCGCGGCGACGGAGGGCCAGCGCCAGTTGAAACTCGAGCAGGTCATCCAGCAGCACGCGCCGGCGGCCCGCTTCATACGCCTCACGCGTGGAGGGCACATGCAGCCCCCGGAGCGCGGCGGCCATTCCCGGAATCTGCAACTGATCGCGAAGTGCGTCCGGAAGATGCTCGGGAATGAGATGCGCGGACTGCTCAACCGCCTCCCGCGTCAGCCGGCGGACTTCCGGCTGCGTGAGTCCCTCCGTGAGCGGATACTTGGGAAGCAGTCCTCCATGAGACTGCTGGTCGTCCGGCTCGAGCCATTGAATCTTCGGATGCGTGAACTCCCATCGTCCCTGGTGCTTCTTCGGCTTCCCGGAGAACAGGACGTTCTGTCCCTCGCGCAGCTTCTGGTACATCCAGGGCTGGTTGAACCAGACGCCGCGGACATAATCCTGGCCGCAGTCCAGAAGTCCGGCCGTCATCGTGCGTCCGCCCGACAACTGCCGGCCGTCCATGTCCACCACAATGCCCCGAACCGTCTGCAGTTCACCTTCGACCAGCTGGTTCGGCAACCGCACCTCAGTGAGATCGAGCAGTTCCCGCGGCAGATGCCACAGCAGGTCCTCGACAGTGCGTACGCCCAGCCGGGTGAGCAGTTCCGCCCGGTGCGGCCCTCCTCCCGGGAGGAACTGCACACTTTGCTCCAGCGGATTGTCGGATGGAGTCGCCATCGATAATCGGCAGTTGGACGGCGGACGCGCCAGCGCCCTGCCTGACCATATGGTACATTAGTCCACTTGTCGATCAAGGCACTCTGGTGTCGTCTCGACACGTCCATGACCGACAGCGACATCAGGAAACCGCCCGCGACAGGGTCAGCGCGGCGTACTGCCGGTCGCCGACTTCGCTGATTCTCGCATCGGGCCACTTCTCCAGCGGCGTGTATCGCGGGTGCCGCGACTCCTTGTACGGATCATTCCGCCGCGTGTTGTAACAGCAGATGAGCGCCCAGCGCGGATGTTCGCTGCGGTTCTGGTCCGAGCGGTGCAGCAGGTTGGCGTGAAACAGAATTGCGTCCCCCGGCTCCAGTTCCACGTGCACCAGTTCGAACCGCTGCAGGGCGACCTCCACTCGTTCCGGATCAGCCCCGGTCTGGTCGCCGGTCTTGCCGTGATCGATCCGGCCGATCCGGTGCGACCCCCGGAGCACCTGCAGGCAGCCGTTCTCCTGCGTGGCCCGGTCGATGGCGATCAGGCAGCTTCCCATGTCGGGGAGCAGGCAGCCGTTGTGGTACCAGTAGCCGTAGTCCTGATGCCATTCCCAGGCGCCCCCCACCCGCGGCTCTTTCAGGATCAGCTTGTGGTGGTAGTGGTAAACTTCACCCTCCAGCAGCAGTTCCATTGCGTTCACCACCCGCTCGCTGCGGGCGATCGCGCTGTACATGTCGTCCGAGAGATCATTCCGCAGCGCCAGCGTGACCGGCATCCCGCTGGCGTCTTTGCGGCCATAGGCGGAGCGCCCCAGTTCGACGTCGGCCCGCGCAACGCGTCCCAGCAGGTCCGTCTCGTCCGCCGTCAGCAGTCCGTGGAACAGCAGGTAACCGTCCTCCTGGAAGGTCCGGCGCTGCTCAGTCGTCAGTGCGAATGTGTCCGGCATGTCTCGTCGTCGATGATTGAGGCCCGCCCTCACAGTCTACCGATTCGGCGCGATCCGGTCCCGCCGCCGCCGCGCACGGCTTTGGCGAATTGCAATTCGGTCCGCCTTGCCGGACAATCACAAATTCAGAAGTCACGCATCGCCGCCTGCTCACAGGCTCAAGCATATCGGAGACTGCATCGTGAGAGCGTTCGCCAGTGCCCTCCTCGTGGGGGCCTCCATCCTCGTACTGGCCCTCCCCGCCCGTTCGGCCGATCTCGATGAACTCCTGGCCGGCCCGGTGAAGAAAATCGTCGGAGACTGCGCCTTCACCGAGGGGCCCGCATGGCATCCCGACGGCTATCTTCTGTTCTCGGACATCCCCAACGAACGGGTGCTGCGCGTCAACGTGGACGGCAGCTCGTCCGAATGGCTTAAGCCGTCCGGCCGCGCCAACGGCCTGATGTGTGACCGCAAGGGACGCATCTATGCGTGTCAGGGAGGCGAGCGCTCGGTCTCCCTCATGAAGACCAATGCAGACGGAATCGGCGAAGTCGTGAGCGTGCTGGCGTCCGAGTTTGAAGGCCGGCCACTCAACCAGCCCAACGATCTCGCCATCGACGCCGACGGCGGATTGTATTTCACCGACCCTAACTACCGACCAGCCGATGAACCCGCCACTCAGCCCGTGCAGGGCGTCTATTACATCAGCGCCGCCGGCGAAATCACCCGTGTCATCGACGACCTGCCCCGTCCCAACGGCATCCTTGTGACGGCCGACGGCAAGTCGCTCTACGTCGCCAACATCGAACTGCGGCAGATCATCAAATACGCCATTGAGGGACCCGGGCAGCTCGGGGCTTCTGAAGTGCTGTTTACGGGCGAGGAGCAGGAGGACGGTCGCGGCCCGGACGGCATGACGCTCGATGAGCACGGCAACATCTATGCCACGTACAAGACGCTCGTCGTCCTCACTCCCGCCGGTGAACTGATCGGGCGCGTCGATGTCGGCGAGAAGCCTGCGAACTGTGCGTTCGGCGGGGATGACAACCGCACCCTGTATGTCACGGCGCAGACCAGCCTGTACGCAATCCCGACGAAAGTCGCCGGCATTGATCTCGCGGAGGCCGGCCCCGCCGCCGACGAGTCGGGCGAACCGCGGACGTTCGAGGCCCGCGACCTCAAGCTGCAGATCCCCGCCCGCTGGGAAGAACAGGAGCCCTCGAACCGTTTGCGTCTCGCACAGTTTGCGATCCCCGCGGCTGAAGGCGATAACGAAGCCGGCGAACTGGTGGTGTCGGGACCATTCGGCGGCACCGATCAGGCCAACATCGAGCGCTGGTTCGGCCAGTTCTCCGCCGAGGGCCGCACCGCGAAAATGGCGCAGGGGACTGGACCGACGGGCGAGTACATCGTCGTCGAGCTCGCCGGAACGTATAACAAGCCGGTCGGCCCGCCGATCCAGGGACGCACCGAGCCGACCCCCGGCTTCAAAATGCTGGGGATCATCGTCAAGCTCGATCCAGGGGGCAATTACTTTCTCAAGCTGACCGGCCCGGAGAAAACGGTGGACTCCGCCGCCGAGGAGCTGCGCGCCACAATCGGCGGAAAGGCGGACGCCGAGAGCGAGTACTCACTCCCCGAGTCCTGAGATAAATCGCCCGCCGCGTCTCAGCATCAACCTCCACCGTCGTGGTCGCTCCACCACCCTAGCCCGACGCGCCAGCGAGGGCCGAACGTTGCCGAGCACCGACCCGTCGGATACCAGCTCTCAACTCGGCCCGCCACCACGACGGTACACCCGCTCCACGCTCCCTCAATGACCCGGATCGCTCAAACCTTCGCCGACCTCCGCAAGCGGCAGCGGATGGCGTTCATGCCGTTCATTACGGCCGGCGATCCCGATGTGGACGGCACGCAGGCGCTGCTGCGGGAACTTGCAAAACAGAAGGTGGATCTCATCGAGATCGGGTTCCCTTACAGCGATCCGATCGCCGATGGCCCGGTGATCCAGTCTTCGTACACACGGGCGCTCGCACACAAACTCCACGTGCGCGACATCTTCGCCGGCGTGGGCGCACTGCAGAGCGAATCGCTCCCTCCACTCGCTGCCATGGTTTCGTTCGCGATCATCTTCCGCGCCGGTCCGGAGTCCTTCGTGCGACAGGCGCGCGAAGCAGGTTTCTCGGGATTGATCGTGCCGGACCTGCCCGGTGACGAAGCGGGCGACTTGTTCGAACTGGCGCGGTCCGCCGGTCTCGATCTCATTCAGCTGGTGGCCCCCACGACACCGCGCCCTCGGGTCAACGCCATCCTGAAGCATTGTTCCGGCTTCGTCTACTGCATCGCCGTCGCCGGCACGACGGGGGCCCGCGAAACGGTCGCCTCGGAGCTGACGAGTCAATTGCGCTGGCTGCGCGAAGAGACCGACTTGCCGCTATGTGTGGGGTTCGGCATCTCACGGCCCGAGCATCTCGACCCGCTTCGCGGCCTGGCGGATGGGGCGATCGTCGGCTCTGCGATAGTCAGTCGTTTGCAGGATCTGGCGGACAGGCGACTTGAGCGCGGGCAGGCGATCGAGGCAGTCGGAAAACTCGCCGCCGATATGTCGGCCGCCGCGCATTCTCCCGGGCACTGACTCCGGAACCTCCCGATCGGCTCGGCGAAGCCGTGGCTGCGCCCTTGTTCGTCGGCCACTCACGATGCGCGCCGCGGGACCAGCCCGCCGCATCCTTCGCCGAGTCGTTAATCTCGCGATCCGGTTCATTGCAGCGATCCTCGCCCGTCTCCCCGTTAGGCACACCGCGTGCATACACTGGTCACGGCCGGCGGAAGCGTCCGTCGCGCATTCGGGAACCGCATTCACCGACGGGAGACATATTCATGGCAGTGGAGACTCTGAAGGACCTGTTCGAGCACGAACTGAAGGACATCTATCACGCCGAGAAGCAGCTGCTGAAGGCCCTGCCCAAAATGGCGAAGGGTGCGATGTCGGAGGAACTAAAGGCCGGCTTCGAGGAGCATCTGGAGCAGACGCAGGGGCAGGTCGAGCGCCTGGAAAAGGTGTTTGAGCTGCTGGACATGCCGGCCCGCGGCAAGAAGTGCGAGGCGATGGAAGGACTCATCGAAGAAGGGTCGGAAATCCTCGAAGAGCAGGAGCAGTCGGATACGCGCGACGCTGCCCTCATCGCCGCCGCGCAGAAGGTCGAGCATTACGAAATCGCCACCTACGGCACGCTCTGCACCTGGGCGGAACTCCTCGGCCTTTCGGAGGCGAAGGAGATTCTCGGCGAGACGCTCAACGAAGAGAAGGAGACCGACGAAAAGCTGACCGGCCTCGCCGAGTCGCAAGTCAACCTGGAAGCCGTCGACGGCTGAGCGCCCATGCTCTTCCGCAACCGGTCCTCCTCAATGAGCCGCGACCGGCAGGGAGCGGTCGCGAATTGGAATCCGCTTTGAGACATTAACGACCCATCAGGGCAATTGCCCAAGACGAGCGTTCAACGAGCGGCGGGGTTAAACCCCGCCGCTCGTTTGCGTTGGGTTTCCTTCTTCCGGCGGGTATTCTGCAGGCCCACCTTGATCGCCCACCGGAGGACTGTTCCGCCATGCGCCTGCCGTTGCCCCTGCTCGTTCTCGCCACATTTGGCGTCGGCCTTGCGACCGCCTCCGCTCAACCCGATCTGACCGCCGAACATCTCGACGGCACGCAGCCGCTCGTGATGGAAGAGCCGCTCGACGTCGTCATGGTCCGCGGGATCAACTACTTCGCCGAGCGCGAAGTCGCCGACTCCCCCAACCGCCGCCCCGCGAAATGGAATCGCGATTACAGCAGTGTGGAGGCATACGAGCAGAGCGTCGAGCCAAACCGCCAGCGTCTGCGGGAGATCATCGGGGCGGTCGATGAGCGGGTCGAGAATCCCAAGCCGCTGCTGGGGCTGCCGATTCCGGAGCGCGAGGGGGAAGAAGTCTCAGCGAACGAACTCGTCCCGGCATTTGTGCGGTGGGATGTCCTGCCGGGCGTGACGGGGGAGGGGATGTATCTGGCGAATAACACCCTCGCCTCCCCTGCCGCCGTTGTGATCCTGCTCCCGGATGCCGACATCGCTCCGGAAATTCTTGCTGGGGTCGGGCCGGGCGGGGACGCCGAGAATGCGATTGCCGTCCGGCTTGCGCGGCAGGGGTGCCACGTGCTGGTGCCCCACCTGGTCAGCCGGTCTTCCGAGTTCTCGGGTCATCCGGACATCCGCTATACGAACCAACCTCATCGCGAGTTCATATACCGGATGGCGTTCGAGATGGGGCGGCACGTCATTGGCTATGAGGTCCAGAAAGTGCAGGCGGCAATCGACTGGATCGAGCAGCTCTATGGCGTGGAGGTCCCCGTGATTGTCGCGGGACACAGTGAAGGGGGGCTGATCGCACTTCACACAGCCGCGTTGGATTCTCGGGTCGATGCAGCCCTGGTCTCCGGGTATCTCGGTCCGCGAACCGAGATCTGGCAGGAGCCGATCTACCGTAACGTCTGGAGTCAGTTGACCGAGTTCGGCGACTCCGACGTTGCCAGTTTGATTGCGCCTCGTCCACTCGTCATTGAGGCGTGTTTGGTACCCGAGATCGATGGTCCACCTGCTCCCACCCAAGGTCGCGCGGGGGGGGCTGCGCCGGGGCAGATCGATTCCGTGCCACTGGAGGAAGTCCGTGAAGAATTCGCGGCCGCCAGCGAGCACTACGCACGCCTGGGGGATGAGCATCCCATCAGACTCGTCGAATCGGACGGAGGTCATGGCCCTGCGAACTCGCAGGAAGCGTGGGAAACGGTGTTCGAGTTATTACAGGTGGAGCCGCAACAAAGTGAAGGGGGCAGCGTTGACGGATGGGGCCTCGACTGGGAACCGCAGGTGAGAGAACAACGACAGGTGGCGGAATTGAACCGCTTCACGCAGGCGCTCCTGCACCGTTCCGACAAAGTGCGCGACAAGCGCTGGGCCAATGTCGATCGCTCCAGCGTCGAAGCCTGCGTGGAGTCACTGAAGCCGTATCGCGAATACGTTTATGACAACCTCATCGGCCGGCTCCCCGAGCCCAATATGCCGCTCAACCCCCGGACCCGCAAAGTCCTGGAGGAGGAGACGCACGTCGGCTACGAAGTCGTGCTCGACTGCTATCCGGCGGGCGAAATGCACCGGCCGATTCCGGAGGGAGCCGACGTCAGCATTCCCGACACCGGCTCAGTGGACAGCATCGGCTGGGCTGTGGGTCAGGACTGGGGCGTGATCGCCGGCGGCATCCTGCTGCTGCCGAAGGATCTGAAAGAAGGAGAGCAGCGGCCCGTCGTGGTCTGCCAGCACGGTCTCGAAGGTCGGCCGATGGACACGATCGTCACCGATCCTTCCGCGCCGGGATTCCCGCCATACAAGGGGTTCAGCACGCAACTGGTCCGACGCGGGTTCATCGTCTACGTCCCCCAGAACCCCTACCGCGGCCACGACGCCTTCCGCGTCATCCAGCGGAAGAGCAATCCGATGGGCCGCTCGCTGTTCAGCTACATCATCCCCCAGCACGGGCGGACGCTCGAATGGCTCGCTTCGCTGCCTTACGTCGATCCGCAGCGGATCGCCTTCTACGGCCTCTCCTACGGCGGCAAGACGGCCGTCCGCGTGCCACCGATGCTCGTTCCTTCGGACGACAAGCCCGGCTACTGCCTCTCGATCTGCTCGGCCGACTTCAACGAGTGGGTCCGCAAGAATACGTCGAGCGAGGATCGTTACTCCTACATCTACACCGGCGAGTACGAGATCTTTGAGTGGAACATGGGGCACGTCGCCAACTATGCCGAACTCTCTTATCTCATGACGCCGCGGCCGTTCATGGTGGAGCGCGGCCATGACGACGGAGTCGCCCCCGATGAGTGGGTCGCCTGGGAGTTTGCCAAAGTGAAGCGGCACTACGACAAGCTGGGCATCGGCGACCAGACGGAGATCGAGGTATTCGACGGCCCGCACACCATTAACGGCGTCGGCACGTTCGACTTCCTGCACCGGCATCTCGACTGGCCGATGGCGGAATTCAAACCACTGTGAACCTGCGGAGGTGAATCCCACAAACAAAGACGCCCCGGCTGCCGGGGAGACAGCCGAGGCGTCGACTTGAGAAGGGCTTCACTCTGATTTCGTCAGCGGCTCAGTTCGCCGCGACCGACAACTGCGGTCCTGCTTCCGGAGCGGCCGACCGCGACGGACGCCAGCCGGCGACCCGCACGGCCGTGGGCACCGGGTTCGACGCGGTCTCGGCGAATTCGCTGCCAGACTTCCGCGGCTCGCGATTGGTTTCCAGGCGGCTCGGCTCGCTGGTCGGTTCCGCCTTCTGGCGGGGATACGAGAGAGGCTTGAAGTCGCCGTCGCTGGCCGAACTGCGGTTGTCTTCGTTCGCTTCCGCCGTGCGCTTGCGGATCGTCTCGCCCTCGGCAGTGGTGGCCGGAGTCGGTCGAGCCGCCGTGGCGGTGCCGCTTGGTCCGACGAACGCATACCGCGTGGAGGTGCCGACGGCGACCGTCTGCATCTCGGTGTACGGCTCGTAGGCGGTCACGGTCGTGTCCACATACTCGACCTTCTGCACCGCGACGCGCTGCGTGGTGGTGTACGGCTCGAGTTTGGCCACGTTGTAGCTCACCGTGCGGGTCGTCGGAACGGCGACGGTCTGCGTCACCGGCACGTTGTAGGCGACGACGTTCGGCACGTATTCGCGACGGGGAATGTAGTTGGGCGTCATGGCCATCCGCATCGAGTAGCTCGCACGGTTGAGGGCGCCCATGAAGGTCGGGCTGGGGTCGTACTGGCAGGGGGCCATTTTCTGCGTCGGCTGCCAGGCGGTCCGCCAGTAGCTGCGGTTCTGCGTCACCTGCTGGCAGGTGGTGCACTGCTGATACGCCACGCCCGGTACCTCGGCGGTGCGGGTCTCCGTCACCTGCCGGTAGGCTGTGACTTCGCGTTCTTCGTACGCGGTGCGGATGACCGGCTTCTGGACGGTCCGCTCGACGGTGCGGTACTTGGTGACGGGCACCTCTTTGTAGACGGTCTCGGTGACCGGCTGCAGACAGGGGCAGGGATTCGACACGACCGCGACCGGTTGGGCACACGGCATGCAAGGATCGAAGTACTGGGCCGACGCGGCCGAGGAGAACGTGAGAAGTCCTCCGGCCACCGTCAGCGCGCGAAAAGTGCGGGACGCTGCTGCCAACATGATTCGTTCCTACTCGTTTGCGGGAAAATGAGGGGGAGAGAGCCGAATCACCCGAACGGGCGTTGCGGGCGGCCAAGGGAGAGGGTCTGAGTCCGGCCGTCCGCGTTGTGGGAGGCGGCTTTTATGGAAATTGAAATTTTGGGTCAAGACGGAGGGGGTGTTTTGCCGACAGTTTGTAGTTCTTGCAAAATCTGCCGGTCCTCCCGCGGACCTTGACCGGATTTTCAGCAGACCGCTCCGGGCGCGCGCCGGCCCAGCGAGGAACACGGTTCACCTTAACGCACGGCGAATCCGTCTATCTGACCTCGGCGAAAAAACGCCGTACGTCCTCGACCAGCAGCTCAGGCACTTCCATCGCAGCGAAGTGCCCTCCGCGCGGCATCGCAGTGTAGTGCGACAGGCGGTGCTGCTGTTCCACCCATGTGCGCGGGGGGACGTTGATCTCCATGGGAAACTGAGCAAAGCCGAGGGGGACCTGGCCCGATCGCCGTTCTCCCTGGTACGGCTCCCGTTCGAAGTAGATCCGTGCTGATGACGAACCCGTCCCCGTCACCCAGTAGATCATGACGTTGGTCAGCAGTTCGTCCCGGGTGAAGCTGTTCTCGAGATCGCCGCCGTGATCACTCCAGGCCCAGAACTTGTCGATGATCCAGGCCGCCTGGCCGGTGGGCGAGTCCACCAGGGCGTAGCCGATGGTCAGCGGGCGCGATCCCTGAATCGCGGAATAGCCGTAGTGGTTGCGGAGTTCCTGTTGGCGGCGCTGGAACCGCTCCCGCTCCTCATCAGGAACCCCCTCGAACGGGTTATCGGCCGGCGGGCTGGCGCCGAGAAAGTTGACGTGGACGCCGACGACATGCTCGCTGTCCCAGTTCCCCAGCCAGCGGACGACGCCCGCCCCCCAGTCGCCGCCTTGTGCGCCGTAGCGGTCATATCCCAGGCGCTGCATCAACACCGCCATCGGCTCCGCCATGCGCGTCACGCTCCACCCCGGCTCGGTCGGCTTGTCTGAGAAACCGAACCCCGGCAGCGAGGGGCAGATGACGTGAAATGCGTCCTCAGCCGTTCCCCCATGCGCTTCGGGATCGGTCAACGGGCCGATCACTTTGGCGAATTCCACGAACGAACCCGGCCAGCCGTGGACGAGAATCAGCGGCAGCGCGTCCTCGTGTTTCGAGCGGACGTGAACGAAGTGAATGTCGAGCCCGTCAATATTCGTCTTGAATTGCGGCCACTGGTTGAGCCGTCGTTCTTCCGCGCGCCAGTCGTACTCCGTGCGCCAGTATTCGGCCAGTTCCTGCATATACGTCAGGTCCACCCCGTAGTCCCACTCGGCGCCCTCGACGGTATCGGGCCAGCGAGTCCGCGCCAGCCGCTGCTGCAGATCGTCGAGGACCGACTGTTCGACTTCGATCTGGAACGGCCGGATCGAGTCGTCCGGCTCCTGCGCGGGAAGCAGGCCCGACACGAGCACCGAGAACAGCACGAGTTGCAACGGGCGGCGCAGTCTCCACATCGCAGTTCCTCCCCACGACGACAGCCGTACGGCGATCCGCGCGGGTCATTCAACGACGCCGGGGAATTCCGGGCGGAGCGGCCTGGCGCTGCGGCCCGACGGACGTGAGTTTAACGGCGTCGCTGCTTCAGGATAAGCCGGTCAGCGGCCCGTCCTCGCAGAATCGCGCCTTGCCGAACGTCTCGATGTGATGCCCGAAACCGTGGGCGAATGACATCAGCAGCCGGTTGTGCGGCACGTCGTCGTACTTCAGGCTCCGCCCCATCTGGAACCCGAGCCCGTTCCCCACCAGCACGAACGGAATGTTGTCCCGCGTGTGCGAGTTCCCCTGGCCGAGTTCGTTGGTCCACACCAGCAGCGTGTTGTCCAGCAGGCTGCCGTTGCCGCCCGGCTCGGGAGTGTCGGCCAGCCGCTGCACCAGGTAGGCCAGCTGCTCGCAGTACCACTTGTTGATCTTGGTCAGCTTCTCCTGTGCCTCCTTGTTTTCGTCCGGCTCGTGTGACAGGTCATGCTGGCCTTCTTCGATACCCAGCCACTTCATCCGCGGCTGGCCGACCGAGTTTGTGAACTGGAACGACGCCACCCGCGCGAAGTCCGCCACAAAGCTGTGGACCATGAGGTCCATCTGCATCTTGGTCAGCTGCGGCATGTTGTCGTTATCCTCGCGAACGCCCGGCTCCAGTTCCGGCACGGGATGGCCGACGGCGGCCGTCTCCGCGGCCTTCAGCTCCTGCTCCATCTCGCGCACGAACGTCGCCTGCTCGTCCAGCAGCTGCCGGTCGTCGGGGCTGATGTTGCTGCGCAGCCTGGCGAAGTCCTCCTGCAGATCGTCGAGGATGCTCGTCAGGCTCTCACGGTCTTGCATCTCGCCGTAGAGCTTGGCGAACATCTGGTACGGGTCGTCGATCGGCGTGACCGGTTTGTTGGCCGCCGTATAGACCCAACGGGTCCACGTATCGGCGCGATCGGGCACCATGATGCCGAATTCGAGCGAACCGAACCGGGTGGCCGTGTCGGGATTGGCCTGCAGGAAATTGCGGATCTCCTGATCGATCGACAGCCCGCTCGCCCAGCCGGCGGGCGTGTCAGAGCCCCCCTGGATATTGCCCGGGAGCAGTTCGATGCCCGTGAGCAGGCAACCCATGCCGCGCATGTGGCCGTCGCCGTCGCCGCGCAGTTTGTTGCAGACCCCCTTGAGCGTGAGCAGCCGGTCCTTGAACGGCTCCAGCGGCGTGAGGATCTCCGGCAGCGTGAACTCCGCCCCCTCCTGCTCCGGCCAGAAGTTCCACGGCACCGTGCCGTCCGGACTGAACAGGAACACAATCCGCTGCTTTCGCGCTTCGCTCCCGGCGAATCCCAGGCTCGGCAGGTTGCAGACAAACGGAAGGGCCGCGGCTCCAAGGCCCAGATCACGCAGGAATTCACGTCGAGTGCGGTGAAGTTGCATTCGTATTGCTCCGGACGGCTCCGTTCGCTGAGCGGTCTTCAACTCATTAAGTCGTCTGCGTACATAGTAGCATTCGATGAAATCTACGTCTGCTGATGGGATCGCAGAAACTTGCGGGCTGCAGGAACGCGTTCAGGGGGTTTCCAGCGCGCGATCGTCGTCACGCAGTCATGGAACCGATCTCCTCACCACGTCAAAATGTTGAGGATCGCCCCGAGAACGCACAATGACAACACAATCCTCATCCTGCCCGCCGCGGATCGGCTGTCCGTCAGAAAGGGAACGAACAGGAAGCTGAGTGTGAGACTGTAAAGAGTCATCAGAATCGCCACGGTTCCACCAGGCGGGATCGGCAGTGCGACGACCAGCACCGGCGCGAGAAACGAGTAGACGAGGATCGTTCGCTTCACGCGGTGTCGTACATCGGCGTCGGCTCGCCGTGATGTGAACAGCCTGGGCACGGTGAAGACCGCGGCCCAGTTGGTGAACATCGCTACGTGAATTCCAGGCTTGCCGGAGCCGGGATAAAACCCCACCAGCCACCACTCGACAATCAGCAGCCCAAACAGGCCTCCACCGATGTAGAACCACAGGTCGCTCTGGACCCACCGTCCCACCAACCGGGCGATTAACGACAGAACGGCATACAGCACCAATGCCAGGCAGAAGTTGACGATGCTGCCGCGCAACAGCACATTCCCCTGGAACTCCGCGGACGCCATCGTCGCCACGCCCCAAAAACAGTATCGCCGCGTCTTCCACATCATCGGACTTTCCCTGACTCAGCGTTCCACTACGATTGACCGACGGATGCGGTGTGCTGGAACGTACCAGCAAAAGGCTCCTCGCGCGAAGCATTTCGCAAGTCTGTCGCAGCAGTCGTCCAGAGCCTGAGGCGTTCCCCTTCCGGCGCGTTGGTTGCGGCTCACTCCACGGAGGTCATGGTGGCTTCAATGTTTGTCTTTACGATTCAGAGCTCCTTCGCTCGCCATCTACCCCTCGCGGTCGCGTCACTTGTTCTGCTCGCCGCTACGCGACAGGGTCTTGCGCAAGACTTCGCCGGCGATGCTCTCACGCTGCAAGTTCTCGATGCCTCCGGCGACCCGCTGGAAGGGGCGATCGTCGCCGGACGCTTTCACCTCGACGAGCCGATTCAGTTGTTCGGCCACACCGACGCAGCCGGAGCACTGAACGCCCCTCTCCCGGCCGCCGCCGAGCACCTCAAGCTCTACGCCCGTGCCGAGGGCTACGGCCTGGTGGATTACAGCGTCACACTCGATGAGCAACCGGACGGAGAGCCAGTTCAATTGCACCTCCCTCAGGCCGCAACAATCTCCGGTCAACTCCTGGATGGGCAGGGGAAGCCCGCAGCCGGCGTCCGGGTCCGCCCGTACAGAGTCATCAAGTTCGAACGCGGCCGGTCCCTTCCCGAAGCGATCGATCAAGCCGAGTGGATTCGCGGCCTCGAAGACGATGGCTGGCCCGTCATCGAGGTCAAGGCTTCGTCGGAACCTCTCTTGCCCTGGGTGGAGACCGATCAGGAAGGCCGTTTCACCATCGACTCGGTCGCCCCCGATCAACTCGCAGGATTGATGGCCATGGGCGAATGGTTCGCCGCAACGACCATCGTCGTCCGCACCGATGATGGTCCGGCATTCGGCATCGGCACCGAGCGAGGGAGTCCGGATATCACCGTCCATCCGCGCGAAGACTTTAAGCAAACACTCGCTCCATCCGAGCCGATCTCCGGCGAGGTCAAAGTGGCTGGGACGGGTGCACCCGTCGTGGGCGCAACGGTCTCTCCGTGGCGTCCTCCCGTGTTCGGCTTCGACCGCGCTGAGGAGCTGATCGCCGTGCAGACGGACGACTCCGGCCAGTACCGGTTGCTCGGCATGCCGCATGGCGAGTGGCGGATCTTCGCGGCGCCCCCCGAGGAGCAGCCCATGGTCGCGGTCGAACGACACGTCGAGGTGAAGCCAGTCGATGTGCTGCACTTCGTCGACTTCACCATGCCGCGCGGCGTCACCGTCGCCGGGCAGGTCACGGACCGCAACAGCGGGCAGCCGGTGCCAGGGACAGTTGAGTTCTACGCCTTCGATGACAACCCGACGCTGCGCGAGTTAACACCGTCATCAATCAGCGGGGATCGGCACTCCGCGCCGGTGGACGAACAAGGGCGTTTCGAGATCCAGGTCCTGCCGGGTCCGGGCATCATCACCTTCATGCGCTCCACCTCGGTGGCGGAAAACTACCGCCGCGGCATCGGCTGGGACCAGATCGATCATCACGTCTACAAGTCGGACGGAAACCACACACTGTTCCGGACCGCGCCCGGAATGCTGATCGCGTACAACTGCACGCAGCTCTATGAAGTGGACGTCCCGGATCAGCCCGGCATCCACGAGCTGAATCTGGTCGTCGGAGAAGAGCGCACCGACGTCCCCCTGCAGTTCACCGCGCCGGATGGCGAGCAGCTTCCCTCCAGCATCTACTACTCCAACGCCACGCCGGACGACAACGGCTTTCGCCTCTTTGCCCGCAATTCGTCGCGCGAGCGGTGGGAAGAGGCGATCGTCAGTTTCTTCGGTGGCGACAAACCGCGAGTCGTCCAGGCCTACGACAGCCGCTATAACCTCGCCGGCTGGTCATGGGTCTCCCCGGACGACGAGTCGGCGACGATTGAACTCAAACCAGCCGCCACTCTTCGCGGCCGCGTCGTCCGCAAGGAAGGCAGCCCGGTCGCCGGCGCCGCACTCAACACCCCCTACTCCTACGTCCCGACCGAGAAGGCCGGCGTTCTTCCCTCACAGCCGGACGAGGGTTACTACCCCCACACCGATGCAGACGGCCGCTTCGAGTTCGTCGGCCTCCCCCCGGGCCTCCCGCTCACGGTCATGCTCGATCAGAAGGACGAGGCCCGCAACCAGCTCCTCGCCCGGCACTACCTCTTCGAAGCCCTCGAACTCGAAGCCGGCGAAATCCGCGACATCGGCGAGATTCACGTCGACGAGCTCCGTGAATGGCAACGGGACTGACCGAGGCTCGCACTGTCGTCCCTGGATCTCCCAGTCACCTCGACATGCGAAGACTGCCTCCCACTTCCGCATCGCGGAATTCCGTCACTCCTCCAGCGACACGGCCACGATCTCGTTGGTTCCCCGCAGGTAGATTGTTCGCCCCACAATCGCCGGGTGCGCCATCAGTCCTCCTTCGCCGGCGAAGACCGTCTGACGGCTGAGCAGGCGGTATTCATCGGCCGTCGGGTCGATGAGCAGTAGCTCGCCCGTTTCGGTCCAGGCCAGCAGCCGCTCGTTGCTCGCGATCAGGCAGACGTGCCGGCTGTAGACCTCGTCCCGTCCGCGCCAGATCGTCCTGAAGTCATCGTCCAGATCGAGGCAGTACAGGACGCCGTCGCTGCCGATCAACCGGTTGCCGATCACCACCGGCGTGTGCGTGTCCGGCGCGAGAGCGTCGAACCGCATCGCGGGCGGCTCCTCGATCCGCCCGTCATCGCCGAAGCCGTGCAGCCGTGTGCCGTTGTTCTCCGTCGAGACGATCACGCGCCCGCCTGTGACGACCGGCGTCGGCACGTTGAAGTCCTTCGGATACGCCGGCACCAGCGTCCACAGCCGCCGGCCCGACTCCGGATCCCATCCGCCGAGAGACACGGCGTCGTGCCCGATGATCTGCCGTGTGCCGCCGACCTCCGCCTCGATCAGTGATCCGTATGACGGCGGTCTCCCCTCCGACGCCCAAACGATGTCGCCGCTGGCCGGGTCGAGTGCCACGACCGAGCCCTCGTCCCCTCCGGGATTGAGGATGAGGCGTTCCCCCACAATCAGCGGCGAGCCGCAGAAACCCCACGGCAGCGGGTCGGTCACGTCGAACTCGTCCCGCACGTTCATCCGCCAGGCGACTTCTCCGTCGCTGAGCCCCGCGCATGTGAGATCGCCGTCCGCCCCGAACAGGTACACGCGCCCGTCATGGATTAGCGGCGTCGCTCTCGATGAGTTCCCGTAATCGAACCCGCCGAGCGCCAGGTAGCGCACCGTCCACAACTCGGTTCCCGACTCCGCGTCCAGGCAACGGAACACATCGGTCGTGTCGTTCAACTCGCGATCGCTGACGATCACGTATTCCCGCGTCGCCGCAATCCCGCCCAGCCCGGGCGACGTCAGGGAAGACCGCCACAAGACTCCGGGCTCGTCGGTCAGCCGCTCCGGCAGCCAGGGCACGCGCCCGTCGCGCCGCGGTCCCCGCCACCCCGTCCATTCTGCCTGAGCATGCTCCGCTTCGACTGAAACGTCACTCAGTTTTTTTTTGAGTCCGACTCAGCCAGCTCGGCCCCCGGCGATTCGGGCTCGGCGACGAAGCCCCGCTTGCTTTCGATCGCTCCGAGCAGCACCGGTTCGTCGCTCACCATCTTCAGCGTTTCGAGGATCTGGGAGCGCTCGGAGTCCGGCATGGCGGCGGAGAGAAACAGCACCACGAACGGCACCGGCTCCGTCGTCCCGACGACGCGCAGGTCCCCTTTCTTGATCGTGCCGCAGCCTTCCAGCAGCGGCGCCGCATAGCTCGAGATGACGGTGGCCGCCTTGACCTCCGGCCCCGCTTCAATCAGCACGGTCGCACCGTCGCTGCAAGAGGCGCACGTCTCGATCTTTTCGGGAGCAGCCACGCCGTGCTCCTTCATGAGCGCCAGCGCCGCGCTGTGCTTCTCGTCGCAGTCTGCCGGTCCAAAAATGATGCGATACCCCGCCAGATCGCTGACGGACAGCGCCGGGTTCTTGCTCGCGACCACGATCAGCCCGGTCTGCGTCGTCTCCCCCTCCTTGTCCGTCAAAGCCAGCGACGGCGTGAGTTCGATCTTCTGCTGCTCCGCCTGCGCCGCCACCACCGACCGCTTCCCGATGACCAGGTCCGGCGGGCCCCCTGCCTTCTCGACCCCGCCCGCCAGCGACTCGCTGAAGACCACCTTCACCTCGCGGCCCAGTTCCTCGTGCAGGAACTCGCCGAGCTTGTCGTAATCGCGCTGGGCGTATCCCTGCACGCACGGGCAAGACAGCGGCGCCGCCAGCGGGTCCATCACGACAATCCTCAGCACGTCCTCCTCCCCACCCGGCAACGAGGAACCGCTGAGGGACCAGCCCATTGCCACCATCAGCGCCAGGCAGGGCAGGCCGCAGTAACGGAATTGCATCGCTGTGGTCCTTGAACGCGAGGGACGAACTTTAATTGCGGGCAGTCTCGCTGGATGGTTCTTCGCGAGAGAGGATCAGGATCCGTTGCCCGGGCAGGTCGCAGAAATAGACGCGGTTCGCATCGGGCGACACCGCGATCTCGACGTTCTTGCAGCCTCCCGTCAGTTCCGCCCGTGCGACAAGGCCGATGTAGTCGCCATTGTCCTTGAAGCAGCGGATGATCCCCTCGGATTCGGCCGTATAGACCAGTCCGTCCCGGCCGACACAGACATTCATCGGATTGCAGCAGCCGCCGAAGCCCACCTCCGCCTCAGCCTCGGGCGCCTCTTCTCCTTCGGCCGGAGCCTCCTCCGCCTCATTCTCGGTCGCCACCCGCGTCTTCAACTTCGCCACAGCCTTTACCTGCAACCGCGGTTGCGGCGCGAGGCGCTGCCCGATGGTTCCCAGCAGTTCGCCGTCCCGGCTGTAGCGTCCGACGCGATGGCTCGTGTTCTCTGCGACGAACAGTTCGTCGCCATTAGCAAACACATCCATCTGCCCGCAGCAGCCGCGCAGCTCCGAGAGGACCTTGGTGCTGTCCTGCAATTCGTGATCCAGCCGCCAGACGGCATAGCCGTACCCGGTGCTCTCTCCCGTCACCACGTAGACGTCCTGACCGCTCACGCTGATCGTGTTGATGGCCCGCAGCCGCTGCATCGTCTGCTGGATCACCTCCTCAACCGAAGGGACACGGAACTGCTCGCTGATCGAGTCCAGTTCCTCGAGTTGCTGTTTGAACCGCGCCATCCGCCGCTTGTCGGCGGCAGTGAGATCCGCCTCGTCCTTCTCGTTCAGTTCCGCGAGAGTCTCCTCCAATTGAGTTCGCTGGTCCGCGAACTGCGACACGATGTCGGCGATCGATTCCTCCTGCTGCTTGCGCTGTTCTTCGGCCCGCTGCCGCAGCCCTTCCTTGTCGGCGGTCAGCGCCTGCAGGTGCGGCAGTTCGAGGGTGGCCAGCACTTCGCCGTCGGTCCCGAACTTTACGATCCGCCCGTCACCACCCACCAGCAGCGTCCCTTCCGGCCCGACCGCCAGCGACTGCGCGGTGAAGTCAACGGTCCAGGCCGCCGCTTCTGCGCCGGCCGCATCGTAAATCCGGATGTGGCTGACCGGAGCCGCGCCTGGTTGGGGCTGAGCGTACCGCCCCCGCGCCACCAGTGCGGCGACACGGCCTTCCGGCAGGAGCGCAATCGTCTGCAGGGCGCATCCCTCCGCGCCCGCGACGCGAATCTCGCTCACCGAAGTGTGAGAAGCCTGCTCGGCCCCCACTCCCGGCTTCGGAACGAGCACCATCAGCAACACGATGCCGCACATCGAGCGAAGCATGATCCAACCTTTCAACTCGCGATCGCGAACGGGGACCAGTCCAGCGGCAGCACTCAGAAGCGACATTGAAATTAGCGAGTCCCGACCTGCCAGTCCAGACAATTCGTCTGCCGGCCGGCGCAGCGGGTGTAGGAGCGGGTTTCCGCAGTACCCCCCTGAGTACTCCGCTTTCCCGCGTTCTTCACTCGGTCGCCTCCCACCACCCCAATGGCTCAAAGTGATTCCACGGGTCGTAGACGTTTCCATAGCACCAGGAGGATCCGGCGTACTGTGAGACCAGTCCGTCGAAGAGTGCCTCCACGGCTGGAAAGCCCTTTGAGACCGGGATCGAGAAAATCAGGTGTGTGTTCCCCCCACCGTCACACACTCCGCCGGCCCGTTCGACCGCCCTGCGGACCTGGTCGCCTTCCGCTCCCCGGTTCGCTCCGGCATCCTGAAAGTAGAACCAGACACACAGAAATCGCGACCGGTGAATGACCCGAAATCCCTTCGGATCGTCATGACAAAGCTCAATCACATCCCCGCGGGCGACTCCCTCCACTACCCCCGGCGAATAGAGAAGCCGGTACTGATTCTCACCGACCCGCTGCACTTCGGACACTTCGGACTTCAGTTCGCAGCCCTCGCGCACGTGGCAGATCGGCAATTTAATCTCGATGATTTCCATCGGTCCCCGCCGAGTTCCGTCACCGCACGGTCGATGGGTCCACCGGGACGACAGGCAGCACGACAAACGAGGGCCTGTCCGATGAATGAAAGATTGTCTGGTCCGCCTGCTGCAGTTCCGTCACGAGGCCGATGTTGTCTGCGGCGGAATTGGGATTTCGCAGGTAGTACGGGTAGTAGCTGCTGGAAATCTCAATCCGGATCCGGTGGCCCTGCGCGAACAGGTTGCCTGTCGGCCGCCAGAAATCGATCACGTACTCGAGCGGCGCACCCGGATCGATCGTGCTCAGCCGGTGCGGATTGAAGCGGCCCTCGTTATCCGGGTCGCGGTGCCGGGCCCGCATCAGCCCTTCGGCCAGAAACAGCGCGCGGCCGTCCTCCCGCACGTCGGAGAGGCGAATCATCCAGTCGGTATCGGCGGCGCTGGTCGCCGCAACGAACTGCATCGAAATCGGGCCGATGATCTCCACCGGCTCGGCTAAAGGCTCCGTCTGGTATACGAGCACATCATCGCGCAGGGCCGACCGGCTGATATCCCGCGGTCCGTCGATGTGTCCATTCTCGAATCCGGCGGAGGGGGTGGGGTCGGCCGGATCGTAGACATAATGATCGGGCGGCTCATCCGCCGGCGGCTCGGTGCTCAGCAAACCATCCCCCTCTGACGAGTTCGCGTCCCCCCCGCTGTGCAGGTAGTAGCGGGTGAACTGCGTCTCGGGCAGCGGCCAGTCGTCTGCCGTCCGCCACTCGTTGCGTCCCATTACGAAGACGTGCACCGGCGGATCATCCAGGATGCCGTTGTCGATCCCCATGAGGTGATAGTCGAACCACCGGAGGACGTATCCGTCCCAATCGATCAGCGCATCCTCGCCGAAGTCGACGCCCGCCGCCTCGCGCCGGCTGTTGATGATGTGCTCCCAGGGACCGATGACCATCCGCGGCTGCCTCGCCGCCGGCGTGGCTCCGTATTCCTGCATCGCCAGGTAGTTCATCGGCGTGCCGGGAAAGTTGGCGTCGAACCAGCCGGTGATGGCGAGAGAGGGGACTTGGACGCGGGCGTAGTTCTCGGGCGTCTGGTAGGCGATGGCCCGCCAGTACTCACCGTCGGCGGTGTTCTGCTCGATCCATGTGCGCCACCAACCGGTGGGGAGGTAGTTGCGGGTCTTGTCGAAATCGATGTAGGGGAGCCGGTCATAGGCCGCTTCGCGATCGACGGCGAATCCGCCGTACGCGCCGGGTCCCGCGCTGTGCGGCGTCCGTCCCGACATGGCTCCGGCCCAGTCCATCATCCAGCAGACGAAGACTCCATTCTGATAGGGACAGTTATAGAAGTGATCGGGCGGAGCAACTTCCGGCACAATCGCCTTTAACGATGGCGGCGCCTCGCCCGCAGTCCACCACTGCGTCCAGCCCATATAGGACAACCCGTAAGTGCCGACACTGCCGTTCGACCACGGCTGGTCGGCGATCCACTCCACCAGGTCATATCCGTCGGTCTTATGCAGCGGAGAGAAGGGGTCCCACTCCCCGCCCGATTCGAACCGCCCCCGAGAATCGGCGTTGACGACGACGTAACCGTACGCGGCGAACTTGCGAGCCCGGGCCGCGGCTCCGTCCTTGTTGTACGGGGTCTGCAGCAGGATCGCCGGGAATTCGCCCACCGCCTGCGGGCGAAAAATGTCGATCATCAGCAGTTCCCCGTCCCGCATGGGAGCCTGCCGGTTGAGTTCCTCCAGCACACTGTACCGCGGCGGCAGTTGTCTTCCCGCCTGCGGAGGCTGCGCTGCAGCCATTCCACAGCAAGCCAGTCCCGCCAGCAGGGCTGCGACGATTGCGCAGCCCGTCATCAGCGGCCTGGCCGACCTGCGGGAGTCGCGTGCCTCAATCCGGCTGTTCCCATCCACCGACGCGCGACACATCATGCCGATCCCCTGACGGTATTAAATCGCCGTACGATCCTCGGACACGACAAACCCGCTGAGTCCCGGCTCGTCGGGCCGGACGTTTCGGCCGCATCTCAAACGGACACATTGTCCTGGAAGTCCCCATAACCGTGCAGTGGCGACGATCATACCGCGAAGATCGTCGATCGCCACGCGAACGACACACGTCACCACGTACCCTCAGAAGGAAAACCAATGACGATCTTCGACAAAGCCTGTGCCCTCGCCGCCGTTCTGCTGGGCCTGCTCCTCCTCACTCTGGGTGCGATCGGATTGTTCGCAGGCTGCAGCGCGAACTTTTCGCTGCCGCCGGTCCTTGGAATCGTCCCGGCGTTCGTGGGCTGGGGCATCATCCGCCCCGTCTACCTTGCCTGGACGCTCTCGAATCGCACCGGGACGGCACAGCCTCCGTCACTCACTCCCCGCTCCGATCCCGACGCTCTCCAATGATTTCCCTTGTCGATGTACAAGGAACTTCCCCTAGGCGTCCACGCGGTATCCGCCGTGCGGACAGTTCCGCGGACCCGGATAAGCTTTTGACAGAGCCGCCGATCCGAACGCGGCTAAACATCACACTTCAACTCCAATCTGGAATCCGACCATGGCCGACAAATACACCCCCGATGACCTGAGCGCCTGGGAACGCGTGAAGAAGGCATTTGCCAACGATTGGGAGCAGACGAAGGCTGACTTCGGCAGCAAGTCCGCCCGGGACATGGATCAGGACGTGGACGACACCGTTAAGCAGGCGATTGGCACAGACGACGCGTTTGAGAACCGCGAGCAGGCGTTCCGGTTTGGATATCTCGCCCAGCGCCGCCATGCAGCGAAGCATCCGAAGTGGAACGACACCCTCGAGACCCAGCTGCGCAACGACTACGAAGGCGACTACGACGCCGACCGCCGCTACATCCGGCATGCTTATGAGCGGAAGCACTGATGCCGTTCGGCGTCACGCCTGATCCCGCCAGTCGTCGCGACGCCTGCGCATCGCCTCGTGTGTAGAACCCACCGTCCGACCTCCAGCTGGTCACACATCGGCGAAGAGGGTGTGGTGGCGTCGCTGCGCTCAGCCAATCCTGTATTTGTCAGCCCTCCGGGCTGGGTTCGGCGGCGCTCCGCAGGGACAGGGCTGAGTCGGTGAGGACGTCGATGGTCAGGCGGCGGATGTGGAAGTGGTTCTCGGCGAAGCGGGTGTGCAGCTGGTCTGTGAGGGTGGGGCCGAAGGCCTGAACGGGCTGCTTGGTGAGGTAGCGGAAAAGCTGTTCGATGAAAGCGGTCTGGGCTTCTTGGCTGTCGGCGACGTAGGTGGCGAGGTCGCGGGCGTTGTGGAACTCGACGGGGTCGCCGGTGCGGGAGAGGTAGCCGCCACGGGCGTCGATCGGTTTGCCACGCTCTTCGGTGCGGAAGCGGCCTACGGCATCGAAGTTCTCGAGCGAGAAGCCGAGGCCGTTAATCATCTGGTGGCAGACCTTGCAGGCGTCGGGGCTGGTCTGCAGGGCGACGCGCTCGCGCGTGGAGAGGTCGGGATGCAGGTCGGGGGGGACAGGGGTGACGTCGACCTGGGGCGGCTTGAGGAAGCGGCCCATGATGTTGCGCGACAGGAAGACGCCGCGATGGATGGGGGACGTCGTCGAGGCGTAGGAGAAGCCCGTCATCAGATAGGGATGCGACAGGACGCCGGCGCGGTGGTCGGGATTCAGGACCACCTTCTCGAACGGTGAGTCTTCGGCCAGTTCGGCTCCGTAGAACTTCGCCAGGTTGCCGTTGAGATACACGGAGTCCGCGAGCAACAACTGCCGGTAATCCGATGACTCGCTCCAGACGACCTCATCGAGGAACAGGTCGAGCGACACGCGGAGATCGCTCAGCACCTGTTCGTTGAACTCGGGGTAGGCGGACTGGTCCTTGGCGACCTCGCGCAGATGGCCGAGGTTGAGCCATTCGTGGAGGAACTGCCGCAGCTTGTAGCGGGAGCGCGGGTTTCCCAGCATCCGCTCGACCTGGGCGGCGATCTGGTCGCGGGTCTGCAGTTCGCCGCGCGCGGCGGCATCGAGGAGCGGCTGATCGGGGATGGAGTCCCACAGCCCGAATGAGAGCCAGGCGGCGACGTCGTAGTCGTCGAATCCGGCGGCGTCGAGATGCGTTTCGCGATACAGGAACCGCGGGGACTTGAGCGTGAGCAGGACGATCCGCTTGACGGCCTCTTCTTCGTTCGGCGCCTCGGCGAAGTGGCGATCGACGAAGAATGTCCGCTCATCGTCGCTCAACGGGCGGCGGAAGGCCCGCTCCGCGAACTGATGGCAGAAGCTGACGACGCGGTCATCCGGCGTTCCCGACTGCTCCTGCGCCGGAGGCTCCGTGTTTTCTCCTCGTCCCCGCCCGCGACGGCCACGACCGCGGTCGCGCCGCTCGCGGCCGACGAGACGGTCGAGGTCCGCGGCGATGTTCCCGGCGACTTCGATGGCGGCGTAGGTGGCGGCGGAGTCCCATTCTTTGGAAATGGTGGTCCCGCGTTCATAACCTTCGCTGCGATCGTCCGGCGGGAAGGGGGTGTTGACGATCATCACCTGCGGCGCGGAGCGGGTGAAGAGGTTGCGGGAGGGGACGACCTCTTCGGCCCCGTGCGGAGGCTTCCACTTCAGGCGGATCTGGGCGGTCTTTTCCTTGGCGTTCTCCGACTTGAAGAACTCGATTCGCAGCGGGTAGGCGCGGCCGCCGAGCAGGGCGATCGACTCGCGCCACACGACATCCACACCCGAGCGGACGCGGCCGTCGATCAGCGGCTGCTCCATATCGTTGATCCACAGCCGCATGCCGTTCTGTGTTTCGACGATGAACTCGTACTCTCCCGTTTCGGGGGCGAGGATGGAGCCGCTCCAGTTGATGCGGAAGTCTTCCGGGGCGAATGTGTCGGGGTCGGGGCTGGCTTCGCCGAGATCGAGATCGACGACGGCGTCGGTCCGCTCGAACGACGCGGCTTCCTTGTCGCCGCGTTTGTCCTGCGAGTAACGGCCGGTGAGACCGGGCGCGTCGGCCAGGTCGGGCGGGGGGCCGCGGAAGGAGGCGATCAGGTCGGCAATGGCTTGGCGGTACTGGGGGATGGTGAGCCGCGAGAAGGCGATGCGGGCGGGGCGATTGCGGGCCTGGGCGAGGGGGGAATAGAAGGCGTCGTGTATGTAGGCGGCGACCTTGTCGGCGTCGGGGCCGATGCAGGCTTCGGGGTCATCCGACGGCATCGTCTCGGCGATGACTGCTGCGAGTTCGGAAACCGTCTTGTCGCCGATGAGGGGGTCGGCGTACTCCGCCTCGACTCCCTCACCGTTCTCACCGTGACAGCGGGCGCACTGGGCGGTCCAGATCTGCTGACCGGTGCGGTCGTCGGCGGAGGCGGTGACTGCGGAACCGAGAACGACGGCGGCGAGTGCCGCGAGGGGCGGCAATCGAAGTCTGAATGGGAACCGGTGACGAAAGACCATGTACGCGTTTCTCTCCGGGGCGGGGAGAAAGTTGGAAGGGGGGGCCGTGCGGACGGATTCTTGGAATACGCAAGATCGGTCCGGACGTGGTCGGTGGCGGGAGCCGGGCGCGGGGCGGCGGCTGGGTGTTATTTTAACACCGGTGGGGGGTGGTGAGGAGCGTTGAATTGGCGGGGAATGCGGGAGGGGTTTAGATGCTCGTTCGTAGTGGAGCGGACGTATAACAATCGAACCGTATTAGGCCCGGCGTTCACGCCGGGCCTACTACAGAAACCGTGGACTCTAGTAGCACCACGGATTGTGACCTCCTTGGAAGTCCGTCCTACGGGGCGGTGGCATCGATGAGACCGCGGATGTAGCCCCAGGCGTGGAGGCGGCCGAGCATGGTGTAACCGGGTTCGCCTTGTTCGTTGATGAACTGGGGGACGTGGTCGGGGCGGATGGGGCCGTTGAAGCCGATGTCTCGGTAGGCGCGCATGGCGGCGGCCATGTCGGTGGGGCCGTCGTCGTGGAAGGTTTCGACGAAGTTCTCCGGCGCACCGCGGACGTCGCGAAAGTGGACGTACTTGATGTGCGCGCCGAGGCGGCGGATTGTGGCGGGAATGTCGACGCCCATCGTGGCGAACGTCCCCTGGCAGAAGCAGATGGCGTTGTGCGGGCTGGGGGCGAGCTGCATCAGCCGCTCGAACGCCTCGACCGAGTTCATGATCCGGTCTTTCCCCAGTAGACGGGGGAGCGGGGGATCATCGGGATGCATGCAGAGCGTGACGCCGGCCTTCTCGGCGACGGGGAGGAGTTCGGTAAGGAGGCGCTCGAGGTTCGACCAGAGCTGTTTCGCTTCGATGACGTCGTGCGTGACGCTGCCGCGGCGGGCATCGAGCGAGAGGGCGTGGGCGATATCGGCGAGGTCGAAGCCGGTGACGACGGCGCCGCCGCGGGCGGGGATGTCGAGCTTCGTGCGGACCCAGTCAGTGCCGGCCATGAAGTTGTAACAGAGGATGGGGACGCCGGCGTCGCCCATGTGTCGCAGGAGCCGCTGGAGCGACTCAATCTCAGTGCCGTCATCGCGGCCGACTTTGATGCTCTCGAGCGGGAGTCCGCCTTCGATGGCGGCGAGCCGGAGGCCGAAGGCTTCGATCCGGCCGCGGAGCATGAGCAGGTCGTCGAACCTGGGACCGGGGTAGCGGGAGACGACGTCGGTGACGCCGCACTGGGCGGCGAGCTGGAGGTTCTCCGGGGAGAGCGGAGTTAGAACAGTCGCGAGCTGCATGAGGGACATCCGGGGGACGATCGCGATGTGCGAGGTCGGCAGCCGGAGATCATGCGGGGAGCTTGGCTTGGATGCAATTCAGAAGGGGGGCCGCGGATGACGCGGATCGGGCGGATTTGCGCTGATCAAAGAAGCGCCGCACGCTTACGCTCGATCATGACGGGGAGAAATCTGCGAGAATCCGCTGAATCCGCGTCATCCGCGGCCCCCCTTCGAGTTCCCGCCAGCGCGAGGCGGCGATCAGTAGCCGTCGTCTTCGGGGATCTCGTTGGGGATGCGGCGGAGGCCGTTGAGGGCGCGGTCGGTGCCGTGCTCGATGCTGTTGAGCATTCCCTCGTCGACCACCTGGATGACGACGCGCTGGCCGAAGCGGTACATCTCCCAGAACGTGTACTGGACGGCGTCGACGCCGCGGTTGACCGGGCGGGTGAGCGGCAACGTCTCGCGGTTGAGGGGTGTGGCGAGCTGCTGGTCCATCACCTCGCCGCAGTTCTGCATCCAGTCGATTGCACGGTCGACGCGCTGCAGATTGCCCTGTGAGGTGAGGCTGTAATCGGCGAGTGACACGCTGGTCACGTCGGGGACCTGCGCTCCCTGGGCGACGACCGGATCGGGCCGGCGGCGGAAGAAGGCTTCGGTTTTTTCGACCAGCGTGGAGACCGGCTGGCGCCCGCCCGAGAGCGGCGAGACGACGTCGTCCATGATGCGGAACACGCTCATGTCGGGAATGGTCGCCAGGCCATAGGCGATGTTGTTGATATCGAGCGGCTGCCCCGGGCGGTGGATGGTGCGAGGGAGCAGAGCGGAGCGCGAGAGTTCGCGGTATGTGAGGGGCCGCCAGGCCTGGAGGTCCACCTGGTCCCAGTACACGGGTTGCGAATGGACAAGGTACTCGGAGTGCGACTCGTAGATCTCCCGCATGGGGCGGCCGTCGAAGGTTTGCGGCGTGACGGCCGTTTCGTCCCAGAGGCCGATCATGTCGAGAATGGTGGGGGTCAGGTCGGCGAGCCGTGCCGGCGTGGTGATGCGTGCGCCGCGGCGCACGCCGGGACCGGTGACGAACCACGAGGCGCGGGCGGCTTCACGAAGCGGATAGCCGTGCATCGTGCCGGGTGAGCCTTCGGTCCCGAAGTACCAGCCGGCCCGGGCGGTGACGACGAGGTCCGACCCGTATTCCTGCTCGCAGCCGCGCAGCGCGTCATCCCAGAGGAGATGTCGCGAGAGAGCGACGACGGCGTCGGGATAGTCCGTTTCCGCCGTGATCTCCAGCCAGGTTCGCTCGTCGTGGAACGTGGCGAGGAAGGCCGGGGTGACGCGCGAAGTGAGCCGCAGCGGGTCGACCGTGGGCGACGTTGCTTCGCGGTAGGAGACTTCGCCGTCGGCGGAGGGCCGCACGTCGTCGACGACGAAGTAGCGGCACTCCCAGCGGCTGGTCGCACCGGGGCGTCGCTCGATGACGGCCTGTCCGCGGTCGGCGGTGGTAATGAGGAGGCTGCGGTCGGTCAGCTTCATGAGCACCAGATCGACCGGCATGCGGATCTCGCCGCTGCCGTGCATGGCGCGGATGCTGGCCAGTGAGCGCGGGAGGTCGATCGGTTCACGACTGTCTCCGAGCCGGTATTGCAGGAGGTCGCCGGGGCGGTTCGGTGCGCTCCAGTCCTTGGAGCGGTAACGTCCGCGCGGGAGGAAGACGCGGGCTGCGCCGTCGGACTCGCCGTCGATGAATACGAACTCCTTCGCCGAGTCTTCGGGGTGGCGGTTGTCGTAGCGGTGCATCCGCACGGACAGGCCGAGGCCGCCGCCGGTCCACTGCCCCTGATCATTGACGCGACGCGGTCGGAAGAAGAAGTCGGTTGCGAGATCGAACTGGGACAGGTGCGAGTCGCGGCCGCCGAGGTGTCCGTGATCGCTCACGAGCATGAGGTAGGTTGACTCCAGCCGGCCCTGGGCGGCGAGTTCGTCGACGACGTTCCCCAGCAGCCGGTCCGCCCGGGCGATGGTGCGGCGCGTCATGCCGAACTGCCCGCGACAGTACTTGTGACTGCAGGAGTCGGTCTCGGGCATCCAGATGATGGTCACCTTCTCGCGCCGCGTGAGGAGATTTTTCACGGCGTAGTCGGCGTTTGCATCATCCATGTACTCCCAGGCGCGGTGCGTCTGGAAATAGGGCATCTGCCGGGTGAGGCTGCGGCTCCAGAGCGGCGGAGGAACCTCCGTCATCACCGGGAGCACACCGACGGCCCAGTTCTCGCCGTGGTTCTGCAGCATTTCATACAACGGGGGGACACTGCTTTGTCGAACCTCGAGCCAGGCCTCGCGTCCCTCAGGGCCCTGAACCAGTCCGACCGCGGCCGCCTGCGACTGCTGTACAACCTTGTCCACGCCTTGAGGGGAGAGCCAGCGGGCGCTCCGCTGAGGGCCGAACGGATCGAGGAACGAGTCCGACGCCAGCCGGCGGCGGCTGAAGTTGACCTGTCCCTTGATGCCGTGCCGGTCGGAGAAGCAGCCCGTCCACATCGTGCCGTTGGAGGTGATCGTGTCGGACGGGAACGCCGTGAACGTGCTGGGAAGCCACGACCCGCCGTCGAGGAAGTGCTGGCGGATGTACGGCAGGTGTCCCATGGCGGCCATTTCGCGCACGACGTCGGGGCGCAGGCCGTCCAAATAGAAGATGACGACGGAGGATCCAGGTTCCGGGCGTCCGGTGGAGGTGCGGCCGTCGATGACGCGCTCGTGCAGCACCGGGCGCTCGCTGCCGGTGAGGTCGACTTCGACCAGAAACTGGCCGGCATTGTCGGAGACGTCGTAATCGTTGATGCCGAGCTGCAGCCGCCCGCTGCGGTCCGCCGTGATGCTGCGGCCGCGTCCCACGAAGAACGGCTCGCCGTCGCCGATGCGGGCGATGAGGCCGAAGCAGGGGGCCGGGCCGAGTCCGCCGGCGGGGAGGGGAAACTCGCGGTCGGCTGCGTCGTCGCTGAAGAGGAACGTCCCTTCGGGGCCGACTTCGGCGGCGGCGTCGGTATCGCCCCGACCGGGTGTATAGGCAATGATGTCGCCCGATCCGGTGATCGTGATCGTCTGGCCCGCGCGGATGGTGTAGTCGGTGTCGGTCCAGACCTGGGCGGCCGACACGACGATGGACGAGGCGGAACGGGATTCATCCGGCATGGACCCGCGCGTTACGTTGGCGGGGGACGACAGATCACCCGCACAGCCGGCGCAGGCTGCGACCAGGGCGGCCACCGTCAGCAGGGCAGTCGGGCAGCGGCTGTTGCGAGTTAGAGAGTTCGTTCGCTGCGGCATCGGGGCAGACGAGTCCGTGTCCGGGCCCAGTCAGTTCGTGATTCCCGTGGGGCCGATCCTTCGGCCATGCGGCGCCGGCGCCGTTGAAGCGGGCGCAGGGCGTGCATTCGTTCGCTGTCGAACGACTGTTACGATCGTCTCTTAAGGCTCACAACGCATAATCGCACCGGGTCGAATCGGGTGATCCAGAGGAACTCCCGCCGCAGCATCCTTACTATCCGCAAAGTCAACCGGACTCAATCTTGATGCCGCGGTTGTTCGTCGCCAACTTGACGTTTGAAAGCGAAGTCGCGGGGCATCGGCAAGAGTTGCCGAAGCGGCTGCGGAGGCTGTGCGGCGAGCTGGTTCCGCTGTGGCTGGCGGCGGCGGACGAGGAGGACTGGCTGTGGTGTCCGGAGCCGATCGAGGCGTCCTTCTGGACTGAAATGCGGCGACGGGGGTTGCCGGGAGTGAAGACCTGCGGACCGGACTGTGCGCCTCCCCACGAACTTGAGCTGACACCCTGGGGATGGAGCCGCGAAGTTCGGGAATTCGGATCGCGACCGAGCGCCGCATGCAACGCGCCTCCCGAACGCGTGGTGCGAGACCTCAACTCGCGGTCGTTCTCCTTTCGGCTTGAGCAGGAGTGGGACTGTGGTCCTTCGGAAGTCGTCGCTGTGTCGTCGCTGTCTCAGTTCGAGGCGGCGCTGCGGAATCTTGAATCGCTGGATCGCTGGGTGGTGAAGGGAGAATTCAGCGCCGCTGCGCGCGACCGCGTGCTGGGACGGGGTTCGCAATCGGATGCTCACTCGCTGAAGTGGATCCGTCGCCGGCTTGCCGAGGGAGAGACGCTGTACTGGGAGCCGTGGCTGGATCGAGTGGAGGAAGCCGGGATTCAGTGGGAGATACCCGTTGCGGGCGAACCTCGGCTGGTCGGCATCGCGCCGCTGCTCTGTGACGAGGCTGGTCGCTATGCGGGCAGCGGCTTCGGCGAAGAAGCGGACTGCATGGAGCGATGGCATGACGCTGTGGAAATCTCCCGGCGTGCGGCGGAGCGGATTCAGCAGGCCGGTTACTTCGGTCCGCTGGGAATCGATGCGATGCGATACCGCGACGCCGATGGAGAACTGCGGTTGCGCCCGCTGCAGGACGTCAACGCCCGCTGGACCATGGGGCGGATTGCTCTGGGCTGGCGGCGCATCGCCTCCGGCGGAGTGTGGCGGCATGGTACGCGCGAACAACGTGCCGACGCGGAGCGACACTCGACGATTATTCGAACGTCACCCGACGTTATGGGAAGTGACGCCGTCCTGCATTGCACGTGGATCGAACCGCGAGCGCCCGGCCCGATGGGCCCGGCCTAAACGGAGTTTGAGATTCCGAGGAGCCAGCGGCTGAGGCGGCTGACCGGCAAATCGGGCTGCACGAGTTGGACCGGCGTGCCGAGTCGAGTTAGGACGTTCTCGGCAGCGAGATATCCGCTGCGGACGGCCCCTTCCATCGTGGCGGGCCAGCCCGTCTGCGTCCAATCGCCGGCGAGTTGCAGGTTGGGTATGGCAGTCTGCTGAACTGGGCGGAGGCGGTCGACGCCCGGCGTCGGAGCGAAGACGGCCCGCTGCTCGGTCACGATGCGCGATCGCAGCAACCGGGCCTCTGCTGCGGCCGGCCAGATGGCTGCCAGCTCCTGCACGACGGTCTGGATCACTTCTTCTTGAGAGCGGGCGCGCACATCGCGGCTCGCGCTGATCACGACCTGGTAGCAGTGCGGTTCGTTCGTGTTCCGCCCGAAGATGGCCGACCGATTGAAGACCCATTGGCTCAGCCGCTCGACGAGCACGGCGTGCGGGTGGTCCATAATCGGCCGGTCGAACCACAGGTGGACGCTGGAGATAGGGGCCGTCTCGATCTGCTCGATGGCCGCGATGCCGGGCTGCGTGCGGACGTCTTCGGGGAGCAGCGACAGGATGCGGAATTGCGGCACCGCCAGGATGAACTCGTCTGCGTCGATTCGCTCCGCATCCTTGAGAAGCACCCCCGTTACGCGGCCGTCGCGCAATTCGAGACCGCGCGCCGCGGCTCCAGTGCGGACCGTCACGCCGCGCGATCTCAGCCAGTCCTCGACGGGACGTCCATAGAGTTCATCCAAAGGCACCTTGGGGATCTGCACGCGCCAGCCGCGGCGATGCCTGAGAAAGGTGTCGACAAAGACCTTGCGGGCATGTCCGACGTCGATGCGGTCGAGGGTTTCGCTCAGGGCACTCACAAGGACCACATGCCAGAATCGTTCGCGCAGCGCCGCGGTCTGGCCGTGTTCAATCAGCCACTGTTCGAATGAGGGTGGCGGCGCTGTTTCGGCCGCGGTCGGCCTGTCGTCGCGCGCCAGTGCCCGCAGAGCGCGAGCCAGCAGCCGCCGCTCACGGGCGGACAGGTACGTCAATCGCCGGAACGCGGGAAACAGATGCAGCGGCGCAGGGAGCGGGGATTCTGAGAAGTCGCAGATCTCTCCGCTTGGGCCGACGAAGGTCAGGCTCTGCTCCGTGCGGAACAGGCCGTCGATGCCGATCGTGCGGCAGAAGTGCTCCAGGTTCGTGCAGCATCCCAGGCTGACATGCTGGCAGTTGTCGATGGTTTCGCCGGTTTCGGGATCGACGAACGAACTGGCCCGCCCTCCCAGTTTGGTTCGGGCTTCGAGCAGCGTCACGCGGCGGCCGCGTTCGGCTAGCGCGGCCGCGGCGGCCAGGCCGGCGAGCCCTCCTCCGATGATGACTGTCTCCGCGCGCTCCACGGACCTGCCTTGGTTGATGAACGGGTGCGAGAGCGGATGTCTTCGGAGGGCCAGACGTGGCTCCGGAGATCGCTCTGCGTAACGGCGAGATCAGCGGACGGCACAGAGAACTGTGCCTGCGACGATCAACCGCACATGCCGATTCGCCGCACAACTCGCCTCAGTCGGCAGGATGTTCGGCGCGGCTGCGCTTTATATCATGCCGGACAGGAGACGCGAGCCGTGCGTGATGCTGTCACCCGAATTCGTGACGAGCTGCTCCGAGTGCGGAGTGCGGGCTTAGACTTTCTCTACCCGCCGGCCTGCGCTCTGTGCGATGCCTCCCTGCATCGCGTCTCAGAATCGAATTCGCCAGCAGACCGCCTTTGTCCGGAATGCGTTGCGGGGATCGCACCCGGCATTCCGGATCGCTGTGTGCGGTGCAGTGCTCCGGTTGGGCCCTTCCTCGACACCCGCGAGGGGTGCATCCACTGCCGCACTGACGCGTTTGCGTTTGAGCGAGTGCTGTCCATCGGGCTCTACGACGCGACATTGCGACAGGCCTGTCTGGCGGCCAAGCAGGGGGATGCCGGACTGTCGAACGCTATGGCTGAATTGCTCTGGTCTGTGGCCTCCGAGGAACTCGGCAGCGCCGGCATTGATGTCATCGTTCCCGTACCGCATCACTGGACGGAACGCATGGCGCGTCGGCACCTTCCTCCGGAGTCGATGGCGCGCGGTCTGGCCCGTCTGCTGCGGGCGCCCGTGGAGACCCATTTGCTCGTCAAGACCCGCCGCACGCCGGCCCAGACTGACCTGACTCCGACGGAGCGACGCGCCAATCTTCGCAACGCGTTCGCTTGTCCGGGAGTCGATATGCGGGGGGCGACGGTCCTGCTCGTCGACGACGTGTTGACGACAGGGACGACCGCTCACCGCTGTTCTCTCGAACTGCGCCGAGCCGGGGCAGGGCGGATCGTGGTCGCCGTGGCCGCACGCGGAATCGGTCGCCCGTCCGTTCGCGCCGGCTGAACTGGTCCGCGTGTGTTCCGAACCGGGCCGGGTTCGGTTACTACATACCGGATGCCTGATGAACCTTACCTGTTCCGCCTGGCCGCCCGACTGCAATCGGGCGCGGCCGCCTTCGATCCGTCCCGCCGCGCTCGCCACGCGGAATTCGTCCGTGCGCGCCAGCAGGCCGATGGTGGTTTCCCCGGTCGTGAGGGGGATTCCGATCTGTACTACACGAGTTTTGCCGTCCGGACATTGGCGATGCTGGATGTGCTCGATGAACGGGTCTGCGTGCCGCTCGCGGAGTATCTCCGCGGTCACGACTGGCGGCGGCTGGGCGTGATCGACCTGATGAACTGGCTCTGGCTGGCGCTGACGCTGCAGATCAGCGCGGGTATCGACCTGATCGGCGACGCCGGCGATGACTGGGCCGAGGAACTGGGGGCACGCCTGGAGTCGGTGCGCGCTCCCGACGGCGGTTACGCGAAGTCGACCGAAGGGGCGGCCGGCAGCACGTATCACACGTTTCTGGTCGTGCTCACGTATGAGATGCTCGGCCGTCTGCCTCCGCGGCCCGGAGCGCTGACGCAGTTTCTGTACGACCGGCAGCGCGATGACGGCGGGTTCGTCGAGATTGGTCCGATGCGCCGCAGCGGGACCAACCCGACGGCCGCCGCGAGCGCGGTGTTGCAGATTCTCGGCGCGATGGACGACGAAATCCGCGACGGCATCCGGGAGTTCTTGCGAGAGGTCCGCAGCGACGAAGGAGGCTTCCAGGCCAACAGCCGGATTCCGTTCGCCGACGGACTCTCCACGTTCACCGCGCTGCTCACGCTGCAGGACCTGGAACTCGCCACGGCTGACGATGCGGCCCGGATCCGGGCGTATATCGAATCCAACCTGGAGTTCCCCACGGGCGGCTTCCGCGCGGCGGCGTGGGACGACGCGGCGGATGTGGAATACACGTTCTACGGGCTGGGCGTGCTGGCGCTGGTTGAGTCTGCGGAGAGGGAGGGGGGCGGCGCGGTTGAACCCCGCCGCTCGTAGGGATGATACAGGCTGTTCCGGTCGCCCCGTGCGCAGTTGACGGTCGCACTCTCTGTGTGCCGATGTCCCCTTTTGGCAACGCCGGCTGTCGCTCTGCGCCCTAGGGTTGCCGGACACCGGAAAGGCTCCCCCATGAACGACGTCCGTCTCCAGGTTCTCGACTCCGCTGCCAACTTTTCGTGCGGCGGCTGCACCCGCTGCTGCACGCAGCCTTACGCTGTGATCATCGAGAAGGAAAAGGCGGAAGCCCTCAGCCGGCACGACTTCTCCGCCTATCCGCAACTGGCTGGCAAGACGCTGTTCCAGGAGAGCAAGCACGCACCGGACGGCTATTACGTGCTGAGCAAGCAGCCCGGCACTACGCGCTGCATCTTTCTCGCCGACGACGGCCTGTGTCTGGTTCACAAGGAACTCGGTCCCGCCGCCAAGCCGCACCCCTGCCTCAAGTTTCCCTACCACGTTTCGCCGACGTACGTGGACGACCGGGTGTCGCTCGATTTCGGCTGCCCTCACGTGCAGAAGTCCGAAGGGGCGCCGCTTGTCGAACAGCGGGACGAGATCGCCGAGATCTGCAAAGTCTCGAAAGTGCGCGTCTACACCGACGCCGTCGTCGATCTCATGCCGGGCGTGCAGTTGTCGCATGCGGAGTATGACGCCCTGATGCAGCGTCTGGAGGCCGTGTTCTCATCGCCGGGGGAAGAGTCCATCTGGGACCGGTTCGCGGCGACGCTGTGGCTGGCGCAGTCGGTGGCGCAGATGAAGCGCGAGAATGCTCCGGACGTCATCGATCGCCTGCAGCATCAGTCGGCGGTGCTGGCTGCGGCCGAACGACCGCCGGTCACCCGTCACGAGGCGCCCGGCAAGGCGCCGTCGCCGGTGCGGATGATGTTCGCCGCTACGCTGCTCCGCGACGTCCTCCCGCCGGACGTGACGCTCAACATGAGCCTGTGGGGGCGCGTAAAGCTGTTGCCGAAGCTGATGTCGCTCGCCAAGCTCTCCGGGCGGTACGACTCGAAGTTCCTCGGCCGCGAAATCGACGTGGACGCCGTGCTCGCACATGACCTGGAGCCGGAACTCGATCCCGCCGCGACGTTCCTGCTCAGCCGGTACGTGCGGACACGGCTCTGGCAGCGGTTCCTGGTCGGCACGCGGCTGTCGGTGGTGGCCGGACTGCATCAGCACATTCAGGACCTGAATGCGCTGCTGTTCCTGGCCCGCGCCGAAGCCCAGCACCGCCGAACCTCACGGCTCACCGAACCGCTGATCGCGCAGGCTCTCGCGCACGTGGAACTCAACATCGCCAATCAGCCACGGGTGTTCGACCAGAAGTCGCTGACCTGGTTCACCGGCCAGCTCGATAACCCGGCGCTGGCGATGGACAGCCTGCGACTGATGTCGCTGGCGGCGCCTGTGCCGCAGAGTGCAACCGCCGAAACGGTGGACGCGGCGGGGTAGTGCAGACTCTCATTGATGTCGTGTCGGTGAACAGCAGCAGCAGCAGCTTCGCGACACCGTCCGGATTCGCGTTGGCGAGTTTTGCTTCAGATTGGCACTGATTCCGGATCACGGAGTGACCGGCTCCTGTGCCGGATCGGCGGTCTTGAGATGCTGGTCGAAGAATGTGATGAGCAGCTCGTTGGCATCCAGCCAGGCCTGGGCGTCGCCGCCGAAACCGTGGCCGCCGCCGTTGATCGTGATCAACTCACACTCGACGCCCGCCGCCTGGCAGGCTTCCAGGTAGAGCGTCGCCTGTTCGTAGGGGACGACATTGTCTTCCGTGCCGTGAATGAGCATCACCGGCGGGTCGTCTTCGCTCAAATACTTGACGGGACTGGCGCGGGCATAGGTGTCGGGGGCGTCCGTCAGGGGCGCTCCCAGGAAATCGAGCAGCAGCGGGTGGACGAGTTCCGGGAAGGATTGTGACAGGTCGGTCGGGCCGGCGATGTTGCCGACTGCCTGGACTGCACTGGAGAAGTCAGCATATCCGCCGCTCCCTTCGAGGCCGTCGTCCTGCTCGGTGCCGCCGAGCATCAGGGCCAGGTGCCCTCCGGCGGAGCCGCCCATCGCCCCGATACGGTCGGCGTCGATGTTCAACTCCTCCGCATGGGCCCGCAGGTAGCGCACGGCGCATTTGACGTCTTCGAGCTGTGCCGGGAACTGGTGTTGCGGAGCGAAGCGGTATTTTACTGTGACGGCGACATAGCCGCGCTGCGCAAGAGTCTGGATGAAGGTCGTAAAGCTGCTCTTGTCGCCTCCCTTCCAGCCTCCGCCGTGAATGCAGACCACCGCCGGAAACGGGCCGGCTCCCTGCTTCGGCCGGGCGATGTCGAGGACGAGCGGTGTCCCCGCGTCTTCGCCATAGGGAACGTTCGCTTCGTAGATCACGGTCTCCGCGAGTGCGGCCGCATGCCGCCGGGCGACAAACTTCTGCGCGTAGCCGACGGCGAGCAGGGCGATTCCCAGGAATGCACCAGCTACGACGGCGGTTCCGCATCCGATGAGGAGGCAGGTCCGCGGCGCTCGCGACGGAGGGGCGTCGTCGATGAACTCTAAGGCGTCGTCCAAGGCGAGACCTTGACGATCATGTGCGTCTGTGTGCGGCTTCGTAGCGGCGGATCGGACTTTGGAAGGTCAGTGGTCTCCGTTTCCATTCCACCGGCGACGATGGGGACATCCAGCTGAACGGCCAAGGATGTTTGAAACGCCCTTTCCGTCAGAATCGGTTCGTAAACACCATCTGCCACAGGCACGCGGCTTCCTGTATCAATGCTGTGGACGTGTTTCAGTTCGATCCGAATCTTCCCATCATCATCCCTCCGCAGGACGCCGGCGAGTTCGATTGTATCGGGTCCGATGAAAACTCGCGTATGGAATGCCTCGTCTTCGCGGGCGACGGCCTCGATGCGGTAACGGAGCGGGTCGTTGGAGTGTTCGGCGTGGAGTTTTTCGCCACGTGCGGCGGCGTCGGGTGGAGGTTCGCTGCCGGCATCCTGTTGCTCTCGGGTGACAGCCTCAACTGGTTGGCGGGGCGTGTCCTGGTCAGTGGTGGATGGAAGTGTTTCGGTGCGCTCGCGGCACTCGACCGAGACAACGTAATGCTGCGCAGCTGCAGCGTGATGGACCAGGAGGGCCGCTGCAAAGCAGACAATGGCTCGTCGCATGGGGGATCTTCCTTAAGCGGAGCATGTTCCGCGAGGATGCTAGCCCGGCCGGGCGGCAACTGCCAAGACGAGGCTGACTGGGGATAACGGCTCTGGTCATGTGCGAGCGGCAGTTCCTGCCGGTACGTCGGCCGTACGCTTATCTGGCGTCATTCCGGCCCTCTTCCCGCGATTGCATTCGAGCTCGACGGGTGCTGTGAAGTTGGGGTTGCGGGGTTCGGGGGGGCACTGATAGGTTTCCGGCCCATTTCGGGATTCTCTCTCAAGTTTTCACTTCCGATTGACGCGGTCCCTGGTTTCGGGACGGCGGGGTCGAATCCCGCCGCCCGCTGGGAATTCTCTCTCTCCCACGGACGGGATTGGACATCATGCGCGCCCTCACCTACCGCCTGTCGCTCGGGCTGGCCGGACTCATCTGGATCTTCATTGCGTCCACGTTCTGCGGATGCAACCAGACGAGCGGCTACGTCAACAATCAGGCCGGACAGCAGTATTACCAGCAAGGGAATTACACGGCCGCGCGGCAGGCGTTTCAGCGGGCGATGACGGACAACCCGAAGAATGCCAACTATGCGTTCAACCTGGCGTCGGCCATGAACAAGCAGGGGGATGTGATCGCCGCGGAGCGGATGTATCAGCACGCCCTCTCAGTGGAGCCGAGCCACCAGCCGTCGTATCACGGATATGCGGCGATGCTGAACAAGCAGGGGCGCTCGGCCGAAGCCCAGGAACTGCTGGCGGCCTGGAACCAGACGCAGCCATATGACGCGGAGTCGTACATCGAACTGGCCTACATGCAGCAGGAGCAGGGAGATTTGCCCGGCGCCGAGCTGTCGCTGCAGAAGGCGCTGCGGATCAGTCCGAAGCATCCGATCGCGCTGGCGCATCTGGGGAACGTCTATCAGCAGACGGGGCGGACGAGCGAAGCGGCGGGGATGTACCGCCGGTCGCTGCTGATCAATCCTTATCAGTCGGAGGTGAAGTCGCAGCTTGCGCAGGTTTCGCGGCCCAACTCGCAGATGCCCCAGCAGATGGCCGGAATGATGCCGCAGGCCGATCCGAGAATGTCATCCGGACCGATGCCGACGACCGTCTACATGCCGCCCGGCCCCTACAACGGTCCGGATGGTCAGCCGGTGGTAATGCATTCGGCGCCGATGGCGATGTCGCAGCCGGGAACGGAGTGGTCTCCGCAGCCGTATGTTGCGGGAGGCCCGGTTCCGTCCGGCGCGATGCCGACATCGGCGCCGGCTCCGATCAATTGGCCGGGAGCAACGCCCGCGCCACTGCCGGCCGAGTACGGGGCGCCCGTGACGAATGCCGATCCGGCCCATGTCCCGCTGGTAGGGATGGCGCCGGCCGTGCAGGCGTTTTGAGAGATCAGTGAGACGACGAGACGGGGCTCTTTGCGCTGGGGTTCTTCACGCTCCGGCGGCGCGGGCGCATCGCCTCTCCCGCGATCACGTCGGTTCGCCCGGGGTTCGGTTTGCGCGGGAGGCAATCCAGCCGAAAGTATATGTTTGTATATTTTCGTCGTCAGGAGATACTGTTCGAGGCCATGATCGCGAGCCGACAACGGCCGCACACCGCTTGAGCGACCCGCAATAAAACTCATAGCCACGCGCCGCCTCAGGCCGGAAATGCATCCGTCCTTCGCACCGTTTACAATCGCGCTCGTGCGGCTGAAGTGATCCGGCTGTTGGTCACTTCTGCGGTTCGCCGCGACGGCAGACGACTCAGGGATTCTCCGCGATATGGTGACGCTCGCGATTGCGATCGGTTCGTTCTTCGGGTTCATCATCGCCTACAACACCTACGGGCGGTGGCTGGCGAGGCGGATCTTCAATCTCGATCCGCAGGCCGACGTGCCGAGCGTGGTGCTCAACGACGATCGGGACTTTGTGCCAACGTCCCGCGGCATCGTGTTCGGGCACCACTTCACCAGCATTGCGGGGACCGGACCGATCGTCGGGCCGGCGATCGCCATCATGTGGGGCTGGGTGCCGGCGCTGCTGTGGGTGCTGCTGGGATCGGTATTCATCGGGGCCGTGCACGACTTCGGGGCGCTGGTCGTGAGCCTGCGGAACCGGGGGCAGACGGTAGGAGACATTGCGGGGCGGGTGCTGACGCCGCGGACGCGGTTCGTGTTTCTGTCAATCCTGCTGTTCGGGCTGTGGGTCGTGCTGGCGATCTTCGGACTGGTGATCGCGTCGGTGTTTAAGATGTTCCCGGAGTCGATCCTGCCAGTGTTCCTGCAGATCCCGATCGCGGTCGGCATCGGGCTGTGGCTGCATCGTAAAGGGGCGCACCTGCTGATCCCGTCGTTGATCGCGCTGGGGCTGATGTATCTGACGGTCTGGTTCGGTGCGGAGTGCCCGGGGCTGACGTGGAGCGGCGGGGCGATCGGCGAGTCGATCCGTTCGCTCAATACGGCGCTGAGCAACTGGCCGCTCTGGCTGTGGACGGCGATTCTGCTGGGGTACTGCTACGTGGCGAGCGTGCTGCCGGTCTGGATCCTGCTGCAGCCCCGGGACTACATCAACAGCCTGCAGTTGATCTCCACGCTGGCTCTGGTGCTGGTGGGAGTGGCAGTGGCGGCCGTAGTGGGTCTCAATGGGCAACCGGTGGAGTTCGTGGCGCCGGCGGTGCAGTGGTCGCCGCTCAATGCGCCGCCGATGTGGCCGCTGCTGTTCATCACGATCGCGTGCGGAGCGATTAGCGGGTTTCACTGCCTGGTGTCGAGCGGGACGTCGAGCAAGCAGATCAAGTGCGAGACCGATGCGCAGTTCGTCGGTTACGGGTCGATGCTGACGGAGGGATTCCTGGCCGTGCTGGTGATCCTCGCGGTGGGGGCGGGAATCGGGCTGGGGTGGGAGGCCAACTACCCGGGGCTGAAAGGGACGGCGCTGTGGAACACCGTCTATGGCGACTGGCTATCCGCCGACAAGGGACTGGGGGTCAAGATCGGCGCGTACGTGGTCGGGACGGCGAACTTCCTCGAGGCAATGGGACTGAACCGCACGATGGCGAAGGCGATTATGGGAGTGCTGGTCGCCTCGTTTGCGGGGACGACGCTAGATACCGCGTGCCGTCTCCAGCGGTATGTGATCCAGGAGTTGGGTGCCGCCGGGCTCAAGACCGCGCCGGCGGTGCGGCCGATTCTGGCGCCGCTGACGAACGCCCACGTGGCGACGCTGCTGGCGATCGTGACGGCGTTTGCACTGGCCATGTGCCCGATGCCGGGTCAGGGCTGGAGCGCTGAGACAATCGGCAAGGGGGGAATGCTGCTGTGGCCGCTGTTCGGGGCGACCAACCAGTTGCTGGCGGGACTGGCGTTCCTAGTGGTGACGTTCTGGCTGTGGCGGCGAGGGAAGCCGGTGTGGTTCATCGCGATCCCGACGGTATTCATGCTGATCATGCCGGCCTGGGCGCTGCTGGTGCAGATGTTTGGTGACACGGGGTGGCTGGCGACGAAGAGCTGGCTGCTGCTGTTCATCGGCTGCGTGGCGCTGGTGTTGGAGGCGTGGATGCTGCTGGAGGCAGTGCTGGTGTGGCCGCGCGCGAAGGGCGTGCTGGAAGAGGCGTTGCCGCCGCTCAAGCTGCCGGCGCGTGGGGAGGCGGCGAGGGCGGAGGCGGTGTAATCGGGTTACTGCTGAGAGTAGCGTGGAGTCGTCGCGTCTGCTTGCGGAGTCGGGACGCATTCAGACGTAGTCCCGGTGTTCACTCTGGCTGGAAGGGCACGCAGCGGACGGCACAGAGGACTGTGCCTGCGACTTTAGAAGGACGTGTCCTATCCGAATGGAGATGGCATCGTCATGGCGCTGGAGGAATCTGCCATACTGGAGTTGATTTCGGCAATTGATGCAGAGGTGAAGGACCGAACAGCGGTTTCCCGGTCGGGCCTCGGCAAGCCCCAGAATTACGTCTTTATCACGGCCGACCGGGACGGATGCCTCAGCCTTGCCAGGATGTGTCTCGCGGCCGCTGCTTCCAAGCGGCGGTCGGACGGTACGTATCCATCAATCACGCTCGAGGGCCGGCACAATCAGATCTGTGGAGCCAGTGACGCGGACATCGTCATTGGCGCAATCAGGAGAGAAGACGTTGTTCCGATTCCATCCGAAGTGGTCGCCCGCCGACAACGGGAAGCCAGACGCCGAAGTTGGGGCTGCCTGGCAACTGGATGGATCGTGGGCATCGCCGCGTTCGTCCTGATGATCTCCGGGATCTTCTTCTGGGTGATGATGCTGGAGGGAGCCCTGCAGTTTACCCGTTGAAGGTTGCCTCAAAGCCCCGGCGACGATCACTGGTCCGAATCCACTTCACATCTGCTGACACGCCAGCGTCGAGGCGGGGGCGTCGCTGGTGCTGAGGCATTGCAACAGGCGGGCGAAGGTGAGAACGGCGTCGCAGGCGGGGGCCTGGTCGCGGAACCAGCAGCGGCCGGCGGCGTCGGCCGCGAGCAGCGCGTCTGACTGCTGGAGCGCCCGGCAGTTCGATTCGCGAGTTCCAGCTGCCGTCACGACGTTCCACCCCGCGCGACTGAGCGCTGCGACCTCGGCCGGCGGGAGCGATTCATCGACGATCAGTTGTCCTGATGGCGCACGTCGATCGCACTGCCTTGCCAGCACCGAAATCAGTCTCGTCAGCGGGATCACGCGGCCGCGTTCGTTGAGCACGCGGATCGATTGCCCGTCATCGCCGATGAGGACTCCGGCATGCAGATGCGAGTCCTTGATGGTGGCCGCCAGGCGGGACAGGGAGACGGGCGCGCTCGCGAGCGGCGCATCCTGCGCGTCAGGCGAGGAGATCCAGTGCAGTCGACAGGGGAGTTCTGCGAACAGCTCCTGCAGCACTGGCGTCACAGCCGACGCGAGGCAGGCGACGCCGATCTGCAGGGGACGGAGCGCGTGAAAATGATGTCGCAACGCGTCGAGATAGGGAGCCGTTGCGCGGAAAGTCGTCTGGCTGCCGCCGCGGCGGGTCGGGCGAGGGATCGCGCCCCGGGCGACGTCTTCAACACGATCGAGGCTGAGTCCCTGCGACCAGGGGACGGCGTGGCGTTCGAGAAAGTCAAGACCGGTCATTGCGGCTCCGAAGCCATGGCCGGTGACGCAAACGCCACCGTCGCTCTCCAGGTGCTCGACGGCAAACCAGAAGCAGGGGAGACTCACGAGTCCCACGTCGATGACGTGGCAGCCCATGCGGCGGAGGGCCGCGGCAACGCCGACAGCGATTTCAGGAGAGGCGGGCCGGGCATCACGGCCGAGAACGATTGTGGGCCGGGGAGGTTGAGAGGGCAGGGTGAGATCATCATCGTCGGAGCGGCCGTGGAGGGGACGGCGCTCCCGTAACAGGGATGCAAATGCAGCGGCGTACTGCTCGGCCTGCGGGCGACCCAACTCGTTGAGATAGACTCCGCGGATGCCTTCGGGCGATATCAATGAGGAGCGGACCTCGCGGCGCGCGACGCGGTCGATGCGCTCGACAATCTGCCGCGGGAGATTCCCGGTGTCGTGACGATGCTCGCAGGCTCTGCAGGCGGGGTAGTACGCGGCCAGGCGCGCGAGGTGCACCGAGCGCGAGATCGGGTGCGATTCGCCCGGACAGCAGTAGGCATCGGAGGCGATGCGGAGCGTGTGTGCTCGCTCGCCGCCGCCGGCCGGCTCTGCTGTAATGTGTGCGTCCGCGGTGCTTGGCACAAACTGCTCCTGCGCTGGGTGCGGGACTGTAGGGCGCTCCCAACGTCGCCGTCAATTTCAGTTCGTTCTGTTCCACCGATCATGCACGCCACAGCCTTTCTGAGTGCGAAGAAGGAGGTCGCGGTTCCGCCGGTGGTGGTGCTGCATGGCGGAGAGGCACATTTGAAAGACGCGTGCCGCGAAAAGATCGTTCAGGCGGTACTGGGCGAAGAGGAAGACGCTGCGATCGGGCTGACACGTTTCGCCGGACGCGACGCCGAATGGAAGAGCGTCCGGGACGAATTGGTGACGGTGTCGATGTTCGGCGAACGGCGGCTGGTGAGCGTGGAGGACGCAGAGGACTTCGTCACGCGTCACCGCGCGATGTTGGAATCGTACGCTGATCGTCCGTCGCAGCAGGCGACGCTGGTGCTCGACGTCAAGACGTGGCGGAAGAACACGAAGCTGGCGAAGAAACTGGCGGACTCGGGACTGGATCTGGACTGTTCCGAGTTGCAGGGGGCGCAACTCTCCGCCTGGCTGGTCGAACAGGCCAAAGCAGACGGGAAACAACTGTCGCGCGAGGGAGCGGGATTGATGATCGAACTGGCGGGGAGCGGATTGACGCTGCTCGACCAGGAACTGGCGAAGCTGGTCGCCTACGTGGGGGAACGGGAGCGGATTACGATCGAGGACGTGCGGGCGCTGGTGGGCGGCTGGCGCGCGGAAACGACGTGGAAGATGACCGACTCCGTGCGGGATGGACGACCTTCGACGGCGCTGCAGGCCCTGGGGAAGTTGCTGGCGGCGGGAGAAGCGCCACAGAAGATTCTGGGAGGCATTAACTACGTATTCCGCAAGTACAGCCGCGCCACGGAGCTGGCGCGGCAGGGAGCTCCGCTCCGCGCGGCATTGCAGCAGGCTGGAGTGTTTCCGCGCGATCTGGACGCGGCGGAGAAGTACCTGCGGCGGATCGGGCGGCCGAAGGCGGAGCGAATCCTCCCCTTGCTGGTCAGCGCCGACAGCGGTCTGAAGGGGGGAAGCCGGGTCTCGGAACGGCTGCAACTGGAGCAACTGTTGCTGCACCTGGCGGGACGGCTCTAAACCCGCCTGCGACCGGGTGACCAGATTCGGCATCGACAGCGCAGATGAATCAATGCATTCCTGAACCGTCACTCCGCGCTTCCGCTCCCGCGTTCAGTGTGTGTGACCCGCGAGAGGGGAGGGTCGAGTCGCGTTCGACCTCAGGACCGGGACTTGGCCGCCTTCCGTGCGGCGGCAGAGCGTTTGGATTGATTCCGCGCCCGTGTGCGAGCGGCCTTCATGGCAGATGCTGATCGAGCGCTTTTCGAGCGCGAGGCGGACGCGGCTCCCCCTTTCTTGCCCCCTTTCCGAGCCGGCGCTTTGCTGGTCTTCTTGCCGCGGCCGGATCCCGACTTCTTGCCCCCGCCGGAGGACTTGTTCACGGTCGCCCAGGCCCGGCGTTCGGCCTCGTCCTCCGAGACGCCGCGCTCCTTGTACCCCTCTTCGATGTGCTCGGCCTGGCGTTTCTGTTTGTCCGTGTATGAGGACTTGTCTCCACGTGGCATGCGATGCCTCCTGGGATCGTTGAGAAGCGTGGCGGACCACGTGCGGTCGACGCTCGACTAGGAACGGCGCCAATGCTCCGCGAATCAGACTCGCTCGGCGTGCACGTTGACCTCCTGTTCGGCGATCTCAGTGAGAATTTTGTCGGCGGTTCCTTCCTCGTCGAGCGTCTCCTGCAGGAGGGCGGCGATGCGGGGCAGGTTCAGCCGCGCCGCGAAGGCGCGGGCGGTGCCGTAGCCGGCGATCTCGTAATGCTCCACGCGCTGGGCGCACGCGATCAGAGCCGCGTCCTTGACCGCGTGGTCTCCGTCCGCTTGGATGACCTCATCCCCCTCGGTGATCAGGCCCTTCATTGCGTCGCAGGTTTCCCGCTCCAGATCGACGTCAAGCTCCTCAAAGACCTGCTCGAGACGCTTGACGTGATGTTGCGTCTCCAGTTGATGATTGTGGAAGGCTTGTTTGAGATCGGGACTGTGAGCGGCGTCAGCCATTTTGGGCAGGGCATCCACGAGCCGGATCTCCGCGTCATAGAGATCCTGCAATTGGACCAGAAGCAGATCATTGAGCGTGTTGAGGTGCAACTTGGAAAACAAACCCATGACGTCCTCCTGATCGGGCTGGCAACACAGCAGGACGCCGTCCGCCCCGATCGACGAATCGATCGCGACGGACGGCGAACTGGCATGTCTCGGATTGTCCCGGCAGACGACTCGGGGCCGCTCGCCGGATGAGTCGCGTTTCGTCAATTAGGGAACCGTGGTGTCCGGAACCGTAGTTTCCGGAACGGTCGCGTCGGCGTCCGACTCTTCGATCGCGTCGGCGCGGTCTTCACCTTCCGCCTCGATCGCATCGGCCTGGTTCTCGCCGGCCTCTTCAATGGCATCAGCCTGGTTCTCAACCGCGTCGTTCTCGGCGTTGCCGAAGACGTCCGTGCCGGACTCCTCGCGCATTTCCTCGGCCTGCATCTGCGTGGCGTCGCGGACGTCGTCCGCCTGCTCCTGGGCGGAGTCGCGGACTGCGTCGGCCTGCTCGTCCTCGTAGGTTTCCGCACAACCGGCGGCGAGGGCCAGGCCCAGAACAGCCGTCATTCCAAACAAGGTCTTCATCTGTCTGCTCCCAATGTGGTGAGATGTCCTTCCCGTGCCAGTCGCAGGAAGGGTTGATTTCGACTGGCAGGTGACAAAGGCAAACACTGTGCCGGGAGGATGCGGCGGTGGGTTCAAACCGGCCACCCTCGCCTGTCCCGCCGCTCAACCCGCGACGGGATCACCCTTTTTCGGCGGAGGTTGCGACGGCTCCGTGGGGGGCGGCGGAATCGGACGCTCCGGCGGAGGCTGCTCCCGCGGAGGCGACTTTTTCGGTTCGGATTGCCGTGTGGGTCCAATGCCTGCTCGCTGACCTTCCTGCGGTGACTCGCGATCGAGCGGTTCGCCGGCGAGGCGCTCGGACTGCCCAGAGCCGGCAATCTCAGCGGTTTTTGCGAAATCGGTGTTCTTCATCAGACAGAGTCCCTTCAGCAATCCGGAGTTGTTCTTAGTAGTACGTGTCGGACCGGTCGTCATTCTCCAGAGCCGCTCCACCGCGGGCATCGGGAGTCATCGCAGAACGGGACTGACTTCAGCGCCGCGGAGCTATGGGGGATCACCTGACGCAAATGTGGCCGGCGCGCGAACAGACTGATCTTTCGTCTATCAGGCGCAGTCCGGCTGTCCCTCAGCGGTCGTCCGATCAACCGCGTGCCTGATTCTCCGGGTTGGCGACTCCCGTCCGCCCGATCCCCTGATGCTTGTCCGGGGGATAACTTCCGTCACTCGCCGGCCATGTGAGGTCTGGCTTCGCGATGCCGTATGTTCGATCCGGACGCACACTCACCCGTCATTGGGGAAGGGACTGCCATGTTACTCCGTCACCGAATCACGCTGGCTGCGCTCGCTGCAGGCGCGCTGGCCATGAGCGCGATCGCCGTCGCCCAGGAGCGCGACCAGCCACGGCGTCCGAACGAGGCGCAAGCGGAGCGCCGCAACACTGACGAGAACGCGCGACGGGACACCACCGGGGACGCGTCGAAGGCGGACGCCCAACTGGCCGCGTGCCTGATTATCAGCAACAACAAAGAGGTGGCGCTGGCACAGTTCGCCCAGCAGCAGGCGCAGGATCCGGGGGTGAAGGAGTTCGCCCAGCAGATGATCCAGGACCACGAGCAGTTCGCGGCGGAACTGCAGAAGTTCGCCGAGCAGGGTGGATACAACGAGCAGCAGCTGGCGGTACGGGGGACGTCAACCGACCGCGCCACCGCCCGCCAGGATCAGCCCGGCGCCGCCGATGACGCGCAGCAGCGACGCGCGGCACGCGATCCGCAGCTTGATCCAGACGATCCGGCAGGCCGGGACGCGGGAGAGCAGGGGGGGCTAAACTTCGTCAGCCTGAAGCAGGAGATCGCGCAGCAGTGCCTGCAGTCGGCTCAGGAGACGCTGTCGGAGAAACCGGAATCGGAGTTCGACAGATGCTACATCACTTCACAGGTGATTGCGCACATGGAGATGATCGATACGCTCAAAGTCAGCCAGAAGCATGCCTCGCCCGAACTGCAGGCGCTGCTTCAGAAGGGAGAGCAGACGACCAAGCAACATCTGGAGCACGCCGAGCAATTGGCGAAGCAGCTGGAGCAGGAGGAGGGTGCAACCGGGGAGACCCGCCGCAATCCGACGGAGCGCCGTCCTGACGAAACAAATCGTCCAGAAGGAACGCGCCCGCGGCGTGAGAATCCCTGACGACGAGATTTGAATCCCCGAGCAGCGGCCGGACGCGACGTGAACGTCCGGCAGCGCACGATCGAAGCGAGACCGGCTCCCCACGACAGGTTGAGTTTCGGGATCCGCAGGATGGGACCAGCTCCCCATGCTGCGGCGCAGCACCCCGAAGTTCCCCGTGGCGACCGGTCTCGCGTTTTTCAGGCCGGCCACCAGGATAACGACGTCCGAGGGCCGGCGTACAAACGGTGGGATACCCTCCCGCAAAGCGGATCAGTAGACTCGCAGGCTTTCACCAGGAGGCATGCGATGCGATGTCTGAGCCGCGGGCTGTTGTTGATCCTGTTCGCTGCGCTGAGTGCGTCACCCGTGCAGAGCGGGGACGAGGATTACGTGCTCGGTCCCGATTCACAGCGGCAGGAGGGGGCGCCGCAGGGGACTGTCACCGAGCATGAATGGCGGAGCGAGGTATTTCCGGGAACCGTTCGCCGCTACTGGGTATATGTGCCCGCACAGTATGACGCCTCGGAGCCGGCATGCGTGATGGTGTTTCAGGACGGCCACGCCTACGTCAGCGAATCGGGGCAGTTCCGGGCACCGATCGTGATGGACAACCTGATCCATCGCGGTGAGATGCCGGTGACGATCGGAATCTTTATTGATCCGGGGCATCTCAAGGACGAATTGCCGCCCGAGCCGGGCTGGCAGCCGAGGCCAGAGAACCGGAGCCTCGAGTACGACACGCTCTCCGACCAGTATGCCCGGTTTTTGCTGGAGGAGATTCTGCCGGAAGTGGGGCGAGCATACGCATTGACCGATGATCCGCAGCGGCGGGGGATCTGCGGCATCAGTTCAGGAGGCATCTGCGCCTTTACGGTGGCCTGGCAGCGGCCGGACGCGTTTCGCAAGGTGCTGAGCCATGTCGGCAGCTTCACGAACATCCGCGGCGGCCACGTCTATCCCGCGCTGATTCGAAAGACCGACCGGAAGCCCCTGCGTGTGTTTCTGCAGGACGGCTCCGGCGACCTCGACAACGAGCACGGCAGCTGGCCGCTCGCCAATCTGCAGATGGCGGCGTCGCTCAAGTACGCCGGATACGATTACCGCTTTGAGTACGGGTCGGGCGCTCACAACGGCGTCCACGGCGGAGCGATCCTGCCGGAATCGCTCCGCTGGCTGTGGCGCGATGTGAAACCTTGAGTTATTCGACGGGCGGCAGATCCGGCGGAGACTCCGGTTCCCCCAGGTCGATCTCCGGCAAGGCTGCGGGTTCGCCCAGGTCGGCTTCCGGAATCTCGGCGTCGGGCGCGGCTTCGGCCGGTGCTTCGGGCTGCTGCAGCGTGGACAGGAACTTCTGGGCGAAGTTGAACAACCCCTGCTCGTGAAGTTCCAGAACCATCCCCTCCAGATACTCTGCCTGCTGCATGCGCGCCGGATCTCCCGATTCGGCGGCGGTCTGCTTCAATTGGGCAACGCGCCCCAGGCGTTTGGCAAGCAGACGATCGCGGAACGAGAATGGCGCTGCGCCAATGGGAGACACCGGGGCGGGAACCGCTCCAGGTGGGGGAGACACAGCCGGATCGGCGACATCGTCCCTCGGGGCGGGTGGAGGTACTTCCACGATCCCGGGGCTTTCCCCAACGTCGGGCTGGGCAGCCGGATCCGCGGCCGACGTCGTTGGTGCATCGTCCGATCGCCCGTGACGTGAATGGCGTTCGTGCGGCCGGCGGGACCGGCCTGTACTCCGCAGGTCGGAAACCTGCCGCAGGAGATCACCAACCAGCGAGGGCAACTGCCCACCTTCAATCCGCCCTGGTGTGGGCGTGTCGGGATCGGGTGGGGCGGCCGCATCGTCCGCCGGTGACTGAGCGTACGAGACGGCGGCTCCCATCAGCCAGGCCGTCAAAGCCAGCATACAAACCGAACGCATCGGCAAACCTCCGTGGATCTGGAATTGCCCGCACAGTCGGGGCTCGACCGGCTTCCTCGCCCGGTCGACGCGTCTGCCGCGCATTCTAGGCTCTGGCAGGCGGCGAGGGAATCGCTGCACTTCGGTCACCGCGGAGATTCGAGATCCGCCAGAAGTTGCTGTTGATATTCGCGGAAGCTCACCCACCGGAGCTGATCAGACTCCAGCAGCCGCTCCCACTTGTTGATGTGGAACTTGTCGGAGGACTGCAGTTCCCAATGAAACTTGTGATCGGCGCGGAGGACCGTGCGCGTGTCCCCCTGAGTTTCCAGGCGGACAGCCACGGGGAGCAGTCCCTTTTGGCGCAGGCTGTCGTTCAGTTGCAGGCGCGGGGCCGGATAGGCCGACTGCGGATGCAGGACGAAATTCAGGCGGGCCGCCGAGTCGGCATAGGCGAGGTACTGCTCCTGCAGATATGCCTCTTCAATTCTGGCCGTCTGCACGTCGTAGCGCATGGGGCCGGCCGTCAGCGAGAGCCGGTTGAGCGTCGGATCGTATTGCTCGTCGAACTTGGGTTGCAGCTGGAACTCCAGGAGTGCCGCGATCGAACGGCCGTCCCGGTCGCTGGTCAACGTCAGCTCCTGCAGATACTTCTCGGATTCAAACTGCGCCACCTTCAGAAACTGCTGCAGTTCGCTGTGATCGACGCGCGTCGCGACGTAGTTGCCGTTGAAGATGATGAACCGGTTGTTCACCGGCTCAAAGACGACGACCTCTCCCAGGTCCTCCATGTAGTCGTACACCTTGCCGGCGTGAAAGAGCGTCAGGCTGCGGGCAATGACCTGCGGCTTCGTGTCCTCCTTCGTCACCGGGGAGACCGTCGTGTACACGCTCATGTCCTGAGCCCGAGCGAAGTGCGGGAGCAGGGTCGTGACGACCGACAGGGCAAACAGCGCGCGAATACAACTGCGAATCATGGCGACCTCCTTGTCGCGACGTGATGAATTGTCTGGGGGCTCGGCTTGTTCTCGTTAACGAGCGTTCGTGGCAGCTACAACGGCACGGGATTTCCGCCCGCGGCCTCACTGGCGAGCGCCGCGAGTGCAAACCGGGTGACTTCGCGAATCTCGCCGTACGGAATCAGCGGTTCGTTCTTCAGAAAGGCCTCGACGATCCGTTGGCAAAAGCGGGTGTAGGCGTGGTAAGTCGACACGTGCTGCCGAATGACGCCCTGCTCGCAGAAGGCAACCACCCCGTACGCGGTCGAGCCGCGGCGCGAACCACGAATTGTGGCCAGGCGTCCGTCCTGCCATTGGCCCGTCACAACGTCGGCGCCGTCGGCATGCGCTGCTGTCACGAATCGGCACCCCGGTCCCATTAGCGCGTACAGCACTTCGAGGGCATGAATCCCATAGTGCAGCAGACCGGGGTTGAAGGGATCCCGTTTGGCCGGGCCGTAGCTGACGAGGCCGTGCATGGGACCGCACCGCTCAATACGGGATTTCAGCGAGAGCACGTCGGACGAGTACCGGAGGGCGGACGCATGCAGCAGCAGCGTGCCGTGCTTCTCGGCGAGATCGACGATTGAGTCCGCGTCCTCAATCGAGCAGGCGAAGGGCTTGTCCACGTAAGTTGGCACGCCCGCCTCAAGGAACGGCCTCGCCCGTTCCAGATGCGCAGCGCCGCAGAGCGAAAGAATCAACACGGCGTCCACCCTGCCGATGAGCGCCTCGGGCCCATCGACCAGTTGCACCCCGGCGGCGGCGACCTGCTCGCGAAATCCCGGGATGCGGTGCGGCGCCATCCTGGACGTGCCGGGCCAGCCGGCGACGACCCGGGCGCCGTCCACGTACAGATCGGGGCTCAGCCCGACGTGATTGAACCGCCGGGTGAACTCAATCGAATGTGACGAGTCGAAATCGACCAGGCCCAGTCGGAGCATGGGACGAGTCTGCGCGGCGAAACGGGCCTTGGGGGACGCGACGTCCCGCATGGCTTGGCCGCCAGCGAAAGTGGAACGGGGAGGGATTGAGAGAGGCCGGGAACATAGCGTCCCGGCGGCCCATGCGACAACCCGAATGCGGGCGCACCGGCTGCCGCGATGTGGCCTCCGCGTTACGGGTTCGAGGAGAGAGCCGGCCCGTGACCGGGAGTTGCCGCCGCCTCCATAAAATAGACAAACGGGGCAATAGCGGCAGCGATGGCGGGCTCCCGATCGTAATACGGAAACGTGTGCGATCGGCCCACAAGGTCGGTCACGTCCACTTCCCGGGCGCGATAGGCCAGCAGTCCCATCTCGGCGCGGTCGGCATCGGTGAAGCCGACGTTGGCCAGGGCCGGTCGGGAGAGGGGCCGCGCCAGCGGATAGAAGAACAGAGCGGCATCGCAGTGGTTGCGGAGGTTCAGCACTTCGCTGCGGCAGAGCGCGCGGCCATACGGGCCGTCCGGATTCAGCCAGTCATGGTCGACGGCAGCGGCGGCGAGGACGGCCCGCAGCGGTCGATGCCGGCCGATGTCTCCGTAGAAGGCGTAGTTCTTAATGGTCCCGGATGCGACCAGATGGAGGGCGGAGACGGTCACGCGGGCGCCGTGGCTGTGGCCAATCAGGCAGACCGGGCACTCCGGGGGCAGCTGCGAGATCAGGTGTGCGACATGAAAGCCGTTGAACTCCGCCCGTTCCCCCCGCACCGTCACGTCGATGGGAAACAGGTAGGTGTATGGTCCGTCGCTGGGCCAGTCGAAGAAGATGACCTGCAGAGGCTGATCGGGAGCCGCATTGCGGATCCAGTGATAGGAGTTCTGGGACGCCTTCAACTGGTCGGACCAGCCGACAAAGCTGCCGTGGATGAAGATGCAGACCGGAATCCCCGGAATAATCTCCGAGCGCATGAGAGCGGCATCGCCGGACATCGTTGAACCGTCCGGACCACGACGGAAATAGTCGAGCGATCCGGAGGGGGGATCGAGGCGATGCTGGGCGGCGCGGCGGGAACTGACGATCCAATACGTCGCACCGTCTGCTTCCGGGCCGGGGTAGTCTCCGGTGCGCGGCACCAGCGGCGGGACGGCATAGAGCAGCTCTTCGCCCGCGCGCAGCGGGTTCGTCCAGCCGCACTGTGCCAATGCGGCCAGGATCAGAAATGCTGCAGTAAGTCTCCGATGCGTCATTCGGAACGACGGACGATTGCTGACGTTGGGCAGTCTCACGCGAAGCAGACCGCGCACGCCCTCTCCCTCGGCTGGATGCCCGAATAGTCTATCGGCCATCCCTGCCGGAAAAGCAATCAGGAGCCGTCAATGGCCCGATCACACCCCGGTTCGGGCTCCGGCTGGAGCGCTCCGACCAAGGGGACATCATGTAGCGGTTGGTCCGGCGACGTCGGCCGCACAGACGATGACGGCACGTTGAGTTTCCGCATCACGCCCGGCAAACACGGAAGAGTCCGCGATGCCGCGTCCCAGGCTTCACTCGCCACTGCGGCGAAGCTCGTTCAGCATCCGTTCGACGGCTGCCTCGAGTCTGGCCGGGGTCTCGTATGTGCCGTTCGCGATGGCTGTGCGAATCTCGTCGAGCCGCTCGGCCCGCACGTTCGGATCGATGCGGGCCTGCTCAAGCATCCGCGCCGCCGACGAGATCTCGACCTCGTCGCGCGGGATTTCCAAACCGGCGACGGGGGCAGACTCCACCGATGAAACCGGCGGGGACTGCACGGCGCGGATCGCGCCGGGGCCGGTAACGGAACCTGCACTGGTCACATCCATGTCCTCCATACCTCCCGCTGAACGGCCCAGACGCAAGTCACCCAGGAACGAAATGAGCCGTCGCGATCCGATGACGGCGGACGGTCTCCTCGTTGCCGACGGCGTCCGATCATACTGAAATTCGCCATTCTGGGACAACGGGGATTGAGGCCCAACGCAGCGGACGGCGCCGGCCGATGGATCGTCGTAACGTGCTGAACCGCAATGCTCTACGGAGACAGCACGACGGGCAGTGCAGAACGGACAGGTGGAAGGGCCGGGCGTCCCGATCGAATTCGAACTCGCGTTCGGAGCGGTCGGTGTGGAAGAGCGCAGGGGTTGCATAGGGATCTCCTCGCAACCGTCCTGGTGCGGCTGCATGGCCGGTCCAGTGGGGCCATGTCGTCCTGAGAGGACTGAATCAGCAGTGCCGCGTGTGAAATCGCCGCCCATAGGGCGGCATTCCTGCAGTGTTCATCGGCGTCGGCTGGCGAATCACATCAGCCCGGGCAGGGGGGAGCGATTCAAGGTCAGGAAGCAATGCGGATCGCGCCGCTTGCGGTGAGTTTGCGTGCCGGGCGGATCGGCAAGTCGTCCGACTGCGGACCAGTCGCTGGAGAGTTCGCGATCACCTGACATTGGACGGAAGTCGCTCAGCATTGAAACTCCCGGGAGTGTCTCCGCCGCAGAGTCGGAAACCTCGGCAGGGACAACGCGATTGGCAGCGGCTACATTCAATGGAAGTCCATCCTGGTCTGCAGACGAATTCCCCCGCGATGATCTCTCCGTCACCCGCCTGGGTCTGGCAGCCGATTGCAGATCCGCTGCACATCGCGGGAGGAGCGGCGCTGTTGCTGGCCCTGGCGGCCTTCGCATACATGCGCATCGGGAGCATGCGGCCGATTGCAGCCGGGGCCCTCTTTGTGATGCGAATCGCAGCCATCGCAGCAGTGTCGGTGCTGCTGCTCGGTCCGAGCCGCGAGATCCCTCAGCCGGATTCCAGCCAGCGTCCCCGGCTGACGTTTCTCATCGACACCTCCGAGTCGATGCGGACCACTGACTGTGGAGGGGAGTCCCGGCTGGCCCATATCGCCGGGGAGATCCTCCCGCTGGCACAACTGCGGGAATTCGACCAGGACTTTCGCGTCGAGTTGCGGGGCTTTGACGAGGCGCTGCATCCGCTCCCGATGGAGCCGCTCTATGCGTCGCCTGCCGATCTGGCGGATGGTCGTGCGACGCACCTGGCCGAATCGGTGACGACCGCTGTCTCCCAACTCGGCGGCTCGCAGGCCGGTGACGTGCTGGTGGTGCTCAGCGACGGCCGTGACAGTGAGGACGCCTCGATTCAGCCGGCCGCTGCGCTGGCACAGTCGAAACAAGTCCCGATCTTCACGATGGCGGTGGGGACGGATGTCTCCGCTGTCGATGCGGCGCTGCTCGCCGTGCCCATGCAGGACACGCTGCTCCCCGGCGAACCGGGGGCGATTCTCGTCCGCGTGTATCAGGCCGGTTTGGAGGGGCGCACGGCTGCGGTGTCGCTGCGCACCGGAGGTGAGACACGGGAGTTCCCTGTCGAGATCGGCAATCAGTCCGTCGTCGAACTGCAGGTGCCGGTCATCGAGAAGGAACCCGGGCATTACGAATTCGAAGTATCGCTCGATCCGCTCGGCGGAGAGACGGAACTGTCGAACAATTCGCAGACCATTTTCTGCGAAGTGGTCCAGCGGCGGATTCGCGTACTGATCCTGGAGGGGCAGCCCTATTGGGACACCAAGTTCGTGGCTCAGTCGCTGCGCAAGGACGAGCGCGTCGAACTGACGCAGATTACACAGGTCAACTTCGAGAAGCAGGAGACGATCGTCTCGCGCGTCGCCGATGGTTCGCCGGCCGTCCCGCAATCACCGGCGGACTGGGCGCGCTATGACGTGGTGGTGCTGGGCCGCGGGATGGAGCACGTGCTGAGCATGGAGTCCGCCAGAAATCTGGTGCAGTTCGTGTCGGACGGCGGCGGACAACTGGTGCTGGCCCGCGGCCTCCCCTATGACCGGTCGCTCGCCGAGGGGCAGGATCTGGCGGGAGTGCTGGGCGTGCTGGAGCCGGTGGTGTGGGGGCCGGAGCGGCTCCCGCAGGCGACACTGGAACTCACTCAGTCCGGCAGCGCGAGTCCCTGGTTCTCTCCCGTCAACATGGGCACCGATGCCGCCAGGGCGTTTGAGCGGCTTCCCGGCTTTGAACTTGTCGAATCCGTGCAGCGTGAAAAACCCGGCACGCTGGTCCTCGCACGGGCGCACATCGGCGGCGGGCCGGCGAACTCCGGCTCGCCGGCGATCGTCCGCATGCCCTACGGCAAAGGAACGGTGATCGGAATTCTCGGCGAAGGCTCCTGGCGCTGGAGCCTGCTCCCGCCGGATGAAGTCGATCTCCGCGGCTTCTACGACACGCTCTGGTCCAACCTGATCCGCTGGCTGGCGCTGGGGGGAGACTTTCCTCCCGGTGAACAGGTTTCGCTGCAGTTAAGCCGTACGGCTGCGCGACTGGGAGACGAGTTCACGATTGACGTCGCCTACAAGCACGCTCCGCCGGACGGCGCCGCACCGCGGCTGGAAGTTATCGGTCCCGACGGAGTCTCCATGGATCTCGCGTTGCACGATCTGCCGGGAGCGTTTCCCCGCTATCGCGCGACGTTGACGCCGGAGGCGACCGGCATCCACGAGGTGCGTCTGGCGGCGCCTGGCATGAATCCGTCGGAGCTGGCCCGCAAGTTCAGCGTCTACGACGTGAACCTCGAACGGCTGCACACGGCCGTGAATCCGACGCCGCTCCGCATCCTGGCCGAGCACACCGGCGGGCGTTTTCTCGGGACCGACGAAATGTCCGAACTGCTTTCCTACCTCGATCGGCATCTGGCGTCGCTGCAGACGCCGCCGCGGCTGGAATACCTCTGGGACCGCGGAGTGATCCTCACACTACTGCTGATGTGGATGGGGATTGAGTGGATCACGCGCCGCGCGGCAGGGTTGTGGTGACTCAAGCGAGCTGAGACGCATGAGTGATTCGATGAGCGATGCCGGACACGAGTACTGGTTCGCGCGATATCGACGGAGGCTCCTCCTGACACTCCTCGTGATCGTCCTGGTCGCGATCGGCGTCGCCATCTGGTCGCTGCAGGGTAGTTTTCCAGACGAAGTCCATGCCATCGGCGGACGATACCGGGCGGAAGTATCGGATACCTGGGTCCAGATCCTCTTCAGTCAACTCAACGGCCGCGGCCCGACGGTCTTTCATTGGATTCAACTCCGAAACAGCGACGTGGACGATGAATGGCTGCAGGCACACCGCGATGAAATCGCCAGCCTCTCCCACCTGATCCTGCTCATGAGGGACACAACTATCACAGGCCAGGGTCTGTCGGCACTGCGCGAGATGGACAATATCCAGTATCTCGACCTGTCGAGCGTTCAACTGACGGATGACGACGTTGCACACATTGCGACGCTCCCCAACGTCACGACGCTGTACATCGGCGGCACGGGCATTTCGGATAATGCGCTGGTGGAGCTCTCAGCAATGCCGCACCTCGTATGGCTCGGGCTCGATTCGTCCCAAGCCACACCGCATGGGCTGTCCGAACTGTCGAAATGCAAGAACCTGACCGGCCTCCACGTCGAGAACGCGAACGATGACTCGATCGCCAACGTGGCCGCAGCCGCCTGGCCGATCTATATGAGTGTGGACGGAAGCGAGCTGACCGCCGAAAGCCTGACATCGCTTGCGAAGATGAGCCCCCTCAAGCTGCTGACGCTGTTCGACACCACGTTCTCCGAGGCCGAGTTGCAGGAGCTGCGAAGGGCGCTGCCGGGATGTACGATTCAGCAGCTTGAGATGCAAGTGGTGGAGGAACAGATGGAGGCGTCGTGGGACTGACAGGTTGGAGCCTGCCAAAAACACGCGATGCCGGCAATTCGCCGGTCCCCATACCGCCGGGAGACACGAATTGCGGGCGCTTTGCCCCGCTGGTAGCATGAGAATTGTCCTGCCCGCGGCGTTCCGCGGCTGCGGACGCAACCTGCATCGGAGGAATCCTGGCGTATGGACGGGCACCGCAGTCCCTTCCACGCGGCGATCTCGCTCGGCTCCTGGTTCGGGGTCCGGGTGCAGCTTAGCCTGTGGTTTCCGATCGTCGCGTTGATCCTCTGCTGGAAGTTCGAGCTGCAGCTGGGGCTGCTGGTCACGCTGCTGCTGTTCCTGAGCATCCTCGTCCACGAGTTCGCCCATATCTTCGCCGCCCGCGCGACCGGCGGTTCGGCCAACGAGATCCTGATGTGGCCGGCCGGCGGACTGGCCATGACGCGGCCCGCCAACACGTTTCACTCCGAGTTCCTCACTTCGGCCGCAGGGCCGCTGTCGAACCTGGTGATCTGCCTGTTGACCTACCCGGCCGTTTCGGCGGCCGGCTTTCCCGCCGGGATCTGGCATCCATTCGAACTGGTGCCGGTCGAACTGAAGGACGCGTTCTGGCAGGACTGCGCCGTCTTGTTGTTTGACCTCAACTTCCTGCTGTTCCTGGTCAATCTCCTGCCGGTCTATCCGCTGGACGGCGGCCAGATGCTGCTTGCGGTGTTGTCACTGCGGATCGACGGCGAGACGGCCAAGTTCGCCGCGCTCCGCATCGGCATGGCCGTTGGACTGATCGCAGCCGTGTTCGGGCTGATGTTCGAACAGGTCTGGCTCGTGTTCCTCGGATTTCTCGTGTTCTGCATGGACATGCACGAGTTCTTCATGGTGCAGCTTTCGGAGCAGCTGGATGACTCCTTCCTCGGGTACGACTTCTCGCAGGGCTACACCAGCCTGGAGCGCTCGCAGGCGCGCGAGCGGGAGCGTGAACGGGAACGCAAGCCCGGCATGATCGGGCGCTGGCGGCAGCGCCGCGCCGAGCAGAGGCGTCTGCGTGACGAAGCCGAGCGGGTCGCGACCGAGCAGAAGCTGGATGAACTGCTCGACAAGGTTCATCGTGAAGGCATCAGTTCGCTGTCGGATGCCGAACGCCGGTTCTTGCAGAATGCCAGCAGCCGTTACCGCAGCCCCGACCGGCCGACGTAGCCGGCCTCGCTCTGCGGCCTGTGCTCACGAGAGGACGGCAGGCTCACCCCACCAATCCACGTCGGCTCCGCGTCACGGAAGTGACGCGGCTACCTGGGGGCGATGGCCTCGCTACTCAACGGCATCCATCGGGCGGAGACGGCCATTACGCAGCAGACGGCGGCGCAGAAGATGGCGAACCAGTCGCCGAACCGGGTGTAGAGGCTTTGACGCGGGTCGAGCGGAATGTAGCCAACGAGGGCCGCGTTCAGCGATTTGTGGTAGCGGCCGGTGTCGGGATCCCGCATCGTTGTCCGGGGGGCCTCGCCCGTGCGCATGGCGTCGTAGTCGATGAACTTTTCCGGTTCGCGGACGAGGCCGTCGCCGTCGATGATGGCCGAGATGCCGGTGTTGACGGCCCGCACCATCGGCGTGCGGGTTTCGATGCAGCGGAACGAGGCGGTGATCAGATGCTGGTCCAGTTCGCTGGAGCCGTGGAACCAGCCGTCGTTGGTGAGGTTGACGAGGCAGTCGACCTGCCGGCCTTCCTGCTGTCCGGCGGCGACGATCTCGCGGACGAGATGCGGGACGGTGTCCTCAAAACAGATGACGGGCGCGAGACGCGCGCCGTCGACGTTGAAGAAGTGAATCCGCTCGCCGCGTGAGAGCGGGGGATCCCCCATGAAGCCGAAGATCTGCTGCAGGAATGGCAGTTGTTCTCCGAGTGGGACGAATTCGCCGAAGGGGACAAGGTGCAGCTTGTCGTAGCGGCCGGAGACGCCGGAGTCGCCGTTCACCAGCACGGCGGAGTTGTAGCGCCTGAGACTATCGGGCGAGGCCTCCAGCGTTTCAATTCCCAGGATCAGCGTTGCGCCGGACTTCTGTGACAGGTCCAGCAATGCTCCCTGCACTTCATCGCTCTTCCAGGACTGCGCGGGAATCTGGGGATGCACGTCCGTCAGTTGTTCGTCCGTCATGCCGGCCGCGTAGCTCATCAGCGGCCAGGTGAACATTGTCTCCGGCCAGACGATTAGGTCCGGCTGCTGCTGAACGGCGAGGCCGGTGAGCGCATTGTGAGTATGGAACATGTCCTCCCACGAGTTCGCGTCCCGCTTCAGGGTCGAGGGGAAGTTGCCCTGAACGAGCGCCACGCGAGGGCCGGCCTCGAACCGTGCGTCGGCCCGCCGCAGAGTGCCATAGCCCAGCGTCAGTCCCAGCAGCACCAGCAACGCCGCGACCGACCAGATGGGACGGAATGTCTTCGTGTCCTCGGCGACAGGCTGATCCAGTTGCACCACGCCCAGCCGCCTCCAGACGGACGGCGGCGCCAGCCCGGCCAGCACAGCATTGCCGAGCGCCACCAGGAAGCTCACCCCGTATGTGCCGAAGACGTCGCTGATCTGCACCAGCCGCGTCCACTCGTGCTGTGTATGCCCGAGAAAATACCACGCGAATCCGGACAGCAAATGCGCCCGGGCGAATTCGAGTCCCACCCACACGACCGGCACCGCGATCGACAGCGGAATCCGCCAGCGGTGCACCGCCACGCGGCTGAGACCGACGAACACCGGGAAGTACAACGCCACGTATGCCGCCAGCGCGAACCACGCCGGATACATCATCACGTCCCCAAGCCGCATCCATTGCAGCATTACCAGCGAGCAGGCCATCCCGCCCAGGTAGACGTAGCGATACATCCGCGGCGACGGCTGCGGCAGGCGAACAAGCTGAATCAGCGGAACCAGCGCCAGCCAGGCAAGAGGGCCCCAGTCCAGCGGCGTGAAGGCCGCCCACAGGAGCACCGCCGTGAGCATCGAGAGGGCGATCGCGCCTCGAGCCGGCGTCGGCGACCGGCGTGCCGTGTCGATGATCTCTTCAACACTGCGGTCGCTCCGGCGCCGGTCATCGGCGGCGGACTTCACTGTACGATCCATGACCGCTGTCGCCATCCTCATCTCCTTCCCTGGAGATTCTACGCATTGGAACTGCACGCCTGGTGTCCGCACTCGGAATCTTCTGCGAGCTCACGACAGTTCGACACGGGATCCGTCATTCGGCCGTCGGATTCACCACGGATAGACGTCCACCTCATCGCCGACGGAATACAACCGCTCGCCCGCAGGAAACAACACCATCGCGTCCGCTTCGACCGTCGATCGGATGTCCGACGATCCTTTCCAGTTCACCGGCGCGACCCGCGGACCATCCGCCGTCCACTCCAGCCGCGACGGAAAGTAGGTAGGACGGTCGTCGGAATGCGGCCGCTCCACCGACATTCGAGCCCGCACCGGTTGCGGCAACTGCGGTTCGATACCGGCCAGCACGTTGATCGCCGTCCTGACGAACAATTCGAAGCAAACCATACTGCTGACGGGGTTTCCGGGCAAGCCGAAAACAAAGTGCGGCTTCCCGTCGGAGGACCGTTCACTATCCAGCCGACCGAACCAGATCGGCTTACCCGGCTTCAACTCCGCCTTGTGGAACATCTGCGTAACGCCGCACTCCTGAAGGACCTTCGGAACCAGGTCCAGCTTGCCCGCGGAGACTCCCCCCGACAGGCAGAGGATGTCCGACTGCAGTCCCTCCAGCACCAGAGACGTCAGATGTTCCGGCTCATCGCGGGCGATGCCCAGGTCGCGGCTGCGGCACCCCCGGCGCGTTGCCTGGGCGATCAGCATGCATCCATTGCTGTTCCGAATCTGTCCCGGCCCCGGCGTCTGATCGACCGGAACCAGTTCGTCGCCGGTCGCCAGCACGGCGAGTGACGGCTGCAGATAACACATCAACCGGGCATGCCCCAGTTCGGCGAGCACGGCAATCTCCTGCGGCCGGATCATTCGCCCGGCCGGAACGACGCGCTCTCCGACGCGCATGGCGGTTCCCCGGCGAATAATGTTCGCATCCGGCGACGGGGCCGCACGCTGGATTGTCGCCGTCTGCGTCGCGGCATCGAAGTCGGTCTCCTCAAGCCGGACGACCGCATCAGCCCCGGCGGGGATTGGGGCGCCCGTCATGATCCGGATCGCTTCGCCGTGGCCGATTCCGCGCTCGTCGACTCTGCCCGCTGTCAGTTCGCCGACGACCCGCAACTTGATACCCGCACGATCGACGTCCACCGTCCGGATCGCATAGCCGTCCATCATCGATTTGTCGAATGGAGGCGAATCGATGCTGCTGAGAACGTCGCCGGCGACCACCGCGCCGAGCGCATCCGACAGCGCCGTCTCCTGGGGAGTCAGTGGGCTGACGGACTCAAGGATCAACTGCAGGGCCTGGGAGACGCTCAACATGATCGCTGGACAGTATCTGACAGAACCAACTCGGACGAAGAGACATCGTTCCGCACATCATTGCTCGCACTGCAGGCCGCGTCTACGATCGCGTGATGAAGCACAACACTCGGACGCCGCGTCCCCCGCGGAAGGCCGACCGGCCCGGCGCTCCTGCACGGCTGCCGCTCGCTCCCGAACATCTCAACCAGCGCCCGCTCGCGGTGCCGGATGACGTTCCGCTGCCGGAGATCGTCGTCCGCTCACCCACCCGGCACCCGTATCTCTATCGCAAGCGACTGGGGGACTTCGACCGCCGCGCGCGACACGGCGATCTCGTCCGACTCAAACTGGAGAATGGCGACCACTTTGGCTACGGGCTCTTTAATCCACGCGCCGAGATCGCAGTCCGGCTGCTGACGCAGGACGCCGAACCGCCGCGCGAGGAGTGGTGGGCCGCCCGACTTGCCGACGCCGTGTCGCTGCGCCGCGACGTGCTGCAATTGACAGGCAAGGACGCCGCGTGCCGGCTCGTGCATGCCGAAGGGGACGGCCTTCCCGGCTTCGTCGCTGACCAGTTCGGCGACGTCCTCTCAATCGAGGTGTTCAGTCTGGCGGCATTCCAGCGAGTCGATGCACTCGCAAGCATGCTCCAGGAGATGGGCGGCGCGCGGCACATCGCGATTCGCTGTGCGCCGCAGTCGCTGGAGCACGAAGGATTCCACACAGACCCGTTCGGATCGCCCGGGCTGCCGAATTCGGTGATTGTGGAGGAGTTCGGAACGCGATTCCGCGTGCATCTCAGCGGACACAAGACCGGATTCTTCTGCGATCAGCGCGACAACCGCCGCAAGCTCGCCGACCTATGCGGCGACAGGACAGTGCTGGATGCGTGCTGCTATTCCGGGGGCTTCGCCGTTCAAGCCCGAACACTCGGCGGCGCCGCGGACGTGACGGGTGTTGATCTGGATGAAGACGCGATCGCAGCCGCTCGGGAGAACGCGCGCTTAAATCGCCAGCAGATCCGCTTTGTGCATGCGGATGCGTTCGCCTATCTCCGCGACATGCTGCGCAATGGACGCACTTATAACATCGTCGTTTTGGACCCGCCGAAATTTATTCGCTCACGACAGGAGATGGAGGACGGGCGGCAGAAGTATTTCGATCTGAACCGGCTCGCAATGCAGCTCGTGTCCCCGGGAGGCTGGTTGCTGACGTGTACATGCTCGGGATTGCTGGGTGTACGCGAGTTTCAACAGACGGTCGCGTCCGCTGTCCCTCCGGGACGCAGCGCCCGCATTCTCGATCGAACCGGTGCAAACCCGGATCATCCCATCGCTGCGAATTGTCTGGAGACGGAGTATCTGCAGGCGCTTTGGCTCCGCGTGGACTAGGTCGAGAGCGGACCGGCATCTGGACAGGCGTGGTGATGTACACTCGTGCCGACACGTGTGTTGGCTGGAGAAATCCTAGTCGCCTGCTGCACCAGTGTGAGCATGAAACTTAGAACACTATTGTGGTAAAGGCGTGCCTGCAGTGTGCACTTCCTTGTCGATGCATCAGTCTGATTATAGACTAGGCCGGTCGTAGGTCACAGAAGCAGAAGCGGCACAACTAACCGCAGCACGATCAATCCGAGAGGACCGAGGACGATGGCGAAGATGTCGGGGGAAATGACGCTGGCACAACTGGAGCGGGCGCTGGAGAAGAAGCGCTCCCGGCTGGAAGATTTGGAAAGCCGCCGCAGCTCATTGCAACAGCAACTGGCCAAAGTCGAGGCCCAGATCAGCGGTATCTCGGGGCGCGGCGCAGGTTCGGGCGGTGTGCGAAAGCGCCGCAAGCGCCCCCGGAACGCCCAGTCGCTCAAAGACTACGTGAAGGACATTCTCTCGCGCAACAAGAAAGGGCTGACACTCGCCGAACTGCACGAGAAACTGGAGCAGACGGACTACAAGTCTCGCGCGAGAAACTTCCGCAACGTCCTGTACCAATGCCTGTACAACAGCGACGATGTGCAGCAGGACAAATCGAGCGGCAAGTACGCCCTGAAGGGCTGACGCTTGAAGGTGTGCGCCCCGACTCCCGGTTCAGTCGCGGCCGGTTGCAGCACTGTCGATCTGCGCCGGCGACGGACTTCGCGATGCTGCGACGATGCGCAGCCGGTCGAGAATGCCCTGTTCGGACACAAAGCGGACGAACTTCAGGCCGTACACGTACTGCAGTTCGGCGGTCCGTCCCAGACGTGACACTTCCTTAACGTGCTCATTGACGACCTGCGCTTCAACAAAGCGCTCCGCCAGTTCCGGCATCAGGATCCGCAGATACACAGTGCGAACGGGAAGCGGCTCCTGGCAAACGATCCTGGCGCCGGTGGCGGACAGATTGCTGGATCGTGAGCGAATGCAGTAGAAGCCGTCGTCTCCATCGGCGATAACGGTGACGGCCGTGTGATATTCGACTCGGACATTGTGACGTCGGTTCTCCTCCTCGTTGGCGGGAGAAGCCGGCGCTGTGAGTGTTCGCGAGGGAGGCGACATGGCACGCTAATCCTAGCATGCCTCGTATGCCGCGAACGGAATTTCGCTGTTGCCGAAGTCAATCCGACGTCTTCAAACGAAGTCCCGGCGGGAGCCTAACGGATTTAGCGATTCTGCAGTCGGAATCGCCTGGGGCGCAGCCATAGCCGGTTGCCGTCAGCCGACGGCCCGCAGCTGCAGTTCCTCGGCGTTCAGCGACACAATCGCGATCCCAAGCTTGTCGGCCAGCTGCACGACCTGTGGCTCATCCAGCAGAATCGTCATGCCGGCTTCGACGGCGAGCACGCGACCGCCGGCTTCCCGCATCGTCTGCAGCGTCTGCATGCCGATCGTCGGGACGTCAAATCGCATGTCCTGACTCGGCTTGGCGACCTTCACCACCGTGAATCCGCCGCGACGACACAACTGTCCCGCGCGGCGCAGGCATTCATCGGTCCCCTCGATCGCTTCCACCGCAATCACGGCGGTGTCGTTGACGACGACCGTCTGCCCGATATCGAGGCGTCCCATCTCCTTGGCGAGTTCCCAGCCGAAAGTGATGTCTTTCCACTGAGCTGGGGTGGGCCGGCGTCGGGTGAGGAATCCGTGTTTCACGAGCAGCTCCGGGCAAAAATCGAGTGCCGAGGCAAAGTGGATGCCGTCCCGCTCAAATTCGCGGATCACGGCCAGCAGCAGCGTGTCGTCCTTCTTGTTCTCGCGGCAATAGCGGTACCACATGTGCAAGGTGCGCGCATCGGGAACCAGTCGCAGCATCCGCAGCGGCTTGAACAGTTCCCGCTTCTCCACCTTGCCCGCCATCACAACCTGCGAGACCCCCTGCCGCTTGAAAAAGCGGATCGCACGCCCCAGTCGAGCGAGCGGGGCCGTGCGAAAACGGTGACAGATCTCGCCAAGCTGCGGATCGGCCAGTCCGAGCACGCCCATTCCATACACGGCGTAGCCCTGTCGACGTGCCGCCTCCGCGAAGAGCAGTGGGAAGCGGCCCCAACCCGCCAGCAGCCCGATGCGCGGCGACTCCCGATGAGGGAACGGGAGGATCCGCGGCTCGTCAGCGTCATCGACGGAATGCGCCGATGGCAACGACAATCCGCCGGCCGATGAGTTCTCGGTGTCGATCTGGAATTCGGACGTGGACATGGAGCATAACCCGCCGTCGCCGGCGGACGGGATCTCAGATTCTCGGGCTCAGGCGGCCTTCGCCTCTCCGGACGTTTCGGACATCGAACGCAGTTCCGCCTCCAGCCGCCGCACCGTGGCTTCCAGCGCCCGCAATTGCGTGCGCATTTCGGGAAGCTTTCGCAGGGCCAGATGCGCCTTAATGGCGTCCTTCTCGGGCCAGGCGGGGATGCCGTGATAGCGCTCGCCGTCGGGAACGTTGCCGGAGACCCCGGCCATTGCCCCGATGGACGACCCGGTCCCGATGTGTGCGTGGTCAGCCACGCCAACCTGCCCGCCGCAGCGCACGTAATCCCCGGTGCTGGCCGATCCGGCAAGCCCGACCTGTGCCGCGAAGGCGTTGTGTTTACCCAGCACGCAGTTGTGGGCGATCATCACCTGGTTATCGAGCTTCGTCCCTTCGCCGATGACCGTCGCACCGATCATCGCGCGATCGACCGTGGTTCCCGCGCCGATCTCCACATCGTCTTCCAGCACCACGGTGCCGGTATGCGGGATGTGCCGGAACCGGCCCTGCTCAAAGCGGTATCCAAAACCGTCTGCACCGATAACGGCGGTCGCATGAATGATGACGCGATGCCCGATTCGCACCTCGGGATAGAGCACGGCATTGGCGTGCACGGTCACATCGTCCCCGATGCGGCAGCCGTCTCCGATGACGACGCCCGGATGGATATCGCAGCGGGCGCCCAGGACCACTCTTTCGCCGATCACCGCTCCGGCCGCAACGTTGCAGTCCGCTCCCAGTTGCGCAGTCGGGGCAATGGAGGCCTGTGCGGAGATGCCCGTATGCCGCCGTGGCGGGCGCGGGCGGAACGTCACCATCATGTCGATGAAGGCCCGTTGCGCATCTTCGACAACGATCAGGCTGGGCTCGGACTGCGACGGCGCCAGCTGGCCGGAGATCAGGACCGCGGCAGCCCGGGTCGTCGCCAGCAGGCGCAGGGCCTTTTCAGACGCGATATACGTGAGCTCGTTCCCGGACGCCGATTCGAGCGGCGCCACATCATTAACCACCCGATCGGGGTCGCCGCGCAATTCGCCGCGAACCAGCTCCGCGATTTGCCGAGTAGTCAGGGCCGACATCGGAATCCTTTCCGAGGCACTGCAACACTGAGGATGCGTCGATTGGGAAGCGCGGGGTTGTACTCGAATTCGCCGGCCGGGATCAACAGCGGATTTCTCAGGCCCGGCGGCGGCCATGTCGCGGAAGCACCATGCCCGTAAGAGATTGCGTCTGCAAGGCGACTCAGGCAGCCACCCTCCGGCCGCTTGGGCGAGAGGGGGCTGATTCGCTACACTGCAGCCGATACTGCTGAATTCACCACCTTCGGTCCCGGCACATCATGCCCGTACGCGGCCTGCGAGGCGCCATCAACTGCGACGAGAACTCGCCGTCCAGCATCCTCGGCGCGACGCGCGAACTGCTGCAGGAGATCATTCGCGTCAATGATCTCACGGACTTCGACGAAATCGTCTCGGCGATCTTCACGACGTCCCCCGACCTGAACGCCGTGTATCCGGCAGAGGCCGCCCGGGAACTGGGGATGCACCGCGTTCCCTTATTGTGCGGGACCGAAATCGCCGTCCCGGGCGGGATGCCCCGGTGCATCCGTATCCTGCTCCACGTGAACTCCGACAAGCCGCAGCGCGACATGGTGCACGTGTACCTGCGGGATGCGAAGAAGCTGCGTCCCGACATGCAGAGCGCCCAGTAGCGCCTGCTTCCCGGCGTGCGGCGGTTCGCTATACTGGCCCGAGCAGCGCTGCCGCAGGCGTGTCGGCGCTCCTTTACGGTTCATCGTTGGATTCAGATTCCGCCCGTCACGCGACAAATCATGGCCGACTACAACAAGTTTGATCCGCGGGTCGATTCCCTCGTTGTCGAAACGCGCACACGCTGGGACGCCGACGTCGGCCAGTTGGCGGAAGCCGACAAGTCCTGGCTTGCGGCGGCCATCCATCGCAAGCCGCACCTCGCGGGCAAGATCGCCTATGAGCGGACCCACACGGGCTTCATCCGCGAGATCACCGTCACGGCCGCCGATGTGGAGCGGCTGTATGACGAACAGTTCCACGAAGCGGGCGCGAGTTGACGCCGCAATCGGGGAGGCTTCATGAGCGCCACCCAGTCGATCTTTAACATCGAGCAGGTCAAGGGGGTGCTCGTCGTGATCCCCGGGGGCGATGCGCTGAGTTATCGCGACATCGACCTGGCGCGGGAAATCGGTGAGGTGCGCAGCCGCATCAGCGCCATGGACCCGCCGCAGATCGTCGTGGATCTGGGTCGGTCGGGGTATATCGGCAGCGTGATGATCGGCGCGATCAGCGAGTTCGCGGAACATACGCGGAACTCCGGCGGAACATTCGCCGTCTGCGAGGCATCGCCCGACACAATTTCGGTGCTGCGGGTGATGAAACTCGACGAGCGCTGGCCGATGTTCGACAACCGCCGCGCAGCCGTCAAATTCGTGCGGAAGGCCGCTGGCTGAACCCCGGAACCTCCCGGTTCCGCGCCGGGTGTCCCCGATTCGCGCTGGCGCTCGGCCGAGAGACCCATGCAACTCGACTGATGCGACGGACCCGAGTATGCTGTCATCATCGGATGGCGATCGACACGAAACCTCGGAGCAAGCACATGTCGCACCGACTCAACCGCAGAGACTTTCTCGCAACGGCCGCCGCGGGAGCCGCGACGACGACATTCTTCGGCGGCGCCGTCGCCCAAGATGGTGTGCCGCCCTCCGAGCAGATCACGGTCGGCGTCATGGGGATGAGCCGCGGACTTGGATTGTGTGGGACGTTCGGGGCGCAGTCGGGTGTGCGGCTGAAGTACGTCTGCGATGTGGACAGCGAGCGGCTGGCTGCGGGTCTGGCAAGCATCGAGAAATCGTCCGAGCAGCGACCGGAGGGAGTCGAAGACTTCCGCCGGATTCTGGACGACCCCGACGTGGACGCACTGGTCTGTGCGGCCCCCAATCACTGGCACGCACCGGCTTCGATCCTCGCGTGCAGCGCCGGTAAGCACGCGTACGTCGAGAAGCCCTGCTCCCACAACGCGCAGGAGGGAGAACTCCTGGTCGAAGCCTCCCGCCGGTACAACCGGGCCGTGCAGATGGGCTCGCAGCGGCGGAGCAGTCCCGGTTACATCGCCGCCATCCAGGCGTTGCGCGACGGCGCGATTGGCCGGGTGTATCAGGCGCGGTCGTGGTACAACAGCCTGCGCCCCTCCATCGGCATCGGAAAGCCGGCCGATGTTCCCGCCCGGTTGAACTTTGAGCTGTGGCAGGGTCCCGCCCCGCGAACGCCCTACGTCGATAACCGCGTCCACTACAACTGGCACTGGTTCTGGCACTGGGGCAACGGCGAACTGGGGAACAACGGCGTCCATGCGCTGGACATCTGCCGCTGGGGACTCGGGGTCGATTTCCCGGTGAAGGTCACCTCAGCCGGCGGCCGCTACCGTTACGACGACGACCAGGAAACGCCCGACACCCACAACGTCGCCTTCGAATTCGAGGGAGGCCAGATGGCGACCTGGGACGGGCTCAGCTGCAACAAGCATCGAGTCTCCAGCGGATTCGTCGCGTTCGTCGGTGAAGAGGGAACGCTCGAAATCGACGGCGGCGGCAACTTCAAGATCTTCGACATCGACGACAAGGTCGTGCGGGAGGAGCAGTCCGGCTACCGCGACGCCGACCATGTCGCCAACTTCCTGGAAGCGATCCGCTCCGACAAGCCGCGCGACCTCAATGCCGAGATCCTCGAAGGCCACAAGAGCACGCTCCTCTGCCACCTGGGAAACATCGCCCAGCGCGTCGGTCGCACGCTCCACTGCGATCCCAAAGACGGACGCATCAAGGACGATTCCGAAGCGATGCGGCAATGGGGACGGGAATACGAGAGCGGCTGGGAGCCGGTCGTATAGAATTCATCAAACAGGCGTCGGCGAGTCCGTTGCGAGGTCCGCGATGAAAGAGATCCTTACCTTGGATGAAATCAGATCCCGTTTTCGCGACGAATGGGTTCTGCTCGGAGATCCGGAGGAGGCTGAGGATCTTGAGGTCATCAGCGGGAAGGTGCTGTTTCACAGCCCAGATGCGGATGAGACGTACCGAAAGGCTGCGGAATTGCGTCCCGGCCGGTTCGCGACGATCTTTACCGGCGAGTTGCCAACGGACGTAGATTTCACCTTGTGATGGTGAGATTTGACCCGAATGCTTGATTAATCCTGGTCCGGGCTGTCATCTTCGGCCCGGTGGGGCGCGCCAACCTGCGACTCGCCCTGGATACGGGCGCATCCAGGACTGCGATTGATCCCGTCCGACTGGAATCCGTGAGATTGTTCGCTGAGTCAACTGGTGCAACTCGACCATTCACAACAGCCAGTGGTGTCGAGCGTGCGCCGCTGGTGACCGTACCCCGCCTTGTATCGATCGACTGCGAGCATCTCGAACTCAGGGTGCTGGCCTATCAGCTGCCTCCGCGTGCAACGTTCGACGGACTGCTCGGACTCGATTTCATTCGAGGAAGACGACTGGAAATCGATCTTCGAGGCGGCACGATTTCCTTGCAGTAGCGGCGTCTGACGCGCTCGAGCCCCCTCTAATTCTCGGGTTTCTCTTCGCCTTCCGGCTTCTCTTCTTCCGCCGGCTTCTCCTCAGCGGGAGGCTCGGCGGGTTTGAGTTCCAGGCCGCCGATGATCTGCAGTTCCGGCAGCGCCTCATTCAGCTTTGCGCTTCCCTCCGGGGTCACCTGCGACTGCCAGACGTAGAGCTTCTTGAGCTTGGTCAGGCCCTTGAGATGCTCCAGGCCGGCGTCGGTGACTTTGGTCGCGTAGATGTTGAGGTAGGTGAGGTTCTCCAGACCCTTCAGATGCTCCAGACCGGCGTCGCCGATGCCGGTCTTCTCGAGGTGCAGCTTTTCCAGGGTCTTCATCTCGGCCAGATGCGCCAGGCCGGCGTCGGTGATCTCGGTGCCGGCGAGATTCAGCCAGAGGACAGGCTGCAGCTTGGCTACGCTCGCCAGCGTTTCATCGGTGACGTCCTGATCGGCCAGATGCAGCGTCACGTCCAGACGCGGGTCGTTCTGCGCGATCGGCATCACGTTTCCGCCGATGTCCTTCACCGCCTGCACCGCCTGCGGATCGGGCGGCGGCGGCGGATCCTGCGCGAGAGATGGGGCGGTCAATCCTACGGTCAGCACGAGTGCGGCGAGCGTCTTCCTCATGGCGGACGTCCTCAGCAAGGCGGAGTGAATCGAGTTGGCGGCCTGATGCGCCTATCGTACTGCACCGTACGCACGCGTCCAAACGTAACGAAGACCACGGGAACCGTCGCACGCACCAAGGCGACAGGATCGGCTCTCAACTGGACGGCGCGGTGGTCTCTGCGTCCCGGGTCCGACGCAGACGCTGCTGGAGTTCCGCGAGCGTCGGCGGCTTGGGCGGCTGCGGCGCCGGTTCGGACCATTCGCCATACTGCTCGGCAAAGGGGTCATCCAGCCGGGCGGTGCGGCGTTCGAGCTGGTCGTGCACGCAGGACCAGTCCACCAGATAGCGTCGCTCGCTGCCCGAATGCTCCTTGATGAACCGGGCGCGCGGGCGGGCGCGGGTCGCGGCCTCCGACACGAACGGTTCCGCCTCGTCCCCGGGCGCAATCCACGGGCCAACGCGGTGCTCAAGCAAGCCGTCCTGTTCGAGCAGCCGGAACACGGAGTCCTCCTGCGAGAAGTTGTGATAGCTGTGATCGAGCAGTGCCAGTTCGCTGATCAGACTCAGCCGCTTCGGCAGGTCGGCCCACGAACTCCCCTCATCCGAGAGTACGGCTGAATAGAACTCGTACTTGGCGAACGCATCCAGCCGGGCGGCGAGCCAGGGGCGGTCGAGATTGGCGAGCGCCGTCAGCGTGTCGTCCCAGTCCAGGAGGAGTTCGGGGATCCAGCCGGGGGGGTGATCCAGGCGCTCGACATAACGGCGTGCTGCATCCAGATAGATCCGTTGCGTCTCAACGATGACGGGGTCGATGCACAGCTCGCCCTTCGGCTGCTGCAGGACGTTGAGCCGGTGCAGGTGGGCGACCCAATCCTGACCGGGAAACGGGTTCAGCCGGGCCAGATCCTTGCGCAGCTGCCGGTCGTGGATGATGGCCTTCAGCGCAAGCGCCGTAGCGCCGAATTGCAGCGCGGTGTTGAACTGGCAGCGGTGGCCGTCACCGAGGATCAGGTGATAGCGGAACCGATTGCTCACGCGTCCCATGTGATGCTCTTCTCGCGACGTGCTGTGAATGGCGCGGCTGTAAGTGGTGCTGCCGCCGGTCGCCAGTTCCATCGCCGTCGCGCGCACCCCGGCGACGAATGCCCCGTTGAGCAGGACGCTCCCCGCGCCGCCGTATAGACGCGTGATCAGGAAAGGGAGCACCAGTTCGGTGAACGCCGTCGGATGCTGCTCCACCATGTAGTTTTCGTGCGAACCCCAGACGGGACAGCCGGGCGCGAGGACGCCGCTGTGGTTGTTGCCCGCGATGAGAAGCTTCATCCCGCTCCGGGCCAGTTCGGCGACCGCCCGGCCCACGACGTGATACTGCCGTTCGATGACCAGCGGCAGCACATACGGCGAGTGGCACTCGATCATCGCCAGTTCGAGGTGCCCCGAATCGAGATAGGCCCGGCCGTAGGGGGTAAAGATGCCGCTGGGACCGGGCAAAGTCGGGACGTTGCGCGAGATTGTCCGGAACAGCTCGCCGAAGCAGTCCGCGCGTTCCGGCGGCGACTCCAGCACGCATGTCAGGCACTCCTGCTCGGTACTCATGATGAAATCAGCGGACGGAGCGGCCATGTGTGCGTACCTTCAACAATCCAGAGAGGAGCGTTCGCCGCAGTGAGACGGCAAACCAAACCACCGTCGGGCGACAGAGTGTCTCCGGCGCCCGACGGGCAGCGAGTTCCGTTCGCATGCTGCTGCATTCGATGCGAATGCGCGGCGCGGCCTCGCCCTTTTACTGGCCGGAGCGGTTGCGGCGCTTCTGGAGTTCCTGCTCTGCGGCCTGGCCGGTCTGGCAGTTCTCCCGCGACTTCCGCGCCACGTTGCCGTAACGCTTGGCCTGATTGGCAAGCCCGGCTCCACCCGGAGCGACGGGCCCATCTTCCGCAGGCCCACCGCCGGCGGACCGGGTTGTTTCGCGAGTCATTTGACGTTCCATGGGGAAGCTCCTTGGTTCAGAGGTCAGAGGTCAGAGGTCAGAGGTCAGAGGTCAGAGGTCGGTAATCGGTGGTCGGTTCATCTGAGATTTGAGATTTCGGATTTCGGATCGCAGATTTCAGACCTGAGCTTGGGAGTGTGGCTTCTGCGATGTTGCTCCTCCTAAGCCTCCAGCACGGAGCCGGACCAGGTGCTGTCGGGGTTGGGGAGAACCAGGTCGTTGGTCACGTCGTCGATCGGGTCGGTGTGCCGCGACCATTGATTGCCGTCGAGGCGGCGGCCGAGATCGCGCACCGTGCGGGACCCGGCGATCAGTTGTTCGATCTCGCTGTTGGAGGCTCGATCGAGATTCGGAAGATTCACGCGAATTCGCGGCCCCCACCGGTCCTCGGACTCGCGCAGTTCCACGCAGTCCCAGTCCACGTCGTAGATCTGTTCGCCGAAGCGCTCGATCAGCCGGCCGCGGATGATGTCGCGGCTGCCGGCTGGTGGGGTCCGCCAGGCCGCCTCCATCTCTTCCCGGGTGATCAGGGGATCGATGAGTCCCTCGTCCCACAACTGCCAGATTGTCCCCCGTTCGGGGTCGGTGTTGCCGAAGTCGTGATCGATCAGCCGTGTGGTCGCGTCCCCGAACTCCACCTCCGCGTCGTCTTCGCAGACGTTCAGCAGGCAGAGCAGCTTCGCGGCCCAGGACAGATGCGCCGCGCACTGGTTCAGCGATCCCTCTGCAGCGTAGCGGGTCAGATCGACGATTCGCGGCAGCAGTGCGGTCGCGCGGGGCGCGACCTCGGCCGGAATCAGGCCCGTCTCGGCCATGCGCAGGAGCGTTTGCGTGAGCTCGCCGAAGTATTCGGGCAGAGTGAGCTGGCGGCCGTCAACCAGGGTGGCGCGTTTCTCCATGCGTCCCGTCTGCAGATCGAGTCCCCACGACCAGACACGCAGCGCACGCACCGGGTCGAGCAACTGCAGCCCGCAGAAGTCCTCCTCGGCCGCGGCCAGCAGGCATTGCACGAACGAGCACAAGAGCGGCGACGACGGCAGACAGAAATCGAAACCAATAATGTGCAGCCGGTCCTGCCGCCGCCCGTGGGCCTCGCGGCGGCTGTTGAGGATGCCGCGGCGGAACGCATCGGTCGTGGACATCGACGTGATCCGCGAGATGTGATGGGCCCGGGCGCTCAGGCTGTAAATGGTGCGGTCCTTAAAGGGAAGCAGGTAGCCCGCGCCGAAGAACGGAATCGCCCCCGCCAGTCCGCTGGCCACCATCGCCAGGCGGCTGGGCCGCCGCCACGTGTGGAACAGATCCTCCCACAGCGACTCGCTGATGCTGGCCGACAGATGCGACCCGAAGCTGATCGACGGGTCGAGCAGGTCGGCGTTGCTGGTGGAGAGCGAGAGGTCAATGGCTTCGTCGGATTCGCGTTGCGCCAGCTTGCGGGCCTCCTCGGCGGCGCGAACCATGTTCCAGCAATGGGCCGCGAAGTCGAACGGATCAAGACAGGTCGGCGTGCAGCACTCGACATGCGCCATGTCCGCATAATGGCAGGCGCCGTTGGAGGCCCAGTTGCGCAGGCAGTCCATCGACGACGAAGCGAAGCGGCTTCGCTCCGACCAGACGTGGGCGCCATTGGCGGCGAACGCCGCCGGGATCTGGCGCAGCACTTCGCGTGTCACACGGCCCGGGTCGATCGAGTCGCCGTCGCCGTCCACACCCGTTGAAGAGAGTTCACAATCGCGGCCCATGTATCGAGGATGCATGTTGAGTTTCCTGTCTGCGAGGTGATTGTCGGCGAACCCCGAATCCCCTTTCGATTCCGGGGCCGTCTCGAACTGATGACTTATCCGCACCGAAGTGCGGTTCGTCACGCGGTATGCAGCTTCAGAAAGCGGTGGTGCTCCAGTTCGTGCTTGGGGACGGCCGTCACGCGCGTCACCGGCAGCTTGATCTGCAGTTGTTGAATCAACATGCCGGGGTCGGCCTCCATCTGCTGGGCCATGTCCACCGCGGCGTCGAGCAGCGAGTCGACGACGTCTTCCGGGCAGATGGCCGGAGCACCCGTGCCGAGCACGCGCCGCAGGGCGGCCCGCTTCTTCGCGCGATTCACGGCGTTCTGGTAATGGACGCCGGCCAGGATCTGTCCGGCGGTCACGTCGTAGGTCCGCTGCGTATCGGTGGCGTACTTCGCCACGACCGCCGGAAAGATGCGGGCGACCGCCGGTCCCAGGAACCGTTCGCGAACGTCCTCCAGCGGCAGCGCCGTGCGAACCTCCCCTTCCACCGACCAGGGGAGCGTCTGCTTCGACGCATAGATCCCCATGATGTCCACGGCGGACTCGCGTGTGATCGCCGGCATCGGCGCGACGAAATCCCCGAAGCGACCGGGCCGTTTGAGGGCCTCGTCGAGCCGGTCCGGGCGGTTAGTCAGCCCCACGCACAGCACATGAGCCGGCGGACCCCCGATCCCGCCGTTCTGGGCGAGCCCCTGCATCTCGACGAGCAGCGCCTCGAGCGCATCGCTATGGGATGAGGAGGTGACGTTCCGCTCTCCGCCCCCTCGCTTCTGGAGTGAATCGATCTCGTCGAACACAACGAACTGGACGAGCGGCAGGTCGCGCGGAACTCGCTGTCGCGCGCGAATGCTGCCCCACAGGTCCTCGCGCACGATTCGTGCGTCCTCTCCCCACCACATGCTTTTGAGTGCGTTCGGCTTGATGTGATACAGCACGACGTCGAACCCGTAGTCCCGACCGAAGTCCCGCATCCAGACGGCGAGCGCTTCCATGAAGGCGGTCTTTCCCATCCCGGGCTGGTACGAGTACAGCAACGCGCCGCGCATCGGCGTGAGATCGAAGTCGTCCCGGACGTCGTCGAACACCACCCGCAGCAGGATGTCCTGGATGAAGGCCTCGGCGACGTCATCCAGGCCGGCCAGCTGGTCCAACCGTGTCCGCACCTGGTCGAGTGGCACTTCGAATTTGCTCTCCGAGTGATCCGCCGGCAGCATCCCGATCGCCCACCGCTCATCGTCCCGCTGCAGGATCAACTTCATGTCCGGCTGCAGCTGTTCGATCCGCAGCGGAGCGGCGAGCGTCGCAATCCCCTCCTCGCCGCGGCGCTTAATGCGGACGATGAAGTTGTCGCGGTCCATGAACCCGTCGAACGTGACGACCTCCCCGTAATGCGACGCCAGCAGTTCGGGTTGATCGCGCCAAGTGCCGATGATCACCCCGTCGTGCACACAGACGTACTCCCACGGCTGCAGCGCCTCGAGTTCCTCGACGCTCACGCTGGGATGCACGCCCAGCTCCTGCAGCTGACTCCCCAGCCGGCACACCGCATGCGGCTGTCCCGCTGGTGTGAGACGCACGGTTTCCAGATGCATCAGCGAGGCGTTCTTCTCCACAAGCTCGCGAAGCATCGCCTCCAGTTGCTCCGCCGCGTCCGCCGAGCTGGAACAGTCGCGACGAGCCCGCATCAACTCCGCCGCCACCGCCTCGGGCTCGCTGAGGATCCGCTGAATGATGTTGTTGAACTCCTCACGATCGCCGGGCGTCTGGAACTCAAGAGCATCGCGAAGGCTGGGACGTGGCATGGCTGGCTCCGAGGGGGGTGGTGAGTAGTGTGCGGGTATAGTGGGTATAGTGGGTATAGTAGGTATAGTGGGTGAGTGGGTGAGTGGTGGTTGGTGGTTGGTGGTTGGTGGTTGGTAGTTGGTAGTGAGTCGTAATTGGTGCGTGGCGTGCGTGTCGGGAGAGCAAGGCTGTCTAACCTCACGTTGGATCTGTGCTCACATTCGATCGGTGGAACTGAACAGTTCTGAGATTTGAGATGTGAGATTTCAGATCTGAGGTCTCAGATCCTGCCCCCAAACCTCCAGTCCTCTGTCCTCTGTCCTCTGTTCTCTGTCCTCCAACTCTCTCAGTCCCGATACCGCTGCCAGCGAATGGGGCGCATCTCGCCTCCGCGCCACGCATGAATCTCAAGCACCGGCCGTTTGCCTTCGGCGCCGAGCTTGCGGCCGGCAATCGGCATGACGGTGCTCTTTGACGGGAACAATGTTTCCAGCACCTGGTAATCGAGCAGCGATACCAGCGTGCACTCGGCCAGAGGACAGTTTGCGTTCGTATTGCAGTTGCCGCATTCGGTGGACCAGCCGTGCGTGTGCACCACGGTCATCACCCGTTCTCCCATGCCGCGGAGGGCGCAGACCTCGGCCGCTTCGGCGAGGGCCTCGTTGCTGATCTTCCACTCATTCAATTTGCCGGTGTGACGGCGATCCTCCAGATAGGCCGTCAGGATCTGGACGATGCGCGTCGTGGTATGGGGCAGAGGTTCCTTGAGCCGCACGTTTAGCCCGATGGCTCCGCCGCCTGTCTCGTTTGAACCGCGGGCCAGGCAGGCTTCGATGGAGTCCTCCACAAGCCGCTGGTTGGCCAGCAGCGGGCGGTCAGGGATCAGCTCACCGGCGCCGAGTTCGCGAAAGCCAAACTCCTCCAGCGTCCCGTCGATGATCGCGGGGGGCTGCAGCGACGGAGCTTCGATCGACGCGGCGTCCGAGGGAAGAGCGAGCAGCATCCGGTACGCGGTGTCTCCCTCGGCAAGCGTTCCCTCCTCGCGGAGCTGCAGCATCCGCCGCTGCTCGGATCGGTTCCACGGGCCGGCCCGGAACTGCTGCGTGAACTCCGCCGTCGATCCATTCGTGCCGGCTGTCAGATGAACGTCGATCCGCTCAACGCGCGGAGATTCGGAGAAGTGCGGCTCAATCCGCACCCGCAACAGATCGGACTGCTCCGGCAGGCAGTCTGCCAGCACGCCGTGCGTGTACGTTTCGTCGATGAGCGCCGCGATGTCCGCGGTGACATCGACGCTGGAAATCGGCCGGTCTTTGATATCAGGCTTGCGGCGCAGTTCGGATGTGAACTGGTACGTGTTCTCGATTTCAATCTGCATCGCTGACTCCCGCCGGGGGGGACACAAAGCTGCTGTACTTTCCACCGGCTGGACCTGCAGACGCGCACCGGTTTCGGCGCGCACCGCAATCGCAGCCGCCTTCAGGGCTTTCCTTGAGCGAGCGAAAAACACCATCAGGGCCGCTCCGGCCGTTGGCCCGCGGGACGTCAGCGAGCTGCCGTCCCCGGCCGTTCACGACCCTGATGGCCGGTCACCTACATCGCGCCGGCGGACACTTCCGGCAGGACGGACCATTCGGCGTCCGAATCCGTGAGTTCCTCGAGCGTCTGCTTGTTGTCGAGCTTCACGCCGCGCGAGAATGCCGACCAGCGCAGGCCGTCGTTGGGAATCCGCATCCGCTGCAGATACACATCGACCGCCTGGCCGACGGTGTGCCGCGGCGTGAGGTCTCCATTCAGCTCGGTTTCGTAGCGCTTCTGCCGACTGATGTCGGTCATCCGCAGTCTGGTTGCGGCCACCATGGTGCTGCTCCTTTCTGAGGGGTCAGGAAAATGAAGGTCGATTGGAGTCCCGCTTCTGAAGTCTGAATGCGTCTCCCGGAAGCCCGGCTTCTTCAAGAAACCGGGTTTCTCCTTTGGTCCTCAAGCGTCAGATGTCAGGAACATTTCCGCGTATGCCTGGGCGACGGCAGGTTCTTCATTCAGCAATTTGAGCTCCGGTTCCACGCTCCTGGCGGCATAGGCCACCGCTTGTGCCGCGTAGGCCAGCCAGTCGCTGCGGATGAGATCGACACGCAGCGTGGATTCGACGACGAGTCGGCCGTCGACCACCGCGAGGCGGCAGAAGCGGAGTCGCTCGTTGAACAACAGCGACTGGTGAGCGACAGCGTCTCGTGAGTCGTCGGCGACGTCACCGATGACGAGACGGCGCAGGATGACGGCGTCCATCAACAACACGGCCTGCACGGGGACAGCCGCCCCGGCGATCCGTGGATGCAACTCCCACCCGTAATCCGTCTCGACCGCCTGCTCGCCGGTCCACCCGGCCTCGTTGATCGCCTGCCGCAGAGCTTCGGCCGGCGGCGATTCATCGGGCGTATCCGCTCCCGACTTCGGATTCCTGCCGAGCAGGCTGAGGAAACCGCACTTGATCTCGGCCAGGCTGCCCGGCAGATGGACGGCCCCATCGACGCGCGTTTCCGCTGCCAGACGCTGCTCATGGCCGCAGCGCGAGAACCGGACATTGCCCGGCAGTCCGGCACACTGAAGCAAGGCCGCATGCGGATCGGTTGGGGCGTCGGTGCTGGACCGCAACTGCACCAGATCATCGGCCTCCAGGACCGCGCGGGCCGTGAAGTGGCGCGTCTTGAATGTCCCGCGCTGCGCATCGTGCAGCTCGATCCCGCCTCGCGTGAGGCCCTCGCGCAGGCTGTCGCTGCTCCCGCGCCCGAGCCAGCGTGCCAGGGCGGGGTCCATCGAGCCGTTGGCTCCATGTGTCTTGCGATCGTGTGGCATGGGGCGGCTTTCTGTGTGAGCGGCGGCGATGGTGGCGATGTCAGTAAAGGGGCGGCACCGGCTCGAGTCCCGTCATCGCTTCAGGATCGAGTGCGAAGTAGCGCGACGCCTCCACGTCGGCGGTATGGTGGGGCCGGCGATTCTGATAGCTCAGGATCGGATAGAGATGGTTCGCGATCAGTGTTTCCAGATCTACGGGTCCACCCGTGGAGAATTCCGTCGTGTCCCCAGTGCAAAGCAGACCATGTTTCCGAGAGTAATTGCTGTGAAAGTACCCCATGGAAGGATCCAGCCGCACCGCGACGGACGGCTCGTGCATGTTGGCGAACATGTCGGGGCGGTAGATGATTACGCCGCGAATCGGTCCGGGCATCAGTTCAACGGGTGAATCGGGACCGAGCTTGCGCTTGTACGGCAGGTCCATCTCAAAGTGGAAGATTCGCGGCGTCGGAGCCGGCTCCGGAATGAGGCGAATCCGCTTCGTCTTCGAGAGCAGCCCGGCGACGCAGTTGTCGTACGTGTTGCGCAGGAACTCCCGCGTCAGCATGCCGAGCGGCGTGGACGGGTCGGGGAGATCATCATGCACGGACGCCAGCCGCGCCAGCCGATCGAGCATCTCCTGCAGGTCAAATTGCGTCGTCGCGGTGGACATGGCCATGTCTCGGAGGGTGCCGTATTCAAGGACCAAGTTGATTAGTTCGGGCTCAGTGCTGTGAAGTAGCGTTGCGTTGGTCCGCCAGCCTCCCTGGCGTTCAACATGACTCCTTCCGGGAGTCCCAGTTCGGCGAGCGTGCGGTCGCGTATCCGGAGTTCATGGATCTGCACCAGATGCATTGCTGCTCGTTGCGACTCCGTACGCCATGTCATCCGCTCGCCGCAGCGGGAACACGCCGGCGGATCGGCCCACGCTGTGCCGACGCTCTGTATTGTTGCGCCGCACTCGCATCCAGCCTCAATGCACAGCGGATGCCCATGCGCTTCCAGGGTGAAGTTGTCGGTCCTAAGGTCGCGGGCGATGTGTTGAACGACCTCACCCAGAGTGGACGACGACGTGTGCGGAGTGTGGCCAGGCTCCCACGCAAGATGTCCGCTCATGCAGCGCGACGACCGCTGCAGCTGAGCCGACATAATGTGCATATGAGTGAAGTCGATGGTGACCTCGTGATTCAGCGCCAGTTCAATCTCGTTGCCGGTGACGATTCGCTGGGCCTGGATAATCGTGGCGCCGGCCAGCATCTCCGCGAGAGCGCCACCGGCCAGAGTGGGAGGACGCTCCGGCGTTCCTTGCCCCGGACAGGGCGTGGGATCTACGGCGCTTAGCAAGTCGTCCACCGAGTACGTGCAAAGCTGACAGGCGCCGTCGTTCGCGGCATGCGAGCAGAGCACGCGTCCCACTTGAAATCGCCCGCTGCCGTCGAGTGCGCTGCGCAGTAACGGGATCTGCAGGCCGTTGCTGATCTCGGTGAGCACCCACGCGAGGCGCGGGTCGTCCGTCGCATCAATGAGCAGGCTGCATTCGCGCAGAACCGCGATCCCGACATGCCGGATATCGACCGAAGCACCCGAAGCCGCGCCGGGCGTGATCTCATCGCACGCGCGGATCAGCGAATCAACCTTGCTGTGGTTGGGCCGCAGCACCTGGGTTCCGAGGTTGTGCTCTTCCACCCGATCGGGATCCCAGAGCCGTACCTTCGTACCGGACCGGACGGCTTCCAGAGCGATACGGCTGCCAAGCGTGCCGCAGCCGATAATCCCCAGGCAGGCAGCCTGCCAGCGCGCGAACGTATCGTTGCGAAACATCGACGTGGCACGCAGACGGTGATAACGGTCGGGAGTCATGCTCCCCCCTTTCCGCGATGCAGGGCCGCGAGTTCGAACAACTTCGGGAGTTGTGACGGCTTCGGGAGCGACGGCTGCCAGTCGCCGGCCGCCGGGTCGAAACCACAGCGCGGGCACTGGAACTTGACGTCGGCCTTGATCGCCATCTCCCAGGCCGCCTGCTTGTAGATCACGCTGCATTCGGAACCCGGCCGTCCCGGGCACACCACGATCGCTTCACCGTCCTTCAGCCGGGCCTTGGTGAAGAAGCAGTACAGTCCCTCCCCGTGCGTGGCCGGGTCGTATTGCGAGACGGCGATCTCAGCCGCTGCGGCGACCCAGTAGCGAACTCCGTCCACGTCCAGGCAGTCGGCATGCAACAGCGCATGCGCACCCGATGGCACGGGCGCCCCGTTGCGTCTCACCGCGACGCTCTCCGGCACCAGCAGCGCCGCGACCGCTCCGCGTCCCGGACGAACCGGAACCACACGTGGTGAGTTCCGCTCCGCCGCAGCGTCCAACGACTCGCGATGCAGCGATACCGGTTCCGTCACGCGCCGCGCGGTTGATGACTGGTTTGCCGCCGTCCAGAGAATCATTGTGCTGCTCCCTTTGTCGGATTGACGCCCACGCAGTCGGCCCCGGCCGATTCCTCACTCGAACATCGTCGAACGCCGTTTGATCATTCCTACGCGAGACCGCAATTCCCGGTCGATTCCCCCGTGGTATCGGGCTCATCCTGCTGCTGCGGGACGGTAGGTTGTTGTTGGCGCGCGGACGTTGATCCGCTCTGATCAGGTGGACTGGCTGGCCCCTGGTTGCAGTCGGTCGTTGAGAGAACGCGGAATTCTAGGAGCGCGCATCATCCGCCCGGAGAGAGGGCGGTACGTTTCGGCTTGTTCGGTGCTGAAATAGTGCTCAGCAGGTGGGCCATGGCCGCGCTTGACCGCGGTTCTCTTCAACCGTCCAACCTTGAGGCGGCCGAAGCCACGCATCCCGTCATTTCACTTTCGGCGATCAGCAACAGAATCCCGTCCAACTCGAATTCCGTTGGCGAACCGCGGGCGCTTGTCCGTATGCAGCGTCCCGCAATCCAGGTGTCCAGTTCAGGAGGGCGAAGCGATGACCAAGACGAACCAGCGGGGCCGACGGAAGGGTAAGTCGCTGGAGGCGTCGCTGACGCGCGCGCAGCGCCTGCTCGACGAACGCATGCTTGACGATGTGCAGCAGTGGGAGCTCCTGTCGCTGATCAGTGAATTGTTCTGCGCCGGCCACAGCACCCGCGCCGAAGTCGAGCGAAGGATCGCTGTGTCGTTTCCCGGCGAGTTTGGCAACCTGTTTGCCGGAGAGAACTACTGGGACCTGCTGAGGCTGGCCGCCCGCAATGATCTGTTCGCGCATGCGCCGCCTCTCGCCACGCGACTGGCGACGCAGCTGTTCCAGCAGGCGCCCTGGCTGCGCGAGCGGACGACCGTCGTCGCCACCGCCTCAGCCGATGCCCTGGCGACTCGTGCCGCCGAACGACTGCTGACGCTCATCCGCGAAGCGGCCCCGCTCAATCCGGACCGCGTCGTCCATGTGGGGTGTGCCGGCGGCTGGACCATGCGGGCCATCGCCCAGAAGCTCTCCAAACTGCTGCGGGAGGACCACCCGGCAAATCCACACACGCTTGTCTTTCACGCGATGGTCGCCGGCTTCGATGAGGACGATTTTCAGGTCGATCCCAACAGCTTCATTCATTGTCTCGTGGACGGAGATCTGCCGGTCCGGATCCGGTTCCTCCGCCTCCCGATGCCGGGAATCGTATCGCGGGAGGAATATCAGGAGCTGCGGGCGATGCCGTCGATCCAGCGGACGCTGCAGCGCGCGTCTGAAATTCAGATCGTGGTCACGTCGGGCAGCCTGCTCAACGACCACAGCAGCACGATCCGCACGTTCTTCAACAGCCTGGCAGAGTCCAACCCGGGCTGTCCCGTCGAGGACCAGTTCGAGCGGTACCACGATGCGGGCGTCATCGGCGACTTCCTCTGGCAACCGCTCACCGAGTACGGCCCGGCCGAGCTCGACCTGCCTTACCGCGTCGCCACGCTGATGAGTCTGGCGGACGTGCAGGATTTCCTCGAACGGTCGCCCACGAATCGTGTCCTGGCAGTTCTCGGACGCTCGACGATGAGCCGCATGCCGAAGTCCCGCCTGCTGGGAGCACTGACGCGCTGCCCCAGGCGGCTCGTATCAGATCTCGTGGTAGACACCCCGACTCTGAATGGTTACCTGCACCCGTCCCTGTCCGCCATCCGCGTATTTCCGGAGGCCATAAACGTCCGAGAGTCCGTTGCGGATGCAGCCACAGGAGACGAGTGACGCCGCACCTGTCATATTCGGCGGCGTTGCCTGCTGCACATGGAACATCCGGTCGACTCGACTTCGCCTGGGCATGTGCGCGTACAATCGATCTGCAACGTTGTTCGGTGCTGCACGGGCGTCATGCTCAGCGCGTCACATGTTTCGTCCGCCACTTCGCATCAAGCGGCAGTCGCTTCGGCGTTCTGTTTCAACTCCAGCAGGTCCTGCTGGAGAATGTCCGATTCTGATGGCGACGGACGGGCGGACTGATTCCGCGCCAATGCCGAATGCTCGACGTGGAACACAGCGGAGAAAGCAGCCATGACCGTCACCGATCCCGTTTGCGGCATGCAGGTTGATCCCGCGCGAGCGCTTCGCGGCGAGCGGGACGGCGAGGAGCACTATTTCTGCAGCGAGTCCTGCCGACGGAAGTTCCTCGCCGGAGGTGCGCCGTCCGCGGGCGAGAGGGAACAGCATCCTCAGCATCCGGCGTTCGGCATGCTGCCCGTCATTCAGCCCGCCGCACCCACTGAAACTGCGATTGATCCCGTTTGCGGGATGAAGGTCGATTCGCACACCGCCATCTCTGCCGAGCGTGACGGCCGGAAATGGTACTTCTGCTGCGAAAGCTGCCGCAGTCGGTTTCTTTCGGAAGACCCCAATGCCGCTCATTCCTGCTGTCACGGATCGACTGGCGTGGAAGGAAGTGTGAAGCCCTCCCCGGGAGCCGCGTACTTCTGCCCGATGTGCGAAGGAATCGAAAGCGATCGTCCCGGAGACTGCCCGAAGTGCGGCATGGCGCTGGAGCCGACCGGGTCCGCAGCTGCTCAACAGCGGACAATCTGGACCTGTCCCATGCATCCCGAGATTGAACGGGATGAGCCGGGGGCGTGCCCCATCTGCGGCATGGACCTGGAACCGAAGTTTGCGCAGGCTGCAGACGACTCCGACGATGAACTGCGGACCATGTCCCGCCGTCTCTGGATCAGCGCGGCCCTGAGTGTGCCGCTGCTCGTCATCGCGATGGGACCGATGCTCGGCCTGCCGCTGCACCGTTGGTTCGGCGGCATGCTGCTGCAATGGCTGCAACTGCTGCTGGCGACTCCCGTGGTCTTGTGGGGTGGGTGGCCGTTCTTTGTGCGGGGCTGGCGTTCGATTCGGAACCGCAGCCTCAACATGTTCACACTGATCGCCGTCGGAACCGGGGCGGCCTATCTCTACAGCGTGGCGGCGGTGCTGGTCCCCGGCTGGTTTCCGGAATCATTCCGGATGCATGGCGTGGTCGAGCTGTACTTCGAGGCGGCCGCCGTGATTATCACGCTGGTGCTGTTGGGGCAGGTGCTGGAGCTGCGCGCCCGCCGCCAGACGGGGAGCGCCATCCGCGAACTCCTGTCGCTTGCGCCTCCCACGGCCCGCTTGATCGACGGCGGGCAGGAACGCGTAGTCCCATTGGAAGCCGTGCAGTCGGGAGACCGCCTGCGGGTGCGTCCCGGTGACACGGTCCCCGTGGACGGTGAGGTCGTTGAGGGGCGCAGCGCCGTCAACGAATCGATGATCACCGGAGAGCCGATCCCGGTCGAGAAGTCTCCCGGTGAGGAAGTCATCGGCGGCACGCTCAACACGACGGGCGCTTTCGTGATGGTGGCCCGCCGAGTCGGCAGCGACACGATGCTCGCGCGGATTGTGCAGATGGTGGCCGACGCCCAGCGCAGTCGCGCGCCGATCCAGCGCACGGCCGATGCCGTCGCCGCGTGGTTCGTTCCGGCCGTCCTGCTCGTGTCGGTCGTCACGTTCGTCGTCTGGTCCATCTGGGGCCCCCAACCGCGGTTCGCGTACGCGCTCGTCAACGCGGTCGCCGTGCTGATCATCGCCTGCCCCTGTGCGCTGGGACTGGCGACGCCGATGTCGATTATGGTCGGCGTCGGACGCGGCGCACGGGAGGGGGTGCTCGTCAAAAGCGCCGAAGCACTCGAGACGCTGCAGCGGGCCGATACGATCGTGGTCGACAAAACGGGCACGCTGACCGTGGGACACCCGGCTCTGACCGACGTCATACCGCTGGACGGATCGAGTGACAGTGACGTTCTGTCGCAGGCAGCGGCATTGGAGCAGCACAGCGAACACCCGCTCGCCGCCGCGATCGTCGCCGGCGCGCGGGAAAGAAGACTTACTCTCCCGGATGCGAAGGAGTTCGACTCCGTCACCGGCGGCGGCGTTCGCGGGCGCGTCGGTGGCCGCTCCATCCTGATCGGCAAGGCGGAACTGCTGCGGGAAAACGGCATCGAGGGCGTCGCCCCGGCAATCGAGCGAGCCGCTCCGCTCCAGGACGAAGGACGGACAGTGATGTTTGTCGCCATCGATGAGCGACTCGCCGGCCTGCTTGCCGTCGCCGATCCCATCAAGGAATCAACGCCTGAGGCTCTCGCCGCACTGCGCAAGCTTGGCCTGCGCATTGTGATGCTGACCGGGGACAATGCCCGGACCGCTGCGAGCGTGGCGCGTACGCTTCAGATCGAAGACTACGCGGCTGGAGCCAGCCCGGACGGCAAACGCCAGAAGGTGGAGTCGCTCCGCAGCGAGGGGCGCATCGTGGCGATGGCGGGTGACGGCATCAATGACGCTCCTGCGCTCGCCGCGGCGGATGTCGGAATCGCGATGGGGACGGGCACCGACGTTGCCATCGAAAGCGCCGGCATGACGCTCGTGAAGGGGGACCTGCGGGGGATCGTCCGCGGAGTGCTGCTCAGTCGCGCCGTCATGCGGAATATCCGCCAGAACCTGTTCTTCGCCTTCTTCTATAACGCCGTCGGCGTGCCAATTGCCGCCGGGATCCTGTACCCGGTCTTCGGCCTGCTGCTCAGCCCGATGATCGCCGCGGCCGCCATGAGTCTCAGCTCGGTCTCCGTGATCGGCAACGCCCTGCGGCTGCGGGGTGTCCGGCTCCGATAGTCGTTGGTGTTGCTCATCCCCTGAACCGGAGACAGTTCGGCAGAAACGCGACGCTCCTGCTCAACGCAAACGGGAGACCATCGGTGCAACTGCCGATGAAGGTCCGCCTGGAAAAGCCAGAACACGTCCCGAATCCCGCCCCAACGCCGCTGTCCCGCTCCTGCCCGGCGGCTTGCGAGCAGCGTCAGAACGTGTAGACTCGGGCTCCGCATCGTATTTGATTCATTGCAAACCGGTGGTGTCATGGCACCCGGCGGCTGCAACCGGGCGGGCGTCAACGTTGGTGACTCATCCCCGGCGGGCGCCACAGCCATGAGCCGGCAGGCGAGAATCACGAACGGGACGCGAAAGCAGGCATTCGGAGAGGTGCCAGAGTGGCCGAATGGGCCGGTCTCGAAAACCGGTGTGCCCGCAAGGGTACCGAGGGTTCGAATCCCTCCCTCTCCGCTGAGTTCAGGAAGGCTTCCGCAAGTCGCTGCCGTTCAATGACTTGCGGAAGCGAATCTTTCTGGCACAGTGGACTGTGCCAAGAACTGTGCCAAAACTCGTTGGACAGGCGAGGCGGAGACTCAACACCGTCATCGGCGCGGCTCCTTCAGTGGACTTGGAAACATCAACCGACATCACGCGAGTCGGCACGCTCAAGAAATGGACGCGCTGCATCTGCCGCTGAGCCTCGTCATCGTGCAGATGATAGTAGTGACGGACCATGCGACTGCTGCGGTGTCCCAGCCAGTGCATCACGACCTGCTCAGGCACACCGGTGTTCGCGCAAGTGGAGCAGGAATAGTGCCGAAAGCTGTGTAGGCGTCCATCCGCAAAGCCAGCTTCGCCATCGACACTGGGAAACTGATCACGAAGGTTCGCGATCACTTCCCGGACCAGGATGTTACGGAGCGTGTCGGGCTTGATCCGAGCGCCACGGGGGCCATGAAACACCAGACCATCTCCTGAGCGCTCAAGGCGTTCCAGCATCGTGCGCAACAACGGGTGCAACGGGAAGCTGTGGCTCCGCCGACCTTTGGTGGTCCTGCGATCACGCTTCGTCTTGCGCGCTGCCCGAGTGCTCTCGTCTTTGATCGCTACATCGTTTCCAAGGAAGTCGATGTCGGACCACCGCAGCGCCGCGAGCTCGGAGATTCGCAACCCGGTGCAGGCGAGGGCGGCGATGATGTCACCCAACCATGCCAGTTCAGGGGTTGCACTGCAATATGCAACCATCGCGTCAACCTTTCCGGCTCGCCAGCAGTAGGCTTCGGTTTCGTCCGGCTTCGGCATCGGAAGTATGATCCGCATGTCGGCGAGCAGGCGCCTCTGCTCGATCAGCCACTTGTTCACTTGCTTCAGGGTCATCAATTCCAAGTACGGTGTGGCATACGCCCAACCATTGCGATCAAGCCAGCCGGCATAAGCGTTCAACGTTACGGCATCGACCTGCTGCCACGTATTTATGTCGCGGTCCCTTGCAAATTGCATGAACTTATCGAACACAGCACGATAGCGCTTGCGCGTGTTTTCGGACGGGCCCCCAGCGACACGCGGACGGCGAGTGTACTCCTCGTACAGATGTCTCCCGTTGCTGAGAGACAAAGATTCCGACGTGGCAAACTCACTGCTGGCGATAGCCAGTCCTTGCTCGATGGCCAGCTTCCGATCCAGCAGATTCAACTGTGTGCGTGCCTCTTGAGGACATGAGGTGTTCAAGGAGTACCGACCGAGGGGAGGCGCATTCGCACGTCCGTCGGCCACAAACACGCGTCCTCGCTTTCGGACGCGCCAACCGAAGAATTGGCATTGAATGATCTCGGACATGTCGAGGCACAGTTATTGTCAGCCTTTGGAACATACGCGATCAGGAGACGTTACAAGTTCGTCGTGGCATGGGGGGACGTCCGCGACAGGCGGGAGTCACCATTGGTCGGCGACGGAACGTTCTCGCCGAACTGCAGGAGCCGCCCGCTATCTTCTGGCATACGCATGACGTCCCATCGATCGGCTTTGTCGCCGCTCGACCAGACCCAGCTGCTCCGACTGTTCATTGAGCAAATTCACTACGACGGGGAGTCAGGTGAGATCGAACTGCACCTCCATCCGGCCGGCATCCGCACGCTGGTTGACCAACACACCGACGAAGGAGACGCCCAATGACCGAGGAACGAGTCAAGATCCGCATGAAGTTCCATGTGGCGACGGGGCGTACGGGCCACAAGGAGGTCCGAGACGGGGACGCTCCACAGCGACCGTCTGTGACTGAGGGGCACATTCCCCGCATTTCACGTTTGATGGCGCTGGCAATCCGGTTCGAGCAACTCATTTGTGACGGCGTCGTTCAGGACCAGGCTGACCTCGCTCGACTGGCACTGGTCAGTCGGGCGCGCGTCACCCAGATCATGGACCTCCTGATGCTGGCCCCGGACATTCTGGAAGCGCTGTTGTTTCTTCCGCCAGTCCATAACGGACGTTATCCGGTGACGGAGCACCACGTGCGATCCGTCCTCAAGGAGCTGGACTGGCACAACCAGCACTTAAGGTTGACAAGGTTTGATACTCGTCCGGGATCGTGCCGAGAGCAAAGCGCCGCTAGCGACATTGGAAGATTCCATTGGAAACGACGGGCACTTCTTCCCCCGGATCAAATCGCGACGATAGACTGATGACATCTTGTCTGAGGTGCCAGCGACTGGAATTGCAGTTATGCAGACACAGTTTACTCCTGAGCACATTTGGGGTGATGCACGGACCGTGCCGACCTTGCGCCGGCTACATGCACTCGTGTGGGTATGCTGGTGGTTGGTCACCGGCCCCACACGGCCGGGAGCTGCTCAGGATTGTCCCTCGCCCGAGTTGGGATGGCATCTTGGGTCGCTGCCGCCCGAGGCTGTGGACACAGCGTGCGCCGACGCCGCGCAGCCTGCCGCGGATACGCCGGACACCGACGCGCGCGTTGCGGAGGACGACCCGGTCCTGAGCGATAACCAGCCGCCTTTTAGCGAAGGACTGCCTTCTGATGCGGAGCCGCAGACGCCGGACGTGTCCGAGCAGGAGCGCATGCTGGAGATCGAGCGCAAGTTGCTGGAAGACGACGATCCGGAGCTGATCGGCACGCTTGACCTGATCGCCCAGTACCAGACGGCGCGAGAAGCCTGGAACGACGCCCGCGCGACGCGTGAGGAGATCGTTTTACGGACAATCGCCGCGTATGGCGAGGATGACTATCGCGTCGTCGACGCGCGGCTCGCCGCAGCATACGTGGAAGGCCTCCAGCAGTTCACACCTGCTGAGCGGCGAGAGTTATCGGAAGCCGAAGCACTGACGGGGCGCGCTGGACAACTCTATTTTCAGGGTCGGTACGTTGAGGCGACTGAGATTGCAGAACGTGTGGTGCAAATGTACCGAAGCGTGCTTGGAGAGCGGCATCTCGAATACACAGCCATGAGTTTAAGTTTTCTGTCGGCGTTGTATGTCGCACAGGGAGATTTTGCGCGAGCCGAGCCGCTGTTCCAACAGGAAATGGACATCAGGAGAAACATCCAGGGTGAGAGCCACCCGGAATTCGTCGGGACCCTCAACAATCTGGCCACGATGTACAAGGATCAGGGAGACCTCGCGAAGGCAGAACCGCTGTTTCGACAGACACTGGAAATCAGGAAAGAGATCCTCGGGGAGCGGCACCCGGACTACGCCGCAAGCCTCAACAACCTGGCGACGTTATACTATGCCCAGGGGGACTTCTCGCGGGCGGAGCAACTACTCCAGCAGGCGCTGGAGATTCAGAAAGAGGTTCTTGGAGAGCGGCACCCGAAGTACGCCGCAAGCCTCAACAATCTGGCAGTATTGTTCAAACGCCAGGGTGACTACGCGCTCGCGGAGCCGCTGCTTCGGCAGGCCCTGGAGATCAGGAGAGAAGTCCTCGGGGAGCGGCACCCGGACTACGCCACGAGCCTGAACAACCTGGCGGGGTTGTACCAATCCCAGAGGGACTACACGCGGGCGGAACCGCTATACCGTCAGGCGTTGGAGATTCGGAAATATGTGCTGGGGGAGCGGCATCCGGATTACGCCATGAGCCTGAATAACCTGGCGTACGTGTGCGATGCCCAAGGGGACTACGCGCAGGCGGGGTCGTTGTACCAGGAGGCGCTCGAGATTCAGAAAGCTGTGCTTGGAGAGCGGCACCCTAGCTACGCTGCGAGCCTCAACAATCTGGCGATATTGGTTCACAGGCAGGGTGACCATGCGCGGGCGGAGGCGCTGTTTCGGGAGGCGCTGGAGATCGTCACGGACGGACGGGGGGACGGGCACCCTCGTATGGCCGAGAGCCTCAACAACCTGGCGTTAACATTGACCAATTTGAATCGCACCAGCGAGGGACTTCCGCTGTCGCGACATGCCGTCGAAATTACCGTTGCGTTGTTGGAAGCGACATCGGTCCGACAGTCGGAACGACAGCAGCTGGCGATGGTCCATCAAGCTGATTGGTGTACTTTTTCGCTATTGTCGCTCGCGCATCTATCCGACTCCACTGCGGATGCGGTTTACCCGCTCTTGCTGCCTTACAAGGGTCAAGTCTTTATCCGGCAGCGCGCCATCCAGCAGTTGCGGCAGACAGTCCAGTCAGCACCAGACTCGGAAGTGGCTGAAGCCTTCTTGGTCCTGACGGACCGCGTCCGCGAACTCGACCGGCTGGCCAAGCTGACGCCGGACCCGGACGCACTTGAAGATCATGGGGTGCGACTGGAGGAACTCACCGTCGACATCGAGCGGCAGCAGCAGACACTCGCCTCGCTCAGCGCCGACTATCGTGAATCTCAAGAGGCCGCGGCGCTAACGCCGGCCGAACTCGCGGCGCTGCTCCCCGCTGATGCAGCTCTGATCGATGTACGTGAATACTCCCAGTACTTGCCGGACGACGAAGAGCATGCAACTGGCCGCTGGGAACGGCAATATGTCGTATTCATCACGCGGCGTGATGTGGCAGTGACCGTGGTCTGGCTGGGACCTGCTGAGCCCATCAATGCTGCTGTTCATGGATGGCGCAAGCGATTCGGGATGGGCCTCAGCGCCGAAGCGGGAGTCGAACTACGGCGGCTCGTCTGGGAACCGCTCGAAGCACACTTGAACGGCATCACGACCGTCCTCGTTTCGCCCGACGGCGAATTGAATGCGCTCCCGTGGGGCGCACTGCCGGGGCGCGAGGCGGGTATCTTTCTAATTGAGGAGCGGGCGTTCGTCATTGCCCCCGTGCCGCTAGCCCTCCCTGAATTGCTGGAGCGACCGGGTGATGCCGAGATACAGCCATCGCTGTTGGCAATCGGAGATGTGGACTACGCCTCGGATCCCGGCGCGATGCAACGCACCACAACGACGCGCGGCGCGATCGCCCCCCGCGGCGACGACGGCCTGTGGAACTGGAGTGCGCTGAACAACACGCGGATTGAAGTCGAGTTGATTGAGGCAGCGTTTCAGCGCCGGTTCCGCGACGCGCCGATGACTCTGCTGCGCAATGGCGAGGCTACGGAGCAGCAGTTCCGCGCGGCGGCTGCCGGGGCCAGCTTTATCCACCTCGCGACGCACGGGTATTTCGCTCCCGACTCGCTCAAGTCGGTGTTGTCCGCCACGCGGCAGGACGAGCGCAGCTTGAGCTTGTTCACTCAACAAGATGTGAGCGGCTGGCATCCTGGATTATTGTCGGGAATCGTGCTCGCCGGCGCGAATCAGCCACCAGCATTGGATTGCGATGATGGAATTCTCACCGCGTTGGAAGTGGCCCAACTTGACCTATCGGGGGTCGAACTGGTGACGCTCTCCGCCTGCGAGACGGGGCTGGGCCAGACGTCTGGCGGCGAAGGCGTGCTCGGCTTGCAGCGCTCACTGCAAATGGCGGGAGCGCGGACAACGATCACCAGCCTGTGGAAGGTGGACGATCATGCCACCCGCATCTTTATGGAACGGTTCTACGACAATTTATGGGAACGTGACTTGCGGCGTGGGGAGGCTCTTCGTGAAGCGCAGCTCTGGATGCTGCGTGAAGGAGAGTCGACAGTGGAGCGAAGTGCCAAAGAACGCGGCTCAACACGACTCTACGACGATCTCGACGACGCCGGACGAGTCTCTCCTTACTACTGGGCCGCCTTCGTCTTGTCGGGAGACTGGCGGTGAGAGGTGGTCCGACTGAGGGCAACCTCACTCGAAACTTCGCGCCCGAAATACTCTACCAAATCCGTTAAACAGCGTGTGAAGCACGCCGAGAGCGTTCGAGAGTCTCTAGCCGCGGCCCGGCGATTTGCGGTTGAATGCCGGGGCCGGGAGGGTAACCACCGATCTTCGGAGAGCGCCCGTGGGCGCGACGAGAAAGACGCGGCCGGTTGCCGCAACTCCCGTAGTGTCAACGAGGTTTACGACGAAACGCCGAGAGGGATTCCTCTCGGCGTTTTCGTTTACCGGTGGGTCGCGGAGATTCGCGACGGTAGGAATCAACTCCCCATTCCAAACCCTCTTCGTGACGACTCGCGCGCACCCTGAATCCGGAACCTCAATGAAAGGTGGCAGTTGCGGTTTTTCACGTCCCGAATGGTGAGTCGTAACTACTGAACAGCTCACGGAAGAAACTCGACCAAGTTAACAGCTGCGCGATAGGCAAGCCGCGCAGGTTAACGCGGCGCGACATCGCGCGCACGGCGGGTTAACAGGCGCGGGCGGATAAAGAGGAGAGGCGCACTACGCGAACTGCGCCGCCGGACCGCCGGAAGATGTGGCCCGCCACTCCGAACAGCTGATTCTCGCGTGAAAACGCTGAACCCGCGGTGTACCAAAAGTACTCCACACCGTCTGGAGCACCTCAAAGCGCGAGGATCATACCGCGATGGGACGCGTTCTCCACCCGCTGCTGTTTCTGCTGGCCCGCTGCACGAAGAACCAGCTGATCCGCCAGATCGAGTTTTTCAAGGTGGAGAATCAGATCCTCCGAATCCCGGTACTGGCTGAATCGGGTAGACTTCCTTCTGGTGTGGACTCGAGTTTACGCAAAGCTGGGCTCGGCCAGTAAGCTGCCTGGCTGCCATTCGTTATCGTTGATCGGAAGTGTGCCTTTGCCTTTGAGCGCCTCACTCAGGGCTAGGAAGTAGCCTTGATGTGCGATGAAGGCATCGACCAGATCGGGGTCGAAGTGCCTGCCGCGTTCCTCGACGATGATGGCCCGGGCCTCTTCGTGAGTGTAGGCGGGCTTGTAGACGCGCTCGCTGGTGAGGGCGTCGTAGACGTCGGCGAGGGCCACGATGCGACCGCAGAGAGGGATCTGTTCGCCGGCGAGGCCGTGCGGGTAACCGGTGCCGTCGTAGCGCTCGTGATGCGTGAGGGCGATATCTCTGGCGAGCTGGAGGAACCTCGCCTCGGGGTGCTGGCGGAGGGCCGCATCGAGCGTATCGGCGCCGATGGTGGTGTGAGTCTTCATGACGTCGAACTCCTCCGCGGTGAGCCGGCCGGGCTTGCAGAGGATGCGGTCGGGGATGCCGACCTTGCCGATATCGTGGAGGGGGCTGGTACGGTAGATGGCGCTGATGAATTCGCCGTCGATGATGTCGCGATACTTGTCGAGCGTGGCGAGGTGGCGGGCGAGGACGCGGGAGTACTCGCGCATCCGTTCGAGGTGCTCGCCCGTTTCGCGGTCGCGCGAATCGGCCAGCTTGGCGAGGGCGAAAATGGTGATCTCGCGGCTGTCGAGGGAGAGGATGCGTTCGCCGGTGCGCAGCCGCATGCAGAGTTCGGTGGGATCGAAGGGCTTGCTGACGAAGTCGTCGGCGCCGGCCTCGAGGCCCTCGACGATGTTCTGCGTGCCGCTGCGGGTAGTGACGAGGATGAAGTAGACGTACCCGGAGTTGGGATTGCGGCGGATCTGGCGGCAGAGTTCGACGCCGCTCATGCCGGGCATGAGCCAGTCGGAGACGACCATGCGGATGTCTCCGGAGGCCATGTGCTCCATGGCCTGCAGGCCGTCGCTGGCCGCGGCGACGTCGTAGCCTGCGCGGGTGAGGGTGCGGGCCAGCAGCTTGACGGCAATGGGGTCATCATCGACGACGAGGACTCTCATGATCATCTCCCGACGGCTGGAAGCCGCGACTGCCGGATCACGCCGGCGCGCACTCGAGTTCTGTTTGCAGGACGGACTGGAACTGATCCCACTCCTGCCGGAGCCGCTCCAGGGACGCATCTGCGGCTGCGAGGTCTCCGGCGTGGGCCGAAGCCTCCAGACGGACCGCGGCGGCCTCGAGCTGGAGGGCCGAGACGTTGGCGGCGCCCCCTTTGAAGTGATGGGCCTGCGCCGCCAGGGCTGAGCAGTCGCGGAGGCGGACGGATTCTTCGAGTCCGTCAATCAGGCGTGGAGCCCGCTGCCGGAAGTCGGCGAGGACTTCCTCGGCGAGATCGGCTTCGCCGAGACAGCGGTGCAGCAGGGCCGATCGATCGAAGCAGCCGGCGGGCGGGGCGTGCGGCGGTTCCGCGGGGAGGCTCTCGTCGGAGGGCGCATCCGCGGAGTCGATCGCCAGGTAGCGATCGATGATGCCGATGAGCTTCTCCGGGACGAGGGGCTTGGTGAGGTAATCGGTCATGCCGGCGGCGAGGCAGTTCTCGCGGTCGCCTTTGAGCGCGCTGGCCGTGAGGGCGATTATGGGAAGCGCGCCGGCGCGGCCCGCTTCGGATTCCTGCTGCCGGATGATGCGGGTGGCTTCGAATCCGTCCATCAGGGGCATCTGACAGTCCATGAGGACGAGGTGATACAGGCCCTGGCGGACCGCTGCGACGGCCTGCGTCCCGTTCTCAACGGCATCGCAGGCGAACCCGCTGCGAGCCAGGATGGCCGAGGCCATCGCCTGGTTGGTCTTATTGTCCTCGGCGAGCAGCAGCCTGAAGGGGGCGCGGCGGGCGCGGAGCGACTGTTGCCGCTCGTCGCTACGCTGCTCGGGCCGTTGTCCGCCGCAGGTCGCAGGCTCTTCCGCTGTGAGCGCTCGGCACAACTCCGACTGCAGGATGGGACGCGTGAGCACGTTGTCGACCCCCAGCCGCGCGCGGCCGGCGGAATCCAGCTGCTGATGCAGGGGGACGAGGCCGATCAGCTTGGTCACCGGTTCGGGCAGTAGTTCGCGCAGGGGGACGCCGTACTCGCGGATCGCTTCTTCCAGCAGTGCGTGGGAAACGAGCACGGTCCAGGCTGGACCGGTTTGCGACGACTCGAGGAGGCCGAGCGCCCGAGTGAGGTCCTGCGTGTACTGGGCGCGGACACCCCAAGCGGCCAGCTGCTGGGCGAGAACTTCGCTCGTGCGGGGGCTGCTGTCGACGATCAGAATCCGGTCGACATCCGGCATGCGCCGGTCCTGCGGGGGAACGGCCGACGCCTGGAAGGGAATCGTGAACCAGAAGGTGGAGCCGCGGCCGAGCTCGCTGTCGACGCCGATCGTTCCGCCCATCAGCTCGCAGAGCTGCTTGCTGATGGCCAGGCCGAGACCTGTGCCGCCGTACTTGCGAGTGGTGGAGGCGTCGACCTGGGAGAACGACTGAAAGAGGCGATCGAGGCGGTCCTGCGAGATGCCGATGCCGGTGTCTTCGACGGTGAACCGGACGTGGCAGCTGCCAGGCGTGCTGTCCTCGACGTGCACGCGAATCACGACTTCGCCCTGCTCGGTGAACTTGATGGCGTTCGTCGCCAGGTTCATCAGGATCTGACGGACGCGGCTGGGATCTCCCTCGATCAGCCGCGGGAGGCGCGGATCGATGAAGCTGGCCACTTCCAGCCGCTGGTGGCATTGATGCGAGACGACTTCGATGACCTGCTCGACGATGGCGATCAAATCGAACTCGACGTGCTCGAGTTCGAGCTTGCCGGCCTCGATCTTGGAGAAGTCGAGGATCTCGTTGATGAGCTCCAGCAGCGTCTGTCCGGCGCTGTTGACGGTGCGGGCGTACTTCCGCTGCTGCGGGTCGAGGCCGGTGTCCATCAGCAGGTCCGCCATGCCGATGACGGCGTTGAGGGGGGTCCGCAGCTCGTGGGACATGTTGGCGAGGAACTGCGACTTGGCGCAGTTCGCGGCCTCCGCCTCGGCGCGGGCGAATTCCAGCTGTTCGAGGGCCACTTCGAGCTTGTGCGTGCGGTCCCGGACTTTCTGTTCCAGATTCCAGTTGAGGTCGCGGATCGTCTCGTGGTTGCGCTGCAATTCGCTGACCATGGCATCGAAGCGTCGCGCGAGGACGTCGATCTCGTCGTTGCCGGTCGGTCGGACGCGCTCGGCCAGATGTCCCTGGCCGATGCGGTTCATCGCCGTGACGATGCGGTCGGCCCGCGAGGCGACGGAGTCGCCGAGGACTGTGGAATAGATGACGCCCACCATCACCGCCACGATGGTGATATAGGTGGAGTGGACGCGGAGGTCGTCGACCGCCTGCTCGGCGCCCTGCTCGTCGCTGACAAGGATGTCGTCCGCCCGCTGCCGTGCGAGCGTTCCGATCATCAGCGAGGTGGTCATGATGATCAGCGAGAAGCAGACGCGGACGCGGAACCGCAGACGGCCCCGCGGCAACGAGTTGAAGTCGATGGTCGCGCCCTGATCGAGCAGGGTGCGGATCACCGGCTGCATCCAGCGTTCGATGACGAAGAAGGTGGACATCAGCGCCATGGCGATGCCCATGAAGACCGCCACCGTGATGTTGATCAGGATCGATGCAGACGCATCGTCGAGGATCCTGAGAACAATCAGGACCGGTACAAGCGTGCTGCACGGGACCAGCCACGCCTCCTGCCAGTGATGCCGCGTGGCGAAAGTCACCGCCTCGCGGCCCGCTTCGTTCCGCAGCGCCGTGTCGACCGATTCGCCTCGCTGCGTGTGACGAAGCACCCGCCGCAAATGACGCGTCTCCCATAACGCGAGCAGCACGGTCAGGGTGCAGCCGATCACGACCACCAGCAGTGCCGTGATCCGGAAGTGCGTCCGGATGTGGTCGGGCAGCTTGAGCGTCAGCTCGACGTAGTAGATCACGAGCAGGCCGCTGACCGAACCGAACGCGCGGCTGAGGATCATCATCACCAGGATGAAGTGATGCCCCGTCCGCTGCAGCAGCTGTTCGGCAAACCGATTCATGACGCTCCCGACTGGAGTCCGCCTCGCGAGGCGGTCACTTCGACCCGCGACTCCCCATATGCAGGCAGACGAGTCGTTCGAACGCGCGGACGACGCGCGTGAGGTCGACCGAATGCAGCGACGGAGCGGCCGACAGCAGATGGCGGCGATGCTCCTGCCAGCGAAGCAGGAAATGCTCTTCATGACGGCCCAGCAGGATCGTGCGCTCGATCACGGCGCGATCGGCCGTACGCAGTTGCTCCACGGTGAGCTCGCCGCGCGAGACGGCTCGGGCATACACGCCGCTCGTGAAGTCCCGCTCCCCCAGCTCGCGCTGCCAGGTGGTGACGAGGTTGCCGATGCGTCCCATCCATTGCGCGCTCAGCAACGCCTCCCTCAGCCTTCCCACCTCAGTGCGATCAAACGCCGGGGAGCACATCAGGTCCCACGTCGAGCAGATCATGATGTGCATGTTGTGAGGGGTATACAGGTCGTGCTCCGCCAGGTTGAGCAGGTCCAGGTTCCCGTTGAGCAGATGCGAGTAGCGCATCACGTTCGCCAGCTGCTGGTAGTCGAACCGCAGCAGCGCCGCGAACTCTGCGTAACGCGGGTAGCGACGGGCCCGCCTGTTGAGTTCCTGCCATAGTTCGGCGGTGAACCCGGCGTACCCCCGGACCTCCGGCGGGAACCGGGAAAGCTCTCCCGCGGACTCCCCGTTCAATAAGCCCAGCAATGCCTCGAGCAGTTCGTCGTCGCCCCCGCGGTCGGCCACGTCGTCGAGCATCACATCCAGCATCACGCCGAGCGTCTTCGTGTCGCAGACGTCCCGGTGGTGCTCCGGATCGACGCAGGGCAGCGTCGTGATCTCCACCGCGCGGGCACACCACTTCCACAGGTACGCCGGACGCTTCCCGACGGCCGAGTAGGCCTCGATCCATTCCGCCAGCCCGGAGCTGGTCGGCTGGGCAAGCATTTCCTCCACCTCGGCGCGGATCCGCTCGGGGGTGGGAACGAAGTCGGCAGGCTCGCCCGATGAGCGGGTCGGCTCGTCGGCAGAGTTCGCCAGATCGAGCAGTCGACTGAGCTCGTCGAGTTGCAGGACAACGTCGCTGGTGGGCAGACAATCCTGGGTCATACAGAGGACTTTTCGGCGCAGAGGAGGCAGGGTGCGGCGCGCAGGGAATGCGCTGCGCCAGAAAGCTAGGTCGCATTCAGAGTTTGGGCAAACTGCGGTTGATGCATCGGGAGTCGGAGGTGGCGCGAAGTGTGGCGATTGTTCCGGATTTGCTCACTTCGCACTCTGATCTCAGTCGAAACTTCTAGGCCGGAGGCAGTTTGTCTCTTGAAGGGAGCAACCGATCACCTGCGTGGGCCAGCCGCGTCAGCTCAGACTCCGATGAACACACGAACGTGCTACGCTTGGGCATTGACTTGCGCCCTGCTTTGGCAGACGTCGTCGCTGCTGGCCCAGTCCGGGATCCCGTCGGTCTACCAAGGGGAGGGCGGCCCCGCCGCGACTGATCCCGCGTCCCCGGCTGGCGAACTCACCCAGGCCGGCCTGACGCTCGAAAGCGAGGCACCCGGCTCGTCCGGAGTCTTCGGCGGCGTCGATCTGCTGTTCATCCGGCCGCACTTCAGTGAAGCGGTCGCCTTCGCCCGCGGCGTGCAGACGGCGACGACGATCCACACCGAGGGTCAGCCGCTCGACTTCGATTACGAGCCGTCCTTTCGGCTGTACGGCGGCCTGGCCGCTCCCGGGGGCGATGAGTTCCGCTTTACGTTCTGGCATTACGACGGGGACGTCGACGTCAACGGCACGGCGCCTCCGGGCGAATTCATCGCTGATCCGTTCGGCAATATCGTGGGAGTCGCCGTGGTGGTCGATCCGCGGGATGGGCGATTCGTCCCGCCCCCGCCGGCCGGCCCCGGACCGACAGTACTCATTGGCGGCGACCGCATCCGCACCAAAGCGGAGGTCCAGACGAACGTCGTCGATCTCGAGTTCCGCCAGTCGATCACTGCCACAGAGAACCCGCTCGACCTCGACTGGTCGGCCGGCCTGCGGATCGCGGACATCGACCAGTTCTATCGCTCGTTCATCACGGCCGGCGGCGCTCCGCACACGAACGGCCAGTTCGGCGTCGATTTCACCGGGGCCGGCCCGCGCATTGGACTCGAAGGGACACGGTCAGTCGTTTCCGAAAGTTTCTCGCTCTACGGCCGCACCTTCGGCTCGCTGCTGGTGGGTAGCTATGACGTGCAGTTCAGCAACCAGGTCTTCGCGCCGGTCGTGTTCACGGCGAGCCAGGAGCAGAGCATGACCCGCACGATCCCGGTCCTGGAGGCCGAGCTGGGGGCCGCTTATCGGCCCAACTCGTGGCTGGCACTCGCGGCCGGCTGGACCTTCCAGGCCTGGTTCGACATGGGGACCTCAGGCGGGAACTTCGGCGGATTCTTCACGGGGGCGGACGACTCGAACATCATGACGTTCGACGGGTTCACGCTGACTGCCGAGATCGCCTACTGACGGTTCCGCGCAACGGATGCCGCCCAACTGATGCATGCGGCGCCCGCTCCCCGGCTTCTTCGGCGAATCCGCGCGGAATCCTTGTCGCGGCCCGCCGCTGCACCTGGAGCGTGCTAGAGTTGCCGGTTCACGCTCTGAGGATGCGGGCGGGCCGCCGCGCGAAATCAGGTTGCCGGCATGAAAAGCATGTACTCACCCATCTGCGACGCCGTCGAAGCGATCGCCTCCGGCGGAATCGCCATTGTTGTCGATTCCGAGGATCGTGAGGACGAGGGGGACTTTGTGGCGGCCGCGGAACTGATCACGCCGCAGCTGATCCACTTCATGATCTCCGAGGGACGGGGACAGCTCTGCGTGCCCATCCTGCCGCGAGTCGCTCAGAGGCTTGAGCTGTCGCTGATGGTGCAGGACATCCATGGAGACTTGCTGCCGCGCTTCGCTGTCCCCGTCGATCATCGCAACTGCCGGTCCGGAATCAGCCCCGTGGAGCGCGCCTACGGCATCCGTGCACTCGTAAATCCGGAGAGCCGCCCGGACGACTTCGTCAAACCGGGGCACATCTTTCCACTGATTGCCCGCACCGAAGGAGTGCTCTCCCGGACGGGACACACCGAAGCCGCGGTCGACCTGACCCTTCTGGCCGGCTTGTCTCCTGCCGGAGTGCTGTGCGAGATCTGCAGCAACGACGGCAAGACTATGGCGAAGCGGCAGGAGCTCAGCGAACTCGCTAGACGCTTTGCCATGCCAATCGTCACGATCGACGATCTAATCGAATATCGGCAAAACGGAGAATCGCACTCTTGGGGGAAGGCCATGCGTGCCGAGTGTCAAGGAGCCATGCTGGAAAGCTCCGCTCCGTGAGAGCTAGCCGGCCGGGGCTAGCGCGGTACAGGTTCGCTTCCGCTTCCCGGAGGCTGTCCGACCGCTTCCCGCGGCCGTCGGCGAATAGCTCCGTGACTTTCTCCAGCAGCCGCTTCTTCTAGGTCGTCACCTGGCCGATATGCACACCAAACTCCGACGCCTGCCAGTTAGATCATGTCGGGAACGGAGACCACGATAAGCGATGCCAAACAGGCTGCCTTCCGCATAGGTCTTGGTTTGGAAACCTGCGATCATCACGGGAAGCATCAGTACAATCGGCAGACCGGCAGCCAGTCGAGCCATTCCCGCCAAAAGGGCCGTCCAGCGCGATCTCTGCTTGGACCAGCGTGAAACCAGCGCGATCGACTGGAGCTGCCGCAGATGAATTGGGTCACGCCTCCCCGTACACTACCCACACGCGACCACTTCGGAGAGAGCGCGTTCGTCCAAAGCTTCTAATGGCAAGGAGGAACGCGATTTCGCGACCCGCGGCTTACCCGCTTGCACGTGGCATATCTGCTGCGGTAGTACGTGGCCTACTACCACCAGGAGCGGCTCCCGTACTCAGCAGTTCGGATAGTACGGATGGTCGGGAGTGCAATCGGAGGAGATGCAGATGCCGCCGCCGCAGTACTCGTGGGGCGCGCAGACCACGCCACAGGCGCCGCAGTTGTTCGCGTCGAAGTACAGGCTGGTGCAGTAACCCGAGCACATTGTCCCTCCCTCGTAGCACTCGCTGCACACTCCGTTATTGCAGTACGGCGTGTCGCCCGAACAGACGTTGCCGCAAGCGCCGCAGTTGTCGGGATCGGAGTCCAGGAAGGTGCAGGTGCCGTCACAGTCCACCGCGCCCTCGACGCAGGCATACTCGCACTGGCCGAAGATGCAGGCGATCTGTTCGTTGGGTCCGCGGTACTCGCAGGCGTAGCCGCAGGCGCCGCAGTTGTAGGGATCCATCGCGAGATCGGCACAGTAGTCGCCGCAGGCGGTCCGGCCGGCTTCGCAGCAGAAGTAATTCCCGCAGCTGCCCGCGAGGCGGCTGGTCTGCTGGTTGCAGGCCCGACAGGCGCGGAGGCACTGATCCTGCTGCCGCCTGTTCTTACACTTGCAGAACGCTCGGCAGGGATCCGTCCTTCTGGCAAACACGGATTCGAGACCGAACGGGTTCAGGACCGCGGCGGCCGCCACGAGGCCAATGCGGCGCAGCGACTCACGGCGGGGCAGAGGCTCGGCGAGGGACTTCGTGAAGTCGTCGAAGTGATGAGTCATGACAGGCCTTTCGAGAGAGATGAGGAAACGTGGGTCAGTAGTGTGGAGTCATTCCGTACGTTCGGTGGTCTTCGGCAGGACTAGGGTGCATGGGAGAGCTGCCGCCCGTTCAGCGATTCGTGTGTCGCCCGAGCATCGGAGTCGCGCACGAGGGCGAGGATCGGTTCCACGCCGACGGCCACATTGCTGAGCAGGACGCCCTGCTCGTCGATGAGATAGCTGATGGGCGTGGCGAACATGCCGTACTTGAGCGAGATCTCCCACTGCTTCTGCATCACGATGGGATAGTGCAGGCCCAGCGACGCCGCCTTGGCACGGGCCGCATCCGCGTCGCGGCGGCTGATGACCACGATCTGCAGATCCTTTCGCCGCACATGCAGATCTTCGAGCAGTGGCGCCAGTTCGTCACAGGGGCCGCAGTTCGGGTCCGAGAAAACCAGCAGCACCCGCCGCCCCCGCAGTTCCGATAGTGACAGTTCGCCGCCATCGAGGCGCGGCAGCCGGAAATCCGGCGCCTCCGTCCCGGCCTGCAGTCCATTCCGATTAAGACGGCTGCGGGCCAGGGAGGGATCGGGCGTCTTGTGATGCGTATCGCCGGACTTTGACTGCGGGCGGGCGACGGCCGCGTCCGGCTGCGCGAACAACTTGAGCAACGGCTCGGCGCCCACGGTCAGTGCACTGGCGATGCGGCCGCCGGCATCAAGTCGGTAGCCCATCGGAGTGCCCTGCGCCTGATAGCGCGACGCGACCTCCATCTCGTTCTGCAGGAGGACCGGGCAGCGCATACCGTGCCTCTCGACGAGCTTGCGGTTCGCCTCCCGGTTGCCCGTCGTCACGATCACCGGCAACGCACGCCCCTCCGCTTTCTCGATCGCCAGCGCGGCCAGCTCCGGAGCCATCTTCGTGCAGAAGCCGCATTTGGGATCGATAAAGATGAGCAGCACCTCCCGGCCGCGGAAGTCGGACAGCTTATGGCTGACGCCGTCGAGGTCCGGGAGTTCAAAGTCCGGCGCCATGCTGCCCGACGGCAACGCGGGCCGCTCCCGGCGCGCGCCCGTTCCGCTGGAGGCGAGGCGCTGCTCGATCGCCTGCAGCCGCAGTAATATCCGGCCGTTCTGCCGCAGCAGCTGGTAACCGAGCCAGGTCCAGACCCCAAGCAGCAGCCACGGCAGGACCGTTCCGAATGCAATCGACATGTGATCCACCTCGAGGTTCGATTCCGAGTCCCGGTGTGCTGCGGGGGACGTCCCGTTCAGTTCCTGGGGACGACGACGACGCAGCTCGCCGTGCCCCAGTTGAAGTCGGCATTCACCACGGTGGCTTCGATGGTGTAGGTGCGGCCGTTTCCGCCACCCGCGCGTTCGGCGCGCAGCTCGATTTCGCCCTCGAACGCACCTGTTTCTTCGTCGAACTCGAACTCCTCAGTGACGTCGACCGGCTCGCTGAAGCCGTCTTCTCCGTCGGTGTCTCCGGTGGTGTTTCCGTCCCCCTTGCCGTTGTCGGGCTCGTTGCTGGTGACAATCACTTGCCAGAGCTGGCGACCGTCCGCGCCAAAGCAGGCATCGGTCACCTCGATCGAGACCTCCACTTCGACCATGCGGTGATTCGGCGGCCAGAGCCTTGTCCGGTCGGTACTGCAGGTTACTTCGGGCATGGACTGCACCGGCGAGTTGCCGTCGTCCGGCGCGAGATCGGAGACCTGCACGTTCCGGCCGATGCCGTTGCGCGGCCAGAGGTTGTACGTCCATTCACAGGGCGGTCGAGACGCCGAGGGAAGCATCAGGCTGAGCGGCACGCTGGCGATGAACTGGTCGCCGTCGATCAGGATGTCGGCCGGATCGAGCTGCGTTATCACGCCGGCGATGACGTTATTGAACAGCCCTGTGCCGTTGGGATTGATGCGGACGATCGAATCCCACAACACGTTGGGGCCGATGACGGGTGGCGCTGCCGAACCGAGGAAGCGCGGCGTTCCCTGCCCCCGATCCACCCCGAACAGGTACAGCCCGCCGATCTGCTCGGTGGGGGCGATCGGCCCCGCCATCCTGCCGAAGAACACCATGCGGTCGCCGACAATGGTGACCTGATGCTCGAGCACGTCCATGCCGGGCTGATGCACTCCGGTGTACGTCTCGAGGATGTCGTCGGCCGGATCGGAGATGGGTGCGGCCCGCACGCCGGCCGTTGGCGCGGCGACCAACAGTACGGCCCCCGTCACGGCGGCCAGGGCGGCTTGGCGCCAGTCAGCACAGAGAGAGTTCTTCATTTCGATTCCTTTTCATAGAGTCCGCGATACCATGAAAAGACATCGCGGCCGGCGCGCAGACTGGGCGCCGGAGTGATGCCTGGCCGGCGAGGGGCTTGCTTGGCGGTAAGGACCTCGCCGGCCGCTTTCACTAGCGGTGGCCGACTGTTCTGCAAGGTCGGCCGAATCGATCACCTGCTATCTCATTTGTGCAGACGTACGAACTCCTCCGGGACCTCACCGATCGCCATCTTGGCGCTCTTGTGAAACAGTCGCTGCACTTGGAAGCTGTCACTTGCCCCTTCGTTCGTCCAAGCCGCGTTACCTTCCGGGCTTGCGCTTAAATCCGGATCAATACTGAGTCCGAACTCGCGCAGGGTAGCGCTGACTTCCTCGAGGTTCCAAATAGCCAGGTCGCCGTCGTTACCCCCGACGGCGAGCCGCGCACCATCAGTGCTCCAGGCGAGCGACTCTGTCTTGTTGTGCAATCCCTGGGGCAGTACTACGAGCTCACGATCCTCTGCCACATCGAAGATCCGGATGATGTTCGGATACTGTTCTGGTGCTGCCATCCGTGTTGAATCCGAAGTGAACGCATGAAAGAAGAAGGGGACAGGTGTCTGCATATAGGTTGAACGCGCCTCTCGGACATTCCACACACCCATTCGATTTGCGTCGGCCTGATAGAACAGCTCCTCACCAGTGGGATCGAAGTGGAGCGTGTACCAGCCCGCTGCTACCGGCGTTTCCATTTCCTGCAAGGGCTGTTCGCTGCTCACGTCGCCTAGAAAGAGTCGGGCGGGATAATTGAGGAGGACCGCTACCTGCGAACTGCCGGGCTGGAATTCCAGATCGATGCCCATGCCCGGCAAAGACAGCGTTCGCACGAGACGCAAGGACAATTGCCCATCGCCCGGTTCAATCTTCCAGCAGTCAAGCTGACCCCTACCAACAGCCGCAACAAGTGTCCCTGAGGAATCGAAATCAACGTCCCACAGTTGGGCTGGCACCTTCGCTGCAGCCAACTGCTTGCCGGTCTTTGTATCCCACAGAATTACCTTGCCTTCCCAACCCGTACTGCACATCCATTGTCCATCCGGGCTGAACTTGACGGCTTGGACATCAAGGGAATGTCCGGCGCACTCATGCAGCAATACGCCCGAATCGACATTCCAGATTCGCACGGAATGATCCTTCGACGACGAAGCGAGCAGACGGCCATCCGGGCTGAAGTCAATTCCCATGACTGCGCCACGATGGCCCGCCAGGGTTTGTTTTTCGGGAGTACTCTTGGTAGGCCATGCGCTCACGACGGACTGTCCGTCCTCCCCGATGCCCAATAGCAGCTGACCATCGGCACTGTATTCGAGTGAGTGCACGCCGCCGGGAGGCACTATTGCGGCAATAAGCCGGTTCGACCGCAGCGACCAGATCTCAATCTTGTGAGTGCAATCGAATGTGGCCACCTGTTGGCCTGTGGGGTCGATTGCGGGACTTCTGAAAATCCAGGCTCCGCGGAAATACGTCTGCGCCTCCAGATCCGGGACCGTCAGTACCATCGCTCCCTGATCGCAAGCTGCAACCAGCAGTTGTCCGTCCCGGCTGAATGAGAGCGCTTCGATGAGTCCCAGCGGGCCGGACTTGCTCCCATGCTCCTGTCCGTCAGCATCCCACAGTGTGATTGTGTTGCTACTACGTCGAATGGCTAGCCAGCGGCCATCCGCAGACACTGCTGTGGCCAACCGCGAACTCTGCGAATGTCTTTCATCAATGATGGACTGGAATGTCGCTGAAATGGCGATGGGGGGCATCCGCTCGACTGCCGCCAAGTCCAGTGGATCGAGACCAATCGGATCTCCCAGACAGGCCAGGACCTCATCGCGAACCTCAGTCGGATCATTCTCGCGGATCTCTAGCGCATTCGCCCGATGCAGGTAGTCCCACACGTCTCGTCGGTAGCCGGGCCTGCGAGACTTGCGCAGGGCCGCGGCGCCTTCAAGAAGGACACGATACAGCCGCGATTCGGTGTCAAGTCGTGCCAGTTCGGCTTCCTGGCGGGCCATTTCCGTGTCGTCGGCAAGCCTCTTTCGGCCGTTTGCCAGCTCGCGCTGCTGGGCTGCATAGATCAGTGCACCTGAGGCCAGCAGGAACAAACATGCCGCAGCGAGCGCGGTGGCGGCGACAACTCCCTTGTGCTGCCGTGCCATTTTTCGCAGACGATACAAGGCCGAGGGCGGACACGCCTGCACCGTCTCGTCGGCCAGATAGTGCAACACGTCGGCTGCGAAACCGTTGGCTGTCTCGTACCGCCTGCCACGGTCCTTCTCCAGGGCCTTCATTACAATCCAGTCCAGTTCGCCGCGGAGCAGTTTCGCGAGTTTCGCCGGCTCGGTACTGCGGTTGGCCGCCAGCGTCGGCAGCCCCTCCGCCGTACTTAGTTTCGTACTTGGCTTCGATGGCTCTTGCTCCCGGATGACCCGCAGCATCTCCAGTATACCGGCCTGCTGCAGCGTATCGCGCGAGAAGGGGGTACTGCCGGTCAGCAGTTCGTAGAGTAATACTCCCAGCGAGTAGATGTCGCTGCGTGTGTCGATGTCGAGCTGGTTGACCTCGGCCTGTTCGGGGGACATGTACTCAAGCGTGCCCACAAGGTTGCCGAAGCCCGTCACCAGCGTCTTCTCGGTGAGCGGCTGACCGACCGCCTTGGCCACGCCAAAATCAATCACCTTCGGGACCGGCCGGCCGTCGTATCGCGAGACCAGCACGTTGGACGGCTTGACATCGCGATGAATGATCCCTTTCTGGTGCGCATGCTGGATCGCCTGACAGACCGGCACGAACAGCTCCAGCCGAGCCTTCGGCGTGAGATGATGCTCATCGCAGTAGCGGGTGATCGGCACTCCCTTGACCAGTTCCATTACGAAGTAGGGTCGTCCGTTCGCGGTCGTTCCTGCGTCGAGAACCTTCGCGATGTTCGGGTGGTCCATGAGGGCTAGCGCCTGGCGTTCGGCCTCGAACCGGCTGATGACCTCCCGGGAATCCATGCCGGCCTTGATCAGCTTGAGCGCCACTGTCCGCCGGACCGGCTCCGACTGTTGAGCCATCCACACCGTGCCCATCCCCCCTTCGCCGATTTGCTCGACGAGCTTGTAGGGGCCAATAACCGTGGCCGGAGACTCTGTGGAGCAGCCAGTTGTCATCGTCGGGGCGAATTCAGCAGGCGTACTGTCAAGGAAGTTGTCAAGTTGCTGGTGATGCACAAGGAGCGCGTTTACTTCCTTCCGCAGTAGTTCGTTACCGGCACAGCATTCGTCCAAATAGGCCTGTCGCTCTTCGTCCCGGGTGATCTCGAGGGCGTTCAGAAAGAGGCTCTTCGCTAAATCCTGTGGCGTTGCCATGGCACATGCGCTTCGAATCTGCTGTGAGTACAGTGCGGACGGAACTGGTCTAATCCGCCACTGATTCTGTGAAATCCTGGCAGAATCCACCTTTCTGCCACGGCTCAAGGTTCCCCAGGCGAGATGGCGCGATGGAGCCAAGTGCGCGCGTAAGTCCAATTGCGCTCGGCAGTACGGAGTGAGATGCCAAGTGCATCCGCGGCCTGCGACATCGTCAGTCCGGCGAAGAATCGAAGTTTGACGAGATTAGCAGCCAGCTCGTCTTTCAGTTCCAAGGCGGACAACGCCTCGTCGAGTGCCATCAGATCCTCTGGATTCTCGGGGGCGACGGCGTCTACGCTGCGGATTGCTATGCGACCGCTGTGTAGTGCGCGTCGATGCACCTGATTCCTTCTGGCGCGGTCCACCAAGATTCGTCGCATGGCTTCGGCAGCGGCCGCGAAGAAATGGCCACGCGAGTTCCAGGATTGTCCAGTGTCAGGAGAGCCGACCAATCGCAGGTAGGCCTCGTGCACCAGAGCCGTCGCTTGCAGCGTTTGACCTGGTGATTCCTGCGCGATTCGGGCGGCAGCGAGCTTGCGCAGTTCGTCGTAGACCAGTGGCAACAATTGGTCGGCAGCGTGGGGATCGCCCCGCTCAATGGACGCCAGAATCTGAGTGACGTCGGACATAGAGGCTGTCGAACACCGCCGAAGTCCGTTGAATGGAGGTGCTCGGTTGCGTCGTTCAGCGGTGGCTGATGATTCTCGCACGGGGCCGGGCCGTTCGCCACCTATCCATCGGTCCCGGTCTGGAAAGCGGGTTGCTCATCGAGACCGGCGGTATCTCGCGATGCGCACCCGGGGCGCTCGAAACGGCAGTCTCCCTCTCGTATGGGCGCCGCATCTCTCCCAGCCCTCGGATCCCCCGGGATCGACCGGAACAACTTCTCGCCTGCCGCCCTCTCAAACTCCTCCACCGCCCCGACACGCGTCGTCACGATCGGCACCTCTAATTGGGGCTGACTCAGCATTGACCGGCACGTTGGACCCGAACTTCCAGCGATACACCAGGTCGGCGTCCTCGGCTTTGCGGAGCAGGATGCCCGCCTTGCGTGCTGTAAGCCCTTGCTCCCGCGCCTTCTCCGTGATGTCGAGCTTCAGTTCAGGCTCCTCGCCAACGAACTCCTCGGCGAACCGCTCCGGCGTCCAGTCCGGTTCCTGCGACTGCTCGCGCGCCTCGTCACGCTTCCGCTGACGGCGCGGTCGCGCAGCCTTGAGGTCGGCCGGGTCCAATGACAGCTCGGGAATCCACAGCGGGAACTGCCAGCGCAGCACGCTCGGTTCGATCGGCGGTCAGGACCGCACGGCCGCATCCAGTACGGCGCAGTTCTTCTCCTCGTGCGGCCTGAGGATCAGGTGCGTATCGGTCGCCCGGCTCTGGCTGCCGGCGCCGGCCCCCACGTCGGTGATGGCCTTCCCCGCCTGGGAGCGCAGCAGCCTCCGCGAGCGGACCCCCACCGACGGCATGGACATGCTGTACTCGGCCGGGGTGTGGATCTCGTACGGCGGGGCGTACGACCTGGAGGCGGCCGGCAGCGACAGCTACGACCTGACCGACACGCTGTACAACCCGCAGGTTTACTGGGGCTCCGGGGCCGGCAAGCGATTCGAGCCGAGTTCGAGACCACAAGTCGCGACTCGCTTCCTATCGCCCTCTGAGGTCAATGCCACCTCAATTCAACTGCCTGCATGCAAAGCCCTTGTGATTCCGTTACCGCGGCGCTGGCAACAGCAGTGTCGAATTGCGGGTCGGATACTTGCGATCCGGCAGGACGACACGCGTCAGATAGCGAGGACGCCCCCACTCCGGTCTCAAAGATGGCCATCGGCCGAGCATACCGCAGCACAAAATCCAGCCCGTACAGCAATGCATCGGAGGCCCGCCAGATCGGATCGTACGCCGACAGCCCATCATCGGTCAGCATCGAGCACTCATCAGGTGGTGAATCGCGCTGCCGTGCAGAGGGACCGCGCGCCCGCACTCTGGCGAGGTCCAACCTGACACGCAAACCACGACGCCGGCATCATCGTTCCGCCCGGGCCCCAGGCCGTGCTCACCAAGCTGCAGGCCGGCGTTCACTGCGGAAGAGTCAGCCACAGCACGTATGCAACCGGGCCGGCGAACAGAATGCTGTCCAGCAGATCCAGCATTCCGCCGAATCCGGGCATCAGCGGCGCGGCGTCTTTCTGCCCCATGTCCCGTTTGATCAGCGACTCGCACAGGTCCCCCACTAGACCCACCACGGCAATCACCACACCGTAGAAGAGCGACCACAGCTCCAGGGGAGGGGAACTCACGCCGTCGAACAGCACAACCCCGAAATGCAGCCAGACCCATGCGCCGAGGGCCCCTCCGATCAGCGCCCCCACGAAGCCGGCCCACGTCTTCCCCGGACTGAGCCGCGGCGCCATCTTCCGTTTTCCGAAGAGCCGTCCCAGCGTATAGGCTCCCACGTCCCCCATCTTGGCCGCAATCACCATCGAAGCCAGCACGTAGTAACCCCGCTCATCGCCGCGCACCCAGCGGAGCTGTGCCGTTAACGCCAGCAATCCGCCGACGTAGCTGCAGATCATGATCGCCGCGGAGAGAGTCTCCATCCGCCGCCCCGGCTGTTCGTAGCGCCAGGCTTCCCAGGCGAATAATGCGATCACGCAGGCCCCCCACGCCACCGCAATTGAGGGGCCCGGTTCCATGACCCAATGCCGACCCAGCCACTGCGGCAGCCATGCCGACGTCAGCAGCGCAGCGACGGCCAGTGCGGGCGGCAGCGTTCGCAGTTCGGGAAACCGGGGCGACAGCAGATGCGTCATCTCCCACGTGCAGCGGACGCCGATAGCCACGCACGCCACATACAGCAGTGGAGCACTGGCCCCCAGGCGGTGATCCAACCAGAACAATCCCGCGAACACCGGGATCAGCACCGCCGACATCACCAGCCGCCAGCCCAGCATGGAAGTTCTTCTGCTGCTTAAGAAGGAATGGAACAGGAGGTAACGGAGTCAACGGAGAGGTACCCGTGAAGACCTGACCGGAAGTGAATTTGATACGGAAGGTCGCCAATGTCGCCAGACATCAGGTCGTCAAATCCAAAGAGATACGCCAAATTCGGAAAGTCAGATTGGGTCCTTCTGTCGCTTCTCGATGCCGCGCTGTGCATACACCTCTGTTTCCTCCGTTGCCTCCTGTTCAAACCTTCCCGCCAAGTCCGCCGAACCGCCGCTCACGACTGGCGAAATCGCGCAGCGCCGTAAACAGATGCTCCTGGCGGAAGTCCGGCCAATACGTCTGCGTCACCCACAGCTCCGCATAGCTGATCTGCCACAGCAGAAAATTGCTAATTCGCATCTCCCCCGCCGTCCGCACGACCAGGTCCGGATCGCACATGCCGGCTGTGTAGAGATGGCTGCCGACCGTCTCTTCGCCGATGTCCTCGGCCGCCAGCCGTCCCTCCGAGACTTCCTGCGCGATCGCGCGGATCGCATCCACCATCTCCATTCGCGAGCCGTAGTCCAGCGCCAGGCACAGCTTCATTCCGGTATTGTCGCGGCTCATTTCAATCGTCTTGTTGACCTCCGCCATGACCTTCGTGCTCAGCCGGTCCACGCGGCCGATCGTGCAGAACCGCAGCTCCTGCCGCATGATCTCGTTCCGCTCGGCAACCACGTACTGCTTCAGCAAACTCATCAGCAGTTCCAGCTCGAGTTGGGGCCGCTTCCAGTTCTCGCTGGAAAAGCAGTACAGCGTGAGCTGGTCGAGTCGCAGTCGGGCGCATTGCTCAACCACGGTCCGCACGCTCTGCACCCCCTGCCGGTGCCCTTCGATCCGCGGCAATCCGCGCGCACGAGCCCACCGCCCGTTGCCGTCCATGATGATGGCGACATGCCGCGGCAGACGGTCGCGCTGCAGGCCGAAGCTCTGCAGCTCCGCATCGGTATAAGGAACGTCGGCCGGCACGAAACTCCCATCCGCACGGGCTGCGATCGGTGGGCAGAGGTTTTCGCACGCAAATCAGGAGGATTTGAGTTGCCGCGCCCGGAAACCCCGTCGCTCGTAAGGCATCGAGGCTTCTTCTCCTCCGCTCAATCGCCGCCTCTCAACTGGCAGCCAGCGCCTCAGGCAGCGCGAACTCCAGGGAGTCGCTCCCCTCCTCGCGCCGCAGTGTCACTTCCCGGTAGCGGGGCCGCGTATACGGGGACGCGATCCCCAGCCGCACGTTGTCGTCCTGAACCTCCACGACTCGAATGATCATGTCCCCTACGATAATCGCCTCGTCCACGCCGCGTGTCATCACAAGCATCGATGTCCTCGTTGCTTGGTTGTCGTTCAGTCCCGGTGGCGTTAACGTCGCCACGCGGATCACATTCTGCGCGACAGACTCCGGACCGGCAACGCCCACGCGCGCGACAAATTTTCTTCGTGCGAACTGCCGCGCCGGCCCATTGACAATCCCTCGCACGCAGCGCCCGAGCGCTGATTCGATTGCATCGCATGCGATGCAACGCGTCCGGCTATTGACAGCCACGCATGTCCCGCCTCGTCATCTATCCTCCGGTTAACGCCTCGCGACTCGAGCAGGTCCGCGCCGCCGCGCCTGACCTCGAAGTCATCAATGCCGACACTCCCGCAACGGCGCAAGCCGCCATGCCCGAGGCCGAGGCCTTCTTCGGGAAACTCACGCCCGAACTCCTTGCCGCGGCCCCCCGCCTGCGCTGGGTCCAGTCCCCCACCGCCAGCCTGGAGCATTATCTCTTCCCCGCGCTGATTGAGCATCCCTGCCAACTGAGCAACATGCGCGGCATCTTTTCAGACGTGATCGCCGACCATGTCCTGGGACTGGTGCTCTGCTTCGCCCGCAATCTTCATCGCTACATACGAAATCAGGCGGAAGGCCGATGGGAGCCTGTCGCTGCCGGCGGTCCGCCCGTTGTCGAGCAACCCTTTTCCGCAGGCCCCTCGCACGTTACTGCAACCGATGCCGCACACATCCATCTCCCGGACGCCACGCTCGGAATCGTCGGCGTTGGCGGCATCGGGGCTGAGATCGCCCGCCGTGCTTCGGACTTCGGCATGACTATCATTGGCATCGATCCGCATGTCCGCAGTATCGCCGGCGCATGCGAAGACGTCTGGCCCACACATCGCCTTCCCGATCTCCTGGCGATGTCGGATTTCGTCGTCATCGCCGCCCCGCACACGCCGGAGACCGAGAAGCTGTTCCGTCGCCGCGAGTTCGCCGCGATGAAGCGTTCCTCGTTCCTGGTGAACGTCGGTCGCGGAGTGATTGTGGATCTCGCCGATCTGGATGCAGCCCTGGAAGCCGGCGACATCGCCGGAGCCGCCCTCGACGTCTGCGAGGTGGAGCCCCTTCCGCCGGATCACCCTCTCTGGCGGCGGGACAACGTGATCATCACCCCGCACGTCGCTGCTGCATCGCCACGGATTGCGGAGCGCCACCTGGCCATTCTCCTCGAGAACGTCCGCCGCTTTGCCGCGGGCGATCCTCCGCTCAACCCGGTCAGCAAGCAGGACTGGTTCTGAGCCCCGGCGGCGGATCCTGCTTTGAGCAAAATCACAGCGAGTCGCTGCGGACCAGACATTCCTGCCTATAATGCTCTGTCCCGGTCCAATCCTGGTTGCGATTCGGTCCGGTCAATAACTTCATCCGCTCTCCCGATACTCCGCCTGCCTCCGTCCCCTCCTCCCCATGCCTGAACCGACATCCGTCTCCGTCGCACTGATCCAGAAGCGCGCCGGCCTCGATCCGCAGGAAAACCTCAACGCCACCGTCGCCCAGGTCCATGAGGCCGCGAAGCGCGGAGCGCAGATCGTCTGCACCCAGGAGCTGTTCCGCTCGCAGTATTTCTGCCAGAGCGAGGATCATGGGCATTTCGATCTCGCCGAGCCCATCCCCGGTCCGAGCACTCAGGAACTGTGCGCCGCCGCCCGCCAGCACGGCATCGTCGTCGTCGGCTCGCTCTTCGAGCGGCGCGCGCCCGGCCTGTACCACAACACGGCGGTCGTCATCGACGCGGACGGGGAGATTCGCGGCCTGTACCGCAAGATGCACATCCCCGACGATCCCCTCTTCTACGAGAAGTTCTACTTCACCCCCGGCGATCTCGGCTTCCGCGCCTTCGATACGAAGTACGGCCGCATCGGCGTGCTGATCTGCTGGGACCAGTGGTATCCCGAAGGCGCGCGGATCACTGCTCTGCAGGGAGCGCGGATCCTGTTCTACCCCACCGCCATCGGTTGGCATCCCCGCGAGAAGGCAGAGTACGGCGAGGCCCAGCATGCATCCTGGGAGACGATGCAGCGCAGCCACGCGATCGCCAACGGTGTCTTCGTCGCCGCCCCGAATCGCATCGGACACGAAGGAGATGCGGACGGCGGCATCGAGTTCTGGGGACAGAGCTTTATCTGCGATCCCGCCGGACGCCTGCTCGTTAGAGGCAGCAGCGACCAGGAAGAAATCATTATGGCCGACTGCGACTTCAGTCTTCTCGACGTCCAGCGCACCCACTGGCCATTCCTGCGCGACCGCCGCATCGACGCCTACGCCGATATCACCCGCCGGTACATCGACGTACCCTGATCCCAGGTCCTCCAGAAATCTCACATCGAATGCTCGAAGGCATTTCTCACACACCCGCCTCCCTCGGCTATCGCATGCCGGCTGAATGGGAGCCGCATGAAGCCACCTGGCTCTCGTGGCCCCACAAGGCGGAAAGCTGGCCCGGCGCCTTCGACTCCGTTCCCGAGGTGTTCGCGCAGATCGCCGGCGTCCTCGCAGAATGCGAGCTGGTGCGCATCAACGTCGCCGACGACGACATGGCCGAAGGGGTCCGCAAGCTGCTCCGCCGCGGCGGCGTCAACCTCGATGCCATCCGTTTCCACCTCAATCCCACCAACGACGCCTGGGTGCGCGATCACGGCCCGATCTACGTCGTGCGTGACGAGCCCCGCGCCGACCTCCCCGCTCCGGTCCGGGCGATCGTCAACTGGGAGTACAACGCCTGGGGGGGCAAGTACCCACCGTTTGATCTCGACAACGTCATCCCCGCCCGCATCGCCGCGGAGTCCGGCGAGGAGATCTACTCGCCCGGGATCGTCATGGAAGGCGGCTCCATCGACGTCAACGGCCGGGGCGCGCTGCTCACCACCGAAGCCTGTCTTCTCAATCCCAACCGCAATCCGCAACTGTGGAAATCGGAGATCGAGCGCTGTCTCTGTGAGAACCTGGGCGTGCGGCACATCCTCTGGCTGGGAGACGGTATCGTCGGTGACGACACCGACGGGCACATTGACGATCTGACCCGGTTCGTCGCGCCCGACACCGTCGTCACCGCCGTTGAAGACGATCCTCAGGACGTGAACTACGAGCCCCTGCAGGAGAATCTGCAGCGCCTCCGCAGCATGCGCGACCAAGATCGTCGGCCGCTCAACGTCGTCACTCTGCCGATGCCGGGTCCCGTCTTCTTCGACAACCACCGGCTCCCCGCCAGCTACGCGAACTTCTACATCGCCAATCGCCGCGTTCTTGTGCCCGTCTACGGCCACCGGAATGACCAGCCCGCGCTCGACACTTTGCAGCGGCTCTTTCCGGACCGCCTCGTCGTCGGCATTGACTGCACGCCGCTGGTCTGGGGCCTCGGCGCCATTCACTGCGTGACGCAGCAGCAGCCCGCGATCTGAGTTGCCGGCCGGAAACCGTCTGAGCCCGCATCCGGAGTTCCCCGGTGCGCAATCCGACAATTCCGGCGACGCTGTGGTGGTGAACGAACCGCAGGCGGCAGTACCGGCACAATCGAGGGACGGCCACGACGGACTGAGTCGTCGCCGCAGTCCCTCTTCGCGCGCGCCTTCACCACGATGGGGCGTGATTCTCGGAACGGCTGCGGCGACCGTCTTCGTCATCTGGGTGGCCAGGCACGTGATCCTGCTCGCCTTCGCGGGAGTGCTGCTCGGCATCTTCCTGCAGATGACTTCGCGAGCGGTCTCCCGCTGGACACATCTGAGGCACGGGTGGGCCCTGACGGCGACGGTGGCCACACTGCTGCTGCTGGCCGCTCTCGGAGTCTGGCGGACGCAGCACGCCATCGTTCAGCAGGTTCAGCAACTCGCTGAGTCCGTTCCGACAGCGATAGACGGTATCGAAGCGCGGCTGGACGCATCGGCCTGGGGCAGGTCGCTCCGGCGCGAAGTGGCCTCCAGCTTTGCGGGCGGATCGGCGCTCAATGGCGACCAGATGATCTCGCAGGCGAAACTTTTGTCGGGAAAGCTGTTGAGCTTCGTTGTCGGCCTGATCGTCGTGTTCTTTGTGGGTCTGTACGCGGCCGCCGAACCAGATCTCTATCGCACTGGGATGTTAAAGCTCATCCCGGTCCGACATCGCAGCCGCGTCGCGGAAGTTCTCCGCGACCTCCAGCGTTCCCTGGAGTCCTGGATTCTGGCGCAGCTGACGTCAATGCTGATCGTCGGCACGCTGATCAGTCTCGGCCTGTGGATGCTGGGCGTCAAAGGCGCGCTGGTGTTGGGGATGCTGGCCGCCATGCTCGAATTGATCCCCACGTTCGGACCGCTCCTCGCCGCATCACCCGCCGTGCTGGCCGGACTTGCGGAGGGGCCAAGCACAGCCGCAGGCGTCGCCGCTCTATACCTCGCAGTCCAGCTGCTCGAAGGATACGTAATCCTTCCCTTGATTCAGCAGCGCGCGGTGGACATTCCGCCCGCGCTGCTGATCGTGATGATCGTCCTGCTGGGATACCTGGCGGGCGCACTCGGGGCGCTCATCGCAACTCCCCTGCTGGTGACGATCATGGTGCTCATCAACGATCTGTACCGCGAGGATTACCTGGGTGAGCCGACCTGACCCGGCGCCGCTTCTCGCGCTGCGGGAGGTACGCCCAGCGACTTCCCGCCGTCAATCGCCAGCGCCGTGCCGGTCACCATCACCGCGGCGTCGCTCACCAGGTATAGAATCGCCTCCGCCACCTCCTCAGGCGTGATCATCCGTCCGCAGGCACGCGCCAGCGGACTCGCGTTAATGACCTGCTGCGCCGCCGCCGTCGGGTCGGGCTGAGCGTCCAGGTCGTCCTGCATGATGTCCGTGCCGCTCACCGGTCCGGGGCAGACGCAGTTCACTCGGATTCGATCTCGCGAATGCGACAGCGCCAGACTCCGCGTCAGCCCCACCACCGCCAGTTTGCTGGTCGAGTACACCGGATCATGGGCCCGCGGCAGCAGCCCCGCGTTGCTGGCGGTGTGCACAATGACCCCTCCCCCGGCCCGCTGCATGTGCGGGATTGCGAACTTCGCTCCGAAAAACGCCGCCTTGAGGTTCGTGTCCAGGCAAGCGTCCCACTGCGGTTCGCTGATCTCATGAACCTGGCCGACCTGCGTCACTCCCGCATTGCTGACCAGGATGTCCAGCCGTCCGCTCGCTTCGGCCGCTCCGTCGATCAGTTCCTGCAGCTGATCCAGACGGCGCACGTCGCAGATGCGCTGGCGAATGCGCAGGTCCCGAAATCGCCCCTCGTTCTCCGGTCGCAGTCGCAGATCGCCGATGAACACCTCGGCCCCCGCCTCGGCCAGCCGCACGGCCGTCGCACGGCCGATGCCGCTCGCCCCGCCGGTCACGACGGCCGTACGCCCCGACAGACTCACGCCGCTCATGAAACCATCCCTCGACAACGAATCCGCACTGTCAGGCCGGAGAGAATGGAAGGGTCGGTCGACGGTGCACCACCGGTCCTGACCGGATCTGCAATGCCGAGATTCGCTCCTGCAGCGTGGTGATCGCGCGCAGCGAATCATGCACCTCCATCCGTAACCGCGTGGAATACGTCCCTCCCGGCTGCAGCCGCACAACCCGGCTCTGCTGCCGTTCAAACGCCTTGAAGTTTGGAAAATTCGTCGCCGGCTCCAGGCCCGTCACGTACCCCTCGGCTTCGGGCTGCGTGCACTTCCACAGCGCAAAGCAGGGAAGCTGGTCCCGGTCGAAGTGCAGGCTCACCCCCAGCTCCCCGTCCGCGTTCCGCAGCAGAGCCAGCGTCTCGTTCTGCGCATCCGGAATCAGATCAAAGTAGTACACCTGCTCCGCATAGCCCGGCGTCGGGCCGAGGTACCGCCCGTAGCTGTCAATGTCCTCCGCGGCGCGCGCATCGCGCGGAGCGATGACCCGCGCCGGACAATGGACCGTCGCCCCTGCCTCCAGGAACGGCGGACCGATGTTCGTATGATAAAGCAGCATCAGTTCGGCATCCGTCGCGCCGAGGTTCGTCACCTCGTCATGCACAGCGAACGCGTTGCTGCCGGCACGCGTGCTGATCGTCGACGTCAGCCGCAGCTGCGGCCCGAACAGCGTTGTCTCATCGACCGTTCCCGTGACGGAGATCGTCCCCGCTGCGTCATCGACGGAAACTCGCACGTCATGGGCCGGCACATTCGCGATTCGCCCATGCAGCGTCAGTTCCGACTCGACAGGGCTGCGTGCGTCCGGATCGTTTCCCGGTGGACCATTGAACGCCAGTCCGCAGCGGCAGATCAGCTCATTAAACCCGTCCAGCCAGCCGAGTCCGTTGCGCGCCGTCAGTTCCACGTGCTGCGGATGGACGGGGCGCCGCACCGGCGAATCCCACCCGATCTTCACGTCTCCGTACCACGCCCGCCACACCCCCATCCCCCGCGTCGGGAGCACCGACACGGTCAGCGGCCCGTTGCACAGGTCAATCACCTCCACGCTGTCCGACAATCCCCCGCGCAAGGTCCGCGTCGCGATCTGCCAGTCCGGTGACCCGTTCAGGCGGATGCCGGTCGATGCCGCATCGAGCAGCGTATGCCCCAGCCGGGCCGCAGCCTGCTCATCCCCGTTGGTCAGGACCGTGGTGTGAACGGACATGCGCAGTCAATTCCCGTACGCTGGATCCAACCCGCTGAAAGCGCCTCGTCAGGGCTGCTTGTCGGGACGCGAGTCTATCGCTTCGAATCGGCTGAATCCAGCGGTTGTAGCGATCGCCCGCACGACGTTTGCACCACCTCCCTTTCGTTGCCAACGTGCGGTTTGCGCTGGTCCCGCTCAGCAGCTACACTCGCTCAGCGACGACATCAGCGAGGTCAACTCCGTGAGCGGAACAACTCCCTACCTGCACATGACGGCGAATGGCGACACCCCGGCGAAGCCGTCGTCGGATGACGACGGCCGGCCGTTCTCAGCCGAATGGTATGCAAGTCTGCGGTCTCTGTTGGGCGACGCAGCCTGCCGTCAGCTCGGCTACTATGTCCTGCCCGACGACTTCCTCCTCTCCGTCGTCATGCCCGTGTACAACGAGCGCAACAGCCTGCCGGAGATCCTGCAGCGCGTCCGCGCCGTTCCCGTCCGTAAGGAGATCATTCTCGTCGACGACTGCAGCCGGGATGGGACCCGCGACCTCATCCAGGAGCTCGCCGCGCGTCCCGATCAGGATCCGCTCAACCGCCTCGTCGTGCACTTCCACGATGTCAATCAGGGCAAGGGCGCCGCCGTTCGTACCGGACTTTCAGCCGCCACGGGTCATGTCGCCATCGTGCAGGATGCCGACCTCGAATACGACCCCGCCGAAATCCCCAGGCTGCTGCAACCCATTGTCGAAGGCCGGGCCGATGTGGTCTTCGGCAGCCGCTTCCTCGGGGACCAGCCCCATCGCGTTCTCTATTTCTGGCACTATCTCGGAAACAGGTTCCTCACGCTCCTGTCCAACTGCTTCACCAACCTCAACCTCACTGATATGGAGACCTGCTACAAGCTCTTCACGCGGGAGGTCCTGCAGGAGGTGGCGCCGAAGCTGAAGCAGAACCGGTTCGGCTTCGAGCCCGAGGTCACGGCCCGCATCGCCCGCCGCCGCTATCGGGTCTTCGAGATGTCCATCAGCTACCACGGCCGCACCTACGAGCAGGGTAAGAAGATCGGCTGGCGCGACGGCATCAAGGCCCTCTGGTGCATCGTCCGCTACGGCCTCGCCGACTGATCCCTCCTCCCGCCGCCAACCGCCATCCAGAGCCACGTCTCCCGGTGGTCCGCCGCGTCAACACGGGCAAATCGCCTCATTGCGCCCTACCACTCCCCTCCGTGCGTGAGCACGTCCAGAACCGCACCCGCACGCCCCCTCGCCAGTGGCGCCAAAAAATCTGACCTTGCCAACGGTTGTCGAATTGTCACAATGTTGTTGTCGGGTCGCGCCACGCAGCGCGGCAGGACTGGAGCCCGGTCTGGCGGCGGATTTGGCGAGCCGATCGCCGCGGGGTAACCCCGGTTTTAGAAAGGAGGTGGTCCTGTGCAAAATGACTGTCCCAGTAGCCAACGAGGTGGAACTGTCTAACAGACAGCCGGCGGGCTGTCGGCCAAGGCAGCCATCTCCTCGTGGGGATCACCTTTCACGATGATTCACTGCGAGCACTAACCGAGGCCCGGTTTCCGCAAGGAAGCCGGGCCTTGCTCGCTTTCACCCCCCTCGCTTACGTCGAAACCCCGGCCGAATCGAATCGACCGGGGTTCGGGCCCGCAGTTCGCATCCAGCGGCGCGCATGCCGCCCGGTTTCACTTCTTGTTCGTGTTGCTCCCCGTCGGCCGGCGGTGCAGATACTGCTTGATGATATCCGCTGCCGTGTCCGGGACATTCCCCGGTGCAGCGGCCTGTCCGCCACCTTCCGGCTTCGGCGCCGGGGGCTGTGCACCGGTCGTCGCAGGATCGGGCAGGCGGATTTCCGGATACTGTTCGGCCGCCCCGGACTCGGGAGCCGCGGACGGCGGCGCCTGCGGGCCGGGTTGCGGGTACCCGGGCATCGGAGGATACGGCATGTTCGGCATGTAGTAGCCGGGAGGGTACATCGGGGGATAGCCGGGATACTGCTGGTAGCCCGGCTGCGGATACTGCGGCATGTAGCCAGGAGCGCCGGGGTAGGCGGCCGGGAACATCGCCGTGTCTCCAGCGGCCACCTGCGGCGCTCCTGAAGGAGGGGCGAACGCAGGCATCTCCGTCATCGTCTCCGCATTCGCCGCCGCTGCGAACTGAGTATCATCTCCCGCAGTCTCGACCGCGGCCGCCTCCGGCTTTTCTGCCTGCCCGGTCGCCACGTCATCGCCGAGCAGCACTTCAAACTCGAGTTTGCCGACAGTCACTCGGTCGCCGGAGTTGAGAACAACCGATCCCTTCAACCGCTCGCCATTGACATACGTGCCGTTCGTGCTGCCCAGGTCCCGCACCCGCACGGTGATGTCATCATTGGTAAACACGCAATGATGGCGGCTCACGAGCTCGCTGTTGGGGCGCAGGTTGCAGTCCTCTTCCCGGCCAATCAGGAACCGACCGCTGGGAAGGGGAATGACCGTGCCGTTCTGCCGTTCGGAAAGCACTCTAAGCGATGCCGGAAGCATTCTGCGTCATCTCCGTGTCAACCTGGTCCGCGCCGAGCCCACACCCGTGAGCACAACGGAACTCCCTGGATTGGTTTCTCCGTTCCTCGTGTGGTGGAAGACGCGTCTGGCAATCGCCAATTGAGAAATGTCAGGGCCGGCGGCGGATGGGAATAAGAGACAGTGCCGCGCATGCCAAGTGCAATATACCCTACCCGTGCGGATGGTGTGAGTCAACAACGGGTCTCGCACCGCGCGCCGCGCACTGGACAGGTGGCGACAAGCGGACACTTCAACGGTTGCCGTCGGCCGGCACGCACCGGTTGGCGGCCCATTGGCGGAGCGAAGCCACCTGCTCTGCATTCAGCACCGACAGCGGACGCGTCTTGCGAATTTCCTCCAGCAGGTGCGCATCCTTCAACTCCGCATTCCGGCTGAACGCGTTGAACAGCCCCGATACGACGACCTGCTCCAGCTCGGAACCGCTGAAACCCTCTGCGGCAATCGCCAGGTCCGCCAGCCGGAACTCCCCGGCCTCCCGCCGTCGGCGGCGCAGGTGAATCCCGAGGATCTCCGCACGCACATCGGCCGGCGGCAGGTCGATGAAGAAAACCTCGTCAAACCGCCCCTTCCGCATCAGCTCGGGCGGCAGGGCGGCAATGTCGTTGGCGGTCGCAATGATGAAGATCGGATGCCGGTGGTCCTGCATCCAGGACAGCAGCGTGCCGAACATCCTCTTCGACAGGCCTCCGTCCGCGGAGGCCGCCGACGCGGACGCGAACGCCTTCTCAATCTCGTCGATCCACAGGATGCACGGCGCCATCGCTTCGGCCTGGGCCAGCGCCTGCCGCAACTGGCTTTCGCTCTCTCCGATAAACTTCTGGTAAAGAACCCCGGGGTCGAGGCGCAGCAACGGCATCCGCCAGTCGGCCGCGACGACCTTCGCACACAGGCTCTTGCCGCAGCCGGGCACTCCCAGCATCAGCAGCCCCCGGGGCGGCTCGAGCCCGAACTCCCGCGCCTCTTTGGTGAACCCCTGCCGCCGCTGCGCCAGCCACGACTTGAGATTCTCCAGCCCGCCGATGTCCTCCGGCGAGAAATCGACCGCGATCGCCTCCAGGCACCCCTGTGTCCCGAGCAGGCGACGCTTGGCCTCCACAATGTGCGGCAGATCCTCGGCCGTCAGTGCGAAGTCGTCCAGGATCGCCGACGCCACGACCCGCTCCGCCTGAGCGCACGACAACCCGCGGAGTGTCTGCACCATCTGTTCGACGTCGCGGCGCGTCACCTGCGACGTGATCTGCTCGTAGCAGTCCTTGCGGAGCGCCTGATACGTCCGGCGCACCACGTCCTCCAGTTCCTCCGTCGAAGGCCAGCCGATCTCGTAGCGGACCGTAAACCGCCGGACTTCCTCCGGCGGCGGGAGGGCGTCGAGCATGACGATGCAGGACTTGGTCCTGGCGAACGCCTCCAGCAAATCGCGCAGCGTGCGGTGGACCTGGGCGTCCTTGCAGTGCGGCCCGAGGTCCTTGAACAGAAACACAGTCCGCTCGTGGCGGCCGTCCCGAATCTGCTGCAGGGCCTCGATGGCCTTCCCGGCGCTTCCCTCGCCCCGCACGCGCCCCTGCTCGATCGACCGCAGCCCGCTGGTCATCGACCACTCGAACAGCGGCCGCGACAACTGCTGCGCCGCCCGCGCGACGACCTCCTCCGCACGCTCCTCATCGATCGTTTCAATTGCGATCAGCGGATTCCCGGACCGCATCAGCAGGGCGAGTTGCTCGGGCATGACCGCATCATAGACCGTCACGTGCCGACAGTGCACCTCCTTGGCCTCGATCTGCCGATCCCGCGCATCCCCTGTCTGAGCTCGCAACGGCGACGGGGCGCTCAACGGCGGGCCGGTTGCCGCAGCCGAGGATGCTCCAGCACGCTGCGGAGCCTGTCGAGTGACGGGGGCTTGACCAGATGCTCATCCATGCCCGCTTCCATGGAACGCCGTCGATCCTCGTCCGAACCGTACCCGGTCAGCGCCACCAGCAGAATGCCGTTGAGCTCGGGGCGCTCCCTCAGTCGTCGAGTCAGTTCGTATCCGTCCATGCGCGGCAGGCCGACGTCGATCAACATCAGGTCCGGTCGAAACTCACAGGCCGCCTCGAGCGCCGCCTGACCATCGTGCACGGCCAGGACCTCATGGGGCCCCATTTTCTCGAGCAGCAGGACGAGAATTCGCGCCGCGGCCGCGTTGTCGTCAACGATCAGGATGCGTCGGCCGCTCGCGGGCACAGGCTCCATGACGCCCAGCCGGCGCTGCTCGGGCGGCGCCCGGAGCGGAAGGCTGATCACGAACTCGCTCCCCTGGCCGGGACCGTCGCTGCGGGCCGACAGCCGTCCACCGTGCAGTTCCGTCAGGCTTTTCGCGACAGTCAGTCCGATCCCCAATCCTCCCAGCGACCGGTCAATGGATCGCTCCGCCTGCGTGAACAACTCAAAGATGTGCGGCATCAACTCCGGATCGATGCCGACCCCCGTGTCCCGGATCCGGATGACCGCCTCCCCGTCCGATCGTTCACCGGTCAGCCAGATTCGCCCCCCCGGTTCGGTGTACTTGGCGGCATTGTTCAGCAGGTTGGCGATGACCTGCGCCAGCCGCACGGGGTCGGCCTCTAACCAGACCGGATCCTCCGGGAGGGACACGGTCAACGCATGCTGCTGGGCGTCAATCAGCGGCCGCGATGTTTCCTCGGCTCGCTCGATGATCCGCGCCAGTTCCACCGGCTGACAGCGAAGCTCCACCTTGCCCCGCATGATCCTCGACACGTCGAGCAGATCGTCCACCAGGCGGACGAGTTGTTCCACCTGCCTCAGCATCAGCGCAATGACTTCCGGCGTCACCTCGCCCAGCGCCAGCAGGTCCAGCCCGCTGCGGATTGGCGCCAGCGGATTTCGCAATTCATGAGCCAGCATCGCCAGGAACTCGTCCTTTCGCCGGTCGGCCTCGCGAAGCGACTCCTCAGCCAGCTTCATCCGCGTGATGTCGAGGTTGATGCCGGCCCAGCAGATGACCTCGCCCCGTTCATCCCGGACCGGGACGCCCCGCGCCAGCAAGTTGTGATACTCGCCGTCCACTCCTCGAAAACGATGCTCGATATCCCACACGCCCATCGTCCTGACGCACTCCTTCCAGGCGGCAATGGTCCGCTCGGCGTCATCCGGATGCAGCACGGCCCCCCAGCCGAACTCCGAGCACTCCCGCTGCGTGAGTCCCACGAGCTTCAGGAAGGAATCGCTCGCGTACACGTTCCGCCCTTCCGGATCGCAGATCCAGACGCCGTACTCGATCGATTCGCCGATGGCCCGATAGATCCGCTCGCTGTCCCGTACTCCCTTCTCGGCCCGCTTCTGGTCCGTGATGTCGATCGCCATTCCGCCGATCATGGGCGGTTCTCCCGGTTGTCCCGGAATCGCGAACTTCGACACCAGCGAATGATGCAGCAGGCCGTCCGCGTGCTCCAGCGTTTCGACGGTCTGCACGCCGCTGTCGCCCGCCAGTGCCCGCTGATCGTTCGCCTGGAACTGGCTGGCCGTCTCCTGTGGAAACACCTCGGCGTCAGTTCGGCCGTAAAGCGACTCCCGAGCCGTCTGGAATGCAGTCACGGCAGCGTCGTTGGCAAACACGTAGCGTCCATCGGCGTCCTTGATCCATGCCAGGCCCGGCAGGTGCCTCATGAACCGCGAGAATCGCTGTTCGCTCAACCGCAGTGCTGCCTCCATCTGCAGCCGCGAGGATTGCTCCTCCTCGCGACGCTTGAGCTGGCCGATCATCCAGTCCACGCGCCGCGCCTCATGCTCGCCGTTCAGGATCAATTCCGGCGGCTCGTAGTACAGGTTGTTGCACACCTGCCGGCCGAGCACGGCCCGCGGATGCGTCCGCAGCACGTCGTGGATCACGGCGGGAGCGAATCGCTCCCGGTTGTACTGGCAGATGGCCAGTGCCCGGCTGTCCGGGAAGAACTCATTGAGCAGCGCCTCGTATTCGATGATCCGGTCGCAGCCGGTCTCCGGACCGAGCGCCCACGTCATCTCACCCGTGACCCGGAAGCCTGCAAACCCGTCCGCTGCGGCCGACCGGACTGCGTCCCGCAGGAAATCGATCATTCCGGCCGGATCGAATTCTCCCGTCCTCAGGTAGGCGTCCTGCTTCGTCAGCAGCAACAATGCGCCCCGATCCCGTTCCGCCTGCACGTCGAGCCCCGCATCGCACAAGGCGACCGTCACTTCCTCGATCGTCCGATCGTCGGCGACGTAGACGCACCGGTCGCCGGCTGACAACCCGCCGGAGATGAACGGCACCGCCGCGGCCATCTGCTCGGCGCGGCTGTCATAGATCATGCAGAGATGCTCGCCGTACTCCAAAGCGGCGATCTGCTCGTCGAGCGTGACCATTCGCGTCCGTTCCATCCTGGCGTCACCGGCACGGCGGGGCGCCGACGGACGATGTTACACCCCGGCGATTTTACAGAGAAGTTCGGCCGAACGCAGCGACCACTGCCGGACACTCTCTCGTCATGCGAACATTCAGGCAGCGTTCCGGATCTCTGCTGCTTCGGCTCACGACCGAACAGCCTCGGCAGTTCATCCTTGGCCGATTCCAGCTTCGCCTGGCAGACCCCCTCCTCCAGATCCAAGGCGTCGCTCGACTCCGTGACCTTCTGCGACCATCGTCTGGTCTGTCGCTTGGCCGTGTCCTGCTCCTCATCGGCGATGAGCACCGTTGTGATTTTCGCACATCCCGCTGCGGCGCGAACCCCCCCACAGAGCCTCCAGCTGCACTGCTTGTCTTCCCTGCCTCGCGCGGGATAGGCTGATCGGCAGACTGCCCGGCCCGGATGCTCACAAGTGGGAGCCGATTCCATGCGGACTTGTCTTTCGTGTGGCGCCCGTGCCGCCGATGATCGCCGGCGGTGTCTGCAATGCGGCGAATTGCTGCCTCCGTCGTCGCCGGGCATACAGGCCGATCCCGCCGCTCAGGACGAACTCTACGACGCCGATGATCTGCTGGATGTGCCGCGCGGACCTGGCGGGGTCTGGCGCGACGGTCGGTTGCTCGTGCTGCGCAAGACGGCCCAACTGCCGGACCGCTGCGTCAAGAGTAACGTGGAAACCGATCGAACACTTAAGCGGGCGCTCTACTGGCATCACCCGGCGATCTTCCTGGTGATCTTCGCCGGGTTGCTGATCTACGTGATCGTCGCCCTTATCGTCCGCCAGTCCGCGACGGTCCACATCGGTCTCAGCCCCGAATGGTTCGCCCGCCGCCGCCGTGCCATTGCGGCGGGCTGGACCCTTTCGCTCGCGGGATTGGGGCTCGTGTTCGCCGCAGCCGCCACCGAGAGCGGCGACTATGCGCCGTGGATGGTCATCGGGGGACTCATCCTCGGGATCCTGATCGGGCCGATTTTCGGCATCGTGCGTTCGCGGATGGTGGCGCCGACGCGGATCACGGACCACCACGTCTGGCTGAAAGGGGTGCACCCGGACTACCTCGCCGAGTTGCCCCCCCTGCCGCGCAACATCTTCTGATCAGAGTTCGCACCGATAGAGCGGCGCGTCCATCGCAGTTGAGGCCCTGTTGAACGCGCTGGTCGCTCCGTGAGCCCGACTCAGCTGACAAGTTCCAGCGAACTCGCCAGTGTCAGCTCATTCCGACTCACGGTGCGGCGCGGCAACGGTCACTGACGCTGCGTCAATCAAGGGTCCGCTCTAGAACTCACCCAGCGGACGGCCGTCATTCCGTTGTCCCAGATCCCGCCATGTCTGCAGGTTGATGTTCTCCGAGATCGCGCGGACCGAACCGTCCATCAGCAGCGACTGCACGATCCCCTCGTGCCAGCTGCGGGAGCTGATGATGGCGAAAGTGGAATCGGTCGCGCTCACACCTTCGCGCGAACTCACGAAATCGACGTCGTGGGTGATGCTCCCCACAGTGTGCGGCTGGAAGGAGTTGGGACCGAACCATGTGGTAAAGCACGTCTGGTTGGTCCGCGCGTCCACCCACTCGTTATGTCCCGAGTCATGCAGGGACCCGCCGAGTGCCGAGACGCCGCTGGGAGCCGTGGGCGGAGTCGGCGTCCCGCCGACGTCCCGCAGGTAGTGCTGCCACGCCTTCACCTCGGAAACGCCGATCGTGTTGCTGGTGCCGTCGGTGAAGTCGCGCATCCCCGTGCTGCTGTTGGGCCCGAACGCCCCGGTGCCGATCGCGCCGTTCACGGGGTTCCAGACGAGCCACTCGCCATAATTCGCCGCATACGTCAGCGGATAGTACGTCGTCGAACCGCTCACGTAGGCGCTGTCGTTGGTGTCGCTTGGACAGAACAGCACGTCGATCCGCATCCGCGTTACGTTGGCATGCGCAGGGTCGGAATACGGGAGTGAGAAGTTAATCAGGTTCTGCAGATTCGCCTGCTCGATGTACGGCAGCAGCCGCGCCTGCACCGACCAGCCGGCCGGCTGGGTTACATTGTGGCGATACGTCCCCCCCGGCGGCAGGACGTTGTAAACGTCGTGGTAGTTGTGCAGCGCGAGGCCGATCTGCTTCAGGTTGTTCTTGCACTGCGTCCGCCGGGCCGCTTCGCGGGCCTGCTGGACCGCCGGGAGCAGCAGGGCAATCAGGACCGCAATGATCGCGATCACGACCAGCAGCTCGATGAGCGTGAATCCGGGACGACGGCGGGAGCGGGGGGCGGGCATACGTGGAGGCCTGTCGCAAACTCGAGGGCGGGGTACCGACCGCGCACCGCTGGCGGCGGTCACATCCGTGAGTCTGGCTGGCGGGCCCGGAGCGACGAGACAGGCTCGGATCCGGAGGCGTCGGCTGGCTAACTCAATCTGGACCCAGATTATTGACACTGAGTCTCAGTTGCTGAATATAGCCGCAGGCCCACCGCACCTGCAACCCTTCCGCTCCCAGGTTTCCTCACGAATCTCAAGTCCCTCTCCAAATCCCGACCTATATTTGCGCTATCACTTTTCGGGGGGACCTCAACCACTCAGGGCGAGACCCCTCGATTTGCGGCTGCGTTCCCCTCGTTGACGTCGCGTCCATCACCTCTCCTGCGTCGTGCGTCCAGGTTGCGACCTGTCATACGGGCAAATCTGGGAACTCCACCCTTCGCCTTGGCGATCACGGCGGAGTTTCCCCCTGTCCATCCGGGAACGACTTCCATGAATCCATCGCATCGCTCCATCTGCCGTTTGACCGTCCTGCTGCTGGTGTCCGCCGCAACATTTCCCGCGACCGCGCTCTCGCAGACCGAACTCATCGAGAATGGAGGCTTTGAAAGCGGCGATCTCTCGGGCTGGACGGTCCAGACGCTCGGCGGGACGCATCTGGGAGGCTGGGTGACCAATGACGGCGCACAGCCGCCCCCGGGACCGGTCCCGGTTCCCTTTGCACCGCTGTCCGGCAATTACGACGCCATCTGTTTCCAGGTTGGTCCGGCCGTCAAGCGGCTGACCAGCAACCCGATTCCGTTGCCCGACGACGTTTCGTCCGCCACGCTCTCCTGGGTCGACAGCATCCGCAATTTCGACTTCCAGGGGCGCTATGCAGATCCCGGTCAGGAATTCCGAGTGCAGTTGCTCGACTCAGCCGGGGGGCTCATCGTGGAACTCTTCTCCACGGATCCGGGTGATCCTCCCGCGCAGATCGGCCCCAACTTCCGCGAGTACGACGTCAGCCTGCATCTCGCACCCTACGCCGGCGACTCCGTCTACCTCCGATTCGAACTGCAGGATGAACTGTTTTTCTTCAATGTGAACGTGGACGACGTCAGCCTCCAGGTGGGAGCGACCCCGCCGGCGCTGATCGAAGTCGCCGTCGACGTGAAGCCGGGAGACGGAGACAACCCGATCAATCTCAAGGTCAATCAGAAGCAGCGCGGCCGCGGCGCGGCCGCCGGTGGAGTGCTGCCCGTCGCCATCCTGGGCGCCTGGGATGTCGCCGTGGACCTGATTGCTGCGGAATCGGTCCTGCTGGGAGACCCTCAACTCTCGGGCGGGGTCGTCCCCTTGAAGTGGCATCTGGAAGACGTCGACCTCGACGGCTTGCCGGACCTGGTCCTGCATTACAGCATTCACGAACTCGTCGCCAACGGTGCGATCGATGACCAGACCACATCTCTGATGCTCATGGGGACCATGCTGGATGGGACTCTTGTGGCGGGAGGCGACGATGTGCGAATCGTCCCGGCCGCCCCTCAGAAGAAGCCGTCCCAACCCGCCGCCACGAAACCCGCACAGTCCGGCAAGAAAAACAGATAGGCGGCTCGCAGCGAGGTCCCTCAGGCCAACCGCTCGCGCAACACGCCCATCGTCCGGGCATGCCGCTCCCTGACGGTTTCGCGCGCTGCCTGGGCTCGCGCGCGGGCCGCCTCCCCGTCTTCGACCAGTCCCAGCACAGTCGGGACGATCCGCGCGAAGTCCTCCGGCTGATCGACGTCGAACAGCCAGTCGCCCAGCCCGATGTCCCCCCACATGAACCCCTTGCTCGTCTGCTCCGCGAACCGGCAGACGATCGCCGGGACGCCGTTGCCCACGCACATGATCGGCGAGTGCATCTCCAGTCCGAACAGCCCGGCCGAACGGACGTACGTGCTTAATGCCTCGTCCGTCAGCCAGAACGACTCCCGCCACACGACCTGCTCCCGGACGTCATCCGGCAACCGGTCCACCAGCAGTCGCTTGCCGACCTCCATCTGGCTCATGTCTTCGGGACAAACGAGAACCTTGTAGCCGTGGTCGCGAGTGAGCGCCGTAATCGCTTCCCGCAGCGGGGCGTGGTCGTGTTCCTGCATCTCCTCGCTGCGGGCGTGCTTCTCGCGGTCCTGGTCGGTCATCTCGCGATCGTGGATTCTCCAGTACGGGGTGTACCGCAGCCGCGGAATGCAGCACAGGAATCGTCCCTCCTCGAGTTGGTTCTCCCCCAGGAACTGCTCGGCCGCATCATCGTTCCGCAGGTCGACGGCGAACGCGCCGTCGGGGCTGAACTCCATGATCGGACTCTCGATGCCGTCGTCCACGGCCTTCGCCAGCGAGACGGTGTCGCGGAAGTACACAAACTGCGCGCGGCTGAGCAGGGCGCGCTGCGACTCAGCCGCGCCGCCGTAAGTGATCCCATACACGCCGAACGGCTTGCCGACGTGCTTGTCAAACGCCGCCACATCCCGCGCCCCCACCAGCGACGGTCCCGACCCGTGCAGCAGGAAGTCGCAGCGGTCGAGTGCTGCCTGCAGGTCGCCGCTGGAAGCACGTCCATCCTCCCCGATGCTCCCTTTGACGATCTGCAACTGCGGGAACCGCCCGGTGAGCATCGCCGCGACTTCATCCGAGAGGCTTCCCGAGGCCCACAGGATCGTATCCGCCTCCGGAATGTGCTGCTCGATCAGCGCCAGCACGCCGGGCGTATGGGCGATGTCCCCGATGTTCACCACCTGCCACGACGACCGCAGCAGGATGGACGGCCGCCGCTGCGCGGCCCGCAGTCGTCCCGATAAACCGGTCGCGAGCGCCAACTGAAGAAAGCTGCGACGCTTCATGATTCTGAGCCGTGATTGCGGGGATCGCATGCCCGAGGTTCAGCCATGCCGAGCGTCAAACGACGGGGCGACGGCAGAAGCTAAGCGTATCTTCATGGTGAAATGAGAGAAACCACAGCGGCTCATCCGGGACGACAAAGGCGTCATCCGATGATGGATAGAAAAAGTCATCCCACCATCGGCTCACGATCTCCCATTTCGTCCGAATCGCGCAGTCTCGACGCCACGAGACTGTGACAGGCAACTGCAGATCGGACTCGCGGTCGCGCAGCCAATCCGTGACCGTCCGCAGAATGGGATCCTCACGTCGACAGCAGTCTCCCGTCCAGGTTCCTTCGGTCGAACACACGTCCACGTCTTCAAACCGAACTCGCTTCACGTCGCCAAACTGGTCATAGAACGGCATCCATCGATTGTGCATCTCGGCCGCGGCATGCGGATCAAGCGGCGCCATCTGCTCCAGGACCTCGTCTGGAAGGACGGCGTACTTCGGATCAGTCCATCGCCAGGCCAGACTGTGTTTTCGGATACTCAGCATTCGACGACTCGTTTTCACCCGCAAAGCGGTCGCCTAATCCTGCAAATTCTCGGCATCCGCCGGCTGCGGGTTCTCCGCCCAGGCCTCCTCCGGCCAGTCCACTTCCCCCACATCCACGAATGCACCGCAGTGCGGGCAGTCCTGCACGGAGCCTTTCAGGTTCTCTGCGAACGTCGCCGTCCGACCGCAGTCTTCACAGCAGACTTCGATAGAAGCCGCCCCCTCCGGCAGCTCCGCGACATTCCGCTCCCGGCGGCGGACTTCGAACATCGTCAGCAACTCGGCCACGCGCTCCGCATCCGCGCGGCTGATCCACACCTGCGGCTTATGAATCTCCGGCAGAAGGCCGAACGTCCACTGTCCCACCAGCGAGTTGTCCTCTGTCACCGAAGACTCGATCCCCTGGCTCTCCAGGAACTGTTGCACCAGGTGTGCATCGGTGTTGCTCTGCGCGTTGTAGGCGGCGATCGGATCGCTCAGCGGCATCGGCGCGGCTCCCAAGGTTCAGGGGGGGCGACGAAAACCGCGAGTATACCGGCGCGCCGCGCTGATCGCCTGCCTGTTGGCAGGTCACGAGGCCGCGCACAACCAACGGCGTTCACCCGCGGGTGGAGCGCATCGCAGAACCGTTGAGAGCGCTGCTGCACAGGCAGCTCATGATCGGCATGAGTTCCAGCCGATCCACTGCAGCACGCCATGTTGCGATTACTTCGTCGCAATCGCCTGCGCCAGCGGCTTGAGCACCTGGTCGATCACGTGCTCCGCCAGCAACTCTTCGGACAGGCCCCGTAACTCGTCCAGCGTTCCCGCCAGCGACCCGTCATGTGGCAGGCTGCCATATTGCCGGACGGTGAAGTACACGCTTATCGAATCCTCCGGAAACTCATTGCGGCGGACCTGATAGGCATTGGTCCGGGTTTCGATCATCAGCCGAGCCTGCCGGCGGCAGCTGTCGTCCAGACTGATCGTCAGCGACGGCTCAAAGTTCAGCGGCTTGGCGCCCGGGATATCGAGCATGCCCTCCATCGCAGGCCCCACGCCCAGAGCCTCAGCCACCAGCGAGTCATGATTCCCGCGGTAAACGAAATCGAATCCCACCAGGTAATCAAGCGCCTCGCAGTCGAGCGGGCTCACCGAGAGCATGTAGGGCGCCAGCTCCAGCGCCAGCCGGTGCTGGTCCATCGCCTCATCCACCTGCGGCGGATTGACGAGCCCGCTGCAGATCCGCCGCGGCTCCAGGCACAGCCACCGGTAGTGGGGCTGGTCCTTGTCCTCCTCCAGCACGAAATCGCCGTTCTCGCGCGTATAGAAGTTGCGCATCCCCGGATACGACTTCTGCACTCGCCCGAAGAACTCCAGCACTGTTTCGCGCGATGACGGCAGCTGCATCTCCGTATTCAGATTCATGTTGACGAAGAAGTCGTCCGCCAGGGATGCATACGTGATCATCGGAGGGTCGTCTCCCGTTCGGGATGGGGCGCCGGGCGATGGGGCACTTCGCCGAAACGAAGCAGCAGCCTTCGCAATTGGTGGCTCTTGCCGTATTCTAAGGGCGGATGGAACAGGGGTCAAAGAGCGGTTTCGGACCCATTTCCAGGACTTTCACGACGGAGCGGATGATGAGCACGATCCTGTCGATCTTTCCAACCCGGCTGGGCTGGTTCGGTCTCGCCGGCAGCAACGGCCGCGTCACCGGCCTCTGTTTCGGACACGATTCCGCGGCCGAGGTTCAACACCGCCTGCCGGCCGAAGAGCACGGCGACTGGCATCCGTTGCTGCAGGAGCGCCTGCAGGCGTACGCGGACGGTGAGACCGACGACTTCCGCGACGTCGACGTGGACCTCGAGCACCTCACGCCGTTTCAGCATCGCGTCGTCCGCCGCCTGCGTGACGTCCGCTACGGCAAAACCGTCTCCTACGGCGAGCTCGCGCAACGGATCGGCGCTCCCCGATCGGCCCGCGCAGTCGGGCGAGTCATGGCCACGAATCGGATGCCCATCATCCTCCCCTGCCACCGTGTTCTGGCGTCCGGCGGCGCGCTCGGCGGATTCTCCGCGCCGCAGGGCATCGCGATGAAGCGCCGCCTCCTGCAGCTCGAACGGGCCGACGGCTTCACCGATCATCCCCGGGAACGCGTTTTCGGTCTCGCCCTGGCCGCTTCCGGGGTTTGACGCCGCGCTAACCTCTGCCGCGGGCCTGCACAAGGGAAAACCCCCGCATTCCAACGCGTCCCGCGACTTCGAAATTCCGGCCGCAGTGCCAGGTGTACGAGGTCGATGCGCTCCGTATACTTCGGTCAGAAGGCTGATTGCTGCGCGTGACCCCGTCGCGCGTTTTTGCGGAGCGCTGCGTCATGAAACTCGAATTCGCCCGTCCGGATGCCTCGCAGTTGTCGTTCCACCTCTTCGAACGCGCGCTGCATCCGGAGCTCTTCGACACCTACGCCGAGACGCACATCGTCGGCAACGGCTTTGAAGCGCTGCTCCGCATCTGCGCCGCCGGCCACGTGCTGGAATTCCGCCAGGCCCAGCGGCGCGTCACCGAGGTCATCGGCAGCCACGAGCAGGATCTCCCCCAACGCGGGCGTTCGCTCGTCCATCGTCTCCGCGGCGGCCGCGATCTCGACGTCGAGATCGACGGCATCGCCTACTGCTGCAGCGCCCACGTCGAGCAGCTCGATCCCGAAGTCTTCGACGAAGTCCAGGGAGAACTGCAGGTCGACGCCGCCAGGGCCTTGCTCGCCTACCAGTTTCCCAGTCGCCACCGTCTGGAGTCCGGCGCGCTGAGCGTGATGCAGGCGGAGGCCACTTCCAGCAGCCTCATCATTCACGCCTTCCACACGTTCCCCGAGAGCCGCTCAGTCCTGCGGACCCAGTCTCTCTTCGACTACTGAACCCGGCATTGCCCCTCTTCGGCTCCCGGGCGACTTCCCGGCCTCCCTGCCGATTCCGTCAATCTGTAGGGGTTGTTCCGCCGATACCAGTGAAACCGGATGTACGGGCTGCGCCGAGATTGCCGCGCACTCGCGCAGATTCTGCCGGAACTCTCTGGGGGCGGACGGAATGCACTTTCAGCACTGCTTGAGAAAACTCGGTAAGCGATACGGTGCATGGCTGGCCGCCGCGTCGCTCGCCGCCGGTTGCGCCGGTCGTCAGCCCGCGATCCATTACCTGGGCGACGCCGATATGCGGTACTACCGCGCCCAGGCCACTGAGATTGACTACCCGCTCGTCGCCGACCAGCCTCCGCCGGAGCTCACCGGCTCGGCCCCGCCGCACACCATCGCCGACCGCGAGCACTGGCCCATTCGCGAATTCGCCCTCGCCGAGGCCATTCACACCGCCCTGATGAACAGCGAGATCATCCGCCGCAACGGAGAATTCCTCTCTCCCGGCAACTCGCTGCTGCAGGCCCCCAACAACGTCCCCAGCGTCTACGACCCGGCGATTCAGGAGTCGGGAGTGCTCTTCGGCGGACGCGGCGTCGAAGCCGCTCTGGCCGAGTTTGATGCCAGCCTCGCCACCAGGCTGGTCTTCGGACAGGAAGAGCAGGCGCTCAACAGCGCCGCTCTGGGTCCGGGCGCCACATTCCGCCAGGATACAGCCCTCTATCAGTCGTCGCTGCAGAAGGTTTTCGCGCACGGCGGCGTCGTGCAGCTCAACAACACTGTCAACTACGAGTGGAACAACACCCCCGGCACGCTGTTCGACTCCACCTATACGGGCAACCTGGAGTTCGTCTATCAGCAGCCTCTGCTCGCGGGCGCCGGCACCGAGTACACCCGCACCGCCGGCCCCATCGTCCAGAGCTTCGGCGGCATCACCGGCGTGTCGCAGGGTGTGCTCATCGCCCGCATCAACAACGACATCACCATTGCCGACTTCGAAGAGGCGGTCCACAACCTCATCTACGACACCGAGGTCGCCTACTGGGATCTGTATCTCGCCTACCGCAACTTCGATACGGCCGTCGTCGCCCGCAACTCCGCGCTCGACACCTGGCGACTGACCGCCAAGCAGGCCGGAGAGGTGCTGATCCCGGCCGATGAGGCCCAGGCGCGCAGTGCGCTGTACCAGGCCGAGGCCGCCGTCGAAACCGCGCAGTCCAACCTGTACTTCGCTGAAACCGCCCTCCGCCGGTTGCTCGGCATGCCGGTCAACGACGGCACGGTCCTGCGCCCGTCGGACGAACCGATTACCGCCGAGCTCATCCCCGACTGGTACGCCTCGCTTACGCAGGCGCTCACCTCCCGCGTCGACCTCCGCCGGCAGAAGTGGAACATCAAGAGTCTCGAACTCCAGCTCCGGGCTGCGGAAGACCTCACCATGCCGCGGCTGGATTTCATCAGCGGTTACCGCGTCAACGCCTTCGGCGACGACCTCCTCGGCGGCAACAATACCTACGACAGCTACGGCAACTCGCTCGGCGCGGGGAACCAGACCGGCTGGAACCTCGGCCTGCAGATGAACTGGCCCATCGGCCTCCGCCAGGCGCACGCCCAGGTCCGCAACTATGAACTGCGGCTGCTCAAAGCTCAGAAGGTGCTCGCCGCGCAGGAGCTGGAGATCGGGCACGAGCTGGCCGCCACCTTCCAGGAATTGACCCGCGCCCACGCGACGATGCAGTCCAACTACAGCCGCTACGTCGCCACGCAGGAAAACGTGCGCGGCCTCGAGCCTCGCGTCCTCACGGAGGACAACGTGGACGTGATTCTCCGCGCCTACGAACGCCGCGCGCAGGCCGAGCTCGCCTACTACCAGAGCCTCGTCGAATACAATCAGGCCCTTGCCAACCTTCAGTTCCGGCAGGGAACGATCCTCAGCTACAACAGTGTCCGCGTGACGGAAGGTCCCTGGGTCGCGGAGGCGTACTACGAGGCCGATCGCCACGCCGACGCCCGCGGCCACGCCTTCGACTCCAGGCACCTGGAATCGTACCCGCCCGACTTTGCCGTGGACGCGCCGGCCGGCCGCTCCGTCCTGTTCACGTCCGAAGCGGCGGCCCAGCAGTCCAACCCGCTGGTCCCCGTTCCCGAAGCGCAGCCCGCCCCGTACGGTATCGAGCCGGAGCCCGAGCCGGAGCCTGAACCAGCCCCGCCGCAAGCCCCGGAGTCGGCCCGCTACCAGCGGTTCGGCGACTCCGCGTCGCCGGTGCGGCAGACGGGGTTTGACTCGGGCGCCGGCAGCGCCCGGTTGCCGGGTCGGCCCGCGACTCCTCCCTCGAATTCGCTCTACGACTTCTGAGCACCGGGAGCGCGCTCCGCCGCCAAAAGTCGCGGGCACAGTCCGCTCTGCCGTCCGTTGGGCTGACTGCAGTCCACCGCGCTCTCCGGGACCACGCGGGCCTGCACGTTCAGGAATCCCTTCCTGCACTCCCGCCTCACGACGTCCGGTGCGAACCTCCCCGGTCGCCTGCGTGTCTGTTAAGCTCAACGTCCACCGCATTGGGGACCGGAGCAACAACATGCGCTTCACGAAAATGCACGGCGCCGGCAACGACTATGTCTACGTCGATTGCTTTCACGAGCGCACGCCGGCCGACCCCGCGGCCCTCGCCCGAGCCGTCAGCGACCGGCACAAGGGGATCGGCGGCGACGGGCTGATCTTGATCGAGTCGTCCGATCGCGCCGACGCCCGGATGCGGATGTTCAACTCCGACGGCAGCGAAAGCGAAATGTGCGGCAACGGCATTCGCTGCGTCGCCAAGTACGTCCACGACCACGGCATCGCCCGCAAGCCGGAACTCCGCATCGAGACCGGCGCCGGCGTCCTCGAACTGCAGCTCGACGTCCGCAACGGCCTCGCCGAGCAGATCCGCGTCAACATGGGGAAGCCGATCTTCGGCCGTGAGGCGATTCCCACGCTGCTCGAAGGGAATCCCCCCGTCCGTGCGCCGCTGGAGGTCGCCGGCCGCACGCTGGAGGTGACCGCCCTCTCGATGGGCAACCCGCATTGCGTCACGTTCGTGGACGAACTGACGGACGAATGGGTGCTCGGGATCGGTCCCCAGATCGAGCGGCACGCGGCGTTCCCCCGCCGCGTGAACGCCGAGTTCGTTCAGGTCCTCTCCCCCCGCGAAGTCAAGCTCCGCGTCTGGGAGCGCGGCAGCGGAGAGACGCAGGCCTGCGGCACCGGCGCCAGCGCGACCTGCGTCGCCTGCGTCCTGAATGAAAAGACGGAACGGACCATCGTCGCCCACCTGCCCGGAGGCGACCTGACGCTCGAATGGGCCCAGTCCGGAGAAGTCTACATGACCGGGCCCGCCGTCGAAGTTTTCCACGGCGAATGGCCGGACGCCACCTGAGCGGCGATGCCCGAAGACCACGCCGTTCTCGTCCGGCGCATGCCGCAATGGTCGTCAATGACCGGTGACGGCTGACTCATGACCATTGACCATTCGTCTCCGCCCCGACTGATCTACCTCGACCACCACGCCACCACTCCGCTCGACCCGCGCGTCCTGGACGCGATGCTCCCCTGGCTGACGACCCGGTTCGGCAACGCCGCCAGCATTAGCCATGCCTACGGCCATGAGGCAGCGGCCGCGGTGGAGGATGCGCGGGCCGCCATCGCCGCCGCGCTGAACTGCCGGCCGGAAGCGATTCTCTTCACCAGCGGAGCCACCGAAGCCGACAATCTGGCGATCAAAGGGGCTCTGCACGGCGGCGGCCGTGCGCAGCGGTTGATCGTCAACGCGGCAGAACACCGCGCCGTGCTCGACCCGGCCCGCCGCCTCCGCCGCTCCGGCTGTGACGTGCACATCCTGCCCGTCGATGCCTACGGCCGGGTGGAACTCGATCAACTCCGGAACTCGCTCCGGACGGAGACGCGTCTCGTCTCCGTCATGCTGGCGAACAATGAAATCGGCACGCTCAATCCACTGAACGACATCGCCGATCTCTGCCACGAGCACGGAGCCTGGCTGCATACCGACGCCGCCCAGGCCGTCGGCAAAGTCCCGCTCGACCTGCAGCAGTTGCCAGTCGATCTCCTCAGCTTCACGGCCCACAAGCTGTACGGTCCGCAGGGAATCGGCGCACTCTACATTCGTCCGGACGATCCCCCCGTCCGCATCTCTCCGCTGATCGACGGCGGCGGGCACGAGCGCGGACTGAGGAGCGGCACGCTGCCGGTCGCATTGATCGTCGGCTTCGCCCGGGCGGTGCAGATCGCCGTCGAAGGCATGGACGACGAAGCCGCACGAATGGCATCACTCCGAATGCGACTGTGCGCGGGGCTGTCGGAACGCATCCCCGATGTCGCCGTCCACGGGCATCCGGATCAGCGTCTGCCCGGCAATCTGAACGTGGGCTTCGAGGGCGTCGACGGCGATGCTCTGCTGGCCGCCGTGGCGGCGGGCGGACTGGCCGTCAGTTCGGGGTCCGCCTGCACGTCGGCGAACCCGGAGCCGAGTCACGTCCTGCGTGCGATCGGCGTCCCCGAACGCCTCGCCCGTGCCAGCCTGAGGTTCGGCCTGGGGCGCTTCACGACCGCCGAGGAGGTTGACCGCGCCGTCGAGATCGTCGCCCGCTCTGTCCAAGGACTGCGCGGGGCTTCCGCCGATTCCGCAACACCCGCTTAGTCGCAGCTGAAAACCCGGCTCAACACGGCTCAGTTTTCGGTTCCACGGAACAGGCCGCTGGTCGTGCCGTCGGCCTCCTTCTGGACGCGGGCGCGGTTCTGGCGAAACAGTTCGGACACCTGTCCCGACGACGTCCGATCCTGGAACGACTCGTCCACCGACGCGCTCTGCGAACCGGCGCCCAGGTTGTACTTCTTGTTCTCGCCCGGCTGCCACAGCCGCTGCTGCGGCTTCCAGCCGATGTACTCCAGGAAATCGTTGAGGCGGACGACGCGGATGCCGTACAGCCGGGCTTCGTCAATCAGGGCCTTCTGCTCCGCAAGAATGCGGGACGCCAGCTCCTGCTTCTCGACCTGTCCGGAGAATTCAGCCGGGTCGTCCATGTCGCCGATGATCAGAAACTTCGTCCGGGCGGACAGCGTGGCATCGAACGGGTCCCGCAGGCCCTCGTCGTTGACGATCAGGTCCACCTTGGCGCCGGCGTTCTCCACGACTTCATGGAACAGGTCCCAGTCGCTGTCGCCGTCCTCATCCAGGTCCGGGCGGCCGACGATCGCGAAGTACTCGGTGCGGCCGGCAGACCACAGCGGCGTGAAGATGGGGTCCCCTTCCGAAATCGGGCGGAACAGGTCTTCATCGAGGATCCGCGCTTCCGACAGGTGCCCTTCGAGGATCCGCGTCACCTCGATCTTCGCCTTGATGTCCTCCACGCCGCGGCCGATGCCGCGATGGTCCTTCGTGTACACGCTGAACGTCACCTGCGTGCGAAGATTGTCGAGATTGCCAAGGTTGATCCACACAGTGCGGGTGGTGTTGTCGACGGCGACGATCTCACCGTCCTCCCGCTCGAAGCTCACCTTCGTCAGCTCTTCCAGTTGGTCCTTGTAGAAGTCGATCTGGTCGTTGAGCTTGGTCAGCCGCTGGTCGCTGTCGCGGCGGAACCGCTCGTATTCGTCCCGCAGTTCTTCCTTTTCGCTCTGGACGAGGTTGTAGTCGCGCTTCCACTGCTCGATCTCACCGTTCTTTTCCGAGATCTCCTGCTCGTGCTTGGTGATCTGCGTCTGCAACTGCTGCTCGGATGCCTCCTGCGAAGTCTTGAACTGGTCGACGCGGATGTTCGCCCCGGACTCAACGGCGACAAGATTGTCGCGATTCTGATTCATGCTGTCCTTAAGCTGCTGGTTTTCGGCCAGCAGGTTGTCCAGCGCGGTTCGCATCGCCTGCAGCGTCGCCCGATTCGTATTGGCCGCGAGCGTCCCGCCGAAGGTCTGGATGTCATTATTGAGCGCGGCGTAGACCGTGTTGGCGTCATTGACGCCCGGTCCGCCAAGCTGGTCGAAGTTGTAGCCCAGCCGCGTCTTGAGATCGGTGACTTCCGCCACGCGATTGTCGAAGCTGTTGCGGAGCGTGCTCAGATCCGCGTCCCGCTGCACCAGATCGCCCTGCGCCACACCCAGGTCCCGGTAGCCGAGGTAGGTGAACACCCCCAGGATTAGGGAGAGCATCACAAAGAACACGAGGGCGAAGTGGACGGCGGTCGGCTTGTTGGCAGCAGCCATGAATCATCTCCTGCGGGGACCGGTCGCCGACTCACGCGGCTCGGTCGCTCCGAACTTCCGAAGTGGGGAGTGTGTCTGTATCTGTTTCGAACGGATCGCGTTGCAACTTCAACGAGCGTTGCCTTCGTCGCCCATTCGGATCAGCTTACGAAAGCGGCATGCAAGGACGGATGCATGGCACCGCTACAGGTCGAACGACCCGCAGATGCGGTTCTCATTCTACGGCGTGCGGACATCACACGTGCAGCGAAATCTCCGGAAAATCGAGTGCGCTGCTCGAATGACTGCCCCGCCGTCCCCGTCGCTTGTCCAGCCGCCGACCATTTCAGTCTACGAATGCACAGGGGCGAGTCAAGCAGATTCCGACGAGCGGAGGAGTTCAACCCCGCCGCCGGCGGCTCACAACGTGGTGAATTCTTTCGGCGTCTTCCCTAACATACGCCGGCCAGCACACCGAATCTTCACCCTGAGCGCATGAGCAACCTGGTCCGCCGCGAAGTTGTCGATTCGGCCCGTACCCTCGTCATCAAGGTCGGCACGAACGTCCTGGCCCGCACCGACGACTCGCTCGACGTCGCCCGCATCGAGGCGCTCGCCGCCCAGATTCACCGCGTCATCCAGACGGGTCGGAAGGTGGTCGTTGTCTCCAGCGGGGCCGTCGGCGCCGGCATGGGCATTTTGGGGCTCAAGTCCCGTCCCGGCGACCTGCCACACCTCCAGGCCGCTGCGGCCACCGGCCAGGCCCACCTCATGCGCCGCTGGAACGAAGCCCTCCAGCAGCACGGATACCACGCCGCCCAGATTCTGGTCACCGCCAACGATTTCCGGCACCGCGGCCGGTACCTCAACATCCGCAACACGATCAATACGCTGTTCGAGTACTCGGTGGTGCCGGTCATCAACGAGAACGACACGGTCAGCATCGACGAGATCAAGTTCGGCGACAACGACCGCCTCGCCGCCATGGTCACCAACCTGCTCCACGAGCCGCTGCTGATTATCCTCTCCGTGATCGACGGTCTGTTCGACGGCGACCCGGAGTTGCCCGGATCCAGGGTGATTCCGGTCGTCGACGAGTGGGACGATGACCTGATGAACCTCGCCTCCGTCACCCGCTCCACCCGCGGCACGGGGGGCATGCACTCCAAACTCGAATCCGTCCGTATGGCGACCACCGTCGGGGAATGCGTCGTCATCGCCAACGGCACCGACCCGACAATCCTCGACCGCATCCTCGCCGCCGAAGAAGTCGGCACGCTGTTCCTGGCCAAGGGGGTCAACATTCCCGCGTGGAAGCGGTGGATCGGATTCACGATCCACCCCAAGGGACGCCTGCATCTCGATGCAGGGGCTGTCCGCGCCATCGAAGAGCAGGGCAAGTCCCTGCTGGCCGCCGGCATCGCCCGCGTGGACGGCCGCTTCGAGAAAGGAGAGGTCGTCTCGCTCGTCGCCCCCGACGGCCAGGAGTTCGCCCGCGGCCTCACCAACTACGACGCCCCTCTCGCCTCCAGCATCGCCGGCAAACGGACCGCCGAAGTCAAGCAGATCCTCGGCGACGTCCCCTACGTCGAGGTCATTCACCGCGACAACCTGGTGGTGACACGGTGATTGGCAACGAAACTTCATGCGCTTGCTGAGCCTCATCGTTCTCCGCATGCGCACCCCGTCCCCTTCTGATAGAGGAATCGAACACGCGTCCTCCAGGAGTTGAAGTGTGGCTCTCGATCGATCAGCTTTGCACCAACTTCCCATCAACTTTTCACAACTCGGTCACGATTCACTACCCCCGCAAGTTGAGAAGTTGCAGAGTTGCTCAATGCACCCCAACCGGTCGCGCAACTGCTCGTTCGTCCAACCTGAAAAACCGACGCCGATCAACAGCCTGCCATCACTCCAATCGGAGATCGCGCCATGCTCCGCCCCCTTCTGACACTGCTCACCATGCTGGCCGCGGCAGCCGCTGCCCACGCCGCGCCTCCCAACGTCCTGATGATCATCTCCGACGATCAGGCCTGGACCGACTACGGCTTCATGGGGCACGACACCATCCGCACGCCGCATCTGGACAAGCTGGCGTCTGAGAGTGCGGTCTTTCCGCGCGGCTACGTCCCCGACAGCCTCTGCCGGCCGTCGCTGGCCACGATGATTACCGGCCTGTATCCGCACCAGCACGGCATCCCCGGCAACGATCCCCGCTTCGATCGCCAGCCCCGGACGCCCCTGCAGAAGCAGCCGGAGTATCTCCGCCTCAACGCGGAGCTGATCGCCCGCATCGATCACGCCCCCACCCTCCCCCGGTTGCTCGGCACGGAGGACTATCTCTCACTGCAGACCGGCAAGTGGTGGGAAGGGAACTACGCCCGCGGCGGCTTCACGCACGGCATGACGCACGGAGACCCCGAACGGGGCGGTCGCCACGGCGACGCGGGCCTTACGATCGGCCGCGAGGGCCTGCAGCCGGTCAGCGACTTCCTCGATGAGGCGGGAGACCAACCGTGGTTCATCTGGTATGCCCCGTTTCTGCCGCACTCGCCGCACAATCCGCCGCAGCGGCTGCTCGACAAGTACACGGAAGACGGAGAATCGATCCACGTCGCCCGCTACCAGGCGATGTGCGAATGGTTCGACGAGACCTGCGGCGAACTGCTCGGCATGCTCGATGAACGCGGCCTCGCAGAGAATACGCTCGTCGTCTACGTCACCGACAACGGCTGGATCCAGGACGAACGCTCGCCGCAGTACGCCCCGCGCAGCAAACGCTCACCCCACGAAGGCGGCATCCGCACCCCCATCCTGCTCCGCTGGCCCGGCCGCATCGAACCGGCCAGCTACGACGACACTCTCGTCAGCAGCATCGACCTCGCCCCCACAATCCTCACCGCCGCCGGACTCGAACCCACCGAAGAGATGCCCGGCGTCAACCTGCTCGAAGTCTGCCGCAACCAGGGCCGCACCGATCGCGAAGCCATCGTCGGCGCCATCTACGAGCACGACGTTCCCAACGTCAACGACCCCGCCGCCGGCCTGATGTACCGCTGGATCATTGAGGGAGACTGGAAGCTCATTGAGCCAACCGCGGACGGAGAACCTGTCGAGCTCTACAACCTCGCCGAAGACCCGCACGAAACGGACAACCTGGCCGAACAGCAGCAGGAGACGGTCTCGATCCTCACCGGGAATTTGTCCGAAATGTCGGCGCCCAACAGGGGACCCGTTCCGTAGGAGGTGGTCGAGGACAGCGGCGCCGCCAGAGAGGGCCGACCTCACCCCCCCGCCATTGCGGGCGTGCTTGTGACGCGGCGGGCCTGCCGGTTCGGCTTGCGTTTGCGTTCGCGGCGGATCAGGTCGAGGTAGGGGAAAAAGTCGACCTGGATTGTGTGGCGGGCGGACTTGGTGTAGCGGCGCGACATCTTGTCCCAATCCTTCTCAATGGCCCGCAGCATCTCGTCACGCGTCGGCAGGCCGCACTTGCCTTCGATGAGGTCGGCCGACCATTCCGACTGGGCTTCCGCCAGCGGCATAATGGCCCCCCAGGGCTGGACCAGCCCGATGAAGTACAGCCCCTCGTAATCCGGGTGGACGACGTTACGGTACAGCTTCACCCGGTTTTCGTCGGGGTTGATGATCTCGTGATCGAGGAACGGGAACGACATGTCGTAGCCGGTGGCATAGACGATGACGTCGATCTCCTCTTCGCTGCCGTCGGCGAATGCCACCTTGTTTCCGCGCAGCTCGCTGATCGGCGGCTTCACTTTCGCGTCTCCGTGGCCGAGGATGTTGCACAGGTCGGCCGAGATGGTGGGATGCTCCTGCAGGACGCGGTGCGTCGGCTTCGGCAGGCCGTAGTAGGAGATCGGGCCGCGCGAGAACCACAGCCCCTGCGCGAACAGAAACTGCAGCACGCGGAACGGCAGGTACCGCCAGCACCACGGCGGGAGGATGCGGTCCATCGCATAGCCGAACATGTATTTGGGGATGATGTGCGCTCCCCGGCGCGTCGACAGGAACGTCCTGGCTGCCACGCGAGCCGTCTCGCAGAGGATATCGCAACTCGAGTTCCCCAGCCCGACGACCAGCACCCGCTTACCGGCGAACTTCGAGGGCTCGCGGTAGTAGTGCGAATGCAAGACTTCGCCGGTGAACTCGCCGGGGTACGTCGGCCAGCGCGGCTTGGAGTGATGCCCGTTGGCAACCAGCACAGCCGAGTAGCGGCGCGTCGACTTGTTCCCCGCGCGGTCCTGCACAGTGACTTCGTAACCTCCGTCATCGAGCGGCCGGACCTGCTCGACAGCGGTCTCGAACGTGAGCTTGTCGCGGAAGCCGAAGTGGTCGACGTAGCTTTCGAAGTATTTGAGGATCAGCGAGTGATGCGGAAAGTCGGGGTACTCCTTGGGCATCGGATAGTCGGAGTAGGCCATCGTGTCCCGCGACGTATTGATGTGCAGCGTGCGATAGGCCGACGACGAGCCGCTGTCGTTATTGTAGCGCCACAGTCCGCCGATGCCGGAACCCTTCTCAAAACAGTCGAAAGGGACGCCGCGTTGATGCAGAATCTTCGCGGCGACGATTCCGGAGGAGCCGCCGCCGATAATGCAAACCGGGTCGGAGATCACGTCTGACTTCATCATCGGATTCGATTCGATAAGGCGCGGGTCACCGCGATTGTGCCCGGAGACTCGTTGTTCTGACGCGCGGCTTCGCTTCTCTGGCCGCCGCCGAAGCGGAGTATCGAGTCAATGCGTCCCGGGGCGGCGCCCGGAATCAAGGGAGGGAAATCGGACTCAGGCAGGTGGTTGACCAATGACGAGAGCGGTGTAGTGGGAGGGCCAGCCCCGACTGAGCATCAGGCCGTACTGCAGGGGGAGTCCTTCACGCGGCTCGCGGACGAAGGCGAGCGGAAGTTCAGGATCCGGCTGCTGCAGATTGACGATCGGGAGCAGCGTGCCCCGGCGCATCGATTCCATCATGACGGCCAATTCAACGGATCCGGAGGCGTTGCCGAGGTGGCCCGTCGACGACTTGAGCGTAGTGACCGGCACGCGGCGGGCGTGTGCCCCCAGCGCATCCAGCAGGCCGGCGCTTTCAATGCGGTCGCCGCTGGGGGTCGCGTCTCCCGTTACATGGACGAAGTCGAGTTGTTCGGGGCGAATGCGCGATTCCCGCAGAACACGGGCGATGCATTCCGACAGCAGCCGGGACGAGCGGGAGACGTCCTCGTGCGGGACGCCGGTTGTCGCGGCGTAGCCGAGCAGTTCCGCGTGCACCGGGGCGCCGCGGGCGCGGGCGGCGTGCAGATCCTCGAGAACCATCAGGCAGGCGCCTTCGCCCGCCACGCTGCCGTCACGATCGACGTCAAACGGCTTGTGGGCGTGCTGGGGATCGTCGTTGCGCTGCGTCAGGAGCTTGCGGTTCGAGAGCTGCGCGAGGTAGACCCAGTTGACCCACGAGTCGTATCCGCCGGCAAGCATCAGGTCAGCTTCACCGCGGCGGAGAGCGCGGAGGCTTTCTCCCAGCGCCATTGTTGCGCCGGACCCGAGCGCCAGAAAGTTGTAGTTGACCCCCTCCAGCACGTACTCGTGGGCGATGTAGTACATGCAGGCGTTCGGCAGGCCCTCGACGATCGTCTGCGGCGGGATGAGCTTGATGCCTTCTTCGATGAACCGGGTGTGGTCGAGTTCGCCGGCTTCGTTCAGTCCCTCCTTGATGCCGGTGAAGAAGTTTTCGACCCTGGGCCCCTCCTTCCGGCAGCCGATGGCGATGCCGCACATCTCCGCGTTGGAGAGCGGGGTTGCCAGACCGGAGTCAGCGAGAGCAGCGCCCGCCGCCAGGTAGCCGAAGTCTTCGCCGGGTCGCAGCAGCCGCGCCAGGCGACCACTCTTGAGTTCCTGGCGAGGATTGAAGTCCGGCACTTCCGAGGCGATGCGGGTGTGGAGAGTGCTCGCATCGAACCGTTTCACTGGTCCGGCCGCGCAGTCGCCGGCGGCCCAGCGTCGCCAGACTTCGTCTGCGCTGCGGCCGAGGGGCGTCAGCAGGCCGCGGCCTGTCACGACGATCCGACGTCTGGTGGATGATGTGGGCATCGGTTCATTCGACACCCGGTTTCCTCGCAAACCAGGTGTCTGTCTCAGTGTGCTAGTCTCGAAACCGCCGGAATACTACGGTTGCGTTATTGCCTCCAAATGCGAACGAGTTGGAGGCGGCCGCGTCGATTGTCATCGGCCGCGACTCGTTGGCGATGTAGTCCAGATCGCATCCGGGGTCCGGGTTCTCAAGATTGGTAGTCGGAGGCGCGACGTTATCGTGGATCGCCATCACGGAGATGGCGGCCTCCAGCGCTCCAGCCGCGTGGATCAGGTGGCCTGTCATCGACTTGGTGGAACTGACGGCGAGCTTGTCGGCGTGGTCGCCAAACGCCCGACGGATGGCGAGCGTCTCGCTGCGGTCGTTGCCGCGCGTCGAAGTGCCGTGTGCGTTGACGTATTGAATATCCTGGGGCCGCATGCCGGCGTCACGGAGCGCCAGCGTGATGGCGGTCGCCGGGGCGCGGCCGTCGGTGGCGGCGTCGGTGATGTGCGTCGTGGTCATCGTTGCGCCGTAGCCGGCCAGTTCAGCATAGACTCGCGCGCCTCGACGTTGCGCATGCTCCAGTTCCTCCAGGACGAGGATGGCGGCCCCTTCACTGATCACGAACCCGTCTCGCAGACGGTCGAATGGGCGGCTGGCGCGCTCCGGCTCGTCGTTCCGCTGCGACATGACCCCCAGCAGCGAGAAGCTGAGCAGGACCACTTCCTCGACCATGTTGTCGAAGCCGCCGGCCAGCATGACGTCGGCGTCACCTTCTTCGATGGCCCGCATGGCGGAGCCGAGCGCCTGGGTTCCGGCCGCGCAGGCGGTGCTCACGACGAAGTGGGGTCCCCCGGCATGCCAGCGGTCGCCGAGGGCTTCGACGACGGTGACTTGCGGCAGTCGGAGGTCGATCCTGGGCTCGTCCTCCGGATACCGGGGGGGATCATACTCCGTCATCAGCTTTCGCCACTGCGCGGCGTGGGCGAGGTTGATGCAGGTGGTATAGGCGCCGACGGAGATGCCCATCCGTTCCGGCCACAGTGCGTCCGGATTCAGGCCGGCATCGTCAATCGCCATGGACGTAGCGGCGATGCCCAGCTGGACATTCCGGGGGACCAGGAGGGCGATCTCGCGCGTATGGTCATCGAGGTAGGGTTCGACGCTGAAGTCGCGCACCTCGCCGGCAATCTGAACAGGCCAGTCGGTGGCGTCGAAATTCTGCACGCGACGGACGCCGCTGCGACCCTGCTTGGCCGCCGCCCACGTGTCGTGCAGGTTGTTTCCGAGCGGGCTTACGGCCCCCATCCCGGTGACCACGACCCGCCGCGTTTTGCGGACCGTCATGCGTCGTTCGCCTTTTCAGCCAGCTTCTGCTGCACGAGGTCGATAACGTGCTTGACGCGGAAGAACTCGAACAGGTCGGCGTCGGTCAGTTCTTCTGTGAGCGTGCTGCGATCGAAATTCGGGACGAGTTCGGCGATCCGCTCGTATCCGCGGTCGCTGACGGTGCGGTCAGCATTGAGGAACTCTTCCTGCGACATGCCCCCCAGCAGATGCGACTGCACCTCCAGCGGACGGATGTACGTGTTGAATCGTGTGTTCAGACCGAACAGCAGGTCCAGCATGTCGATCGACGCCAGCCCCAGATCCTGCACCAGGAGCGCGTCTTCTGTGACTTCCTCCGGCTCAATCGCCAGCGCCTCGACCAGGCAGTCCCGGACGCCGTCGAAGATCTCTTCCCGCGTGAATGTCTGATCGTTCACTGTCTGCTATCCCAATCGGGAGAGGAGGAATCAAGGATTCGAGGAGTCAGGAAATCGAGGGGAAGGGAAGCCGCGGAATTCTGTCGTCCCTCGAGCCCTGGCTTCCTTGACTCCTCGACTCCTTTCGTACTCCACTCACATAAATCCCACCTTCGAGCGGCGCTTCGGCACTGTTTCCCGGATGTCCCGGATGACGGCCTCTTCGTCAATCGTCTTCAGTTCGCCGTCTTCGTACAACACCTTCCCGTCCACCATCACCAGCGACACCTCGTGTCCGCGGGCCGCGTACACCAGGTTCGCCGTTAGGTTGAACGGCTCATCGATCAATGGTTGCAGCGTCGGGTGTCGAGTGTCCACCAGGATCAGGTCGGCCTTCTTCCCGGGCTCGATAGATCCGATCTCCGACTCCAGTCCGAGCGCCTTCGCGCCGTCGATCGTCGCCATGCGAAGGACTTCATCCGCCGGCGCCGCGGTCGGGTCCTTGGTGTGCATTTTGCCGAAGAACGCCGCCAACTTCATCTCATTGAAGACGTTACAGTTGTTATTGCCGGCGGCCTGATCGGAACCAAGCCCCACAATCCCCCCAGCCTTCTTGAACGGAATCGCCGGCGGGATCATGCCGTCGATCAATCCGATGGAACCGTTGCAGACGACCAGCTTGGAGCCCGCGGCCGCCACCTGCCCGACTTCGTCCTCATTCGCCATCGTCATGTGGACGGCTGTGAACTGCGGATCGAAGTATTCGTGCTCGCCGAGATACGGGATCGTCCGCTTCTTGTACCGCAGCAGCATCTGCTCGGTCTCGCGGTCCCCCTGGGCGGTGTGCATCTGGATCGGCAGCCCCTTCGCCTCCGCCGTCTCCTTGCACTGCACCAGAGTCTTCTCGCTGATGAAGTCCGGAGCGAACGGGCCCATCATGCACTGGATGCGCCCGTCGTCGGCGCCGTGATACTCGGCGTGCAGCCGCATCGCCTCGTTGTATGAGGCCTGACCCATCTGCCGGTCGAGCTGGTACAGCTTGCCGCCGGCGAGGAGTTCGGGGCCGATCTCGAACACCGGCAGAATGGGACGCACGCGGATGCCCGTCGACAGGTACAGCTCGAACAGAGCCGGATCGGGGAAGACGAGAAAGTCGCCGAACGTCGTCGTGCCCGCCTTGATTGCCTCCATGAACGTCAGCTGGCTGGAGAGGATCTGCCACTTGGGCTTGAGTTCCAGCATGTACGGCAGGACGCCCCGCATCATCCAGTCGTGCATGTCCTGGGCGACGCCGCGCAGCAGCCCCAGTTGGGTATGGATGTGCGCGTCGATCAGTCCCGGCAGCAGGGCGAAGTGCGTGGCATCGACCTCGCGGAGAACCCTTCCGTTTGCGGATGACGTCAGCTGCTGCTGCACCTCCTGTGTCGGACCGGCCGAGACAATGCGGTTGCCGGAGACCGCTACGGCGCCGTCGGGGATGTATCCCACCCCATCCCCCTGCAGGGTGAAGAGGTGAGCGTGCTTAAACAGGCAGTCAACAGCCATCATCGTTCCTCATCGTCGCAGGCACAGTCCCCTGTGCCGTCCGCTGCGTGATCTCTGTCTCTGTGCGATCAACCGGGCCAATCCGCCTCTGTCGATTTGCCGGCGCTAACTGTCGGGTCCCGCTTGCCGCGTCTCGTCCCCGAAGGTTCAACGGGACGGCACACGAAGTGTGCCTGCGACTCTGTGCGGCTACTCCTCGCCTGCTTCCGTCCGCACGACGGGCTTGCCCCGATCGTAGTGCGGATTCTCCATGTAGAGCAGCACGCCGTAGTTGCGGCTCTCGGCGTCTTCAAAATACTCCGGCAGGGCCTTGGCGATGTGGAATCCCATCCGGCAGTACATTCCCAGTTCCGGGTCGCGGATCTTGCCGCGCTTGTCGTACAGGTATTCGTCGAACGACATCTTGTCGGCGAAGCGGTGGTATCGCAGCGGTCTCACGCCGAGGATAATGCCCCGGACGTTCAGTTCGAGCATCACCGCTCCGATCCTCAGCATAATCAGGTTGCCGGCGCCCGAAAGCAATTCGTTCTGGGCGATCGCCAGGTTCACCCCGTAGATGTATTCGCCGTCCGCATCGTGCCGCAGGTAACCGTTGTTCGTCGCCTCGTACCACGTCGGCCAGGGATTGTCCCAGTCGTAGTTGACCCGCTGGGTGTTGATCAGCGCCACCATCCGGCCTTCCTTGACGGCGCAGATGTTCCCGGGGCGGAACTTGCGGATCCGCTCCTCGAACTGCTCCCGGTCAAACTGGATGTACTGTTCTCCCCAGGCTTCCTCTTCCACGCGTTTGGCGTCTTCGAAGTCCGCCGGCTGGAGCGACCGGACCTTGATCGGGCTGTCCTCCAGCATGAACCGGATGTAGTCCTGCAGAAGGCGGACCGGGTAGTTGATAAAGCCGGACAGGTCCAGAACTTGGTCCGAAAGATCCATGAAGCACGCTTGAGCCGATCGCGAACGTTGCAGGCAGTTTCAGGCGGCCCCACAGGACGATGCATCTGCGATTCCAGCGCGCACCGGCAGGAGGCGTAGCGTCCCTGTCGGCCCGCTCCACGAGCAGACGCCCAGCGACGGACGGAGATCTAGAGTCTGATGGTCGCGGCTGGCCGCGCCGACCGCCCCTCCGCCACCCTGATTCCCACTCTGGCGGAGTCGAGCCAAGATACCGCAGCCCCGGACGAGCCGCAATCCACGCGGATTCCGCCGGTGGGCCGAATCCTGTCGCCGCCACGATCCGGACCGCCGCCGGCAGCGGCTCGAGTTGCATCCCTCCGAACCTGGCCAGACGAATCGCCGCAGGACGACGCCAACTCCGCAAGAAGCAAGTTGGCGACGCTGCTACCGCATTTTGCGTCATCTGCGTGTTCTTGTGGCCGATGATCCCAGTTCGATTCAGTGGATGATTGCGTCGCCTTGCCGAGCACCCGTCGCGCGTTGCGGCCGGCCAGACAATGTGCCTGCCGCCGACGCGTTGGATCGCTTCCAACATCTTGCGGCGCGGCGGCGTATCGACTACCGTACTGATTGCGGCCCGACTGTACCAGCAATTGAATTGCATTTGCGATGTCCCTCGTTCTCGACGGCGTCCGTAAGAGCTACCGCGAGCCAGACGGCACGCCGCTCCCCGTTCTCAATGTCCGGCGATTTGAAATGGCGTCGGCCGAACAGGTCGCGCTCGTCGGACAGAGCGGCGGCGGGAAAACCACGCTCCTCAATGTGATTTCGGGCATCACCACCGCGGACGCGGGTTCGGTAGTCGTTGACGGTGTGGACGTGACACGATTATCGGAGCCGGCCCGCGACCGCTTCCGTGCGGAGCGGATTGGAATCGTTTTTCAGACGTTCAACCTGCTGCCGGCATTCAGCGCTTATGAGAACGTGCTGCTCGGCATGACGTTCGCCGGCAGGACAGATCGGGCCTTCGCCAGAGACTTGCTGTCGCAGGTCGGCCTGGGTCACCGGCTGTCGCATCGGCCGGGCCAGCTCTCGGTCGGGGAGCAGCAGCGCGTGGCCGTCGCCCGGGCGTTGGCGAACCGGCCGAAACTGATGCTGGCGGACGAGCCGACGGCCAATGTGGATGTCGCCAACCAGGAGCTGGTGTTGAACATGATTCGGGACGCGTGCACCGAGCATGGCGTCTCGCTGCTGCTGGTGACGCACGCCCAGGAGGTCGCCCGGCAGTTCGGTCGCGTTGAGAACCTGGCGGACTTCAATCGGATCAATGGAACCGCGCCGGCAACCGATGCGGCGCGCTCCCCTGCAGGTCGCGGCTAATCGAGTGTACTCGCATGAACCTGTTCACGATTGCGTGGAAGAGCATTCGGCAGCGGCTGCTGTCGTCTTCGCTGACCGGTCTAAGCGTGGCGCTGGGCGTCGCGCTGATGGTGGCGGTCCTTGTCATCAACGGCGTGGTGACGAGGATGTTCAATCAGTCGGGCACGGGCTACAACCTGATCATCGGGCCGAAAGGGAGCCAGCTGCAGCTCGTCCTCAGCACGGTCTATCGCATCGAAGACCCCATCGAGAACCTGCCCTGGCGATTCTTCGAGGAGATCAAGGCCGACCCCCGCGTGGAGTTGGCCGTGCCGGTCGCATTCGGCGACTTCACCGAGGACGGCGGCTTTCCCATCATCGGCACCATCCCTCAGTATTTCTCGATGGACGTCGTCTCCGGCACCCCCTTCATGGTCAAGGGGGACTACCTGCGCGGCACCTGGGACGCTGTCATCGGCTCTGAAGTCGCCCGGCAAAACGGGTGGGACATCGGCAGCGAGTTTCGGATGGTCCACGGCGGCCGCGATCCCACGGAGTCCCACGTCCATGACGAGAAGTTCACAGTCCGCGGCGTCCTTCGCGCCACCGGCACGCCGAACGACCGCTCCGTGTTCGTGCATCTGGACGGATTCTTCCTTCTCGACGGCCACGACAAGCCTGTGGATGAAGCCGTCCAGCGGCTGGCGAAGTTCTACACTGTTCCCGAGTCGCAGGTGCGCGAGTGGTACGCCGACGATCTGGAGAGGATCGCCGAGGAAGCCACGCACGATCACTCCGGGCACGACCATCATCACGTCCATGCCGTCTCCGATCTGCAGAAGGAGTTCACGTCGATCCTCGTGCTGGCCGCCGCCGAGGGGAGCGGGCCGTTTCCTGAGAATCTCAAGCGATCGATGACGGCGATGTCGCTACAGGGCAACATTAACGACGGATTTCAGGCCCAGGCCGTCAGCCCAGTGGCCCCGATGAAGAAGCTGCTGGACAACCTCGTCGGCAACGTGCGGCTGGCCCTGTTGTACCTCACCGGCCTCATCATCGCGGTCGCCGGCATCAGCATCTTCGTGAGCATCTACAACTCGATGGCTGACCGCAAACGGGAGATCGCCATCATGCGGGCACTGGGGGCGCGCCGGCAGAGCGTGTTTCTGGTGATCCTCGCGGAGTCGCTGCTGCTCTGCCTCGGCGGCGGCCTGATCGGCCTGCTGCTCGGTCACGGACTGGTATTGATCGCCGCCCCGATCGTCGAAGCCCGCAGCGGTCTGCTCATTAATCCGTTCGCCTTTGAGCCGATCGAGCTGGTCATCGTGCCGGTGACGATCCTCCTCGCCGGGCTGATCGGCTTCCTGCCGGGACTCACAGCGTATCGCACCGATGTGGCGGGGGCGTTGACTTCGTAACACGCCCCGTGCTGAGCGGGCGGCTACGGATGAGCGGCAACGAGGCGCACTCTGGTACGCTGCGCGGGCAGAGGAACGCGGACGACCACGCGCGTTGTTGAACCTGCGACTACGCTCCCACGGCTTCCAGCGCTTCATCGCGGGAGTCGTAGATGGCCCAGAGCGTGTCGAGGTTGGTGATCTGGAGGAGTTCGCGGGCGAGCTTGCTGGCGCCGCAGAGGACGAGCTCGCCCCCTTTCTGGCGGACAAGCTTGTGGCAACGGAGCAGCAAGGCCAGGAACACAGAGCCGAAGTAGGAAACCTGGCTGAGGTCGATGACGACGAGCGGCACCTTCTGCCTGGCGAGCGGAGCCAGCACCAGGTCCGCCGCGTGCTCAACCACGTCCCAGGACATGTTCTCGACGTTGCTGGCAGGAGTAACGACGACGGCGTCGCCGTGCCATTCCAGTTCGAAGTCGTCGCGGTGCTTGCTCATGTCAGGTCCGGCAGGGTCGATCGGGAGGCGGTACTACGGGACGGACATCGAAGCGGCCACGAGAGAATCGGACGCGACAGGCATGAAGGGAACCGGCTGTGGACCGGCCGGACCGTCATTCGGCGATGGTCGTCGAAGTCTGCGAGGCGCGAACGGGCAAAGCGGCGGTTGTGGGGCGGGCGCTGCCGACCGCGGGAGAGGTATCGTTGGACACCATCGGTCCCGGATCAGGATCGGAGCGGTTGAGATCCTTGCTGGCCGGAGTCGGCTTGAGATCGGCGGGGACATTGTTCTGCAGCCAGTTCCCCATCGCCTGGATCTGCGCCTGAGGGATCGCTGGCGCGTTGGGCGTGCTGACGACTGAGTTTACCACCGGGATGACCACCTGGTAGGCACTCTGCACGACGCCCTGGTGCTGGGCATAGGCAGGACGAGTCACCTGGTTGAGCAAGCCCAATTTACTCTGCTTCTGCTCGGCCGTCTGGGGATGGAACGCCATGTAGAGATTGAGAAAGCAATACGGCCAGTGGCTGGCGCCGACGGCCTGGTTGCGGGCCTGAGCCATCTGGTGGCCGAGCCGGGTGATCTCGTACGCCACGAGCGGAACATTGACGTTGTCCTGCGGCTCGTACGGGAGCTGTGTGACGGCCCGGGCGGCGGTGGCTCTGATAATCCAGTTTTCCTGCGGGTTGATGATCAGCTTCAGCAGCGCGTCGATCAAGATCGGTTGCCGGGTCACGTCGTAGACGAGACCGCTCTCGCCAAGTGCATCGACCAGCCGCATGCGGTAGGGCCAGTTCTCCGGGGCCTGGGCTTCGGGGGTCTCGAGCGCCCGAACCAGGTCGGTGGCGATGCGGCTGCGATCGGCGATGGCGAGTTGCGGACTGCGGGCGATGCGGGCCAGGCCCTTGGCGGCCCACAGTTTTTCAGCAGGGAACTGGTACTGGTCGTTCAGAACGGTGAGAAAGAGTTTGGTCGCACCGAGGAAGGGAGCAGGTGGCTCGGCGCGAGGATCGCTGCTGAGGCTGGCGGCGAGGATGAGCACGTTTCGCCGGACGTGGGGGTGCTGGTCGAGCAGTTCAGCACCGAGACGAACGACCTCTTCGTTCATGAAATTCCGCGCCTCCTCGGAAGTGACGCGGGAGTTGATGTGCTTGTCGAGCAGTTCGCGAACAATCTCGTGGAGATTCTCGCGCTCCTCGGGCATGGTCATGCGGTAGAGGTAGTACTGTGCACCTGCGGTGAGCGTCTCTTTATCCGCGGGAGAGAGGCGCTCGACTTTGACGGCCTGGGAGAACTTGAGCCGTTGCTTGAGTTCCCAATCCCGCTTCTGCTCCGCGGTGTATTTCGGAGGAGCGTACTCAGCGTCATCCTCAGTTGCGGTGGGTGCAGGCTCGCTTTCGGGAGCCGGATCGTCCGCGGGATTGTCCTGAGCGACGGCGGCGGCGGCGCCCAGAGCGCATGCCAGACTCAACGCCACGAGGCGCCACGCGGCGCCCGCTCCGCCAATGGCACGGAGGATCGGTTCCACCGGGTTAACCCTTTGGTCAAAGACTTGTCCGCCGGCAACGACCGAACTGGTCCTCGGAGCGGAATCCTGCCGCCCCGCGCGCCGCGGCGAAGGAAGTGTCGCGGGAGATCGCAGCCTGTGCGGCCGAGTTTGCTCCGTACCACAGCCGGACCCGGACACGACCTCTTTCCCCCGCACAGCATAGCCTGCCCAGCGACCCTACGCTATGCCGACGGCGGAGAATTGCAAGCGGTGCGGGCGGAACCGGGTTCGGGTTGCTCCGATGTGAGCGCGTCCGAAGTCTGTGTGAATGTGACGGCAGTGACCGGGCGTGACGCTCGTCGCGGTCAGGCGAATCAGTACCACCCGGTTGTCCGTCGTGTCGCTGCGGTGCCGCCCCGCCCGATGCGGTCCGCGCAAGCCGTTTCCCCGGCGATGCCGGCGCGACTACAATGAATTCGTCTCAAATCGCTGCCGCCGGCTCCGGCGCGCGGCGCCTGTATTCCGTCCCTGGCCCTTCGTGCTGCATCATGGATTTTCGCACTTGTCCGGCCTGTCACGCATCGGTCCTTGAGGACGATGTTGAGGATTGTCCCTTCTGCGGCGCCTCAATGTCGGGGAAGCCGTCGGCCAGGCCGAAGCCCAAGGCCGCGGCAGAGTCGTCGCCGGCGGCGACGAAAGCAGGCGGAGCTGCGGCGGCCGGACAGCCGGCGGCTCAGCGGACGAAACCGAGACCGTCTGCGACGAGGACTGAGCCGGACGACGGTGATCCGTTCGAAGTCGATACGCGGAAGATGGTGAAGGCGCCGCCGGTCAGCCCGAAGCCGATGAAGGGACGGATGGTCCGCGTCGTCTGTCCGATGTGCGAAACGCCGGGTTTCATTGCACCGCAGCAGGCAGGAACGGAGGTGAAGTGCAGTAATCCGGAGTGCCTGGTGCCGGTCTTCACGGTGCCGAAACCGGAAGCCCCGCCATCCGAGGAACCGGAACCGAAGCGAGGGCTTTCGGGCGCAGCCTTCGCGGGGATCGCCGTACTGTTGGTGGGAGCGGTGGGAGCGGGGTTGTACTACTTCGTGATCCGCAACCCGGATGGCCCGGTCGATCCACTGGCAGGCAATCCCAACGGCGTCGTCCAGCCGGATCCGACTCCGGAGGTCATCAACGAGGACCCGCAACCGGAGGCGGTCCCAACGCCAGTGGGACCTCCCCCGGTCCCGTTGAGTGAGATTCGTCAGACCGCGCCCGGCGAGATCGTTAAGGCGGCGCAACAGCGGCAGAGCAATCGCAGTAAACCCTACGGACGCCGTCTGGCAGCCGAGGCGTACGCAGAGCTGGGCGACGTCGCCAAAGCACGCGAGCAACTGGAAAGCATGCGGAGCGTGCAGGGATACGTGCCGTTTTACGAGATTGAGCCGCTGGTTGCGATTGCCATGGGCGAACACGGGGCGGGCAACGACGCGGCAATGCAGGAGACACTGACGGACGCGGTGTCAAAGGCGGAGTTTCCCAACGTGGGCCGGAATCCGCTGGATGCGGCAGGTGCATTGGCGGCCGCGCTGGTGATCGCGGGTCGCATCGACGACGCGAAGGGAGTCATTCAGTCTGCCGATGATGACGGCACGCGCGGCATGGCATCGGCGCTGTGGCGCAGTGCGCTGGATACCGGATCGCTGAACGTTGATTCCGCGGCGGGACGTCCGTGGATGCAGGCGATGCCGAGTTCGCAGTGGGTCTCCGTGACGCGCAGTGTGCTGGCCTGGGGAGATGCGGAGGCTGCTCTGCAATGGGCGCTCGCGGCCGACGATCCCGCCGTGCGCGAGAACGCGCTCGCTGCTTGGGCGGGTTCAGTCGTACTCGACGATCCGGCGGCGACGCAACTGGTGGAGGGCAGGGCGGCGGAGGCCAGCGCCACGGGGCAGACTCGAATCTGGTGTGCCGTCGCGGATGCACAGATGTCGCGTGGAGACGCGAACAATGGGCAGGGGAGCCTGCAACGCGCCCTGACGGCGCTGGAGCAGACGACAGCGCCGGAAGCGACACAGCCCGTTCCCTCAATGAGGGCGATTCACGACAGCGATGGGGCGCCGAGGGCGGGATTGCCCGACCCCGCTCCGCTGCGCGCAGCGGCGCTCGCTTCGCTGGATGCAGCCGCCGTGCAAATGCAGGCAGGAGACGAGGCTGGAGCCTGGGAGTCCATGCGGCGCTCTCTCGCGGCACTGCGAGGGACGGCGCCGAGCCCGGTCGCGACGCAGGCCCTCCTGGACGAGTGCGAGCGGCAGAGATCGAGCGTCGAGGATCAACTGGTGGCGAACGCAGGCGTTGAGCGAAGCAACGTGTTCCGCGCGTTCAATCGCTATCGCAAGCAGTGCGGAGTGCTCCACGAGGAGGCGGCCTCGCGCTTCGACCTGCAGGTGAAAGTGATGCGCCGCGCGATCGAGCTGGGACTGCTGCAACCCGCGTGGGAAGAAATGGCCGCTCGGGAGCAGTTGACGGATGCGAACGAACGTGAGGCGTGGTTCGGGACGTCGTTGCCGGGACTGGTCGCCCAATCCGCCCGAATCGCCGGGAACTCGGCACTGGCGGATGCGGTCGCGGCGCAGGTCGGGTCGGTGCGGACGGCCCCACGCGATGTCATGGAAATGCAGTTTCGGGCAGCGGTCGAATCGCGGGACTATGCACGGGCAGGCGACGTGCTGCGCGCCTACGATCAGCAACAGCGCGACGACCGGTATCCGGCACACATCGAGCTGTTGCGGGCGGTGAGCCGACTTATTGCTGAAGGGCGGCACGACGATGCATTGTCGCTGACGCAGGCCGTGACGGACCCGCTGGCGCGGGAAGACGCCCTGTGGCTGATTGCGGCAGCCGTCGTGCGGGACGGGAAGCATTCGGAATTCTGGCGCAACCGCGGGAAGCTGAACCTGCCTGCGACGGAAGTGGCATCGCTGTATCGGGGATTCATCACGGGGTTGCCGCTCGCTCCGTCGACGACGCCGGCTCAATAGGCGCTGCATCAACGCAGAAAGCCCACGGGGTGCACCCGTGGGCTTTCTGCAGTTCGTGGGATATGCGTTCGATGGGCTACCGACGCATGCGATAGGATTCGTTCGCGCGGTCGAAGTCGCCGTCGGCCAGCTGCTGCTCGATCTTGATGTCGCTGTAGCTGTAGAACTCGATCAGCGTTTCGTCGTCAATCGTTGCGGGGTTGGCGTCCTTCGCCCAGGTGTAATTGCGGACGCAGACGGGCATGCAGAGTTCCTTGTCGATGTACAGCGTGGCCTTGCGATAGGTGGCGCTGTACTCGGGGGCATCGTACGTGGTGACAAACAGGTAGCAGGGGCGGCCGTTGAGTTCCTGATTGTCATGCATTTCGCAGTGGACGCCGGTGCCGCGTTCCAGGTCCTGCTTGCGGAACTCCAGGACCTTGCGGGCGAGATGGAGGAGTCCGGCGCCGGTGATGGGGTAGCGCGATTCGGCCATCGCCTGAGAGCCGGTGGGATCGATCGACAGGGTGCCAAGGAGGCGACCTTTCACGCCGCCGAGCTGGACCAGCAGGTTGCCGTCGTTCTGTCCGTCCACGTAGATGAGCTGGCGGCCTTTGTCTCCGTCGAGCCACTTCATGTAGACGCTGAAGGGCTGGTGACGGAGCTTGAGGGACATTGTGTTGCCTTCGCGGAGCTCGCCGTCAATTCGTTCCTGCTTGTACATGGTGCAGGCATAGTCGGGGACGCGGGCGAACTTCTCGCAGCCGTGCTCCAGCAGAGTGACGCTGAACAGCATAGCCCAGCGCCCGGTGAGGACATTGGGATTGACGGTTGCGGCCTGCTGCTCGGCGGCGACGGACTCGGCCTGCGACTGGCCGTCGAGGATCGTGGCCGGCTCGCTGCGCAGCGACGGCGGGGGAGCCGGGGGAAGAGTGATGACGGGCGGGCCAATCGCGGCGACGGCTTCGGCGGGAAGCTCCGTGCCGGAAATGACCGGATCGCTGTTGATGGACACGTAGGAGAAGACTGCCGAGGTGATCAGCAGGGCAACGAAATTGGGGCCGCGTGAGCTGCGCACGGCCGACCTGGGAGCACGCGTCATGCGTCAGTCCTCGGATGGAGTCGAGTGGGGCGTTTGGCTTCCCGCCGTCAGAGCGCCGCGATGAAATGCGACACGATTCCGGAGGCTGGCCTCTCCGAAGAGAATGGAGGCGACGGGCCGTACTAATCGAATCGGAAACTGCGCCGGTGCACTCTGAACGATTCAAGTTTCGATCCTGCAATCGTTGCCGGTCGCGGATCGCCCATTCACGACAGGAACGCTGCGGCGGGCAGAGTCTCCGCAGGCGTCACACTTTCACAATTCCGCTGCGGGTCGAGCGGGAATAAAGCCCCTCTACGGCGGATCATGCCGGTTGCGGGGACCTTGTCGCCCTTCTCCATCTCAGAGGTGGCCGATGCCGGGACTTTATCTGCGCGAGCTTGCACTGGTCGTGTGCGCGCTGCCTGCGATCGGTTGTGGGGCGGAATCTGCGACTGACCGAAACCGGTATTCCTCATCACCGGCGGTTGCCCCGGAGAGCGATGCTGCCGACGATGATCACGGCCTCGTCGCATTCCAGGTTGCAGAAGGCGATGAATCGGGCGTTGACGCCGAATCGGGGCAACCCGCGCCCGTCGAGCGAAAGATCATTTACACCGCATCGCTCGACATTGCCGTCGAGCGCTTCGATGAGATCCCGGCAGCCGTTGAGGCGCTCGCCACGACGCATGACGCGTTCATCGCCAACTCGTCAATTGACACCACCAGCGGCCGGCCGCGCAGCGGCGCCTGGACCATTCGTGTGCCGGTTGAACATTACGACGCGTTGCTCGCATCCGCCGGGCAACTTGGCGAGCTGCAACGCCGGACCGAAGACAGTCAGGAGGTCACGGCTGAGTACTACGACCTCGAAACCCGGCTGCGGAACAAGGAACGAGAAGAGGAGCGGTTGCTGGAGCATCTGGCATCCGCGACCGGCACTCTTGAAGAGATCCTTGCCGTCGAGAAGGAGCTGGCGCGCGTCCGGACCGAATCGGAGCAGCTGGAGGGTCAACTGCGGATGCTCAAGGACCTGACGGCGCTCTCAACGGTGACGATTAAGGTCAGCGAGATCCAGGGATATGTCCCGGTCGAGAGCCCGACGTTTGCGACGAGAATCGGTCGTGTCTGGTCGCAGTCGCTTGAGGGGCTGGTGGACGTCGGCCAGGGCCTGGTTCTGGCCGCCGTCGCTCTCGTTCCGTGGGCTGCTGTCCTGGCGATTCCCGTCGTTGTTCTCGTGATGTTGCTGCGTCGGAAGTCAAGAGGTCGCACGTCAACGATGGCCTGAAATCAGCGGCCGATTCGATCAATGAGCCGCCACTTCCGCGGATGACGAATCGTCCTCCCAGGAGGCGACCGCGGAAAGGCCTTCGACGGCTGCGGCGATCTGGGAAACGAGTTCATCGGCGCGGGACGCCGGCGCGCCGCTGTACTTGGCCAGGTGGATCATCGTCGCCAGTTCGCGGACCCAGGCGAGCGTTCCCAGCAGGTCGTCCTGCATCTGCTGCCGCAAACGTGCGAGCCGCTCGATATTCTCGCGCCGCGACTGCTCGCTGTGGGCGACACGCTCGTTGAGCGGCGCTGCTCCTTGCGGCCCCGTTACGTCGCCAGTCTTCAAGTCGTCCAGCAGTTCCGAGAGTTCGCGAATCCGGGCAGCCTGGGCACGCCAGGCGAGCTTGAGTTCATCAAGACGCGAGCGCTCGTTGGCGAGCGTCTGCTCTGCCCAACCGTCGAGACTCAAGAGAGCACGTTCCAGCTCCGCCTCGACGCCGGCGACCGCGCGCGACAGCTCGTCCTGAGGATCACGGGGCGGGCGGCGAGGCGTATCTGGCGGCGATGAAGTGCTGCCGGCGAGCAACGAGGGAACGAACAGCGGCCAGAACAGCCAGGCGGCGAACAGTGTGGCGACGCGCTCCGATGTGCCGGCTGCATCGCGCAGAGACACCGCCACCGCGACGCCTGCGCCGCACATCAGGTACAGGATGAGGGTGCCTGAGAGTCCCATGGGAGGTCAGAGGTCAGAGGTCAGAGGTCGGCGGTCGGTGGTCGGTGGTCGGTGGTCGGTGGTCGGTGGAAAGTGCGCCGAGGGATTCATTGTGGTGGTTTGAGATTTCAGATTTCAGATCTGAGATCTGCACAGTTCGATCGCCGCCGATGTTGCCGCGTCAGGCCGCGACCCGGCCCGAACATCAGCCGGTAATGCTTTGCTTTAGCGCCTGCAGTTCGTGGTCGATGTCGGTTTCCTCATTCAGGGCAACTGCGAACTGCGATTCTCCAGCGAGTTCCTCATAGGCGTCTGCTTCCGCCTCGCGACGTTCGACCGTGCGGCAGAGGGCATCGAACCGGGAGAAAGCGGCGTCGGCATGACTGAAATGCAGTGCGTCGCCGGCGAACTGGCGTCGTGCCACCGCCGCCCGATTGCGTGCGATGTACGACTGCAGCTTGTGCTGGGCTTCACTCAGACGCACACGCATGGCGGCGACCTGTCGGCGAAGCTTGGTGCTGTGCCGGCGGGCCGCCTGCAACTGGTCGTCCAGCGCGGCCACCAGCTTCTCCTGCTCGGCCCGCTGCGCCAGCGCCACGCGCGCAGCCGGATCGTCTCCTCGTTTGACGGCGGCAGCGGCTCGCTCACGCAGTTGTTGATTGGACCGGCGGTACTCCTCGAGCTGCCGGGTGAGCATCCGCTCCTCAGCGATGGCTCCGGCTGCGGCGCGCATGGCGTCGTCGATGGCCGCTTCCATTTCACGGATTGCCTGCCTGAGCATGGCTTCGGGGTCCTCGAAGCGATCGATCAGGTCGTTCAGGTTTGCGGAGATGATGTCACTGACGCGTCGAAAGATCTTCATGGGATTTCTCGCTTGAAGGAGCCGGCCTGGCCGTGCCTGATGGGGATGCGGAACAGTTGGAGGAAGAGCTCGCGGACACAGTTGAACCAATTATGTCAACAGCGACTGCAATGACTGCCAGATGGTGAAGATCATCACCGGAGCCACGGCCGTGTAGCACGCTCCCCAGGAGGCGACGAGCCGCCGGAGGAAGCAGCCACGGCGTTCGCAACGTTCGGGAGGAAGCGTGTCGGCGAGGCCGGAGAAGCCTTGGTAGAGCGAGGCGGTGCCCCATACTCCGGCGAGGAACGGAAGGATGAATCCCAGCCATAATGCCCATTCGAGGAACAGCCGCGGGAGGTGATCGCTGAAAATCATCACTCCCATGCAGACCGCGATGTAAATGGGAAGTATGCCGACCAAAGCAACGGCGGTGTTGGCCTTGGCCTTCATTGCGTGGGTCACGCAGTCCAGCATTGAAAGCTTGACGCCGGAGAGCAGGCCGTAGAAGTAGAGGCTCGGCAGGCACACGCCAGTCGCAGCCGTCAGGCCGAAGACGTACGCAATCAGCAGCGGCCAGGCGGATGCGGTCCGATCCAGCAGCGACATGCCAGTCGCCGACTCGAACCGGATGAGCGGCGTATCGCTCCGCAGGACTTCCTCCATTGCCGTCAGTTGCGGGGATACGCCGGACGTGATGATCACCACCGTCAGCGCCACGCTGAACAGGGCGAACGAGAGGGAAGCGATCGCCAGGAACCTGGGGATCAATCGCGGTTGCAGATCGTCGCGACGGACGAGGTATTCGAGCCCGCGCGGCCCTTTGAGGATCAGTTCGATCAACTGCAGCATCGTCGGATCGGACAGGTCCGCATCGACGATGTCGGCCGGTTCCGGGCGACGGGGGAGCTTGCCGAATTCGACGGATTCAATCGACGGCAGGTCGGCAGCGCGGCCGATGCCCTGGCAGTTTCGGAGTTTCGTGGCAGAGTGTGCAGTCATGCGGGCACCTCAAACGTGAACAGGCCGAACTGGAAGAAGAGTTCACCACCGATAAGTCCGACGAGCAGCAGCCACCAGACAGGGGCGACCCCGCGCTCGGGCTCCAGGCGGAGCATGACGCGCTGGAACGTGTCGATCATCGACACGCCGACGCCGGTAAAGACGAGCAGGTTGATCAGCAGGACGAAGCCGGGATGCGGGATCGCAACGGTGAAGAACCAGTTGATCGGGATCGATGCAATCATTGCGAGTCCTCCCCAGCTGGTGGTGACCAGTGCGGCGAGCAGCGTGCTGCTGGCGGGGAGCCGCGATCCATTCAGACTGTTGAGAACGTACAGAGCGGGGAGCGGAATGGACCACGCGAGCCCTGCGGCGACCGTGCAGAGCAGCCCCTTGGTGAGCATGTCGCCGGCGCCGCCGAGCAGGCCCATCGTCATGCCGTAGGTGGTTGTGCCGAGAATGGCGGTCGCCGCGAGCGACATCCAGACCCAAATCGGGTACTCGGCGTCCCCCTTGTTCCAGCGGAGGGCGAAGGCCTCCGGATCGCGGAGGGCCACGCCGACGTGGGCGACCCCGGAGCGCAGCTGAGCACGCGTCATGATGACGGCTCCTCGCAAGAGTGCTGACTGAGATGACGCTGAGACAACCGGGGTTGGCGGATGGGCTTAACTGGCGATTTGAAGGTCGACGCAATGGCGCCGGGACGCCAGGACGCGCAAAGGGAACGCGTCAATCACCCGGTCACATCACACATTTCTTTTCCTTTGCGCGGCTCTGTGACTTTGCGGCTTGGCGTCCAAACCCTCTGGCTCGAATTGACCGGCATCTCCGGATTCGCGAATCTGCTTGAAGTACTACTCGCTGACGATCAAGGGAACAGATTCGCATGGATGAAGCCGCGACGCTGCTGGAGGTGGAGCATCTCAACACCTGGTTCGAGACCGAGCAGGGGGACGTCCGCGCGGTGGATGATCTCACGATCCGGATCCCGGAAGGGGAGACGCTCGGGCTGGTCGGGGAGAGCGGATCGGGGAAGTCCGTCACGGCGCTGTCGGTGATGCGTCTGCTGCCGGAGATCTCGGCCCGGGTGAAAGCGGATGAGGTCTCGCTGCTGGGGCGGGACCTGGTGAAGCTGCCGGACCGTGAGATGCGCCGCATCCGGGGGCGCGACATCAGCATGATCTTTCAGGAGCCGGGGACGTCGCTGAACCCGGTGTTCAAGGCAGGGAAGCAGGTGATGGAGGCCATCATCCTGCATCAGAAAGTGTCGAAGGCCGAGGCTCGCCGCCGGACGATCGAGCTGTTCCGCGAGGTCGGCATCCCCGAGCCCGAGCGGCGGGTGGACAGCTATCCGCATGAAATGTCGGGCGGACAGAAGCAGCGGGTGATGATCGCGATGGCGCTCTCCTGCAATCCGAAATTGCTCATCGCCGACGAGCCGACGACGGCGCTCGACGTCACCATCCAGAAGCAGATCCTCGACCTGATCCGCAAGTTGCGGGACGAGCGCGGAATGTCGGTGCTGTTCATCACGCACGACTTGGGGGTCATCGCGGAAATCGCCGACCACGTCGCCGTCATGTTCCGCGGGAAGCTGGTTGAGCACGGGCCGGTCGAGCAGATCCTCTCCGCTCCGCAACACCCTTGCACCAAGGGGCTGCTGGCGTGCCGTCCGCGGCTGAGCACGACGTACAAGCGGCTGCCGACGGTCTCCGACTTCATGTCGCTGAAG
>JBGTSJ010000008.1:0-237202 GCA_041940305.1 Planctomycetaceae bacterium
TAGAGAGGATGCTCGCTGTCGAGCGGCGTGGCCTCGCAGTCGGCGTCAACGCCCTCCATCAGTTCGTGCCACCAGTAATCGCGATCCGGCTGCATGGTGACGTCGTAACCGGTGCGGCGGACGACGACGACCTTCTCCACGCTCGATGAGCGCTCCAGGCTCTCGTCGACTTTCTCCTTGAGCGCGATTTCCTTGCCGCGGCGCCAGCCGGCATCGGCCGTGACGACGACCTTCGACTGGGCGTCGTTGTTGCGGTCGGCGATGGCGTCAGAGGAGAAGCCGCCGAAGATGATCGAGTGCGTGGCGCCGATGCGGGCGCAGGCCAGCATGGCGATCGCCAGTTCGGGGATCATGGGCATGTAGAGGGTGACGCGGTCGCCGGTCTCCACGCCGAGCTTCTTGAGCACGTTGGCGAACTTGCAGACTTCGCGATGCAGCTGCTGATAGGTGAGCGTGCGGGTGTCGCCGGGCTCTCCCTCCCAGATGATGGCGGCCTTGTTCTTCCGCCAGGTCGCGAGGTGCCGGTCGAGGCAGTTGTGGGCGACGTTCAGCTTGCCGCCCACGAACCACTTTGTCTCCGGCATCTTGCCGTCCATCGCCTTGTCGAACGGCTGGAACCAGTCGAGTTCGGAGTTGGCGAGGTCTCCCCAGAAGCCGGCGGGGTCGTCCTTGGCCCGGGTCCACATGCTGCGGTACTGCTCTTCGCTGCGGATGTGGGCCTTCGCCGAGAACTCGGGTGCGGGCGGGAACTTCCGGTTTTCCTGCAGGACGGACTCGATGGAATTCGAAGCGGGCATAGCGAGCGGCTGGTCGATGGTCGAGGGAGTCTGGTCGAGGGCAACGCGGAGACGCGATCCTCGGATCAGGGGCGATGCTACGGCGAAGTCAACGGGAGATTCAAGCCGCTCTGACGGCACGAGGGAGAATGCGCCGGCTCCGGTGCGCTGGCGCGGACCACGAGTGGACTTCCGCCCAAGCCGGGAGCCAGTTTCCGGCTGCCCCCTCAAGTGTCGCCGGGCGCCCCGGACCCCGATTTCGGTTCAGCTGTCCCGGAATTCGCGACGGAGCGTCCCGACGTCAGCCGCCGCCGTCCTTGGTATCGTCCCGGGCCCATTCAGCGGATGCCTGCTGAACTTTGGGGGCCGGTGCGGCATCCCCTTCTTCGGCGACGGCAGGCTGGACAGCAGTGTCCGCCGCAGTTGCGGCCGCTGCGGATGCGGCGTCGTCCGCATCGGCCGGCGCGCCCCCCTCTGCGGACGTCGTCGAATCTTCTGCGACGAGGGCCTCCTGTTCGGGGGCGGGGGGGCGATGGAAGAGCATCTGTTGCTTGAACGCGGCGACCGGCGCCGGCTCCGGATTCTTCTTGCGAAACATCTTCCACTTCAGGCGTGTTCCGGCGAACGACCAGCCATCGTGGATGGTGCCGCGTTCAAAAGGCCCTGCCCCCAGGATCCAGGTGTCCTTGGCGGTGCTGCGGGCGACCGAGAGCCCGGATTGCCAAACGACGGTGTTGCTTTCGCGATGGTAGGCGAATGCGGCGATTTTCGCGGCCGCCATCTGGTCGTCTTTGCGGGCGAAGGAGATTTCCGGGATCGCGGGCAGCGGCGGAGAGTTGGGAACGGCCACCGCCGCGGCATTCAGCCCGTTATTGGCAGGGATGCCGTAAACGATGTTGTGTTCGTCGTTCCCCAGCGTTCCCAGTCGGCCCTCGACGATGTAGTCGGCATCTTCCGGCTTCTCCTGCAGCAGGCAGCCTGCTGCGAACAGCTGCTGGCGCAGCGAACTGATGACGTAGTTCGAATTGACGAACCCAATCCCCTTGTAGTCCTGCAGGTACTTCACGTCGAAGTAGACCTTTTGCCCTTCCAGCGGGGAGAAGTCGATCAGCGCGATGGAACGATCGACCGCATCGGAGGTGAGCAGCTGGTGCGTGGCCTCGTTCTGCTTGGTCGTGCCGCAGCCGGCCGCGGCGCACAGCGCGGCCAGCAGAGCGGCCGCTTGAAGGGAACGTCTCATCATGATACGGCGAAGCGGGCCGGCTCGATCCCGAGCCGTGCGGTCAGGGGCGTCCGAACCAAAGTCAGGCCGATGACGCGGAGGGGCGGGCAAGATAGTTTGACTCGGTCCCGCCGACCAATTGAAATCAGCGTTCGCCGGGCCGGCCTGCGCGCAACCTGTTGGCGTTCGGATACGTCCGGCAGAAGCTGCCGGTCGCGTGCCGGAGGAGCGAACCCGAATGGACCATACGATGCTCTCCAGTCAGAAAGTCGTCCTGATTACCGGAGGGCCGGGCGATGACGAAGCGCTTCGTGGAGGCCGGCTGGATCGTCTGGGGATGCGGGCGCTCCCGAGAGGGACTGGCGGATCTTGCGGCCCGGTTTCCAGAGCCGCACCAGTTTGATGTGGTGGACGTCGCCGATGCCGCGAGAGTCCAGGAGTGGGCGGAGACGCGGCTGGCCGCGGGGGAGGCGCCGGACCTGCTGCTGAACAACGCCGCGGCAATTAATCCGAATGCGAAGTTGTGGGAGGTTCCGGCGGCGGATTTCTCGCAGGTCATCGACGTGAACATCAAGGGGGTGTTCCACGTGCTGCGGTCCTTCCTGCCGGCGATGATCGCGCGGAAGCGCGGGGTGGTGGTCAATTTCAGCTCGGGCTGGGGACGAAGCACTTCAGCCGAGGTGGCTCCGTACTGCGGCACGAAGTGGGCGGTCGAAGGTCTGACCCGGGCGCTGTCTCAGGAGCTCCCGCGCGGGATGGCGGCGGTCGCTCTGAACCCGGGAATCATCGACACCGACATGCTGCGGAGCTGTTTCGGTGGGGGCGCCTCGGCGTACGACGGTCCGGATGAGTGGAGCCGCCGGGCTGTGCCGTTTCTGCTGAATCTGACGGCCGCGGACAACGGGCGCTCGCTGGACGCGCCGACCTGAACCAGCCCGGCGCTGGCCTGAATGCCCGCAGATTGCGCATCATCTATCCCGGCCGATGGCCGGCCGGAGCAATCTGCAACAGCCGCTTTGCCCGTGGCGTCAATCCGACCTAGTCTTTTCGGCTCGCAGAAGCTGCGCGCCGGTCGGCATTGCGGACGACGAACCGGTACCGGAACCTGTTTCCAGCGCGGCCCCGTGCGGCGGACGCCGGACGGCCATTTCCCCTCTGTGCTGCGCGCGAAGAGTGGGACGCATTCAGACATGAGCCAACCCGCCATCTGCTGGGTCGACGCGCCGACGCGCCGCCGGGACGCGGCGCCGCTGCCGCGCGCCGTCAACCCGGACACCAGTCTGCCGGACGATCCGCTCTCCGCGTATGGCGATCTGACGGGTTTGCCGTTCGCCATCGCCGACCTCGGCAGCGGCATGCTGAACTACTCGCCGTTTGCGGACCTGTGCCCATTGTTGCCGGAAGAGGTCGTCGAGGCGTTCCGGCAGGGAGAAGGTCCGCACGTCGTGGTCGATGAGTCGCGGGGCCTGACGTTCTATGCGGTACCTCTCCCCATGGAGTCTCCGCTGCTGCGTCTGGCAGCGGGATTCCTGCCTCTGGATGTCAAACAGCCATCGGACTGGCTGTCGGCAGCGGCGCGGGAGGCCGGCTGGAGTCCGGCCGACGTACAGCGGTGGATGGATTCGTTAGAGCCGGTCCCCAGCCACATCCTGCCGCGATTGCTGAGCCTGGCCGTGTCCCAGGTCTGCCCGGCGGAGCAGCCGGCTGTTTCCCGGCAAATGGACGAGCTGGCCGCGCAACTCGACGCCACCTACGAAGAACTCTCGCTGCTGCACGAAATCGCCCGGAACCTGCGGGTCTCGCTGGATCCGGGTGAACTGGCGCAGATCTGCATCCACCGGCTGCATCGGGCGATTGACGCCGAAGGCTGCGGCGTGCTGCTCACCCGCCCGGGAGAGCCAATGCGGCTGATTACCGACGGGCAGCTTCCCTGCGACGAGATCGCTGTGCTGCAACTGATTTCCGGCGCCGTGGTCCCGGGACAGCGGCGTCCGATTGTCCGCAACCATGTGGAGGGGACGCCGCTGGGGACGGCCTGCCCGCAGGTGCGGAACTTCGTCGCGGCCGCCGTTCTGGAAGGGGACGCCGTTGTCGGCTGGATCGTAGGCTGCAATTCGCAGGAACGGTCCGAGTTCGGGACGGTCGAAGCGAATCTGCTGAATTCGATCGCGCTGATCCTGAGCACGCACCTGCATAACGTCCGGCTGTTCCTCGAGCAGGAGGAGCTGCTGGTCTCGTTCGTCCGATCGCTCGTCTCCAGTCTGGATGCCAAGGACTCCTACACGGCCGGTCACAGCGAACGCGTGGCGATCGTCGCCCGTCGGCTGGCGCAGCAGCTGGGGCTCTCACCGCAGGACCAGGAAGCGATCTACCTGTCGGCCCTGTTGCACGACATCGGCAAGATCGGCATCGAGGACGCGATTCTGGGCAAGCCGGGGCGGCTGACCGAGGCGGAGTTTCGCAAGCTGCAGCTGCATCCGGTCATCGGACACGACATCCTCGCTGAGCTCAAGAACCTGCATCACATTCTGCCGGGCGTCCGCAACCATCACGAAAACTACGACGGCTCCGGGTACCCCGACCGCCTGGCGGGTGAGCAGATTCCGCTGATGGCGCGGATCCTCGCTGTCGCGGACGCATTCGACGCGATGGGGAGCGACCGCCCGTATCGCGGCGGGATGCCGCTGGAGCAGATCGAGCGGATCCTGACCGAGGGAGCGGGCACCCAATGGGACTCGCGCGTCGTCCGCGCTTACTTTGCGGCGCGGGATGACATCCGCCGCATGTGGGAGATGTCCCGCGACGCCGGCGGACCGCTGCCGGAGTGACGCTCAGTTTCTGCGGCTGGACCGGCAGACGGCGAACAGCACGGCGCCGATGAGCACGAGCACCAGCGCAAACTCGACGTAGAGCGGCCGCCCCGAGACGACGACGCTGGATCCCCCCCCGGGGGGCGCCGCCGCATCCTGGCCGAACGCCGCTGCCGCCCAGACGCCGCCCGCGACCACGACGGTTGCCAGGTGGCGCAAGCACGAAGAGACCGGGCCGATCGTCATCAATGGCCGTCGTCGCTGCACGCTCTGCTCCTCAGGTATTCGGCCGCGGTCCGTGACAGGAGTCAACCCGTAAACAGCTTGAACGTAACCACGGAAAACACGGAATGCACGGCAGGAACATGATGTGAACCGCGAAAGTCGCGAAAACAGCGAAAGGAGAATCAGGAGCAGGCAATCCCTGGCGTTTCGCATCTTTCGCGACTTTCGCGGTTCAATCCGCCGGTGGCGGTCCGGGGCGCGGATTATAACAGGTCTCCGATCGGACGGCGCAGCGCCTTGAACTCCTTCGAGGGGAGCCAGACGGTTTCCCATTTGGGGGACCGGCGGCGCATGGCCTGGGCGTATTCATCGGCCCAGACTCCGTAGAACGCGTATTCGCGGTTGCGGAACTCCCAGACGCTGGGATGCGACTCCCGCCAGCAGGGCTCGGCGATCTGGTAGGCGAACACGAGCGCCGCGCGGAAAGCGTCGCCGAAAACCTGCTCCCAGCGGAGCATGCTGGAGAGATCCTCGGCTGTGGCCCAGTTCTCCCAGCAGTGGCCGCCCGATTCCTGTTCGGCGCCGGACGGAAACTTCCGCCCCTTCACGTCGACCAGCAGATTGCGACCCTGCACCGAGTAGACGATGAAGTCGAGCGACTTGAGGGACGCTTCCGGCGCCAGCGCCCTCCGCGACTCGTCCACAGCCACGTACGGCCGCCGCTCCTGCCGCAGGAACGCCTCGAACGCCGCATCGTAATGGTTGCAACGGAGAGCCACCGGGCACCTTCCTCCAGCGGGAGTATCCGCCAAACCGGCTCCGGCATCAATCGGAACGGAGCGCCCGAAGGAGCACTTGTTGGACTTCGGGTAGAATGGCCCCTGCTCATCGGCGCATCGGTCAGTCGGCGCTCGATCAGGGCGTTTCGGCTGCAACCTCCCGGACTCGGAGATTTCGGAACTTCACGAGCGACCCGTGGCCGCAGAGGACGATGTGGCCGGACGTGCGAGACGCGCCGGGGTGCTCCTTGCCGTCGGCCGGACCATTGACGAGAGCCTCGTCCAGGTCGCCGTCCACAATGGTCTCGCCGTTGAGGATCACGGTGATGCGGCGGCCGATGCAGCGGATTTCCTGGGTGTTCCAGACGCCGTTGGCGCGGAGATAGCCGCGCTTGGCAGGAATGATGCCGTAGACCGAACCGTGATACTGGTACGGGTTGAGAGTCGCGTACTTGTCGGCGGTGTTGTCGAGGATCTGGATCTCCATGCCGTCATACGACGCGTGACCGCCGGCGGGGACGCGCAGGCCGATGCCGTTGTTCGAGCCGGGTGTCAGCAGGAACTCGAAGCGGAGCACGAAGTCCGCGAATTCGCGCTCGGTGAACAGGTTCCCCCCGGAGTCCGGTCTGCAGGTCAGCGCCCCTTCCTCAACGGCGTAGCCGTCCACCGCGCCCGTCCAACCTGCCAGCGTCTCTCCATCGCAGAGCGGCACGAAGCCGGCGGCCTGTTCCTCGGCCGAAAGCTCGGCCCCCTTACTGAGACGCGGTGCAGACAGCAGCGCGAGAGTCACGAGAGCCAGGAGAGTGCGAACCACCATTGTCAGAATGCCTTCAGAGCGGAACGTCTGGACGAAACAACGATCACCAAGTTCGACGCCACCATAACCAGACCGGGCCGCGATTCAAATCAAGGAACGGTATTGCCGGCGAGGACGCCTTGAGCTCAGCGCCGATGGAGCATCGCGCCTGGCCGCGACCTCATTCCTTGAGCTACGACCGGAAACCGACATGGCGGGCGGCGGGCGGCGGGCTTACGCGGAGGCGGCTGTCGGAAGCTGGTCGAGGAGCCGTGAGAATTCGCGGACGGTGCGTGTGTGGCGCTCGATGTCTTCGGCGAACTCGGCCGCGCGATCGCCGTATTCGAGGCGGCGGGCCAGGAATTCGAACTCTTCGCTGTCCTGCGGGGGGACGGTGAGGTCGCGGGCGTCGCCGCGGACCATCCGCAGGCCGTCGATCAGCCGGCGGAGGAACCGGTAGGCGTCCCGCAAATGGATGCGATCGTCGGGAGACAGAATTCCGGTCGCTTCGAGACCGCGGAGGACGGCGCGCGTGTTCGTGGACCGGAGTTCGGGGTAGCGGTCTCCGTAGGTGATCTGCAGGGCCTGCACCAGGTACTCGCAGTCCACGAGGCCGCCGGGACTGAGCTTCGCATTCAGCGTGCCGGCGCGGACGAGTTGGCGCAGTTGCTTCTCGCGCATGCCGCGCATGGCGCTGACGTCGAAGGGACGGCCGGAGTAGCAAATCCGGTCGCGGGCCGCGACGATCGTGCTCCCGAAGTGTTCGTCGCCGGCGATCGGCCGCAGCTTGACGAGCGCCTGCCGCTCGAACGGCCAGGCGGGACCGTCGTGGCCGAAGTACTTCTCAAACGTTTCCAGTGAGACCGCAAGGCTGCCGGCCTTACCGTAGGGGCGCAGCCGCAGGTCGACTTCGAAGATCCCCTGCCGCCTGGCATGGATCGCCTTGCGGAAACGGTCCACCAGCTTCTGGAAGAACTCGAGGTTGGAGACGACGTCCGGACCGGTCGTGGAGCCGTCTCCTTCGTAGACGAACATCAGCTCGATGTCGGAGGCGAACCCCAGTTCCTGTCCGCCGCACTTGCCGAGCGCACAGACGCAAAGCCCGCACGGCCCGTCCCCCTCCAGTCGCGGCTTGCCGTGCACGGCGGCCAGTTCGTCACGGCAGAGTCGGTAGGCGGCGTCCACGACGACCTCGGCGACGTCGGTCAGCTCCTGCGAGAACATCCCGAACTTGTCCTGCAGCCCGAGAATGTGCCGCATGTCGACGCGGAGCATTTCGCGGTCTTTGAAGGCGTTGAGCCGTTCGCGGCGCTCATCCGGGGTGGAGGCGGCCTCCAGTTCGGCGGAGAGTTCGGCAGCGAGGGCCGCCCGGGACTTCGGTTTCTGCAGGCCCTGGACGTCGGCGACGACCGGGAACAGATTGGAATGCTGCAGTCGCAGGAAGTCGTGCCAGAGAAAGTCGCTCACGCCCAGCAGACGGGCGAGCGCATCAAGCACTTCCGAATTCTGCAGGAGCGCCAGATCCTGGACCCAGCCGGGACGCTGGAACAGCGCTTCGAGGAACTCCCGGAAGTGCAGCAGTGCCGACTCGGGATTCGAGGAACTCGGCAGGAGATGCGTGAAGTGCTTGATGAGCACGGCGGCGGCCCGCAGCTCGTTGAGCCGCTGCGGCTCGACAATCTTGCGTCCCTGGGCGTCCACGACCCACAGCGTATCCACCACCTGGGTTCCTTCGGATTCGATCCACACACGCTGGATCGAAATGGAGCTGACCGCGAGCGCGTTGGTGAACTCATACAGGAAGCCGGTGGTGTCTTCCGCCCGGATGTGCAGGACGGTCACGTCCTCCCGCGACGCGTTGTCCACATCAATCTCGACGGGGAGCAGCAGCCGCGCCGGACCCCGCCGGTTGCGAATGGCGGAGGCGACCCGCTTGGCCAGGCGTCCCTGCGCTTCGCGCTGCCGGTTGCGATCGGCCAGCTGGAGCAATTCGCGCAGCTCCCCCTCGTAGCGCTCCCAGTCTTCAGCAGTCGCGTTGCGGGGGGTGCGCACATGAAAGACGTTGACATACTTGCGGCGACGGGGGGACGGGGCGGGCCCGCGCCGCGGAGAGGCCTCGGCAGGACGCTGCTGCTGCTCGGCGACCTCGGCTCCGGTGAACACGAACCCCGACTCGATGTCGAACCCGAAGACGAACAGCAGGCCGCACATCAGCGAGAGGTCGCCGATCTGGTCATAGCCGACGATCGTCAGCTCCCAGCGGTCGTCGCCCAGCGGTCGGACGTCGGTCTGCACGAGGGATTCGGGGGTCAGTTGCTCGAGCAGCACCAGGTGCCGCTGCGACGCTTCCGGGGAAAACAGCTCTTCGTAAGAAGCGGCAGCGTCTCCCAGATGCGAAGCGACGGTGCGTGTTCTCGACTCCGGAATGCCAGCTTCGTCGGCCGTCTGGAGGATGTGGCGCTCATAGATGCGACGGATCGCCCGGCAGTGCTGTTCGTAGTGCTGCACGAACTCGGCCGGGCCGGGGAAGTCGAGCCGGCCGGCGAGATACGCCAGCTCGCGAGGATTGTCGGGGAGGGCGTGCGTCTGCTTGTTGTGCGTCAGCTGGAGCGCGTGCTCGATCGTGCGGAGGACGACGTAGCCGCTGCTGAGCTGCCGGAATTCGTCCGCCTGGAGAATGTTGAGATCGGCCAGCCGCACGAGGGCGTCGAGCGTGTTGGGACTGCGCACGCCCGGGACGTCCCGGCCGTGGACCAGCTGCAGATACTGCGTGACGAACTCGACGTCGCGAATGCTGCCCTGGCCCCCTTTGACCTGGCCCCATTCGCGGCCGGCCTTCTCGAACCCGGCTTCGATCCGCTGCTTCATGTCGAGGACGTTGGCCCGCGCCTCGTCAGGCGTGATATTGAAGATGATCGGCTCCAGCCGTTTCAGCAGCGCGGCGCCGACCTCAAAGTTCCCGGCGATCACGCGGGCTTTCAGCAGGGCCTGCTTCTCCCACAGGCGGCCGTGGGACTGGAGATAGCTCACGTACGCGTCGGACGTCGTCACAAGCGCGCCGGACGAACCCCAGGGGCGGAGGCGCATATCGACCCGATACAGAAACCCGTCGCCGGTGGGTTCGGCAATCGCCTTGATCAGCTTCTGCCCCAGGCCCCAATAGCGTTCCGAGCCGTGCTCGCAGACGAAGACGAGATCGATATCGGAACTGTAATTGAGTTCTTCTCCTCCCAGCTTTCCGAATCCGAGCACGGCGAAGTCGGCCGCATCGACTCCGGCGTCGTCCGCTACGATCACCAGGCAATTCTGGATTAGGCTGTCGGCGAGGAGGGCCAGTTGCAGCGTGACCGTCTTGAGGTCCATCAGGCCGAACGAGTCGCAGGCGGCCAGCCTCAACAGTTCCCACTGCTGGAAGCGGCGGAGGGCGTTGAGCCGCCCGAGGTAATCGGGATGCTCTTCAGCCGCCGCCCGCCCCTGGTCATACAACTCGCCGCGGCTCTTGAACTCGGCCAGCCGCTTATGCTGGGTGAGCCGCTCCAGGTAGGCGGGGTTGCGGATCAGGATTTCGGTGAGGAACTGGCTGCCGACGAACAGCCGCACCAGGATCTCCACGGCGCGGGGATGGTCGTGCAGGTAGCGGAACAACTCGGCGCGGTCGGGCGATGCCTGGGCGAGGCGCTCGAAGTTGGTCAGTGATGCGTCGGGAGTGGCGGCTTCAGAGAGGGCGAACAGCAGCGATGGCAGCGTGACCGACAGCGCGGAGCGGTCGGCTGGTTGATCCGCCAGGCTGCGAAGCCGGCGGAGGGCCGCGGGCGGGTCGTCGAATCCGATCGGCGCCAGGCAGGCCACGGCGTCCGACTCGCCGAGGCCGTCGGAGTTCAACAGCGACAGGCAGCGTTCAACGTCAATCATCGGCCGGTGGCGGCGTCCCGTAGCGAGCGCGGGCAGCGCGAATGAGATGCATGCGCGGGCGTGTTTCTCATGGTATCGGGCCGCTGCCCAAATGCGAACGGCCCTGCAAGGTTTGTGGTGTGCTATCTGTCCGTGGAGCGTCACTTGTAGGACTTGGGATAGAAAGGTTCCAAGGCGCGAGATTGTTCAATGATGTCAGGAACCTCCGTCACGACCTGTAGGTGGGTCTGCGACCCCGTCCGAACCAGACGGATCGTCGATGTTTCGCCCATTCGCCCGGCCTCCCAGAGGCCGGCTACAGAGGTTTTGACGGAGCCCTAGATCTTTCATCGAGCAGCAGTGCGAACAAGGGTCGTCCTGACTTCGCAAGTGCGCAACAGGGCTTATGATCTCAGTTCACGATCCGGCCAGGTCGGGGTTGCGGACACATTCGGAGAGCAGCGGATGCGGTTATTGCGGTGGTCGGTGCCCAAACTGTTTCAATCGTGGGAGCCGCGGGCGATCGGCTCCGTGTGCATCATTGCGTTTGCCGCCTGGGCGTTCGTGCAGATTGCCGGCGAAGTTGTGGAGGGGGATACCCACGCGATCGACATGCGCATTCTGCAGATGCTGCGCTCCGTCGAGGATCCCGCGGTGCTGCGGGGGCCGACCTGGTTCGGAGAGACGGCCCGCGACATCACGGCCCTGGGCGGCTATCCGATCCTGATCCTGATGACGGTCGGCGTCACGGGGTTCCTGGCGCTGAGCGGATATCACCGCAACGCGCGGTTTGTGCTCACGGCCGTGCTCAGCGGCTGGCTGCTTTCCTATCTGCTCAAGTCGGCGTTTGACCGACCGCGGCCGGATATCGTCCCGCACCTGTCGGTCGTCTACTCCAGCAGTTTCCCCAGCGGGCATTCGCTGATGTCGGCCGTCGTGTATCTCACAATGGGCAGTCTCCTCACGAACATCGTGAAGACCACGCGGCTCAAGTGCTACTTCCTGGCGGGCGCCGCTTTGCTGACGGTGCTGGTGGGGCTGAGCCGGTTGTGGATGGGAGTGCACTATCCCAGCGACGTCCTGGCCGGCTGGTGCGTGGGCCTGGCCTGGGCCGAAGTCTGCTGGCTGGTCCACAACCAGCTCATCCTCCGCTGGGCGCGCCGCGGCGACCCTGAGACGAAGTCTTCCGCTTGAGAACCTGCCTAGAGGTAGTTTCATTACGTGCAATGTTGGAGTGTGGGAGGGCGACGCTCCCGCGGAGCCGCTCGTTTTAGCGGGTCCCCTGACGGAGTTGGCTCGGCAGGAGCCTCGCCCTCCCAGTTCTGAAACCGCTTCTAGACTGACTGTGGAAAAGTGGAAGGGTGCAGCTCGACATAGGAAGGGGATCCCGTTGAGGGATGTTCGTGGTCCCGGAGTTCGCCGAGTCTTGTCGTCAGTCCAGCGGACGGCACAGAGGACTGTGCCTACGACTCTGCACGTGAAGCGGGTTATCCGCTTGGCACGATAACGCAGAGCGTGGTCGCATCGGTTAATGTGTATGCCCATGCGCGCCGCTTGCGGATCCCGGATCGACCCGTCGACCATGCGTGGCGCGTGATCTCAAATCGAGCGGAAACACTGCCGGCATGCAGCGCGCCGAACTCATCCGTCGCTGGGGAGGACTGATCGGCGCGGTGCTGTTCGGCGTGGTGTGGTGGTGGCCGGAGACCAGCCTTCCGGACGAAGCGCAGCGGCTGGCGGCGGTCACCGTGCTGATGGTCGTCCTCTGGCTGACGCAGGCGATCCCGATTCCGGCGACGGCGCTGATCCCGCTGGCCGCCTATCCGCTGCTCGGGATACTGCCCATCGATGCAGTCAGCCGCGCGTATCTCGATCCCAACGTGTTTCTGTTCATGGGGGGCTTCTTCATCGCGCTGGGGATCGAGAAGTGGAATCTGCACCGCAGGATGGCGCTGCATATCGTAAGGGCGATCGGCTTCGGGCCGCGACGGCTGGTGTACGGGTTCATGCTGGCGACGGCGTTTCTCTCGATGTGGATCAGCAACACGGCCACGTCGATGCTGATGCTGCCGATCGGCCTGGCGCTGCTGGCTGCTGTGGGTGAGGAACTGGGCGCGGCGGGACCACGCGATCCGGATCCATCGCTGCGACGGCTGGAGCGCGGCCTGCTGCTGGGGATCGCCTATGGAGCCAGCATCGGCGGGTTCGCCACACCGATCGGCACGCCGACGAACATCGCCTACCTCCGGTTCTGGGAAGGGAGCGCACAGTTTGCGGATGCCCCCCGAACATCGACGGCGGAATGGATCGCCTGTTTCGGTCCGTTGAGTCTGCTGCTGCTGTTCGTGACGGGAATTGTGCTGACGTGGCGGATGCCGCCGCTGCCGGGGAGCGACCAACTGGGCCGCGGCTTCTTTGCGGCCCGACTGAAAGAGTTGGGACCGCCGCGACGGCAGGAGCTGGTGATGCTGCTGCTGTTCGTCACAACAGCCATCCTGTGGATCACGCGCAGTCCGATAGAGCTGGGGGACGTCACCGTCGTTCCGGGCTGGGGACCCCGGCTGCAACGCTGGCTGGTGGACGGGCTGGGCGCGGCGCCGGAGGTCGCGCGGGGTGCGGCTCACGACGCGGTCGTGGCGATGGGGATGGCGATCCTGATGTTCTGCGTCCCGGCGGGTGAGAGCAGCGACGGGGAACTGCAGCGGATGATGGACTGGGAGACGGTGGAAGCGCGGATGCCGTGGGGCATGCTGCTGCTGATCGGCGGCGGGTTCGCGGTGGCGGAGGCGTTTGATGCGACCGGGCTGTCGCGCTGGGTCGGGCAGGAGTTCGAGGCGAACTTCCGGGACGCCGGAACGCTGGTGCTGATCATCGGCATCTGCCTGCTGTCGACATTCATGACCGAGTTCACGACCAATGTCGTGCTGATCAACACCTTGCTGCCGGTGCTGGCGGCCGCCGCGATCAGTCTGCGGATCGATCCGCGGCTGCTGCTGATCCCCGCGACGATCAGCGCGAGCTGCGCGTTCATGCTGCCCATTGCGACGCCGCCGAATGCGATCGTCTTCAGCAGCGGACGGCTGACGATGCGCGATATGATGGGGTATGGCGTCGTACTGAACTTCGTGGGCGTCGCCCTCGTCACGCTGGCCACTTTCATCCTGCTGGCGCCGATCTTCGGGATCAGTCTCACGTCGCCGCCGGAGTGGCTGCCGGCCTCTCCGCAGTGAGTCCGCATCCACGGTTTATTCCGTGATTATCGCTTAACTTGGCGCTTGCGGACCGTCTAACAGTTCGTTGCGGATTGCGGCCCGTTGTGGCATAGTGAATTCGCACGTCCGGCGCGCCCTCCTGAGTCGAGGGCGTTTTCTGTCTCCGCAGACTCCCGATCAAGGCCGACGGTATGTCGCCTGTTATCGCGCCACGACGCCACGCGCATCGCCAGGACGGACCGCATGCGCTGTCCGGAGGCCATGCCATGAGCTTCGAACGGACGGTGAACCGGACGGGCGTCACGATTCACACGCTGGATGAGATTTCGCAGGCCTTCGTGCAGTATGCGGGCCACATCGCGCCGCGGCCGGTCGTCGATATCGGCGCCGGGTTCGGAGTCGCCACGCTCGCGGCGTTGAGCGCCGGAGCGACCGTCATCTCAAACGACATCGCAGCCGAGCATCTGGAAGCGCTGCGACTGAGGGCTCCGGACGAAGACCGGGAGCGGCTGACGTTAATGCCGGGCGCATTCCCCGACGCCGTCCAGCTGGCCGACGCCTGCATCGGCGCGGCCCTGCTGTCGCGCGTCCTGCACTTCTTTGATGGACCGCAGGTACTGCGTTCCATCGAGACTCTCTCCCGCTGGCTGCAACCCGGCGGGAAGGCGTTCGTCATCTGCGATGCCTCGCTGTTTCTCAAGCAGCCGCCGCTGCGGGCTGCGTTTGAGGCACAGCTGGCGTCGGGGCAGGAGTGGCCGGGCTTCGTGCAGGGGGTTCACCAGTTGCTGCCGGAGCGCGCGGACCAGATTCCCGATCAATTGCATTATCTCGATCCCGATCTGCTGGCTCGGGTGTTTGAACAGGCGGGGTTCGCCGTCGAGCGCGCGGAGCTGTTTACGCGGGACTGCGGAGAAGAAGGCCCGCCGCGCCGCTGCACCGGAGTCATCGCCAGAAAACAATGAACCTGCTTGTGCGGCTCGGTCATCAACGGCCGCCGGGCCTGCTGCAGAAGCTGACCTCGGGCCGTTGACGCGCTGGACCCTTAAGGAGTTTGAGATGGCCATTCTCAAAAGTGCGGACGGCAAGTTTTACGACGTGCCGGACGACAAGCTGGACAGCATGCTCATCCCCGCCGAGGAAGTGAAGGAAAAGCTGGAAGCGGCCGGTGTTCCGACCGGTGGAGGCGGGGGTGGGGGACCGCGCGGCGGCGGCGGAGGGCCGATGGGTGCGCCGCAGGTCCTGGTCCAGGTGTATGGCGGAACTCGCGGCGGCGGCGGACCAATGGTCAGCCAAGCCTGCCAGGAGGAGCAGGGTGTGACGCCGCACGGCTGTGGTCATAACTGCGGCCACCGCTGCGGACACCGCTGCGGTCATCGCTGCGGACACCGCTGCGGCCATCGCTGCGGTCATCGCTGCGGCCACTGGTGCTGGTAGCGCGAACTCGGCCGCGCGTCAGCCGGTCAGTTCCGTTTCACGCATGGCAGACGTGCGGCGCAAGTCGTGCCGCACGTCTGTTTGTAGCGTTGGCTTCATCGTTGCTGCGGCCTTCCGGATTCGCTGGAAGGACCGTGAGAAAGTCTGCCGTGTCGACACCGTCCCCTGGCTCCCGAGTTGCGCAGACCACGGTCGCCGTTCCGCCGATGGATCGAGGCGCCGGACTGCGTGGATCGCGAGTCGGTCCGCCGACGCCCGGACCCGCGCCCGCGGGACCGCATGGGGCTCCCGGCGGGGATGAGTTTCGTCGCGACTGGCGCGCCCGATTGCAGGAAGTGACGTACTATTTTCGCTATCTCCGTGCGCTGCGATGGGTCGTGCTCGCGATCATCCTGAGCAGCGTGGCGGCGACTCTGCTGCGGATGCCGCTGACGTTCGCCGCCGAGCGTGTCACGCGGTTCTTCGACGACAAGACTTACCTTTGGACCTATCTCGGCCTCGCGACGGCGGCCACGATGCTGGCCGGGCTGTTCTCGCTGCTGGAAGGGTATTGCTCGAACCTGTTGGGTGAGCGGATTGTCGGACGCATCCGGCAGGACGTGTTCGCCCGGCTGGAAGGGCTGAGCATGCAGGCCGTCATTTCGCGCGGCCCGGGTCCGCTGGTGCAGCGACTGGTGCGTGATGTGCAGCAGATCCGCGACCTGTTCGCGATGACGCTCACTTCGATCGTCACCCAGGTGCTGCAGGGGGCTATCGTGGCCGGCGTGATGCTGTGGCTGGAACCGCTGCTGACGCTGATCATCATCGGCCTGTTCCTGTTCGTAGCGCCCATCGTCCGGGTGTTGAATCGCCGCGTCGAACTGCTGGCACGCAAGATCCAGTTGCTCGGCGAGGAGATCATCGACCAGATGGTGGAGGCGGTCGGCGGATTCCGCGACATCCAGGCGTCCGGGCGGTTCGACCGGTTCGCGCGGCGATTCAACGACGTCGTCGACGAGACGGAGCAGACGGGCGTGAAGGCGGGGCTGTGGGCGCATCTGGCCGGGATGCTGCCGACGATGACGGCGGCCGTGCTGATCGTCGTGCCGTACTTCATCGCCGTCGGCCGGTTCGACTCCGTCGACCAGGTCGGCCGGATGATTACTTACGCGATGCTGCTGAGCCAGTTGATGCCGACCTTTATGGCCGTCGTGCGGGCGACGTCGATCGTCGCTCGCACGTCTCCTGCGCTGCGCGAGGTGCGGAGCACGCTGGAAACGAATGAACCGGCGGGGCCGCTGCTGGAAAGACTGACGGACGAATCATTGGGGGGTCGCTCTTCCGATGCCGCGGCTACTGCGGGTGCCCGAACCGATGCGGCAGGGGCGATTCGGTTCGAGAACGTGGGAATTGTGCTCGGCGGGCGGCCGATCCTGCGGGACATGTCGTTCGAGATCCCCGGCGGCAAACTCACTGCCGTCGTGGGGCAGAGCGGTTCGGGGAAGACGACGCTGTTTCACATGCTGCTGCGGCTGCTGGAGCCGACGTCGGGCCGGATTGTGGTGAACGGCGAACCGCTGTCGGAGATGCCGCTGCCGGACCTGCGCAAGCTGGTGGGCTTCATTCCACAGAACCCGTTTATCTTCAATCTCTCGCTGCGCGACAATCTGACCATCGCGGCCCCCGATTCCCGCTCCGACGCCGCTCTCAACGACGCCGTCGAACGGGCTCAGCTGGAGGAACTGATCTCCGGCCGGCAGCAGCAGGGAGGCCTCGATGCGCTGGCCGGACATATGGGTGCGCGGCTGTCCGGCGGCGAGCGACAGCGAATCGCCCTCGCGAGGCTGTTCCTGCAGGACCCGCAGATCATCGTCTGCGACGAATACACGGCCAACATCGACGTCAAGACGGCCAAGCTCATCCAGGAGAGCATCGACCGGCACTTCAGCGACCGAACGCGAATTGTGATTACCCACCAGCTCTACAGCATCCGCAACGCCGACCAGATCGTCGTGCTGGACGCCGGACGCGTCGTGCAGACCGGCACACATGACCAACTCGTGAATCAGCCCGGCCTGTACCGGGAGCTGTGCGAAGTCCAGGCCCTCGTGTAACCGAACCGAGATCTCGCGAAGCGGAGCTTCGCCTGAGTGCGTTCCCAGCCAGCGCCCGGGAACAAGGAACACAATCCAGAATCCCAAATCGAAAATCCAAAATCCCATGTCCCACCACGATCGTCCCTACGGCGTCGGCCTCGCGTATCGTCCCGAGTTTCACGGACCGCTCCTGCGGCACCGGGACGAAGTCGACATGCTGGAGATCTCCGCCATCGACTACACGGTCCGCGGCTGGCGGCTGCTGCAGGACCCGCAGGAATCGCTGCTGAACGAAGCGCTGTCGATCTTCCCCAGTTCGATGCACGCCACGTCGTTCTCGATCGGCTCCGTCGCGCCCTTCGACGAAGGGGACGTGGACCGCACGTTCAACATCATGCAGCGCAGCGACATGGTCTCGTTCAGTGAACACCTGGCCTTCCACAATCTCGACGGCACCGACCTGCACTCGTTCCTGCCGATGCCCTTCGACAGCGTCTCGCTCGACTGGCTGACGCGCAAGTACAACCAGTTGCGCTCCCGCCTGACGCGGCCGCTGGGGCTGGAGAACGTCAGCTACCTCGTCAACATCCCCGGCTGCGAGATGGATGAGGCGGAGTTCCTCACCGAACTCACCCGCCGCACCGACTGCATGCTGCTGCTGGATGTGACCAACGTGTTCAACAACGCCCACAACCACGGGTACGACCCCGTCGAGTTCATCCGCAAACTCCCCGGCGACCGCATCGAACAGTTGCATATCGCCGGCGGCCATCAGTCAGACGGCACCTGGCTCGACAGTCACAGCGCACCGGTGATGGACCCGGTCTGGACGCTGCTGGAGGAAACGCTCCAGCACACGGCGGCGGAGGCCGTGATCCTGGAGAAGGACTTCAACTACATGCCGTTCGACTCCGTGCTGCGGGACGTCCGGATCGCGCGAGAGATCTTCTACCGGAACCGTCCAAACTCCCCCCCGCCCGGGCCGCCCCCCTCCGAAAGAGCGGCAGACGTCAGTCTGTCGAGCGACGGCGACCGGACTTCACCCGCACCGGTCGATCCCGACGACCCGCAGTTCGCCGATCTCCGCAACTTCCAGCGGGCCATGATCCGGCTGATCACCGACAAGCCGTATCGCCAGGACGTGCTCAACACGCCGTCGAATCTGCAGGAGGAGTACCCGATGGCGGACGCCCTGCGAGACCGCCTCCTGGCCTGCGGCCGCCGCCACTACGACATGCTGGCCCGCAAATGGCACAGTACGCTCAAGCAGGAGCGCGAGCGGGACGAGGAAGTCCGCCGGATGGAATGGGCCGCCTGGGCGGGGGCGTAAGTAGTCCACTCGCTCCGCGAGTGGAGTGCGCACGCTCTCAATCGCCGGCCACACGCTCAACGAACAGGAGCGCTGCCCCAAGCGACTCGCGGAGCGAGTCGCCTACGTACCCCGCGACCACCGCACTCCTTCCTTGCCGTCCTCGACGACGACGTTGAGGTTCTTCAGCGCATCGCGGATCTTGTCGGCGACGGACCAGTTCTTGGTGGCACGCGCGTCGGCGCGGATGTCGAGGATCAGTTGCATCAGGCCGTTTGCGAATGCATCGTCGGCGCCCGCGCGTTTGGCCTGAGGCTGGCGGAACAGGCCGAGCACGTTCGTCAGCTCCTTCAGCAGCAGCATGGCCGTGGTGAGCGCCGACTTCTGTTCTGCGCTCGCCGTCTGCTCCAGTTTCTGGGCGCTGATGAACGAGTTGATTGCTCTTCGCAGCTCAAACAGGATGCCGATCCCCCCGCCGGTGTTGAAGTCGTCGTCCATCGCCTCCAGAAAACGGTCCGCCAGCTGCTTGAGTTCCGCGGCGAACTCCTCAGGCAGCGCGGCCGACCCCGTGAGATTGAGGCTGATCGATTCTCCCCGCTGCTGAGCGGCGACCAGCGAATAGAAGCTGGTCCCGGCAATCCGCTCGTACGTCTCAAACAGACGGTAGAAGCCTTCCATGCTCTTGCCGGTGGCGGCGATGTTCTCCAGCGAGAAGTCGATCGGGCTGCGGTAGTGGGTGGAGAGCAGAAAGAACCGGACGACCTCGGGCGGATGGTGGGCGAAGACGGCCGTCTTGATGGACTCGGCCCCGGCGCTGCCCGCCAGCTTGCCGGCGATCTGGTCTGCTTCCGCGGCGGGCGCATCCCCGGCTCGCGAGTGCTGGCCGCCGACTTTCCCGGTCCCTTTGCCCGACTGCATCAGGCCGTTGTGCAGCCAGTAACGGACGAACGGCTTGCCGCTGGCGGACTCGGACTGGGCGAGCTCGTTCTCGTGATGCGGGAACATCAGGTCGAGGCCGCCGCCGTGGATGTCGATGGAATCTCCCAGCAGCCGGGAGCTCATCGCCGAACATTCGATATGCCAGCCGGGACGGCCGGGACCCCACGGACTATCCCAGGCGGGCTCGCCCGGCTTGGAAGATTTCCACAGGGCGAAGTCGGCGGGGTGCCGCTTGCGGTCGTTGGCTTCCACGCGGGTGCCGGCGAGCATCTGCTGGATGGAGCGGCGACTGAGTTTTCCGTAGTCCTCATCGCTGACAACGTTGAAGTACACGTCCCCCTCCAGGGGGTACGCGGCTCCCTTGTCGATGAGGTTCTGGATCATCGCCTGCATGTCGCCGATGTAGTCGGTGGCGTAGGGAAAGTGGTCGATCGTGTCGACCCCCATCAGGCGGAGGTTGTCGAAGTAGTCCTCCGTCATCTGCTTCGCCAGGTCCTTGACGGTGCACCCTTTCTCCTGGGCTTTGACGATCAGCTTGTCGTCGACGTCGGTGATGTTGATCACGAACGTGACGTCGTAGCCGGAGTAAGTGAGGTACCGCTTGACGGTGTCGAAGATGACGGGGCCGACCATGTGGCCGATGTGGGCCGGCTTGTAGACCGTCGGCCCGCACAGATACATGCTGACCTTGCCCGGCTGCAGGGTCTGGAACTCTTCCTTCTCGCGGGTGAGGGTGCTGTAAACGCGAAGCGACATGAGTGCGGTCCGTGCGGTGGATTCAGTACGAGGAGTGGGTCACAGACGTGAACAAGGTTTCGCACAGAAGGTCACGAGGGGAACGAAGAAGAGAGACGACTGGCACTCTGTTATTGACCCACTTTAGCCCGACGCGCCAGCAAGGGCCGAACGTCGCTGGACTTTCAACCAGAACTCACGCTCGCCTGCTCTCCGACAGAGGGACAAGCCACTTTTGTGCGATGATGCAAACACGTCCATCATCTCCGTTCGGCTGCCGCGTCGAGCAACTCCTCCTTCGCGTCCTTCGTGACCTTCTGTAAACCTCCTGCTTTGCGCCAGTGGTCAATCGTCCGGAATGATAGCAACCGGCCGGGAGGATCGCCGAGTGCATCAGTAGCGGCGGGCCTGGTAATCCTGATAACTCTGCAGCGCCAAAAATCCGAACATGATCGCCATGTAAAGGGAACCGAGCAGCCGCCAGGCCGCGAGACCGGTCAGGGCGGCGACGATGATGCTGATCCAGAGTGCCACGTTCATTCCGTTTCGCGGACTGGCGGCAAGACAGACATCGCGGCACACCTGCCCGCCGTCCAGCGGCAGCACGGGCAGCAGGTTGATGAAGCTCCAGAAGATATTGACCCACAGCGACATGCGGATGGCTTCGAGTACGAGCACATTGTTAATGCCCGGTCCTTGAGAGCCGGCGATCTTCGCGGCGGCCCAAGTCGCGATTCCCAGGGCGAACCCCGCCGCGGGTCCGGCCAGACTGATCAGGATCGCCTTGGCCGTGGTGTAGTCCCGATACGGCTCGAACACCGCCAGGCCCCCGAAATGATAGAGGTAGATGTGCGGCGAATAGCCGAACAATCTGGCCGCGAGGGCGTGCCCCATCTCGTGCACCAGAATCGAGACGAAGACGATGGCCACCCACATCAGCAGCAGGACGGGGCCGTTCTCCTGGTCGTTCATCAAGTCCCAACCGAGCATCACTGAGACCAGCCAATGCCACGGGATCACGCGCACGGGGATCCCGAACAGCGAAAACGCGAGATCGTAGCGGGTGGGCTGAATCGAGCCGAACATGGGGACTCCGTTACGCGGGACTGTAGAAGGTGCGGGTGCGGAGCGGAAGAGCGTTGATTGAGACCGAGTTATCGCAGGAGCGGGGAACTCTGCGATGTTACGCCGCGGCCCGGAGGCAGCCACATTGACGCCGGCATGCCCTGCCTGAATAATCTGCGGCGTGGCCCGCCGGTCGCACAAGCTATTTCGTCTGTGGGGCTACCCCACGGCAGAAGCGTTGAGCGTCATTCGAATTGTGAAGAATCGCACGGCGGGACCTTCCGCCGTGTCGATTCTTCGCCACAGGATGCGTTGTGCGGCCCGCGGGCCAGTCTTGCGCACCCTGTAGAACAGACGTCCTCGTCCGTTTACCGCGCCGATCGCTCATCGGCACCCCTCACTCAACGTGCGGTGCCCACTCCAGAATAGGGAAGCGAACTCCAGCCTCTGCGGACGAGGACGTCTGCACTACGACTGTGCTGGCGGTTGACCCCTTCCCGGCGTGATCTGATAATCCGCAGCCGTTGGCCTGCCGGTCGCACAAGCTATTCGTCTGTGGGGTTACCCCACGGCAGAAGTGTTGAGCGTCGTTCGATCGTAAGGGCCGTGTCGATTGGGCACTCAATCGACACGGCCCTCGCCACAGGATGCGTTGTGCGACCGGCCGGCCAGTCAATTGCGGATCGAGTGTCGATCGTCGGTGGAAGTCGAACCGACCGGCCGCCGTTGATCGACCATCGTCACTTCGCCGTCGACCACCCACGATGGGACTGTTTCAACTCGTCCGCGATTTGCTGTTCGGGCCCGGAGAGACGCGGCCCGATCTCGCTGCAGCGCCGCCTCCCGCGCTGCCCAGGCCGGACAAGCGGATCGGATTCCGGCTGCAGCGACGGCTGCCTCCCCTCAAGTACAAGTCGACGCTCGTCCGCACGCCGCACGAGCGTGAAATCAGCGGCGACAAGCCGTATCGGTTCGCGCATCGCGACGCCCGCACCGGTCGCTGGCTCGATCTGAGCACCGATGCCGACCCGCGGTGGCTGGAGTATTACGGGCTTCCCACACTGCGGACGCCCGAACAGCTCGCCGAATGGCTGCAATTGTCCCCCGGCCGGCTCGCCTGGCTCACGCACCGGTACAACGAAGGCTTTCGACCGGCCACGGCGCGCGAAGCCCATTATCACTTTCACTGGATGAACAAGCGCTCGGGGGGCCGGCGGCTGATCGAGGCGCCGAAGCCGCTGCTCAAGCAGGTCCAGCAGCGAATCCTGCGGGACATCCTCGACAAGGTGCCGCCGCACCGGCATGCCCACGGCTTCGTCACGGGGCGTTCGATCGTCTCGAACGCCCGCCCGCATGTCGGACAGCGGATCCTGCTGAAACTGGATCTCGAGAACTTCTATCCGTCCGTCCGCTATCCGCGGGTGGTCGCGATCTTCCGCAGCCTGGGGTTCAGCCGCGAAGTGGGCATCTGGCTGGCGCGACTGACGACTTCGTCCGTTCCCTGGGAAGCGATGAGCAGCCTCGGCCCGGCCGGACACGCGTACGTCTACACCTATGGTTCGCGGCATCTCCCGCAGGGAGCGCCGACCTCGCCGGCCCTGGCGAATCTTTCGGCGTACTCGCTTGACGTGAGACTGTCGGGACTCGCCGCCAGCTACGACGTGACGTATACGCGTTACGCCGACGACATCACGTTTTCCGGGACCAAGCGGTTCGGCGGCGCACTGCGGGACTTCATGCCGCTGGTGACAAAGGTGATCCACTCCGAACGGCTGCGGATCAACAGCCGCAAGCGGAAGATCCTCCGCAGCAATCAGCGGCAGACGGTGACCGGCGTCGTCGTCAATTCGCACTGCAACATCGCGCGGCCGGAATTCGACCGGCTCAAGGCGATCCTCACAAACTGCGTCCGCCGCGGTCCGCGGTCCCAGAACCGCGAGAACCTCCCGGACTTCCAGTCCCACCTCCGCGGACACGTCGCCCACGTCATGCACGTCGCCCCTCAGCGCGGGGCGAAGCTGCTGCGGATCTACCAGGCGATCGACTGGGCCCGATGAGACTCAGCACTCTGAGGACAGAAAGTGCTTGACAGAAGGTCGCGAAGGACGCAAAGAGGATCGCATCCAAGAGTGCTTCGAGGCGGCCGCCCTTTCTTTGTTGCCTTTGCGGCCTTCTGTCAGATCCCTCTGTCTTCGTATGACGCAGTGGCCGGCCAATGGATGCAGAATCGGGTCGTCTCGCCGATGCGATCGACGGCGATTCGTCCGCCATGCTGCGTGACAATACGCCAGGCTTTGCTGAGTCCGAAGCCGAGCCCGCGGCCGGCGGAGCGGCCGCTGAAGAAGGGATCGAAGAGGTGGGCGCGTTCGTGCTCAGTGAGAGCCGGACCATTGTTGGCCACGGTCAGAATCGCGTACTCGTTGTCGTTCGACACTGTGGTCTCAAGTGATATCAGCCCGCCGCCCGGTGACGCGTCGATGGCATTCCGCAGCAACTCACTGATGACGACGGCGAGTTGGGTCGCGTCAGCATAAATCGGGACGCGTTCGTTCGCAGTGATTTCCAGCCGGATGTTCCGCTCCCGGCAGGACTCCGCGAAGCGTGCGGCAACATCGCGGACTTCGGCGGCGAGATCGAGATCGGTCGGCTGCGGCTGCGGCGGACTGGCGAACAGCATCAGGTCGCCGATCATGTCCTTGATACGGAGGGCCTGGCCTCCCAGTGTGGCGAGCAGCCGTCGACGCTCCGGATTGGTCTCGTCCCGCAGCAGGCGTTCGGATCCGATCAGGATCGAGCCGAGCGGGTTGTTGATTTCGTGCCCGGCGCCGGCGGCGAGTTCGGCGAGCGCTGCCAGCTTATCCTGCAGCAGTTGGTCCTCGACTGCGAGCGCTTGCTGCACCAGCCGGGCGGTAGCGGAGACCCAACCTGTCGGAATGAGAGCAGCATTCGCCGAAACACCGCCGACGATGAGCAGCCCGCCGATCAGTTGTCCACAGGACTCGAGCGGGATCCAGTCTGCGGTACGACCGTGGATGCAGGATAGCAGCAGCCGCTGCAGCGCTGCCGCATCCGGGATGCGGCTGCCATCGGAGTGGAGCGAGGCTGCGCGGGAACCGCTGGAGTCGAGCACCGCGGCCGTCACGTCGACCGCGTTCTCACCGACAGCGCCGACGACGATCGCGTCGGCTTGCAGCAGTTCGTGCCACGCCGTGCAGACTCCGCGCAGCGCGTCTTCGATTCGATGGAACGGGAGGACGGCCGCCAGCAACCGGTCGACGGACTGGTCCTGCTCCATGACGGGCGCAGAGTTCTCCAGGCTGGCAGCCGCCGAATCGACACGCCGCACGGATGCAGAGGCCACGTATCACCGGAGCCGCCCGGCCCGATGGGCCGGGGCTAAACGATGCTATTGAACCATACCGGCGGCGACCTTACTTGGCCGCGACGGGCGCTTCCATGTCGAGTAGCTTGCAGATCGCATCGATCAGGTGTTCGACTTCGAACGGCTTCTGGATGAAGTCGTTGGCGCCGGCTGCCTTGAGTTCGTCGATCTTGTCCGCCTCGACCATGCCGCTGATACAGACGACCTTCACGTCGTCGAGCGTGGAGTCGCTGCGGATCCGCTGGCAGACTTCCTTGCCGTTGATGTCGGGGAGCATGACGTCGAGGATGATGACGTCCGGACGGTACTCCTTGACGATCATGCCGGCGTCAAAGCCGTTGTTGGCAGTGCGGATCTCGAAACGCCCGTCATTCTCGAGGGCGTCCCGGATCAGTTCGACGAGTTCGACGTCGTCGTCAACCACGACAGCCTTGCGCTTGCCGCTTTCAAGGGCATCGGTGGGGATGCCGTTCTCCTTCATGAAGCGGTAGAGGATGTCGCGGGGGATGCGGCGGAAGCGGGAACCCGGAACGCGGAATCCTTTCAACTGTCCGGAGTCGAAGCAACGGATGATGGTTTGCTGACTGACCTTGCAGATTTTGGCGGCCTCGCCGGTCGTGAAGACGGTTTTCATGATGGGCTGTCTATCCCTCGAACAGGCCCCTGTGGACCATCAGGGGCAAAGCACCGGAACCTCCGTGGTCGGGAAACCCAGAGAGAATTGGAGCGTCCGGGCGACGCAGGACTCATTGACCACGGCATCCATACCGCGAGGGAAAAATGAGTCGCGTGCGATGCAAATCGGATGGGCGCTAAATCCCGGAACTTGGTGCAACCTCCGGTAATACCGAGCTTACCGGGGTTATCACGCAATCCGATTGTATCCATTCCCCGGAATCGGTCAACAGGGGTTTATCGCGTGTACTTGCCCTGTTGTCGCAGACTGCGCAGAGGTTTGACGCAAAGGCGGAGAGACGCGAAGACGCGCAAAGAGGGGGGAGATCAAAGGATGAGCGGAACGTAGACCATCCGCCTTGAAATGCCGGGCACGCGCGAGCTGATTCTCCTGTCCTTCCTGCTTTGCGCTTCTTTGCGCCCTCGGCGTCTTTGCGTCAGATCATGAAGCCGCGCGTCCCGGCTGCCTGAGGTACAGCATCAGGACGGCGAGGTCGGCGGGGGTGATGCCGCTGATGCGACCGGCCTGGGAGAGATCGCGCGGGCGAACGCGGTTCAGCTTTTCACGGGCTTCCATCCGGAGCTGCGGCACGGCGAGATAGTCGAAGTGGTCGGGGATGCGGACGGCCTGGACCTTCTGCTGCCGCTCAATGTCGCGCTCCTGCATCCGGATGTAGCCGGCGTACTTGGTTTCGATGACCACCTGGCGGCGGGCGCGGCTGGAGATGTCGAGCGCGGCGAGTTCGGCCGAAAACTCGCAGAGGTGATTCCACTCGATCTCGGGACGGCGGAGCCACTCTTCGAGAGTCTGGCCCTCGTGGCGAGTGCTGCGCAAGAGGGCGAAGGCACGATCGAGTTCGTGGCTGTAGGCGTGGAAGGCGGCGCAACGGGGCCCGTCGGCGAGACCGATCCGTTCGCCGATCGGAGTGAGGCGGCGGTCGGCGTTGTCGTGGCGGAGAAGCAGCCGGTACTCGGCACGGGACGTGAACATGCGATAGGGCTCATCCACGCCCTTGGTCACCAGGTCGTCGATGAGGACGCCGAGGAAGGCCTGGCTGCGGTCCAGGATGAGGGGAGGCTCGCTGCGGAGGGCCAGGGCGGCATTGATGCCGGCGAGCAGTCCCTGGCCGGCGGCCTCTTCGTAGCCGGTCGTGCCGTTGATCTGGCCGGCGAAGTACAGTCCGGCGACGGCCTTGGTTTCGAGAGTGGGCTTCAGCTGCGTCGGCGGCGCGAAGTCGTACTCGACCGCATAACCGTAGCGTATGATGTCGGCGCGCTCGAGGCCGCGGATGCCGTGGATGAGTCCGTCCTGCACGTCGCGCGGCAGGCTGGTGGAGATGCCGTTGCAGTAGACTTCGAGCGTGTTGCGGCCTTCGGGTTCGAGAAAGATCTGGTGCGAGGTCTTGTCGGCAAAGCGGACGACCTTGTCTTCGATGGATGGGCAGTAGCGCGGGCCGCGCGACTCGATCTGGCCGGAGTACATCGGTGCGCGATGCAGGTTCGCACGAATCAGATCGTGGACGGCAGAGCTGGTCTCGGTCAGCCAGCAGGAGAGTTGCGGCTGCGCGATGCGGTCGTTGAGAAACGAGAAAGGCTGCGGATCATCGTCGCCGGGCTGCTCATCGAGGGCCGCATAGTCGATGCTGCGCCCGTTGAGCCGGGCCGGAGTGCCGGTCTTGAAGCGGTCGAGCTGGAAGCCGAGGCGGCGGAGGGACTCGGACAAAGTCCCGGTGGTGCCTTCGCCGGCCCGGCCTCCGGCCGACTTCGCCTCTCCGGTATGCATCACCGCCTGGAGGAACGTGCCGGTGGTGAGAATGACGGCGCGGGCGCGGTAAGTCGTCCCACCGCGGACGCGGACGCCGGAGATGGAGCGATGGTCGATGGACGATGGTCGATGGATCGATGCGGTCGCCGGTCCATCGACCAGCAGTTCCTCGACCATCTCCTGTCGCAACGACAGGTTCTCCTGCTGTTCGACGACGTGCTTCATGCGGAACTGGTAGGCCTTCTTGTCCGCCTGGGCACGAGGAGAGTGCATGGCGGGGCCTTTGCCGCGGTTGAGCATGCGGAACTGGATGCCGGTCTCATCGATGCAGCGGCCCATCTCGCCGCCGATGGCGTCGATCTCGCGGACGATCTGGCCCTTGGCGACGCCGCCGATGGCGGGGTTGCAGCTCATCTGGCCGACGGTATCGCAGTTCATGGTGAGCAGCGCGGTGCGCGCGCCGATCCGGGCGGCGGCGAGGGCCGCCTCGATGCCGGCGTGTCCGGCGCCGATCACGAGGATGTCGAAGTCGTGGTTCATACAGAGATTGTAGCAGGCGGGCTGTGCGTTTGGTTTTGGCCGAAAGGGCGAGCGTCAAGTATCGGCGGGGGCTACGAACCGGGATGATTGCGCAAGGCTGCGTCCAGCCAGGCGTCATCGACGAACCGGCGAAGGAGCCAGCGGAGCGTGTGCTCGATGCGCTGCTCGGTCTGGGCACGACGCTCGCCGTCGGCATCGGGATCCCAGGCGAACCCTGAACTGTGGAGCCGCGCGGCCCAGTCCTCCTGTTGCGCCCGCTCGTTGACCCGCTGCAGGACCCGGACCGCCCAGACGATTCCGTAGGCGTTTCGGAACGCGAGCCAGATCTGGTCGAACCTGTTACGGACTGGCGGCGAACGCCGGCCGATGAGCCACGCGATCGCGACGGCGCCGGCCCAGCAACCGAACGCGGCCAGCCTGACGGGCGGACTTCCGAGAGCATCGTTCTCCCACTCCGTCACCGGAGCCGCGAGTAGAAACTCGCCGACTGCGTACAGCGCAGTGGGCAGCCAGAATCGCGTTCCCAGATAGTTTCCGCAGGCCATGGCGAGGGCGAGCAGGAAACCGAGGAAGGGAGGTAGGTCGATGCGCGCGCTCTCCGCAGGGGTCTTCAGCAGAGCGGTCGCCAGCGGCCAGAGCAGGACGGCAATGAGGGGCAGCACGACGAACCAGTTCCAGGCTGCTGCTCCGGGACGCCGCGCGCCCAGCACGGCGATGAGAGGGCAGAGTCCGAGTACGGCGACGGCATACCAGGCAGCAGCGGAGGCCGCGGCCGACGCCATGTCGAGCACGTGGCAGGTCGCCGTCATCGCGAAGGCGGTCGAGGCGGCGAGGGCCCACATCCAGGCGGAGAGCAGCGTCGTGCGGCGAAACGCGGCGCCGCTCAATACGAGCAGCACGAGCGGCAGCACGATCATCAGGATCTGCAGGATCTGCATCATCGGCACAGTTTACCAGTGTTGAGCCGAGTCGCGACGTTGCCGTCCCGCGTTGGCACGTGCCGAGGTCCTGATCGTGCCACGCTCGCGCCCGCCGCGGGACTCGTCCGTCGGAACCAAATGGCCGCCAGCCTGAATCGCGGAGACTGCGAGTCGGCCGCCAACGAAGTGCGTTGCAATCGTCACAATCGCGCCGTTCACCACGTCGGACGGCGGCCGGACGGAATTCGGGTTCATTGCCGCAGCTTGACCGGCCGGTGATGCCGAAACCGTAAGCAGGTGGACCCCGTGTCGTGTGTGTGGCGACTTCCCCCGTTTCAGGGTCGATGACCGGCCGCTGGGCGCGTGCGTGAAGCACCTCACGTTTCAACCCGTAAAGAGTCAGGAGATTTCAAGATGAAGTGGACGACTTTGACCGCCGCCCTGGCGATCGCGTTCAGCGCTGCAACCGCGAACGCCGGTCTGTTCGGGCACCACAAGAATGACGCCTGTTGCGCCCCGGCCCCCAGCTGCTGCGCTCCTGCCGGACCGACCTGTGCGGCTCCGTGCGGCCCCGCGTGTGCTCCTGAGTGCGCCGCTCCCTGCCAGCAGTCCTGCGCTCCGGCTTGCGCTCCCGCCTGCTGCGCCCCGGCCGCTCCGGCCTGTGCGCCGGCTTGTGCCGCTCCTTGCGGCCCGGCCTGCGATCCCGGTTGCGCCGCTCCGTGCGGCCCGGCCTGCGACCCCGGTTGCGCCGCTCCGTGCGGCCCGGCCTGTGCTCCGGCCTGCTGCGCTCCCGCGCCGAACGCCTGCTGCGCTCCTGTGAGCAGCGGCCACTGCGGCAGCGGCGGCGGAATGTTCGGCTGGTTCAAGAAGCTCTGCGGTCGCGGCCACGGCGGCTGCGGTCACAGCAGCTGCTGTGCTCCGGCCCCGAGCTGCTGCGCTCCGGCCACCTGCGCCGCTCCTTGCGGCCCGGCGACCTGCGCTGCTCCGTGCGGTGCGTGCAACTAAGTGAAACTCGCCCGCTCGGCGGGGTTGACCGCGGAAGCGAATCCCCTCAACGGACCGCTTCCGGAGACGTGAGGACTCCCCGGGGAGAGCGACCCTCTCCCCGGGATCTCACGACAACCTGCTGAGCGGTGATCGGAACTCAAGAACGTCCGCGGCAACGTGCCTGCGGACGTTTTTTCGTTGGTGGTCATCAATCGACGACCCGGGTTCCTTCGTACTGGGTCAGCTCGTGGAACAGTTGTGACAGGCGGGACGTGACCGGGCCCGGGCGTCCTTCGCCGATCGCACGGCCATCGACGCGGACCACCGGGGCCAATTCTCCCATTGTTCCGGTGCAGAACGCTTCGTCCGCACGGTAGAGTTCCGCCTGCGTGAAGTCCCGCTCGGCTGCTGGAATGCCATTGTCGCGGCATAGCTCGAGCACCGTCGCCCGGGTGATGCCTTCGGGGCATGCGACGAGCCGGCTCGTCACCAACGTGCCACCAGTCACGCAGAAGAGGTGGGTGGCGTTCGTCTCAGCGATAAAGCCCCTCTGGTCGAGCATCAGCGCGTCGTCGGCGCCGGCGGCGTTCGCCTCGATCTTCGCGAGGATCGACTGGATCAGGTTGTTGTGATGGATCCTGGGATCGAGACAGTCCGGGGGAAACCGGCGAATGCTCGAGGTCATCAGCGTGAGGCCGGACTTGTCGTAGACCGGCGGCTTGAATTCGGCGAGGACGATCAGTGTCGGGCCGGCCTGATTCAGCCTCGGGTCCATGCCGGAGGTGATCTTCACGCCGCGGGTGAGCGTGAGGCGGATATGCACGCCGTCCCGCATGTTGTTGGCGGCGAGCGTCCGTTTGATTTCGGCCGTGATCTGGTCATGTGAGGGGATGGATGCGAACGCCAGCGCCTGCGCGGAGTGCCGCAGCCGGTCGAGGTGCTCCGTCAGTTTGAAGATGCGGCCGTCGTAGAGCCGCAGCCCCTCCCAGACGGCGTCCCCCCCCTGCACAACGGAATCGAACGGGCTGATGCGTGCTTCGTCCCGGTGCGAGAGCACGCCGCTCACGTTGACGATCAGATTCCGGTTGCGTTCGTCGAATTTCTGCAGCATGGTCAGTCGCCTACCAGAGTTCTTTCAAGCGTGCGTTTGAGTTCAACGCCCAGCGACGTTCGGCCGTCGCTGGCGCGTCGGGCTAGAATGCGGCAGCGCTTCAATCAGGGGACTGATGCGGCTCCGACACAGTGACGGGAATCGGGGGGGCGGCCTGTTCGAGCGCTTGTGTCTGGGGGGTTGTCCGCGGTGCAAAGACGGTGTATCGCAGGACCAATCCGGTCACAATCAGTCCTCCTCCGAGCCAGGTCGAAGCGGGCGCGAGTTCGCCGACAAACACGAGCACCCAGAGCGGATTGAGGACCGCTTCGATGATCGTGAGCAGCGCCGCTTCATGGGCCGATACGCCGCGCACCGCGCGGGCGAACAGCACGTACGGGATCGCCATTTGAATGACGCCGAACGCCGCGATCACCCCCCACTGACCGGCATCGAGCGGCACATCCATACTCCACACCCAGGGGAGCAGCGCGAGACCGCCGATGATGTTGTTGACGAAAACCAGCCAGAACGGGTCCTCCTCTCTCAGACCGCGCAATCCGACGACGACGCCGGCGTAGGCGAGACCGCTTGCCAGCCCCAGCAGATTGCCGATAGCGTGAGAACCTGACCACTCTGCGACCACGATGCAAAGGATCCCGGTGACGGCCAGGGCGAGCGCCACCAGGTCGCCACGGTGCACGCGTTCGCGGAGGAGCAGCCATCCGAGCAATACAGCCCACGCGGTCGCCGTGTACTGCAGGAAGATCGCGGCTGCGGCGGTGGTGCGGGTCATGGCCGAGACGTACAGGCCGTTCATCGCGGCGTAGGAGAGGGCCATCGGCAGCAGGCCGTGCCGCCAGCGGACGCGCCGCCAATTGACGAAGGGGATGAGGCAGACGGCCGCGAAGAGTGCGCGATAACAGGCCAGGAGCGGGCCGCGGGCGTCGAGGGGGATGCGCTCGATCCAGCCGTTCTTGGCGAGCACTCCTCCCAGGCTCCATAACAGAGCCGCGGCCAGGAGGAGGGCGCGGCTGGTGCGGAGCGTGGGAGTCGAATCGGCCATTGCTCGTCCGGTGGGAGAGACGGCCGGTATGGTGACGGCGCGCAAGTCGCGCCGCAATGTCGGAGGACTGGGTTCTTATCGGGTGTTTACGACGCCCAGGGAATCATGTCGCCGTTTTCGCGAGGGTAGAATAGGAATCCGATCCGGTCGCTGAGACGCGACAGATACTCCAGCTTGAAGGACTGGAGCGGGAGGTCGGCGGGGCGTGGAACGGCTGTCGGGAATTCGAAGTTGAGCTCCTTCGAGTAGATGCGATCGCCGCGGCCTGAGTCGTCCATTTCGAAGACGTTGACATAGGCTTCGGTGCGGCCGCGGTACAGATTGGTGCTGTTGCGCTCGTACAGGTCGAACGACGCCAGTTCGATTTCAATGACGTGCGTGGCGTCGAACGCCGCGCCGATCTCCTCGGCATGCTCCCAGTCGGGGTTCTGATCCTGCCAGGCGCGGACGACATCGGGGCTGATGACCTTGATGCCGCTCTGATGAAGCCGATGGGCGACGGTCATCGCCACTTCGGAATCCACCTTGGGGTAATCGAGCTTCATGTCGGTCGGCGCGAAGCAGGTGACCGCGACGGTGACCTCGGGGAGATCAAGGGCCTGGCCGGTCTGCTTGTCGAAGTCGGGCTCGATGGAGGGGCGTCCTCCCAGCAGGAATCCCAGCAGGACAAACTGGGCGCAGCCGGAGAACGTGGACACGCAGCAACAGGACCAGATGAGGGCCGTCAGCCCGCGCAGCCGCGGCGAGCGCAGGCGGACGAACAGAGGGGCGCGGGGCATGGAAGGTCCTGGGATCTGGCGGTGACTCGTCGAGGCCGCTGGAATCGTTAAAGTGGGTGATCAGAATGACTCGCTGGCGCGGATGTCGTAGAAGGTGCGGGCGATGGCGGCGGCCATGGAGTCGACAAACTTTTTCTGGAAGACCCGCGTCGACATCTGGTCGGCCATGACGGGCTGCGCGCCGGGGTACTCCGTGTTGAACTCCTGATAGAACACCTGGAGCACGCGCGGACTCGCGGATCGCTCTACGGCGCGGTCCACCTCGTAGGCGTAGATGATTCCGTTGGCGCGGCCGCGGAACAGATCGGGCGAAGCGTCTTCGGTATGCGTGCAGCGTTCGACGTCGATGTGCACGATGTAGTTGACGTCCGTCAGGGCGAAGGCGAAGGCATCCTTGTCGAACCGCCCTCCGGCCGATTCCAGGGCGTTGATGACTTCGTCGGAGGGGGCGACGTTGAGCTCGCGGACTTTCAGTTTGCGGGCGACCTCGTCCTGCAGGTCATGCTGCAGCGTGTCGAATGTGCCGGTGATCGAGGCCGGCGCCGTGCAGACGACGGCGACCTTCTTCTGTGTTTTCTCCAGCGAGACTCCGGTCCGCTGCTCGAAGGCGGAGGTCATCAGCGGATCGCCGAAGAAGACCTTCCCCATCATGACGCCGATGTTGATGCAGCCGCTCTGCATCACGACGAGGAGCAGGAGGCCCGTGACCGACAGCCGTCCGAGGCCCGGGGGGAGAGCGAAAGCAGGATGTGCCGGCGTGGTCCGCGGCATCAGGCAATCCTTTGCACGACGCGGGTAGTGATCGATTCAGCCGGGGGCGCGTCCTGCGCCGTCCGGAGGGTGGGAGGCTGGTCGGAATCAGCTCCAGTTCATGCGGACGATCCACTGGACAAGGGAGAGTCCGCAGAGGACGGCGAGCAGCCAGACGCACGCGGTGGCCGGCTGCTCGATCTTCCAGAGCCGGCCGCGCCAGACGGCGTACCAACTCCAGGGGATCATTGCCGCACACACCAGCGCCAGGCAGAAAGCCGCGATATTGGATTGGGCCGCGGCAATCCAGTTGCCCCGCACAAAGTGGGAGAAACAGGTGGTGCTGCCGCAACTGGGACAGTTGATGTCAAACAGGATCTGAAAGCTGCACGGAGGCAGCCCCAGCCCCTGATGCGTCCCATAGCCTCGCGGGTCGGGCTTCAGCGAACAGGCCAAAGCGAAACCGGCGACGAGGAACAGGCTCCAGAGTCCCAGCAGCACGCGAGCGCTGGGACGGACGGGATAGCCCGCAAAGGGAACGTCGTCAGGGAAATCGAGGGGAGGGGCGGCGTTAATACTGCTTTCGGACATGGCGATCAAGCGGGACCGAGGTCCATTGTGTCGCCGTCGGCGGGGTTCGGCAATTCTCGCGAGTTGATCCGTGTGCCGGAGTTGGGAGACAGGGTGTTGTGCCGAAATTCCATAATGGGACAGGGTTTCCGGAGGCGCAGCGAAAACCCCGGCGTCCGCAGAGGCCGGGGTTTGCGAGATGTCGGTTTGGAAGCCACCGGTCAGATTTGAACTGACGACCTGCGCTTTACGAAAGCGCCGCTCTGCCGGCTGAGCTACGGTGGCGATCGAGGGGAATTGTATATCGGGGCCCCCACGGCAGTGCAACCCCGCGTGTGGAACCGTGGTGAGTCGCAGTATTTGCTGCCGGTCTCCGGGTTGCGCAGAAGCGCTCCGTAGGACACATTGTCTTCTGTGGCCGGCGGATTCGGGTAAACTTCTGTGGTGATGCAACGAGGTCTTTGCGAGACGGTCCCAACGTGCAGGTGAGTACGATTCGACTCCCAGCAGCCCTCATTGTCGTGCAGATTTTCCTCTCGTCGTTGGCGACGGCGGAGGGACAGGTGGACTTCCAGGCGGAGGTGGCGCCGATCCTGCAGTCCCGCTGCCTGATGTGTCACGCTGGTCCGGAAGCGGACGGGGGACTGGATCTATCGGCGGCCGGGTCGGTGATGCGCGGGGGGGACAGCGGGCCGGCCATCACGGCTGCAGACGCCGATGGGAGCCTGCTGATCGAGTACGTCAGCGGTGACGACCCGCTCATGCCGCAGTCGGGCGACCCGTTGTCGCCGGAACAGGTGGACGTGCTCCGCCGCTGGATAGAGACCGGGGCCGAGTGGCCGGAGGGCCTGGTGCTGCGGAACGATCCGCGGGACTGGTGGTCTTTGCGGGAACTGCAGCGACCGCCGGCGCCGCATGTTTCCGCGGCGGGCGGGTTCCGCAATCCGGTCGATGTCTTCATTGCAGCGAAGCAGGAGGCCGCGGGGGTGAGGCCGTCGGGGGAGGCGGATCGCCGCACGCTGATCCGGCGGTTGTCGTTCGACCTCACCGGTCTGCCGCCGACGCCGGAGGAAGTGGAGTCGTTCGTCAACGATCGAGATCCGCTGGCGTACGAGAAGCTCGTGGACCGGCTGCTGGCGTCGCCCCGATATGGTGAGCGCTGGGCGCGGCACTGGCTCGACGTGATTCATTACGGAGACACGCATGGCTACGACAAGGACAAGTTGCGGCCGAACGCCTGGCCGTATCGCGACTACGTGATCCGTGCGTTCAACGAGGATCGGCCTTATGCCCGCTTCGTGCAGGAACAGGTCGCGGGGGACGTGCTGTTTCCGGACGATCCCGACGGGGTGATTGCGACGGGCGCCATCGCCGCGGGTCCGTGGGACTTCATCAGCCACGTGGAGGTTCCCGAGGCGAAGATCGACGGCCAGATTGCGCGGAATATTGACCGTGACGACATGGTGCGCACCGTGATGGAGACGTATTGCAGCGTCACTGTGGCCTGCGCGCGGTGCCATGATCACAAGTTCGACCCCATTCGACAGCAGGATTACTACGCACTCCAGGCGGTGTTTGCAGCCGTTGATCGCGCCGATCGGCCGTATGACGTTGATCCCGATGTTCACGGGCGCCGCCAGACGTTGCTGGCAACGCAGGCGATGCTGCGCGAGAGAGGGGAATCGCTGGATGCCGACGTGGCCCGGCTGGCCGGCGAGGCATTGCCTGAAATCGATGCGCAGATTGCGTCGCTGCAAGAGCCTGCGGGAGAGCGGAGTCCGGAGTACGGTTATCACAGCGGGATCGAGAAGCAGCAGGACGCCGTCAAGTGGGTCCAGGTGGATCTGGGCGCGGCGACTGAGATCGCAGCGGTTTCGTACGCGGCGTGTGACGATGACTTCAACGGGATCGGCGCCGGGTTTGGCTTTCCGGTGCGGTACCGCATCGAGGCGGCAAACGATCCGGACTTCTCGGCGGACGTGGTGCTGATCGAAGACCGGACGCAAACGGATGTTCCCAATCCGGGCGTCACTCCGCAGCGGGTCGACCTTGCCGAGGCGGCGTCGACGGTGACGGCCCGCTACGTTCGCGTGACCGCGACGAAGCTCGCGCCGCGGCAGAACGACTACATCTTTGCACTGGCCGAGCTGCGGGTGTTGAATTCGGACGGCGTGAATGTCGCCCTCGAACGGCCCGTCGCGGCGCTCGACTCGATCGAAGCGCCGATCCGCTGGTGCAAGAGCAACCTCGTGGACGGCATTGCACCGGGACGTCCCGCGCCGGGGGATGTCGAATCGCAGCTCGCGGCGCTGGAACGTCGGCGGGACGAACTTGTGGCGGCATCCGTGCCGGCGGAGGTTCTTGCGGAACGTGCGGACGTGCGGACGCAGCTCGCGGAGGTGGAGGCGAGCCTGTCGGAATTGCCCCCGCCGCGGATGGTGTATGCGGCGGCGACGCGGTTTCCGCCGCAGGGGAACTTTCACGCGACCGGGGGCACACCGCGGCCGATTCACGTCTTACATCGCGGCAACGTGCTCGATCCGCGCGAGCCGGCGGAGCCGGGAGCGCTGGCGATGCTGGATCACCTGCCGGCGCAGTTTGAGCTGCCGGAGGCCCATTTGGAAGGAGAGCGGCGTGCGGCGCTGGCGCGGTGGATTGTGCATCCGGAGAACCCGCTGACGTGGCGGTCGATCGTCAATCGCGTGTGGCAGTATCACTTCGGGCGCGGACTCTGCGAGACGCCGAACGACCTGGGCCGGATGGGAGCCGCGCCGAGCCATCCGGAACTGCTGGACTGGCTGGCAGTCGAATTTCGCGACGGCGGCGGGTCGATCAAGTCGCTGCATCGGCTGATCTGCAACAGCGCGACGTATCGCCGGGCGAGCCTGAGCGCGGACGCTGACGGGCTCATGGAACAGCAGAACGCGGACCGGGACGGCGACAACCGTCTGCTGTGGCAGTTTCCCCGCCGCCGCCTGGAAGCCGAAGCGGTTCGTGATACGGTGCTGCTGGTGGCCGGGCGGCTGGACGCGCGCATGTACGGCCCGGGTTTCCAGGACTTTGTGATCGAGCATCCGGAGCACTCGCCGCACTACCAGTACCATCTGCATGATCCGGAAGACCCGGACTCGCATCGGCGGGCAGTGTACCGGTTCATTGTCCGGTCGCAGCAGCAACCCTTCATGACGACGCTCGACTGCGCCGATCCGTCGATGCAGGTCGATCGGCGCAACGAGACGGTCACCGCGCCGCAGGCGCTGGCGCTGCTCAATAATCCGTTCATGGTGGCGATGTCGGTGCACTTTGCCGAGCGGGCGGCCGCGGTGGGGGACACTCCGGAGGAGCAGGTGAGTGCTGCGTTTCGCCTGGCTCTAAGCCGCGATCCGACTTCCGAGGAGCGGCGCGAGCTTGCGGCGTACGCGGCCGAACACGGGCTGCCGAACGCGTGCCGGCTGATCCTGAACCTCAACGAGTTCGTATTCGTCGACTGACTATTCCATGCTCAGACCATCTCATCACATTTCCCGGCGTGAGCTGCTGTGGCGGACCGGCCACGGCCTGGGCGGGATTGCGCTGTCGGCGATGCTGGCGCAGGAGTTGGCGGCGGAGGATGCGTCGATCGACGCCGTCGGCGCGGGGAGCCGGCTCGCGGCGCTGCATCATCCCCCGCGGGCGCGGCGTGTCATCCAGCTGTTCATGGGAGGGGCCGCCAGCCATCTGGACACGTTCGATTACAAGCCCGCGCTGGAGCAACATCATGGCGAGCCGAGCGACTTCGGCGAGCACGTGGAGGCGTTTCAGAATGGCCTCGGTCCCTGGATGAAGTCGCCGTTCGCCTTTCATCCATACGGCGAATGCGGGAAGTTTCTGAGCGACCCGGTCGCTCCGCTGGGGAGCGTGGTGGACGACATGGCATTTGTGCACAACGTCGTCGGCACAACCGGCGTCCACTCGGCCGCCACGTATCTGCAGGCCACGGGGTTCGACCGGCCGGGCTTTCCCGGGGCGGGCTGCTGGGTGAGTTACGCGCTCGGCAGCCTCAACGAGAACCTGCCGACGTTCGTCGTCCTGCCGGACCATCGGGGCTTCGCCTCCAACGGGCCGAAGAACTGGGACGCCGCGTTCCTGCCCACGCAGCACTCGGGCACCGCCATCTTCCCCGAACGCGAAACGCCCATCGCCGATCTATACCCGCCGGAGAACGACTTCATTTCGGCCGGCAGCGAGGACGAGGGGCGCGACCTGCTCGCGCGGCTCAACCGCCGCCACGCCGCGCCCCGCGGCGGCGATCCCCGGCTGGAAGCGCGCATCAAGGGGTACGAACTCGCCGCGCGGATGCAGCTGTCGGCCCCGGACGTGCTCGATCTCTCCGGCGAGCCCGACTACATCCTCGACCTGTACGGCCTGCGGGACGTCCCCTCGGCCTTCCCGGACGAAATCAACGTGCCGGAGGAGTCGCTGTACTTCGCCCGCAAGTGCCTGTTCGCCCGCAGGCTGATTGAACGGGGCGTGCGGTTCGTGCAGATCTGGTCGGGCAACGACAATGGATTCCCCCGCCGCAACTGGGACTCGCATGAGGACATCGAGCGCGACCACGGTCCGCTGGCGGCCGGCATGGCCCGCGGGGCGGCGGCCCTGATCACCGACCTCAAGCAGCGCGGCCTGCTCGACGACACGCTCATCCTCTGGACGACCGAGTTCGGCCGGATGCCGTCGACGCAGGGGTCCGTCGGCCGGGACCATAACCCCTACTGCTTCACCAACTGGCTGGCCGGCGGCGGGATCAAAGGGGGCGTGACGTTCGGCGAGAGCGACCAGTGGGGCTACAAACCACTGGATCGCGAGCATCCCACGCAGGTCTACGATATCCACGCGACCGTGCTGCACCTGCTGGGGATCAACCACGAGCGGCTGACGGTGCGGCGCGACGGCATCGACCGCCGGCTGACCGACGTGCATGGCCACGTCCTGCACGAGATCCTCGCGTGACCGGCGAGGGCAGGCGGCACACACTGCTATGTTCCGCCTGGTGAGGTCGCAGGGTCGCTGACGATCGCGACGTCGTTGACGTTGTCGCCGTCCGCCTTGATGAGGAACTCGAGATTCGAGTCGCGGTTGTACTCCGCCGGAATCACCTGGCGGAGTTCTTCCACCATTTCGATCGGCGGCCCGGAGGTCTCGACGGCGATGGGAGACTCGACGACGCGGCCGGTCTTCTGGACCGAACGAATCTCAACCCGGTTCGTGCCGACGACCGGTCCCTCCGCGGCGGAGATGTCGTAGCGGCCGTCGATGATATCGCCGCCGGCGGCCGGTCCCTTCGTCGTGCCGCTGGGGAAGAACGTGATGGTCCCCTCGCTCAGCGGCTCTCCGTCGAGCGTGACTTCACCCGAGGCCGCAGCCCGCGTCCACGGGTCTTCGGGCTGTGCGCACCCGGAGACGCCGACGACGATGCCCACGATCGCGGCGCAGAACGCGCTGCGGCGCGATCTTCTGCGCCCGGGGACTCGGGCCGGCGGGGACCATGACCCCGATGCTCGTTCAGAATTCACCGAGGACCTCCCCGGCGCGGATCGTCGCCAGGCCGCGCCACACGCCCAAGTCGACGCTGTCGCTCACGAAGCGGACGCTGCCGCCGGCGAGCAGAATGTGCACGCCCCCGATATGCCGGCTGCGGGAGGCGGCCGTGTGGTCGAGGTTGGCCAGCCCGCTCGACTCGCTTACGCCCGGAACGCACGGCAGGTTGAGTTCCGGAGCGTTCTTGCACCAGGGCTTGGTCGCCAGCGGCGGCGGGGGTGTCGTCGGCGAGAGACGATCTGGGAGCCGGCTGTTGGGGGTGAGTTCCGCCCAGATCTGGCTGCCGCCCGCCTTGTCCGACCAGATGAAGCCGCGGTAGTAGTCGTGCGTGCCGGTGAGGTACTCCCCCATCACCATCGTGTTGCTCGTGCCGTCGGTGACGTCGCGGAACTTGGCGCCCCAGTTGAGTCCGAACGACGCCATCAGTTGCGGGTCGCGGGTTTCGATGGCCGAGACGTCGAGGCCGTGGAAGAAGCCCATGTAGTTGCTGAGGAAATGCGGAGCCGGGCGCGTGGGGTCGCCGCCGATGAGGCCGCAGGTCTTGGTCTCACCCCCCATGCCGTCGCTGGGGCAGTAGAACGTGGAGATGACGGTGCCGGTGGCGACCGGGTTATTGCCGAACCAGACCAATCCGGGCGCGACGGGACGATTCTCGAAGTCGATGTTGGCGTAAACGGTCGACTGTTCGAGGTAGGGGAAGAGGTGGACGACGTAGGTGGTCCGCGGCGGGCGGCCATAGGCGGTGCCGCCGCCGGGATTGCCTTCGCTGATCGTCCCCGGCGGAAGCTGCCGCGCGACATCATGATAGTTGTGGAGCGCCAGCCCCAGCTGCTTGAGATTGTTGCGGCACTGCGTGCGGCGTGCGGCCTCGCGCGCCTGCTGGACGGCCGGGAGGAGCAGGGCGATGAGGATCGCGATGATGGCGATCACGACGTGGAGTTCGATGAGCGTAAAACCACGCCTCTGCATACGATGTCCGATCGACCGGGGGCCGGGTGGCCCGGAGAGTCTGTCCGCGTGAGCGAATTACGGCGGAAAGGAGGGAGCGTGTCAAGGACGCTGCAGAGCAGTCCGCGCGATCGCCGCAGGAACGGGCCCTCGGATGCGGGCGACGATTCGACCGGGGGGAACTTCATCAATGGCCGAGGCGGGACTTGAACCCGCACGTCCCGTTCGGGACCCGGGATTTTAAGTCCCGTGCGTCTGCCGATTCCGCCACTCGGCCTGAGCGAACCATTCTGGCGTGCGGAGCGGGGTTGGTCAAAGACAGGACCATGCTCTCGCTCACGGTGCCTGCTGCCACACGCGATGTTCAATCGTGCCGCTCGGGAGCGTACGTGGCTTCCGGTGGGTGTGAGTCCGTCCCGCCTGCTCTGGGTTATCGCGCAGATGGGGCGGCTCCGGTCGCTGCTTCCCGGTACAGCCGATGCTGAGACGGTAGACTGTATCCATGCTCGCCGCCGCCAGATTCGATCCGTTGTGGTCACCGTGGGTGCCGTGGGTTGTCCTCGCGGGGCTTGTCGTGGCAGTCGTCGCCGCACTCATCATCGGGTGGCTCACGCGACGGAAGCCCTGACACTCCGGCACCGAGATTGACAGGAAACCTCGTTCCTGCGATGCGACCGGGAGCGGCTGCCGCCTATGCACCGTACGTGCCCCAGGTGCTCGTCCGGGCCGTCCGTGAAACGCGGAGAGGGTAGAGAGCCTCCGGGCCGGGACGGCGGAGAGTTCGCGAGCGAGGTTAGCGTGCTTGCCAGCGCTCCGCCGTGCGGGCGATACTTCTGTGATCGACAAGCGGCCTATGGTCATTCCGCACGCCCTCTACGGCCCTAAGCCTTGGTCTAAGGAGCCCGGAACATGGATGACAAGCATTCGGCATTGGACGGCCCATCCGGCAATAAGTGGACATTGCGGAAATGGCAAGTTGCATTCCTGACAATGGTAACCATGGTGTGCATTGCGTGTCTGGGCGCGGCGTTTCTACAGGCGCGCGCATTTGACTGGTGGGGTTACGGCCATTTCGGCGTGAGCAACGGCGATACTGCCTCGCCGATCTTCTTCGTTGACGTTCGAGGAGTTGCATCCACACCGACAATCGTCCGATTCGTTCGGTTCGCCGATCACGCCGCAGTACCCCAGAACTATGCGGAAGTTTCTCAAGGCATGAGTCGTGACTATGCTGGCCACATTCGAAATGAGGACCGCTGGAGGGATACTTTGACTGTGGTCGCCGGCCGAACGACGCGAGAAAAGGTTGCGATCCAGATCCAGTCTGCGACCGCCCGGCAATTCTTCGCGCGACCGGGCGACGACACTCGTAGTTACGACAGATGCTCAGAGTTCTGGACAGAGCACATTGCTCCGCATCTGCCGTCGGAGCAGGGGTCCTGAGCGAAGTGGTGAAGTTCAGGATGCTGGTCGCCGCTTGTGTGTGCGTCCAGTCCGGATATGCGCCCGGTCCGCCCGCCGGATAGCCACGCAAGCGGGTTGAATTAGCGTAATGGACGCCCTCAAGATGAGCGAACCCAAGAGCCAGATCGAGCCGTCCGTCCCGCCGCTGTACAGGGCGGCGGTCCAGGCTCACTGATCTCCACCACGCCCGGGCTGCGTCCTCGCTCCGGGGCGTTTCCGTAGGTCAGTACGGAGCTACTCTGGATCACTATCCCAGTTGACTCATCAAGGCTCGCGGGAATCCATTCCGTCTTTCCAGAACCAGTCAAGGTAGGCGGCGTACCGGTCGCTTCCCGGAAGTTCGGAATACTGATACCGAATTGCAGGACCATACATCCATGTGAGGATGTCGCTACGAAAGCTTCCACTCGTCTTGAGCCAGGTGTATGGTCCGTAGCTCGCGAGGTATAGGGCCGGCAAAACGAAGAATAGCACCGATGCCAACGTCAGGTTCACCAGCAGCGGCTTGCGTGGCTTGGTGGTCATTGAGTTGGCCATATCACCTCGTTGAACATCTCGAGGAAAGTATTGGCAACGAAGTCGAATCCGTGCCGCATTGAGTGCAAGGCAATCACACCGTGGTCGTCATCGGGATACAGGTTCATTACCAACCAGTTGTTTCCCGGATCTGCCCCGATCGGAAGTGCCAGCACGGGATAGCAGTTGTCGTCGAACGCGGTTACGTCTGTTCCCAACTCAGCAAAATGCGCGTTCTTTGCCGACGCTCTGATTCCGTGCAGATAGGCGATCTCGGTGCCATGCTGTGATCTACATCGCGATATCTTCAGCCTCCTAAAGATTCCGCCATTAAACCGACACAGAAACTCACGATACTCGTCCGGGAGCATTCGGCCCAAATGGGATTCGCACTTGCGAATGTCGTCGTCAGACGGCAAAGGGAATCTTTCCGTGCAAAACAACTTGTAACAGCGTTCAACGTCGGAAAAGTCAGCCATAAGTCAGCGGCTCCAAACACAAGATCGCCACTTTCGAGGCAGTATGGGCAGGGGCTGCTTCTGCATTCTGCCGGTGCGGTGGTGGGGAGTCCAGCTTGGGGTGGAGCTGATGTTGAAGGCCGACGATCAGGGAGCGGGGCGGGAGGGGTGGAGGGCGGCGGCGTGGAAGCGGTCGGGGAGGAGGGTGTAGAGGGATGTGCGGCGGGGCGGGGCGGGGGATGCGGGGTCGATGAGAAGGATCGGGAGATCGTTGCAGAACTCGGCCAGCACCTGGCGGCAGGCGCCGCAGGGGGCCGCGGCGCCGGGGCTGGCGATGGCGAGTCCGCGAAAACTCGTCCGGCCCTCCGCCACTGCCCGGAAGACCGCAGCCCGTTCGGCGCAGATCGTGAGGCCGTAAGAGGCGTTCTCGACGTTGCCGGCAGTGATGATCTGACCGTCGTCGCAGAGCAGGGCGGCTCCGACTGCGAAGCCTGAGTAGGGGGAATAAGCTCGCGCGCGGGCGTCGTCTGCTGCGGCGATCAGTCGCTGTTGCTCTTGATCAGTGATCAACGTGATGGTCGCTCCCGGGTTGAGACGGGATTGTAGCCGAACTGGGCAGCGTTCGGATCTGTTGTGGGAGCGGCCGACGTGGAGCGGGTGACGGTGGGGGGCCGGGTTTGAGGGGAGGGGTGAGAGTGATTGAGGCTCGGCAACGTTCGTCCCTTGCTGGCGCGGCGGGCTATTGTGCGCGCGGCGGGCTGGTGTGGGCGCGTTGGGCTGATGTGGGCGCGTTGGGCTGATGTGTGCGCGTTGGGCTGATGTGTGCGATCCGGGTGCCGTTACCCGTCGAAGGCCGACTGCAGGGCGGCGATGTCGAGTTTCTTCATCTGCAACAGGGCCTGCATGGTGCGGCCGGCCTTGATCCTGTCGGGATCGGCGAGAAGTTTCTGCAGGATGTCGGGCACGACCTGCCAGGAGAGTCCGAACCGGTCCTTGAGCCAGCCGCACTGCTGGGCCTGGGCGTCTCCGCCTTCGGTCAGCTTCTCCCAGTAGTGGTCCACTTCCTGCTGGGAGCGGCAGCTGATCTGGAACGAGACGGCCTCGGTGAACCGGAAGATCGGGCCGCCGTTGAGGGCCGTGAAGCGGTGGCCGTCGAGTTCGAACTCGACGGTGAGCACCGAGCTTTCGGGCTTGCCGTGGATCTCCTGCCCCTCCTTGCCGTAGCGGCTGATGTCGCCGATGCGGGAGTTGGGGAAGATCGACGTGTAGAAGCGGACGGCCTCCTCGGCCTGGTCGTCGAACCAGAGGCAGGGGGTAATTTTCTGGGACTTCAGCATGGAAACTGACTCCGCGGGCAGGGAGGCGGTGTGTTGCACGTCATGGAGTAGTCGCCGGCGGGGCAGGTGAATCGACAACCGACGGGACGAAATCCGGATCAGTCGCGGGGAGGGATCTCGGCGAGATCGTCGGCCGGGAGGTCGCGGCCGAGGTCGACCCAGCTGTGGCAGCCGGCGAACTCGGGGAGGTCGGTGATTTCGTGCGACGCGGCGCGCTGGAAGGCGCGAAACTCAATGACGAACAGACCCGGGGTGCGGTACTCGAAGCGTTCGATGACGGCCGATTCGCTGAGGACGTGCCGGGAGCGGAATGCTGCGAGCCGGGAGGGGTCGGTGACGTGCGTCACGCTGGTGACGACCGCGTACAGCTGCAGCCGGATTGTTGCGGCGGGAGGCGGGGCAGCAGCGGGATGGGCGAGCAGTGCGGCGGCGTCGGGGCGGAGCTCGGCCGCGTTCTGGTGGAAGCGCGTGGGGAAGAGCCAGAACTCAGGGTGCTGGACGCGGAAGCCGCCCGGGCCTTCGTCGATGCCTCCTTTGCGGAGGAGGATCGTCTGTCGGCCGTCGGCGACGGCGGCGCAGACGGAGGCCCATTCCTTCAGTGCGATGCGATTGGCGGATTGCATACCGCCGATGTTAGTTCGCGGTGGGACGCGGTGCGAATCCGGGCCGGGGGGGCGAGATTGCAATCACCCGGCGCGGACAGACGGCACGCGGAGCGTTCCTGCCACTCTAGCGGTGATAACCGAGCGAGATCATCACGTCGTAGAGTTCGTCGAAGGTGACGAAGCGGCGGCGGTGACGCAGCTTGTACTGGTCGACGGCTTCGGCGAGTTCGCGGACTTCGGGCCGCTGCTCGCTGCGCTCGTCCGCGAACTGGCGGCGTTCGACCCCCGGCGGGCCGGCCTGCGCGTTGCGGCGGTCCACGAAGCCAGTCTGTTGTTCGGCAGCCAGTTGCATTAGATTAGCTCCACAGGCAAAACGGTCCCGGTGAAGGTTACGCCGGGTCCGCACCGGGGCAAATTGTCGCGCCGGTTGAGACAGATTTTCGCGCGCGCGGCGGAGCATCTGTGCCGGTCCTGCGGATTCTGTGCTCTGGCGAGCGTCGATCCGCCCCGCAGCCCTGCGGAAGCCGCGCCCGTCATGCCGAACCGGGTGGGTCGGGCGGATTCGCGCGGCCGTCAATGCGCATGCACCTCGTCTGAGATCATCGGAACCTCATGGCAGCGAAGACGACGATTCTTGGCAGCGGAGCGATGGCGACGGCCTGCTCGGTTCTGCTGGCCGAACATCCGGGACAATCGGTCGCCATCTGGGCCCGCAATCCGGACTACGCCCGCGCGATGCAGGAGTCGCGCGAGAACGAGCGGCTGCTCCCCGGCGTGAAGCTGCCCGACAGCGTTGAGGTGACGGCCGACATTGAGCGGGCCGTGGACGGGGCCGACATGCTGGTGGTGGCCATCCCGACCGAGTTTCTGCGCGAGTCGCTGGAATCGCTGAAGGCCGTGCTGAATCGGAATCGTCCCGTGGTCAGCGTCGTGAAGGGAATTGAGAAAGACACCTTTCTGCGTCCCAGCCAGATCATTGAGGAGTCGCTCGGCAGCCGGGCGGTGGTGGCGCTGGGAGGGCCGAGCCATGCGGAGGAGATCGCGCGGCGGCTGCCGGCGAGCGTGGTGGCGGCCAGCGGCGATGTAGCGCTCGCCCGCCGGGTGCAGGAGATGTTCGCGACCGACCGGTTTCGGGTGTACACCAACTCCGACCTGATCGGCGTTGAGCTGGCCGGGGCGCTCAAGAACATCATTGCGATCGCGGCCGGCATCTGCGACGGGCTGGGCTACGGCGACAACGCGAAGTCGGCGCTGATGACGCGCGGCATCGTCGAGATGACGCGGTTCGGCGGCAGCCTGGGAGCGGAGCCGACGACCTTCTGGGGTCTGGCGGGGATCGGCGATCTGATCACGACCTGCGTCAGCCCCTACGGCCGCAACCGGATGGTCGGCGAGCGGCTGGGCAAGGGGGAATCGCTCGACCAGATCCGCCGCAGCATGCAGGCGGTTGCGGAGGGGGTGAACACGACCCGCTCTGTGCAGCAGCTCGCCGAGCAGCGGGACGTGGAGCTGCCGATCACAGCGGAGGTGTATGCCGTGCTGTTCGAGGGGAAGTCTCCGGAGGACGCGACGAGCAGTCTGATGCTGCGGCCGCCGAAGGAAGAGTAGAGGATTGAGGATCGAAGATAGAGAATCGATGACACATGCCGGATGCGCCATCCTCGATTCTCAATCCTCTATCCTCATTCGCGACAGGTCCGTCGCCGGAGATGAACCCTCGTCCTTACTCCGCCGAGCTGACCGTCGAGTACGAGCTCAATGGCATCCGGATCGACTCTTTCCTGATCCGGCATTTTCGGAACTACACGTCGTGGCGGATGCAGCGGATTGTGCGGGCGGGGGCCGCGACGATCAACGGGGCCGTGGCGGGGGAGACGGACCGGGTGTTCAAGGGGCAGACAGTGACGATCCGGCTGCTGGAGCCGCCGGACAAGCTGCTGGCGGCGGATCCGTTCGACATCCGGGTGCAGTACTCCGACCCGTGGATCGTGGTGGTCGAGAAGCCGGCGGGGATCATTGCGCATCCGACGGGGGAGCATCACACGCGGACGCTGGCGAACATCCTGCAGCACTGGGCGGATCAGCGTGCGCCGCGGAAGGGATTGATCCGTCCGGGCCTGGTGCATCGCCTGGACCGGCAGACGTCGGGCGTGATGGTGCTGGCACTGCATCATCTCGCGCATCGCCGGCTGAGCGAGGGGTTTGAGCAGGGGCGCGTCTCGAAGTGCTACCTCGCGCTCGTCGAAGGGCGGATGCGGGACGATCAGGGAGTGATCGACCTGCCGATCGGCCGGGCGCGGACAGGACACTGCGTGCTGATGTCGGCACGCGGGGACGCCATTGACGCCCGCCCCGCGAAGACGCGGTTTGAAGTTCTGGAGCGATTTGAAAGGTACACGCTCGTCCGGGCCCGCCCCGCCACCGGCCGCAATCACCAGATCCGCGTGCACTTTGCCCAGATCGGCCATCCGCTGGTAGGGGATGAGTTCTACGAGTCGTACGGGAAGATCAAGCCGCTGCGGATGGCGGGCGAAGTGCCGGAGGAGGAGTTGGATGATCCGGTGGACGGCATCGAAACCGGCCTCCCCATCCGCCGGCATGCGCTGCACGCGGAGTCGCTGGCGTTCGCCCATCCCATCACGCGGCTGTGGATGGAGTTTCGCACCGAGTTGCCGGATGACTTTGCCGAGACGCGGGCGGCACTCAGTGAATCACGTCCGACCGGCCTGAAGACGCAAAAACAGGAACAGGAGGTAACGGAGTGAACAGAGGGTTTGATCCTCCGTTGCCTCTGTTACCTCCTGTTCAATTCACTTCTCTCGCTGCCGGGCAGGCTGAAGCCTGTACTCCAATTTCAGTTCACGGCTTGCACGTTGAGTTCGGCGTTCAGGGCCTGGTCGATGCGCTGCTGGCAGTCGAGCAGGTGGGCGCGGCTGTAGTCGTCGAGCTTGAGGGGCTCCGCGGCGAGCGTTTTGGTGATGCCGTTGTTGAGCTCGCTCAGGTGCGCCCGGGCCAGCGTACGGGCGTCCGGCGGCGCGCCGTTATCGGTGATGACGAGCGCCGCCAGCCGTTTGACCGCGTCCCGCTGCAGGTTGCGGCGGAAGCCGTCGATGTAGGGCTGCCGGTTGCTGAACTCACCCTGCGGCTCGGCCGCCTGCCATTCAGTGAAGACGCCGTCCACGACGGAGTTCAAGTGTTCGGCCAGCGTGTAGGCGTCCTGGTCGGCCGGGACCTTGTACTCGTTGTCGAGAATTCGCTGCAGTACCGTCGTCGTCAGCAACTGCCCGAGGACCTGGGACTGCATCAGCTCGACCTGGTCGTGGATGGGATAGTCGAGCCGCGTGGCGTTCTGCACGCCCCAGTGATTCCAGCGCGACGCGGCGAGGTAGTTGAACATCGCCCCGTCGTATTCGGGAGCCGCGAAGGCCGACGTGGTGATCAGCTGCATCGCCTCGCGCTGCTGCGCCGGGTCGATGATTTCGAACGGCGGCCGCGCGCCTTCGGCCTTATGGTCGCGATTCACCTTGACGCCGCCTGGGAACCGCGCGGCGAACAGGACGGCCCGCCAGTATTCGGTGAACAGCAGGCCGAACGCCTGCCGCGCCCGCTGGTAACCGGCCCCGTCGGTGACGGCCTTGTCCACGACCGTCGGAATCAGTTCCTCCGAATGCTGCATCTGCCGCTGCACGAAGGAGAGCGAATCCTGGGCGAGGTCGAAGCGGTTGGAGAAGGGGTCCGGATCGCTGCTTCGAGTGTCCTCGTCGGTGGCGTAATCGAGTCCGGGCTCGCCGGAGCGGGCGGCGATCTTCGCCAGTTCGGTCTTCTCGTCCTTGGGGAAGGGGCGGTAGCCGTACTCGATCGCCCAATAGTCGTAGGGGCCGATGGTCTGCGTGTAGTACAGCCGCTGCTCGTCCTTCTTGGGCGAGATATTGGCGGGGCAGTAGTCCATCACACTGGCGACCGTCCCCTCCGCGCGGGACTTGTCCACGTCGTCGAGATCGGCGAGGGTCTTCCAGGTGCTTCCCTTGAAGTTATGCCGCAGGCCGAGCGTGTGCCCGACCTCGTGCATGACGACTTCCTTGATTCCCTCATGGACGAGCTGTGACGGAAGTTCTCCGCCGGCGGAGATTTCTCCGTAGCCCATCAGGACAGCGGCGGCGTAGCCCATGTGGCGCTGCATCTGGTTCGCGTAGGCGCAATGCGCGGCCAGGTCGCGGGCGGCCTCAGGACCGTAGGCTTCGGCCAGTTCGTCGATGGGTGACCAGTTTGGGAGCAGCTTCTCGGCATCGGCGACGGTGAGGGTCTCGTACTCCTGCTTCCAGGAGTCGAGGAAGCTGGCGTCGAAGATGATATCGGCGTCGAGGATCTGGCCGGTCCGCGGATCGACGCGCGACGGTCCCATCGCGAAGCCCGCCTCCGACGTGATCCAGCGGAAGAAGTTGTAGTTCACGTCCTCGGGATCGATGTCGATGTTGTACTTGGCCTCGACGTCTTCTTCGTGTTCGACGCGGATTGCGCCCGAGAAGCCGATCTTTTCGAACGCCTTGTTCCACTCCAGGATGCCGGCCTCCACGGTCGGGCGGAGGAACACCGGCACCGTCTTCTCGATGTAGAACACGATCGGGTTACGGGGTGGCGACAGCTCGATGCTGGAGTCCCGCTTCTGCAGGTCCCAGCGGTTGATATGCCGGACGAAGTGCTCATCATCGTCCTTCTCGGAGAAATCCTTCATCGCGGTGATGAAGTACCCGACGCGGTCATCAGCCGGGCGGGGCTTGTAACCTCCCAGTGCCGGCAGCGTGCTGATGCTGTAGTGCACGCTCACCTGCACGCCGCGGGAGTCCGGTACTTTCTCCAGGTCGCCCGAGCCGGAATAGACGGCCGCAACCTGCAACTGGGTGTTCCCTTTGAACGTCGCCACTTTCTCCCAGGTGGAGCGGTCGGACGCGAACGAGAAACCGCGGCCGATCGCCTGCCCGATCTGCTGGTCATCGCTCATGAAGATTCGCGTCATGTCGACCAGGTCGTTCCCCTTGGGGGTCTTGGTGATGATCGGCAGGGCATAGAGCACGCTGTCACTGTAAGCGAGCTCGACGGCGCTGGCTTCGGGGCTGTTGGGGGTTGCCTTGAAGCGGACGTTGCGGCGGAGGACGTAGATCTTTTCGCCCGACTTGCGGAAGGTCCAGATGACGTCGTCGCCGAAGCCCCAGCTCATGCCGGCGATCACCATCCCGCTGCCGATGCCCTTGGCGATCGATGTGAGGACGATGTAGTCCTGCTTCAGATCGTTGGCGTCGAGTTCGACGAGCAGCTGCTGGTCGTTGTGGTAAAGGGTCCACATCTCTTCGCCGCCGAGCGTCTTCTGGGTCAGCCCCTTAGTGACCTGCTCGAACTTGGAGGGCTGGGCCGCATCCTGGGCCCTTGCGGCGGAACTTTGCAGGAAAACAACGGCAACGGCAAGTGCGGCGACAGCCCGACCAGTGTTCAACATAGAACCTCTCCTCGATGGAATGCCGGAAAGCGGCATGACAACTCTAAAACCGTGACAGTCCCTTGTATCCAGCTCATTCCTCAAGCAGTCATTCCCGGCAGCATCCCGGTGTGCCCGCAAGCGGTCAAACGATTCTGACGCCGTGTTGCCAAACGGCAGCGTCCTGATCAAGTTTCGCGCAGAGGCGCCGAGCCGCAGAGGATTCATCGATCCAGTAAAAGCTAAGGCGATTGAGACCAGCAGACTGCCGTCAGCTACTGACTTGCTCCGCGCCTCGGCGAGATGCTTCCTCCTGATCTGTTGAGAGAATGCCGACGTCCGACAGCCTATGCCACGTGCACCACGACGCAGGTGATGTTGTCGCGGGAGCCTCCGTTCTCTGCGGCTTTGACGATGGCCTCCGCCTGCTGCTGCGGCGTTTGGTCCGTGGCGAGCAGCTGAAGAACCTGCTGTTCGTCGACGCCGTCGGAGACGCCGTCCGAGCAGAGCATGAACCGGTCTCCCGGCTGCGGCTGCAGGACGCGCGGCTCGACCTTGGTGCCGCCCTCCTTGGTGCCCAGGTATCGCCACAATACGTTGCGATAGCGGTGATGCGCGGCCTCCTCGGCCGAGATCGTCCCGGCATCGACGAGCGCCTGCGTCAGGGAATGATCCTTGGTGAGCTGTTCCAGCTTGCCTCCGCGGAGCAGGTACGTCCGGCTGTCCCCCACGCCGCCGACGTACAGTCTGCCCCCGACGTTGAGGAGGAACGTGAGCGTCGTCCCCATGTTGTGATAGGTCGGATCGACTTCGCCGAGCGCCATGATTTCGGCGTTGGCGTGGGCGACCGCCTTATCGACGGCGTCGGCAACGGCGTTGTCCGTATCCCGATCAAAGTCGATCAGCTGTGACAGCCGCTGGGAGACCAGCTCGACCGCCAGCTCGCTGGCCTTCTCGCCGGCACATTGCCCTCCCATGCCATCGGCAACGAGGAAGAAGCGGGCGCCGGAATCGACGTGGCAGCGGTCCTCGTTGTTTTCACGGTAGTTCCCCGTGATGCTGACCGATCCCCATGTGAGCCCAACTGTCGCAGCCATCAAATGCTCAGGATCTGAAATCGGTCAAACGCGGGACGGCCCGATTGGTGATGCAGAGGCGGGTCGCAGGGAGCGAGGCGCAGGCAGCCTTTGCTGTGGACATACAACTATACCTCCCTGGCCGAAGTTTGCCCACTGCGAACGGCGGCGAACCGGGTTCGCGACGCCGCAGCGGATCTCGGTCAGGGGCTGACACGAGGTCATTCCAGAGATCGCTGGATTTGGACGAAATTCCAGCGGAGGGCAGACGGAGTGTGCCTGCGATTCGGGTCGCCGCGAGACCACCGCGGAGCCGGTGCGCACCCGATGCGGTTCGGGTGACGGGCTTCATTCGGCACTCCGGGAGGGACACAGCAATGGCATGGTGGTCGATCGTGGCGGACAGGCTGGAGACGGCCCGGCTGCGGGCGAAGTATCAGCGGCTGGTGCACGAGCGGCTGGTGGACCTGACGGAGTCGTCGTCGGGACTGCCGGTGGCGGAGGACCCTGGCCGCTGGGCGCTACTGGGAGGAGACGGCGGGCGATTGGACGAGCCACGGCGGCGGGACGCGCGGTCGGAAGCGAGGCGACTGGTGGCCCAGAACCCGCACGCGCGGAATATCCTGAGGCTGCTGGAGTCCTATGTCACGGGGCCGGGACTGAGCGTGACGCATCAGCGCCGCAGACCTGCCGCAGAACGAGGTGGCGATGATGGACTGCCGGCTGCGGCGGATCGGCTGTGGCGGGAGTTCGTGACGGCCAACGACCTGCACTATTCGTATCGCGAGCATGCCCGGCGGGCGTGGCGCGACGGCGAGTGCTTTGTGCGGAAGTTCACGGGCGTCGCCTGGCCGCCGCAACTGCGGTTCATCGACCCGGAAGCGATCGGTGCGTCTGCCGAAGCCCCGGACACACAGGGGATCGTCACCGATTCGCGCGATGTCGAGACGGCGCGCGCGTATCTGCGTGTCGAGCCAACTTCGTCACGATTGCTGGAGCGCATCCCGGCAGCGGATGTGCTGCACACTCGGGTGGGTGTGGACTCCAACCAGAAGCGGGGGGTGACCATCTTCCTTCCGGTGCAGCACATGCTGGAGTGCTTCCACAAATGGGTGGAGACCGAGCTGCTGGCCCGGAAGCTGCAGTCGTCGATCGTGCTGTGGCGGAAGGTGCAGGGGTCTCCCCAGCAGGCGGCGGCCGTCGCCGACGGCGTGGCCTCAGGTGTGACGACGGAACCGGGATTCGGCGGGGTGCGGCGGGAGACGCTCCGTCCGGGGACCATCCTGACGACCAACCACGGCACCGAGATCCAGTACCTGCAGCCGAACACGAACTTCGGCGACGCGGTGCCGCTGGGCCGGGTGCTGCTGCTGTGCACTGCGGCGGGCGCCGGACTGCCGGAATTCATGCTCACCTCGGATGCGTCGAACTCGAACTACGCCTCGACGATGGTCGCGGAGGGACCGGCGGTCAAGTTGTTCCAGAGTGAACAGCAGTTCTTCGCCGGGGAGTTCACGCGGCTGTGGCGGTGGGTGATGGCGGATGCGGTCGCGCTGCGGCTGCTGCCGGCGGACTTCTTCGACCAAATCGAGCCGGCGTGGTCGTTTCCGCAGCTCGTCAGCCGCGACCGTCCGCGCGAGCGGATGGCGGACGTGCGGCTGGTGGAGTCGCGGGTTCTCAGCCGGGCGGAGGTGGCGCGGAGAGACGGCGTTGATCCGGCGACGATGCGAGACGAACTCCGGCACGAGGGGGACTGATGTTCCCGTCGCACTGACTTTCGATCCTGGACCGGCTGCGATATGAAATGCCTCTTTCCAGAATCAGTGAGGCACCTTCAAGGAGCGCGGCATGCGGCGGCCCAGGGTGGTGGTGACGGATTTCATCGGCGGATCACTGGAGGAAGAGCTGGAGATCCTCGGCGATCTCGCCGACGTGGAGGCCCTCGCTGCCGAGAGCGAAGAGGACCTGATCGGACGCGTCGAGGACGCTGATGCGATCATGGTGTATCACTGCATCAGCATCACGGCCCGGACGATCGAGACGCTGAAGCATTGCCGGCTGATCGTGCGGTGCGGCGTGGGGTACGACAACGTGGACGGCCCCGCGGCCCGCAGCCGCGGCATTCCGCTGGCAAACGTTCCGGATTACGGGACGGAGGAAGTGGCCGATTCGGCCATCGGCATGACGCTCTCGCTGATGCGCGGGATCAATTTTTTCAACCGCCGGCTGCAGGCCAAGGAGGGCGAATGGAGTTACGTGCCGCTGCGGCCGCTGCACCGGCTGCGGGGTCGCGTGTTCGGCATCATCGGGCTGGGGCGTATCGGGACGGCGGCAGCGGTGCGGGCAAAGGCCCTCGGCATGGACGTTCTGTTCTATGACCCGTTCGTCCCGGACGGCCGCGACAAGTCGCTGGGCGTCCGCCGTGCCGAATCCCTCGATGAGCTGCTGCAGGCGTCGCACGTCGTCAGTGCGCACTGTCCGCTGACGCCCGAGACGCGGCACATCATCAACGCCGAGACCGTCAAGCGGATGCGGCGCGGCGCATTCCTGGTCAACACGGCGCGCGGTGGAGTCGTTGACACGTCGTGCATCGCCGATGCCGTCGCCGCTGGACAGTTGGGAGGCGCGGGGATCGACGTGCTGGAGACCGAGCCACCGGCGGACGACCATCCGCTCGTTCAGGCTTGGCGCGATCCAGAGCATCCCGCGCACGAGCGGGTGATCCTCAACCCGCACGCAGCCTTCTACTGCGAAGAAGGGCTGAATGAGATGCGCGTCAAGGGAAGTCAGAACTGCCGGCGTGCCCTGCTCGGGGAGCCGATCCGCAATGTCGTGAACTGAGGCCGCCCGCAGGAGACGGCCGGCCCTCTGCTTCAGGCATCGCGGTTTTCCAGGTCGGCCAGAAAGTCCTGCGGTGAATCGAGATTTGCGGCGTCCTCGATTCGGTCGGCCGGGGTGAACGGGTCGATCCGCACGTTCTCGGGCGAGAGCGCGGCGCGGCGCATGTGATAGCGGCGATACGCGGCGCGATACGCCTGGGCTTTGCCGAAGCCGTGAATGGTCACTGCGACGGCGCCGATCATCACGCACAGTCCGATGAGCCCGGCGCCGCCGAACCCTGATGATGCCGACATCGCCGTCATCACGATGCCGACGACCCCCATCAGCACTCCGCCGATGACGGCCCCGGTTTCGCTGGGCACGTGCCGGTGGCCGTGCTTGTCTTTGACCATATGTCGCTGCCGCTCGGACTCCCATTGGCGATCGAGCGCGGCGAGTTCATTCTGATACGTCAGGTACTTGACCTGTTCCGTGAGCGCCTCGGTCTTGCGCGAGACGTGCTCCAGCGCCTCGGTGTAGGATGCCGTGGCGTCGCGGCGGACGGCGAGCTGCGTGCGGCAATGATTGCACGTCACGAAGTTGGCGCTCGTCGGCACCTGGAGCGGGGCGCCGCAGCTATTGCACCGCAGCTCTTCCAGTGATGTGGCCGAGTCGCCCGTCATAAACCGCTGTCCTGCTGCGTGCATCTCACCGAGCCAACGCAAGAATCACCGTGGCGGATCACGCGATCATGGTGAAAAGCCGACAAACTCCGCATTCCCGCGGGTGTTGCGCTGCGCGGATTGCAATAGGATGACGTGAAGGGACGGCCCACGGCCAGTTTCGCATCGCAGATTCGTGACGTGTCACCCTACCGGAATTGACTCCTCGTGAATACGGACTTTGAGCGACGAAGACCATGAGAACAGCGATCACCGGCGCCACGGGCTTCATTGGGCGTTATCTCGTGCGCGAGTTTGCGGGGAGCGGGCACGAGGTCCGCGCGACGGCGCGGGCGGACAGCGATCGGTCCGGGTTCGATGATCTGCCGGCACTGGAATGGCACCACTGGCAACTGGGGGACGCGGCGGCGTCCCGCCGTTTGCTGGAGGGGTGCGACGCGGTGGTCCACTCGGCCCTGCATCATCCGGGAGGGGGTTTCCAGGGTGGAGAGGGGGACATCGGCGAGTTCATTGAACGTAACATTGCCGGCTCGCTGCAGTTGATCCGCATCGCGATCGCAGGCGGAGTGGGCCGCTTCGTCTTTATCTCGACGTGCGCCGTGCATGACCGGATTCTGGACGACCGGCCGCTGGACGAGACGCATCCGCTGTGGCCGATGAGCCACTACGGCGCCCATAAGGCCGCAATCGAGAAGTTCGTGCACAGCTACGGGCTGGGGCAGAAGTATCCCATTTGTGCGCTGCGGCCGACCGGCGTGTACGGCGTGGCCGAACCGGTCAGCAACAGCAAATGGTATGACCTGGTCCGCGACGTCGCCCAGGGGCGTGCCGTCACCTGCGAACGGGGCGGCAAGGAGGTGCACGCGGCCGACGTCGCGAAGGCCGCGCGGCTCCTCGCTGAGACCGACGCCCCGATTGCCGGCGAGGCTTACAACTGTTACGACCAGTACGTCTCGCAGTGGAACGTGGCTCATCTGGCGAAGCAGATCACCGGGAGCGCCTCGGACATCAGCGGACGTCAGACCTCGCCGAAGAATCAGATCGTCACCGACAAACTGCGCGGACTGGGTATGGCGTTCGGCGGTGATGACCTGCTGGAGCAGACCGTCCGGCAGCTGGTGGAGTCGATTCAGCGCCGTTGAAATCAGCCGGGTGCGATGCTTCGCCTCTACGGGCCACTACAGTTTGCAATCGGCGACGCAGAATTCGGTCAGCAGCAGATCGAGACTAACGACGCTTCGAATTGGATGAGTTCGTTCAGGAGTGCCTCAAGGGTGAGTGCGAATCGACGTTCGGCCCTCGCTTGCGCGTCGGGCTAGAGTGGACGGCGCACCGACGAGGACTCATGCACAATACGGGCCAGTTGGCCTGGCCGCTTTCGACCGACGATCGATCAATGCCGAGTCTACGCAGCCTGCTGGTCCGGAAGTTCGTGAGGCTGCGGATCAAGCATCTGCTGCACTCCGGCGTCCCTGTCGACAAGGTGCGGCGGCGCACGAACTATCTGGCGTCGTACGGCTGGTATCATCACCTGGTGCGGACTGAGCGAGTGCAGATCGGGTCGATGCCCGCCGCGCTGTTCGCGCCCCGCGGAGGGGACGTGCGGGGGAGCCTGCTGTTTCTGCATGGAGGCGGGTACTGCTTCGGCTCGATCAAGATGTATCGTGATCTCGCCGCCCGGCTGTCGGCGGCCTGCCGGGCGCGTGTGCTGCTCCCCGAGTACCGGCTGACGCCCGAAAACGCATTCCCGGCGCCGCTGGAAGACGCTCGCGCCGCCTGGCAATGGTTGCTCGACCATGGCGCGCAGGCCGAGTCACTGGCACTGGGAGGGGACTCCGCCGGCGGGGGATTGGCGCTCGCACTGGCAATGTCGCTTCGCGATGCCGGCCAGCCGCTGCCGCGCAGCCTGATCTGCCTCTCGCCCTGGACAGACCTCGCCTGCACGGGTGAGACGCTGCAGACGCACGGCGACCTCGACCCGATGCTCCCTGCGGACGGGATCCGCGAATGTGCGGCCCGCTACACCAGCGGCCGCGATCCGCGCAATCCGCTGCTCTCGCCGCTCTACGGCAGCATGGAAGGACTGCCGCCGTTATACATCCAGGTCGGCACGCACGAGGTGCTGCTCAGCGACTCGCAGAGGCTGGCCGATGCGGCCCAAGCCGCGGGAGTTGAGACGACGATCGAAGTCTGGGATTCGATGTGGCACGTTTGGCATCTGTTCGCCTGGTGCGTGCCCGAGGCAAAGCAGGCGATTCGGAAGATCGGCGCGTTCGTGCAGCAGCACTGGGAAACCGCGACCGAACCGGCGAACGTGACTGCGGGAGACAACGGCACGGCGACCTGATCGTGGATTCGTCCGTTCGAGTAGGGCTCAAGGCGACCCATTGCACGCAGTCCGCTTCCTGCCGGGCGCGGCTCTTGAGCGAGCAATCTCAGTAGTCGTACCACAATCCGAGGCCGATCAATTGTTCGTGCTGATTGAAGAATGAGAACTGCCGCGACCGGCCGTCGTAGAATTGCAGACCGAATCGGAGGATGCGGTCCGACTGCGGCCCGCGGAGCTGCCAACCGGCCATTGCGTTGACGGCGCCTCCGAAGTCCGCCTCTTCGCGCAGCTCGCCGTTAACGCCGAAGAACGGCATGCCGTGCCAGCCGAGCCATTCCACGACCGGCTGCGGCGAGTAGTCGATTCCGAACCGGAAGTGCCACGGTTCGGCCCCGCCGTCGGTCACGAAGGCGTAGTCGGCCTCGAGGTAGAGCAGGGTGTCCGGAGTCACCCAGTATCCCCCGCCGAACACGACCGAGTCGCGCACGTAATTGACTCGCGGAAAACCGATGTTGCGAATCAGGAATTCATCCCCCAGGTGGGCGCTGACGTGCCGGTATTCGATCTTCCCCTGCCACGACCCCTCCCGCCAGGTGAGGGGGATGCCGGCCTGAAAGTCGACCGCGTCGAGGTCGTAGTTGTGCTCCATATTGAGCCGGGGAAAGGCAGCGCCGTGGAGATCCAGCTGCCAGCCCGAGGGAGGTTGCCCCGGCTGCGATCCGTATCGCAGCAGTCCGACGCGCGCCCCGATTGTCAAATCCCACAGCCAGCCGTCATCGGATTCATGCAGCCAGGCGCTGGCCAGCCGCGGCTCGCGCGGCCCCGCCTGGTAGGAGCGATACAGCACGTCGTCAGGGAGAAGCTGCCAGGTCCACGGGCGAATGGGGGCAGCCAGCGGATCCTGCGTGAAGAGAGGCGGCGTTCCCCACTCCGCTGGCTGCGCTGGAGTGGGAAAAGACTGCGCCTCAGTCGCGTGCGCCGCGGCGAGGAGCAGCCACGTCACCAGAACGTATGTCGGCGGTCGTGCGCAGACAGACATGGCGGACGTCACGTCCCTGTGACTGATGCGTTGCGGCTCACGCCGCCATCATGGCGGTGGCGTGTTCGATGGCCCGTCCCGCGGCTCGGGATTCTAAAGTTTCCGGGTATTTTTCCGTAGATCAATATTCGCGGGGACTCGCGCCCCTCCGGCGTATGGCGATCGAGTTCGGGCGATACGGAATGTTGTCAGCCGCCCCAGTAGGTCCGGTCGAGCGTCCGGTAGTTGATCGCCTCGCTCAGGTGAGCAGCGGTGATCCGGGCGGAGCCTTCGAGGTCGGCGATGGTCCGGCCGACGCGGAGGATCTTGTCGTGCGCGCGGGCGGAGAGCCCCATTTCCTCCATCGCCGACTTCAGCAACGATTCGGCGTCCGCATCGAGCTTGCAGTGCTTGCGGATCTGTCGCGGCGTCATGCGGCCGTTCGTTGCGGCCGGCTCATCGTCGAATCGCCGCTGCTGCACTTCGCGGGCGGTGGCGACCTGTTCCCGCATATTCTCGCTCGATGTGCCGGGCTTATCGTCGGACAGCTCGCGGAACGGCACGGCCGGCACTTCGATGTGGATATCGATCCGGTCCAGCAGTGGCCCGCTGATGCGGCCGAGGTACCGCTCGATCTGGATCGGGTTGCAGTTGCACTGCCGCTTCGGGTCGCCGCGGAATCCGCAGGGGCAGGGATTCATGGCGGCGACGAGCATCAGGTTCGCCGGAAACGTGACGCTCCCCATCGCCCGCGAGATCGTGACGCAGTTCTCCTCCAGCGGCTGCCGCAACACTTCGAGCGTCCGCCGATTGAACTCCGACAGTTCGTCGAGGAACAGCACGCCGTGGTGCGCCAGCGAGATCTCACCCGGAGTCGGCGTGCTGCCGCCTCCCACCAGACCGGCCTCGCTGATCGTGTGATGTGGCGAGCGGAACGGACGGATCAGCACCAGCGGCTGTCCGTCGGGGAGTCGGCCGACCGCACTGTAGATCCGCGTCGTCTCCAGGCTCTCATCCTGGGACAGCTCCGGCAAGATGGTCCCGAGCCGCTGCGCCAGCAGGGTCTTTCCGGTGCCCGGGCTTCCGATCATCAGGAGGTGATGCCGGCCGGCCGCTGCGACGGTGACGGCGCGCTTGGCCGATTCCTGCCCTTTCACGTCCGAGTAGTCCACGGGCGCGCGCCCGTACTCGGCGACGGCATCCTGCCAGCTGAACGACGTCGGCTCGATCGCCAGCTGCCCGGTGTAGAAGCCGACCGCTTCGGCGAGGGAGCCGACCGGGATGATCTCGATGCCTTCGACGACCGAGGCTTCGCGCGCGTTCGCGACCGGCACAAGCAGGCCTCGCTTGCCGTCGCGCTGGCATTGCAGAGCCATCGAGAGCGCGCCTTTGACGGGGCGGACCGTGCCGTCGAGTGCGAGTTCACCGACGGCGGCGAATTGGCCGAAGCGTTCCGACTGCAGCTGGCCGCTGGCGACCAGCAGGCCGAGCGCGATCGGAAGATCGAACGAGGAGGCGTCCTTGGGGAAGTCGGCCGGCGAGAGGTTGATGACGATGCGGTCGGACGGCCGCACATAGCCGCTGTTGACGAGCGCCCGCTCCGTGCGATGCGTGCTCTCTTTGACGGCGGCTTCGGCCAGGCCGACGAGGATTGTTTTCGGCATGGAGGCCGGCGAGATATCGACTTCCACATCCACCTGCCGCGCGTCGATGCCGTACAGGGCGTAGGTGAGCAGCTTGGCAAGCATGAGGCACCGTGTCGGCGTCGAGCCCGCGCGGCAGAGAATGAGTCACTCATGCCGGACGTGAACGTGTGTGCCGTCATTCTGCGGTGCGGCGAGTCCGGCCGCAACTGTGCGTTGTGGGCCGGTCAACAGAGGATGACTCCTAACGCCCGGGCAGGAGCCGACGTCATTGAGATCAGCCGGCCGGAGTCGGAAGCCGATGACGGAGGGAACCGGTCTTTCCGCATTTCTCCACTGTCCCCTAGAATCTCGCATCCACTTCGCACCGGGAGAATGGCATGAGTCGCCAGTTCAAATGGATGCTGCTGTTCGCGCTGACGGCTGTCGGAATCATCTGGTTGATCGGCGGGCGCGTCCGCGCCGCCGACACTGATGCCGCCGCGGAGGATGACCGCGTCGCGGAACTGGAAGCGCGGATTGATTCGCTGGAGCAGGAGGTGGCGGAACTCAAGCAACTGCTGGAAGGGGTTCAGCCCGGACGGGCGCAGTTGCTGCAGTTTGAGCATCTCACTCCGGTGTCACCGGCGCCACCGAGTCGCCTACGTGATCGCGCACCCAGCGGGGAGATCAATGGCGTCCCGTACTATGTGATCCCGCTGCAGACCGAAAGGCAGCCGTGACTCGTCGCGGGTGGGGCCTCACTCTGCGGGCACGTTCCGGCGCATCCATTCTTCTGCGCTGTCGGCGGGTTCGAACGACCGGACGCGCTGGGACAGGCGTTCCTGGGCGCGGCGGATCTGCCGGGAGACCATCGGACTCTCGATTGGTTTGTCCTCTTTCATTCCAAGCTGCCGCAGCAGTTCCTGCACGCGCGGTCCGGCGAAAATGTTCATCAACGGCTCGTCGAGTGACGCGAAGGGCTGCACGCGGACCCGCATCGGAACAGTGGCGGCAAAGGCCAGCAGCCGCTGTTCGGCGTCCCGCAGGGGATGCGCTTCCGGCACGACGATCGTCAGCCGCTCCGCCGACGGGGGCAGCGGTGGGCGATCGGCTTCCTCCGCGATGAGCAACGCCGGCAGCGGGGCGACGAGGACGGTGCACTGGTGTGCTTCAGGGAGCAGGCTGGGGAGTTCCTCGCCAGTCACTCCGCGGCTGAGCGTCTCGACCTTGAGGCTGCGTTGAGCGAGCCGGTCCTGCAGCGCACGGAGCGTGGCCGGGAAGTAGGCGGCGATCAGCACCCGTTCTCCGGCGTCGATCCGCTCGGCGGCCAACTCCGTCAGTGCGTTCCACTTCGGCGTCGACGTGATATAGACGCGATCGGGCTCCGGCTGAAACCCCGGCTGCCGGTGGAAAAGCCAGTTGAGAAGCCCCATCCGCTGAATCCTCTGGTCATACTTCGTGGTCCGCGGTCCTGGCACGACGGTTCCGAGTGTAATTGGTTCTCAATCGTCCGCTACCCGCTACACTGGGCGATCCTGCGAGCGTCGCCGAGCCACCGGCGTCCTGCAGTGCGACGTACTCCGCCAGATGACGGCCGACAGTCAGCCAGAAACTCCGCTGCCCCTCCGCATGCCCGAACTGAACGGCGTCCCGATCGACGACACTTTCGCCGAAGCGTTCTCGATGACGGGGACGCGGGTCGTGATCACGGCTGCTACGCAGCGGTGGGCGCATATCGCCGCGACGCAGATGACGGGTTTCGCGACGAGCGTGATCGCCTGCGATTGCGAAGCGGGGATCGAGCGGATGCTGACCGCCGATGAGACGCCGGACGGGCGTCCGGGCTGCTCGGTGCTGATGTTCGCATTTAATCGCGAATCACTGGCGTCGGCGGTCGTCAATCGCGTCGGTCAGTGCGTACTGACCTGTCCCACGACGGCCTGCTACAGCGGGGTGGATTCGGCCGAGAAGGACAAGCAGATTTCCATCGGCGGGGCGATCCGCTACTTCGGGGACTCGTTTCAGTTCTCCAAGAAGCTGGAAGGGCGGCGTTACTGGCGGCTGCCGGTGATGGACGGCGAATTCGTCTGCGAGGACCGGTTCGGCACGTTCAAGGGGGTCGGCGGCGGCAACCTGCTGCTCTGCGGCGTGGATCAGCCCGCCACACTCGCCGCGGCGGAGACGGCGATCCTGGCGATGCGGACGATCCGTTCCATCATCATGCCGTTTCCGGGAGGGCTGGTGCGGTCCGGCAGCAAGGTGGGGTCGCGGTACAAGAAGCTGAAGGCCAGCACGAATGATGCGTTCTGTCCCACGCTGCGTCCGCTGACCGAATCGGCGATTCCCCCGGACTGCAATGCCGTGTACGAGATCGTCGTCGACGGAGTCGCGTTCGAAGACGTGCAGGCCGCACTCCGCGCCGGACTGCATGCCGCCTGCGCCCGACCCGGGTTGAAGCTCGTCACCGCCGGCAATTACGGTGGCAAGCTGGGCAAGCATCATTTCCACCTGCGCGACCTTGTGTGAGTCGACGGATGGCGACGGCCGCGGTTTCTTCCTCCACTCGAGCTGCGCCGGCCGACGGCTTCGCGGCGACCGCGTGCCGCCTGATCATTCTGCTGGCGACCGCGCTGACGATCGCCCGCCTGGCCGAAGCGGATCCGCTGCAGAGCGCCAACGACCGCTCCCGCTGGTCCACAGTGCGTGCGCTGGTGGAACAGGGGACGTACCGTATCGACGACGTGCGTGAGATTCCCGGCTGGGACACGATCGACCTTGTGCGGCACGAGGGGCACTTCTACTCCACCAAGCCTCCGCTCCTCTCGACGCTCGTCGCCGGGCTGTATTCGGGAGGACGGGCTGTGTTCGGCTGGAACATGCACGCCCGGCTGCACGAGACAACGCGGCTGATCCTGCTCGTTCTGAACGTGCTGCCGATGACGGTTGCGCTGCTGCTGTTTTCGCGACTGATCCGGCGGTATACGACTTCGGGCGTTACGTCGATCTTCGTCACTGCGTGCGCGGCGTTCGGCACGCTGCTGTCGCCGTTTCTGGTCACGCTCAATAATCACACGCCGGCGGCGACGGCAGTCATGTTCGCGCTGTGTGCCGCAGTGCCGATCGTGGCCGACGGCGAGCGGCAGTGGTGGCGGTTCGCGCTGGCCGGGTTCTGGTCGGCGTTTGCTTTCACGAACGAGCTGCCGGCTGCGGCGTTCGTGGCGGCTCTGTTCGGCATTCTGGCCTGGCGGGCGCCGCAGCGCACGTTGCTGTGGTTCGTTCCGGCGGCGCTGATACCGGTGATCGCCTTCTTCGCCATGAATCAGCAGGTGACCGGCGGCCTGATGCCGTTTTATTCTGCTTATGGTTCGGAGAAGTACGAGTTCGTGCATGAGGGCGTGCCGAGCTACTGGATGAACCCGCGCGGGCTCGACCGGGCGCGAGACTCGTTTCCAGTGTATTTGCTGCACTGCACGGTCGGGCATCACGGCGTCCTTTCCCTCAGCCCGATCTTTCTGTTCACGCTGGCGGGGTGGTGCGTGGCGATGGGCCGCCTGTCGCGCCGCTGTTTGAGGGATCGCTGGAGCGTGCTGGGGGCGGCCGATCTCAACTGGGTTCATGCCGTCGGACTGGTGCTGACGGCCGTGGTGTTCGCGTTCTTTCTTTCACGCACCGAGAATTACAACTACGGCGGCGTGAGCGTCGCCCTGCGATGGCTGCTGTGGCTGGTTCCGTTCTGGCTGCTGGCGATGCTGCCGGTGATGGGGCAGCGGACCGCCGCCAGTGCTCCTGAGACCGCGCCGTCCATTGCAGCGTCGGCCGACTGTGCACCCTGCGGACACATCCGGACCGCGATCGGTGCGGGGACGCTCGCCGTGTCCGTCTTCTCAGCGTGGTATCCGTGGGACGGCCCGTGGCGGCAGCCCTGGATCTTCACGCTGATGGAGAACGGCGGCTGGATCGACTACAGCGATCCGCGGCCGCAGCTGGAACGCCCGCTGAAGACCTGGGTGTCGCAGTTGCCCGCCACGGCCACGCGACGGGACGACTACTGGATTGAGTTCTCGGGGACGGACATTAACGGAGAGCGCATCGAGTTGCGGCTCGCCGACGGCGGCTCGGCCGGAGCGAATCGCGAGTTGCGGGTCGTGGATGTCACGCACCGGCGCGGCGGGTCCGAACGCAGCGAGCGGTACTGGATTGATGCCGACGCGTTCGCCGCCGGAGTCGAGCCGGCGCAGTTTCTCGTACGGCCGGAAGGGGAACCCTCACCAGAGGAACGGTCAGCCGCCGGAGAGTTCTGGCAGGGACTGCCGCGGGCGGCCGCCTACACCGCCGCGGCGGAGCGGTATCTGAAGCTGCCGGTGCGGGTCGATGCGTTTCACTGCATCCAGGCAAACGGCCAGGCAGTGGTGCGCGATGAAGCGACCGGCGTCGCCACGCGATTCCGGCAGGATGCGTGGCTTTGCGAGGAAGTTCCGTTTGGAGTGGTGCAGTTTGAGACGCAGGTGATTGACGCACGGCGACAGGTGATTGCGCGGCAGCGGATGACGATGACGTCGGCGGGAACGATCAGCGACGGGGCTGAATAAGACGTAACGGATCAGACGACTTACTTCATTCAACGACGACTGATCCTCCGAGCAGATTGTCGATCTGCTCCACTTCTTCACACGCCGACAAGCGCAGCAGGACAGGTTCCTCGCGGCGCTCATCGCGGATCAGGCAGTTGGATACGCGGCCGTGCGAGCAGAGGTCGAGCCAGATTCCGATTCCGTCGGAGTCGAGGACGCTGCAGCCGGTCAGGTTGAACCATTGGCAGCGATCCAGAGTGATCGCCGCTTCGGTGCCGCGGTTGCCGTGCACATGCAGGCCGGTCAGCGTGCTGTCGCGGCAGTTGCGGAACACGATCGCATTAGTGCTCCCCGTATCCTGGCCGTCGTAGTCGGGATTGCGGTCGAACAGGTTGGGGCCCATGACGAGGTCGGTGCAGTTTTCGCAGAGCAGATTGTGCTCGTACCCCTCCCAGAAGACGTTGCCGGTGAGCGTCACGCCGCGGGCGAACTGCAGGTGGATATTGCACTGCACGTCGCTGAACACGTTGTCGGAGATGGCGAAGTTGCCCACCTTCAGCGAGTTCTCCGGGCTCTGGCCGAGCATGCGGATGTTGGCCGAGTCGGGGGCGTCGTGGTCGTGTTGGATCGTGCAGCCGACGATGGCTCCCTCGCGCACCGATCCGCTGCGGCAATCGAGCAGGATGTTGGCGGCCGGCGGACCCTCCTCCGCCATGTTCCCTTCGATGTCGCAAGTGCCGATCTGCAGGTTGCGGATCTCGCTGTCGCGGCAGACGATGCCCCCCTGTCCGCAGTAGCTGATGTGGCAGCCGACGATGTTGATCTGGTGCAGATTCACGCCGTCGAGATACACGCCGACGCCGCGGTTGTCGTACAGGTGGCAGTCGGAGATCTGGATGTTGCGGTTCCGCGTGATGACGTGAATGCCGTGCAGCGCGTTCCGCACGGTGACGCGGGTGATCGTGGCCTGCATCGTCCCGTTGAGCTCGATGCCGCTCGCCTCCGGGTGCCCGCCGACGATCTCGATGCCGTCGATGAGCGGCATCCGCTCCCGCTCCCAGACCTGAGGTTGCACGGTGGAGGGCGCCGCTGTGCCGCCGTGCGTGCCGGTGATCCGCAGCGCCGGCCCGGGTCCCTCCATGATGATTCGTGCGACGCCGTCGCCGGAGAGGGACGCCGGTCCCATCTCCGAGAGCGAGACTTCGAGCGGCCGCGTGATGCGATAACGCCCCGGCGGCAGGCGCAGCGCACGGCCGCGCTCGCCGGCGGCATCGATCCACGCCTGCAGTGCCTCGGTGTCATCGGCCTCGCCGTCGCCCTGGGCCTCAAACGGCACGGTGAGTTCACTCGATCCAGTACCGTTCGGCTGCTGCGCCCGCCCCTGGAACACCGCCAGCGCCAGCAGCAGCAATGCCACGAGACCGACCAGCCGGACAATCAGAAACCGCTGCGGGTTCTCAGCCATGCGATCACCATTCAGGGACAGTCAAACACGCCAGAGAGCCGCGACCGGCAGAGAGCGGACCGCTGCGCAATGAACGACTCAAGACGAACTCCGGAAGCACACCCCATCCCGCAACACCAGAAAGTCACGTCGTGCCGATTGTGTCGTTGTGGTTCCATCCTCCGGCTTGCGTGAAGAGATAAACCACGAAGACACAAAGAGCACGAAGAAAAGTGCTGCACGGTGTCATGCAGTCGATTCCGAATGCAGATCGTTCCCGCGCGTTTCCGGCGCGAACAACAGCACGATTGCGCCCACTACGTAGAACAGCGTGAGCAGCGAGCAGGCGTTGTAGAGCGACCAACCGGCCTGCTGCAGCCAGCCTGTGGCAAACAGGATCGGCGCGGCTGCCAGCCGTCCGCCATTGAAGCAGAAACCCGCTCCCGTTCCGCGCAGCCGCGTCGGGTACAGTTCGGGGAAGTAGATGGCATAGCCCGCGTGCATGCCCAAAGTGAGAAATCCGAAGACCGGCAGCAGGGCGAACAGCTCGGGCTTGTCCCATGTCCGCTGGAACAACAGCAATGCGACAGCCGCTCCTCCGGCGTGATAGAGGAGAAACGCTCCGCGGCGGCCCAGCCGTTGCGAGATGGCTCCAAAGGACACCAGTCCCAGCCCGCCGCCAGTGGTGGCCAGCAGCATTCCGAGCATCTCCCAGCGCTTGATCCGGTCTTCATACGGCTTGAGCAGCGCGGTCTGATCGGCGCTGGACAACGAGTCGACGGACACTTCCTCCACGGCTGCCGCTTTGGCGAGGAAATCGCGCTTCGCAGCGTCCTGCAGCACGTTCTTGCCGTAGATGTGCACGCCCCAGAACGTCGCCAGTCCGATCGCCGCCAGCGAGAAGCCGACAAGCGTATTTCGCAGCAGTCCGGGTGAGAACAACTCACCGAACCGTCCCACCTGCTGCGTTGCATCGATGGCCGCGCGGTCCTTCGCCGCCTGCCACGACTCCGGCTCCCGCAGGCTGCGGCGGATCCAGATGATGAGCAGCGCCGGCAGGATGCCCAGCGCGAACCCCAGCCGCCACGGCAACGACGACACTCCGACCTGCTCCGCCACTTCATCGAAGTACGGATTCCCGATGATGAACGCCCCGGCTGCGATCGCCAGGTACGTTCCAAACACACTCGATGCATGGAAGATTGACCCGACATGCGCCCGGGCGTGCTTCGGAAAAACTTCGAACACCAAGGAGCTGGCGACCGCCCACTCTCCGCCGACTCCCATCGCCACCAGGAACCGCAGGGCCGCGAGATGCCACCACTCCAGCGAGAACGCCGACACGCACGTGAATAGCGAGTAGAAGATGATCGTGAGGGTCATCGTCCGCTTACGGCCGATGCGGTCGCTGAGCATGCCGAACACGATGCCGCCGATCGCCCCGCCGGCAAGGAACGCCCCCAGCGCGATGTTGTCGTAGAACCGCTTCCGTCCGCCGAACTGCTCGTCCGTCTCCTCCGCCGCCCGCTCCATCAGCGAGGGCATCGCCTCGTTCATGCTGGCGACGAAGATCTGCCCTTCGAAGACGTCGAACACCCAGCCCAACGAGGCGATGATCAGCACCACCCACTGGTATCGGGTGATGCCCTGATACCAACGGGGGTCTGAGGATGTCAGCTGGTCGAGTGAGCGGTTCACGAATCCTCGTGGACTTTCCGGGTGTTGCGAATTCGCCCAGAATGGCCGCTCCCGCCGGCCGTTTCAAGGATCACTGAAGGGGAATGTCCCTCTGCGCAGGTGAGCGTGTTATCATGGAATCGCAGGTCGCGGCGAGCGGCTGCACCGACACACATTGACGGGTGGAGTACACGAGTGCTGCAATTCGAGAACGACACACGCCTCAACCGACGCGACATGCTCCTCCATGGGGGCGCCGGGTTTGGCGGCGTTGCGCTGTCGTACCTCCTGCGGAACGAGCGGCTGATGGCGGACCTGGACGCAGGGTCGAGCTCGCGCGCGGCCCAGCTGCTGCCGCGGGCGAAGAACGTCATCTTCCTGTTCATGGAGGGTGGCCCCAGCCACATTGATTCGTTCGATCCGAAGCCGAAGCTGAATGAACTCGCCGGGCAGGCGCTGCCGCCGGGGTTCAAGCGGGTTATCACGGCGATGGGTGAGATCGATTCGCCGCTGCTGGAATCGAAACGGAAATGGGCTCAGCACGGGGAATGCGGCACGTGGGTTTCCGACTGGTTACCGCATACGGCGTCGTGCGTCGACGACATCGCCGTGATCCGCTCCTGCTGGACGAACGGCATCAATCACTCCGGCGGCGTTTGCCAGATGAACACCGGGACTCCGCTCGGCGGGCGGCCGTGCCTGGGATCGTGGGTCAGCTACGGGCTGGGCACCGAGAACCAGAACCTGCCGTCATTCGTCGTCATGACGGATCGCTCCTCGCTGCCGGTCAACGGTGTGCGCAACTGGAGCGCGGGGTTCATGCCGGCCGCGTATCAGGGGGTGAAGCTGGAAATCGGCGAGGAGCCGATCCGCTATCTCAATGCGCCCGATGGAGTCAGCCCCGAGCGGCAGCTTGCCAAGCTGGAACTGCTCAATGAGATGAACCGGGACCACGCGCAGACGCGGCCGTTTCAATCAGAACTGGACGCCCGCATCCGCAGCTACGAGCTCGCTTTCCGAATGCAGGCGAATGCTCCTGAGGCGGTTGATCTCGGGGAAGAGACGCAGCAGACGCAGGATCTGTACGGCATTCACGACACGGATGTCGGCGAGGAAGGCCGCGCCTTCCGGCGCAACTGCCTGCTGGCGCGGCGGCTGGTGGAGCGCGGCGTCCGTTTCGTCCAGCTTTATTCCGGTTCCGGCAGCAAGTGGGATGCGCACAGCGGCATCGAGAAGAACCACGACATGATGTTCCGCGAGACCGACAAGCCGACGGCGGCCCTACTGCACGATCTGAAGCAGCGCGGGCTTCTCGACGAGACCCTGATCGTTTGGGGAGGCGAGTTCGGCCGCACGCCGATGAGCGAGAAGGGGGACGGCCGCGACCACAACCCGACCGGCTTCACCATGTGGATGGCCGGGGGCGGTGTGAAAGGGGGCCAGGTCATCGGCACCACCGACGACCTCGGCTTCCACGCCGTCGAGGACCGCCTCCATGTGCATGACCTGCACGCGACGATCCTCTACCTGCTCGGTCTCGACAACATGCTCCTCACTTACACCCACAAAGGCCGGCCCGAACGCCCGACTCAGAACGAGGGGGGGCCGTACCGAAAGATCACGGGTTAGTCGTAGCGAAGAGGCCGATCGGCTTCTCCGCTTTCGTGGCCTTTCAGCGGATAGAAATGCAGTGAACGAGTTGCTGCACGTCGATCCGTCAACTCTGCCCTGAATGGCGGCTGGGACAGACTCTGTCTAACGCCGCCATGCCGGCGGGCAAGGTCGAAGCGGGAGCCGTGTGGGACCTTGAGGATGAGGAAGCGCTTGACGCAGTGCGGGAACTGATCCACGAGACGTCCCCCGCCGACTCCCCACTCGTGAATAATCTGTCGGCGATGCAACGATCGCAGGCTGAATAGGCAAGATCGTAATCTGTCATCCCGCAGAGGAGTGCCGCTATAGCGCAATCGGAATCCCCTCCAGCACTTCCAGAATGCCGCGGCAGAACTGCGGCAGGTCGTCGGGCTTGCGGCTGCTGACGAAGTGGCGGTCCACCACGAGCGGGGCGTCTTCCCAGATTGCGCCGGCGTTCTCCAGGTCGTCCCGGATTCCGGGCGAACCGGTGACCCGCACGCCCCGGTAGATCTTCGCGGAGATCGGGATCCAGCCGCCGTGGCAGATGGCGGCGATGAGCTTCTGCTGGGCGTGGAAGCCGCGGACGATGTCGAGCACCTTGGGGTCGCGGCGGAGCTTGTCGGGCATCCAGCCGCCGGGGCAGATCACGCCGTGAAAATCGTCGACTTCCATGTCGGTGATCGCCGCGTCGGAGATGCAGGGATAGCCGTGTTTGCCCTTGTACGTCACGCCTTCCTCTGCGCCGGCGACGGTCACATGAGCACCGGCTTCCTGCAGTCGAAGCTTGGGATACCAGAGTTCGAGGTCCTCGTAGTCGTGCCCGACAAAGCACAGGATGCGCCTGCCGTCGGCGGGGAGTTGAGCCATTGCGATCATCCTCCTCGTAACAGGATTCCGGTTGCAGTCGATCCCACAGCGCCGAGTATAGCCCTCCCGTGCGGTATGGGTAGGCGCTGCGGCGGTGCATCGCCGGCGTCGCCGAGTCGAATTGCTCCATGGCCCAGGCGGCTGTTTGGCGCGACGAAAGCCGGTCCTCTACGCTGTTGTTTTCAATACTTCCTGGAATCCTCGCGATGTCTTCGACTTCCTCGCATCTTCCCACACCGGGGACGCCGCCCGATTCGAACCGCGTCGCTGCCGTGTTCACGCGGCTGTGCGAAGTGATCGCAAGGCTCCGCTCCCCCGACGGCTGTCCGTGGGACCGCCAGCAGACGCTCGCGAGCATCAAGCCGTATACCCTGGAGGAAACGTACGAGCTGCTCGAAGCCATCGACTCGAACGAGGACGCCGCCATTCAGGAGGAACTCGGCGACGTGCTCCTGCAGGTGGTCCTCGATGCGCAGATCGCTGCCGATGAGGGGCGGTTCGATGTGATCGCGGTGATTGAGCAGATCACGCGCAAGATGCTGGAGCGGCATCCACACGTGTTCGGCGATGCGTCCGCCGCGACGGTCGCGGACGTCCGCTCACATTGGGAGCGGGCGAAGTCGCGGGAGAAGTCACGCGAGTCCGTGCTCGACGGCATTCCGATCGAGTTACCGTCGCTGGCGAAGGCCGCACGGGTTACGAAGAAGGCCGCTGCGGTCGGGTACGACTTCCCCGACCGCCTGATGCTGTTCGACAAGCTGCGCGAAGAACTGGATGAACTGCGCCAGGAACTCTGTCCCGGCGGCCGGCTGCCGCACGTCGCGGCGGGCGTCGATTCACCGGTCGTCCCGGATGAGCCGATTGCCGATCCGGAGCGGCTGGCGCGGATTGAAGGTGAGATTGGAGACGTGCTGTTCGTCATCGCCAACATCGCGCGGCGCTGGGGCGTCAATCCGGAGGAGGCCTTGCGGCGATCGAACCGCAAATTCAGCGAGCGCTTCCGCGCCATCGAGCGGGCGGTGGCCGCCTCCGGCAAAGCGCTGCAGGACACGTCACTGGCCGAAATGGAGCAACACTACCAGCAGGCCAAGCGACAGGAGAAAACGTAGCTGCTGAACCGTCCGGCTACGTCAGGGTCAGCGACAGCTTGCGTCGTCAAGCCGTCAGGGTACTCCGGCCGCGCGGGCGGAGCACGGCGCGGACACGCAGCGCGACAGCCTGAAGGCTGGACTCCAACAGGGGTCATTCAATTCGAAACGGACCCCGCGGCCGCAAGATCCGGGGCCGGCTGTGGAACCACTTTGCCGTTTGTCCCCGAGACCCCCAGCAGACCCTTCCACGAGACCTTGGAGGCGCTGCTGACGACAGCCGAGCGCGGGCGCAACTCCAGCACTGCCATTGAGCGGGGCTGCAGTGCATAGGTTTCGCCCGGACGAAATCTCCGCCGCGGCAGCCGCCTGCGCGCGGTGTCGAGTACGGCCCGCCAGGAGACATCCGGCAGGATGACGGGCACGGCGAACGGAATCGGCTCGGGCAGGGCGTTCAGCATCAGCAGCATCGTCTGCCCGACGACCGGCCGGCCCCGCTCGTCGAATTCCCCCTCCATCTCGCCTTCCAGCCGCATGCCCAGGCAGCGCGCCTGCACGGAGTGCCAGTTCGCGTCGCTCATCTCCTTGCCGTTGGGGGTGAGCCAGTGGATGTCCTTGACGCGTGCGCCGCGGATCTCGCGTCCCTGGAAGAACTGCCGCCGCTGAAACACCGGGTTGCCCCGCCACAACTGAATGACGCTCCGCACGAACTCGAGAAACTCCTGCTGCTCGGCATTGAGATCCCAGCGGAGCCAGCTGATCTGGTTGTCCTGGCAGTAGGCGTTGTTATTGCCCTGCTGCGTGTGGCTCAATTCATCACCACAGCGAATCATAGGAACTCCCTGCGACAGCAGCAGCGTGGTGATGAAGTTGCGCTTCTGCCGTTCGCGCAGGCGGAGGATCTCGGCGTCGTCCGTCGGACCCTCGACGCCGCAGTTCCAGCTCTGGTTGTGGTTGTCGCCGTCGGTGTTGCCGTGGCGATTGGCTTCGTTGTGCTTGTGGTTGTAGGAGACGAGGTCCTGCAGCGTGAAGCCGTCGTGGCAGGTGACGAAGTTGATGCTCGCGTACGGCCGGCGGCCGTTGTGCTCGTAGAGGTCGCTGCTGCCGGTGAGGCGCGTGGCGAACTCGGAGACGGCGTGTCCGTCGCCACGCCAGAAGCTGCGGACCGAGTCGCGGTACCGGCCGTTCCATTCGGTCCAGCCGACCGGGAAATTACCGACCTGGTAGCCACCCTCGCCGAGGTCCCAGGGCTCGGCGATGAGCTTCACCTGCGAGAGCACGGGATCCTGGTGAATGATGTCGAAGAAGGCGCCGAGCTTGTCCACGGCGTGCAGTTCGCGCGCCAGGGCCGCGGCGAGATCGAAGCGGAAGCCGTCCACGTGCATCTCGGTGACCCAGTACCGCAGACTGTCCATGATCAGCTGCAGCACGCGCGGGCAGAGCATGTTGAGCGTGTTGCCACAGCCGGTGTAGTCCATGTAGAAGCGGCGGTTGTTGTTCACCAGCCGATAGTAGTGGGCGTTGTCGAGCCCGCGCAGCGAGAGCGTCGGTCCCAGTTGGTTCCCCTCGCCGGTGTGGTTGTAGACGACGTCGAGAATGACCTCGATCCCTGCGCGGTGCAGGGTGCGGACCATCCGCTTGAAGTCGTTGACCGCCTGTTGCGGCACCCGCGCCGACGCGTACCGCGAATCCGGCGCGAAGAACGAGAGCGTGTTGTAGCCCCAGTAGTTGTTGAGGCCCTGGTCCACGAGGTGTCGATCGTCCACGCGGTGGTGGACCGGCATCAACTCGACGGCCGTGATGCCCAGCTTTTTCAGGTGGCGAATGACGGGACGGCTGGCGAGCGCCGCGTACGTTCCGCGCAGCGGCTCGGGCACGTGCGGATGCAGCATCGTCATTCCGCGCACGTGCAATTCGTAGATCACTGTCCGATGCCAGGGCGTGTTCGGCGGCCGATCGCCATGCCAGTTGAACCGCGGGTCGATCACCGCCCCCAGCGGTGCACCCTCGGCGTTGTCCCGCTGATCGCACGAGAGGTCCAGATCGGCATGTCCGACCTGATAGCCGAACATCGCGTCCGACCAACGCAGGTTTCGCCCGATCGCCTTCGCGTACGGGTCCAGCAGCACCTTGTTGCCGTTGAACCGGTGGCCCTGATGCGGGTCGTACCGGCCATGAGCGCGGTAGCCGTACAACTGACCCGGACGCACGCCCGGCAAATAGCAATGCCAGACAAAATCGGTGCGCTGCGTGAGCGCAATCCGCTGCGACTCGGCTGCATCCTGCGGCGAATTGAACAGGCACAACTCGACCTGTTTGGCATTCTCCGAGAAGACGGCGAAGTTCACTCCTCGCCCGTCCCAGTTGGCACCCAACGGGTACGGGCGGCCCGGCCAGACCTCCATCACGCTCTCCTTCCTCGCAGCAGCAACTCGCATCCCTGCACAATCAACGATCCGGCATGGCGAGCGACGCCCCTGCGATTTTAGGGGACGCCAGCGATGAACGGAAGGTGCCCATCCGACCGTCGGCGTCATGACGGAGCGTCGTTCGCTGGCCCATGCGCAGAACTGTGTGAGCGCGTCCGGCGCCGCTGAGTTGTCTGGTAGCCAGCTTATCGCCGGCAGGCGTCCAAACTCGGGGGCGGCAGGGGCTGCAAAGTCCCTGCAGATCATACGGGTCGCGGTCGGAATCAAGGGGAAACAGGGCAATTCCGGCAGGATTTCGAGCGAATCCGACATTCTCACGGATTCGCGTTGTCGGTCCGAGGGGGTTCGGCAACAATTCTCTGCGAGGCCGATGTCCCCGGTAACCCGATTCAGGGAACAGCAGCATGAGACACTCCCTTCGGCGGTATCGCCGTTTCGGCCCGATCTTCGCCAGCACGCTGCTGGCCAGTCTGCTGGTGGTGAACGTTCAGGCCGACGAACCGACCGCCGCTCAGCCCAACGACGACCAGATTCGGCGTTGGGTGCATAATCTCTCGTCTGAGAACTTCACCACCCGTCGCGACGCGGTCACCAACCTGGCGGCGCAGGGTCGCCACGCGGTCCCGGCCGTCGCTGAGGCGGCACGCTCCGGGGACCGTGAAACGGCGCTGCGTTGCATTGAGGTGCTGTCCCGTTTGCGTGATTCGGACGATGAGGCCACCCAATCAGACGCGTCGGCGGCGCTCAGTCAACTGACGGAATCCGAAGATGACGCTGTTGCCCAGCAGGCCCGCGGGCTTGTCGAGGAGCCGGCGGACGTCAAGGACATTCAGGCGGCCAATCCGGTGTTCCGCGCGATGCCGGTGCGGATTCAATTGGTCCAGAATGCGGCCGTCCCGTTTGATGAGAACGGCGAGCGGCGCGTCGAGACCGAGGAGGACGGCAAATCGATCGAGATCGTCGAATCGCGCGACGGCGAGATCGTTGTCCGCGTCACGAAAACGACCGCCGACGGGGAACAGACGACGGAAGTCGTCGCCGCAAGCGCCGCCGACCTCAAGCAGAAGGACGCCGAATCATTTCTGCTGTACCGCAAGCATCTGCTGCAGGGGGGCGGGCCGGTGATGCTGAACGCCCAGGCGCTGGCGGTGGGGGCCGTCAATCAGCAGGTGGTCGTCACCAACGTGAACGGCGAACGTCGAATTCGGGCCGTGGACGGGGACACGCAGGTTGAGATCGAGGACGAGGACGGTAAGGACATTCGGGTGAAGGTCACGCGCACGCTGAACGGCAAGCCGATGTCCACGGAGTACGAGGCGGAGGATCTGGAGGAACTCAAGGCGAACCACCCGGCCGCGGCCGAGCTCTATGAAAAGTACGGGAAGGCGGCGCCGGCGTTCCAGATCCAGGCGATGCTGAACATCGCCCCCGGTCCGGCGCCGCAGGCCGCCATCGGCGGCGGCGTTCCGCAGCCGGAGAACGTTACGGCCGGGGACCGGATTGAGGAGGCGCTCGATTCACTAGCGGAGGTACGGGCACAACTCCAAGAACTGAAGGCGCAACATAATGCCGACCAGGACGCCCTGGAGAAGCTGGTGCAGAAACTTGACGAAGCCGAGCAGCGGCTCTTCGAAGCCCAGTCTCAGCTGGAGGACTAGCGCGCCGGGCGCCGGGTTCCGCGGCGGACATCCGGACCATCCGCGGGTCATGCCGGGCGGACGGCGTGCGTTTCTGGCCATCAAGTCCCGCGCCCTCCGCCGCAGCCAGCGCGTCAAACCCAGGGGAGGCGCCGCGACCGGCTAGGGACTGGACGCGGTCTGGCTGGTGAGTCGCTCAGCACGTTCGTGCGGTGGCCGTTGCTGTGACGACGCTCCGCTCAAAGTGCGACCACGCCTTCAGTCATCTTCTTCGTCGTCCTCGTCTTCGAAATCCGGGTGCAGCGGGCTTCCCGGATCGAAGAAGAAGTCTCCGAGCCCCATCGGCACGGCGTCTCCGCCGAGCGACCGCTTCTTGCGTTCGGCCAGCGTCTGCAAATCGAGTGCGTCCTGGCCGAGGCACTTCTCCAGCGACTCGCGCCACGCCGCGTCCTTGGCGACCGGATGCTCCGGATCGGCCGCGACCCGCTTGAGCGCATACCGCAGCACGTTGATCCCGTCGCGCGTGGAGAAGTCGAGCTTGAGTTCGTGCGCCTGTTGCAGAAACTCGACCGTGAGGTTGAGCATGTCCACATCGGCGAACGGGAGGTGGTACTGCAGGATCGCCAACTCGTCCTGTCGGTCCGGATGCCCCAGCGCCAGCGTCGGCTGCAGCCGGCTCAGAATGTAGTCGGGGATTTCGAACGTCGAGTCATCTTCGTTCATCGTCACCGCACAACGGAAATCCTGGTGCGCCCGAATTGTGATGCCGGCGACGATCGACTCGACATACCGGCGATGATCGAGCAACGGCGCCAGACTGGCCCATGACTTCTCATTCATCCGGTTCCCTTCATCCAGCACGCACACGCCGCCCCGTATCATTGCCGTCACCAGCGGGGACGCCTGGTACTGAATTTTGCCGCTCTCGGCGAGTACGGGAGTCACCAGCAGGTCCTCGGGCCGGGTGTCGGCCGTGCACTGGTAGACGTACAGCTCCTGCTTTCGCATCCGCGCGGCGGCCATGGCGAGCGTCGTCTTGCCGATGCCCGGCGTCCCGGTGACGCGCGGGGTCAGGGGAAGATCCTGGTCATCCACCACCAGCCAGCAGGCCAGCAGTTGCTTAAGAACTTCCCGCTGGCCGATCCAGTCCCCTTTCGAGGGATCGGGATGTCCCAAGCTGAGTCGAATGCCGTCAATTTCAACGTGATGCTGCATAGAGGGTCGAAAGCAATGCGGCGCAGGGAGTCACGCCTGTGACCGGGATCGTTACCAGACTGGAAGCCGCCGAATCGATGCGTGCTTCACTTCGATCCTACTGCGTTAGGGTCGATTACGTAAGCGGATGCACCCGAATCGGAAGAAGTGGGTGAGGGAACGAGTTTCTGCTGTTCGCACAACGTGGGCCGGAGAGGGCTGAGCGTTGTAGCGCATCCAGCGCGACGGCACACGGAGTGTGCCTACGACTTTGGGCGTCCGCTGCGCGGACAACCCAATGTTGTTGCACCCGCGGGAGTGAATCGCGCGTGGTTCACTCTTCGGCGGCGGCCGAACTCCCCCGACGGCGCCCGCGCGGGGGAGCGAGCAGGAACGTCGCTCCGACGAGCAAGGCGAACGCGGTATAGCACATCGTGAATACCCAATCCGGCGCGTCGAAGAACAGCGCCTCGTGCAGGAAGTTGGCGATGAAGTCGCCGCCGTAGGTCTGCTGCCCGGCCAGCCGTCGCAGGTCCTTCTCCCATGTCGTCAGCGGGCAGGTGATGCCGCACCATGCCTCCGCCACGACGACCAGAATCATCGTCAGATGGAGATATCGGAACCAGGGGTTCCGCACCCACTGCCACTTCCGCAACCAGCCCAGGAGGATCAGTACGACGCCGAGCACGACGAACAGCACGTAGGCCACGTGCACAATCACCGTGATGTCGGCCAGGATGCGGTAGAACATTGTCGAGGATTGCTCTCCTGAAACTGATCCCGTTTATCCCGCTGGTATTCCCGCGAGATTCGGCGGCCCTTGCAACTTGCGCGGCGAATCGCTGGAGTTCGGACAGGACTGGCTGCGTACGACGAACTGTGAAACGGATCCTGCAATGGCGACGAATTCCCTAGCTTCCCCCGGCAAAGCGTCCGACGCGTCGGTCTCGATCGACGACGTGACGCTGTTGATCTTCGGCGCGTCGGGTGACCTCACGGCCCGGAAGCTCATGCCCGCGCTGTTTCAGCTGCGGCGGAACGGATTCCTTTCGGAGCGGTCGCTGATCGTCGGCGTTGCGCGGCGGAAGAAGAGCGATGACGAGTTCCGCGAGGACATGCGCGCCGCCGTCGAGGAGCACGGCCGCAGCGGGGCGACCGAGGCGGACTGCTGGGAGCAGTTCGCCGGCCAGCTGTGCTATGAGGGGATCGACCTCACGCAGGAGGGACAATTCAACCGGCTGCGTGAAGCCGTTGAGCAGCGCGAGCAGCAGGCCGGTCTCTCCGGACGGCGGATCGTGTACCTGGCGGTCTCTCCCGATCTGTTCCTGCCGTCGGTCGAGGGCCTTGCCGAAGCCGGCATGTTGCCGGAGAAGCCGCATCGCGAACGGCTGCGGGTGGTCTTCGAGAAGCCCTTCGGCACCGATCTCGCGTCCGCTGAAGAACTCAGCGGCAACCTGTCGCGGCTGCTCGGCGAAGAGCAGATCTATCGTATCGATCACTATCTCGGGAAAGAAACCGTCCAGAACATCCTGCTATTCCGCTTCGGCAACGCGATCTTCGAGCCGCTGCTCACGCGGACGCACGTTGATCACGTGCAGATCACCGTAGCCGAGTCGCAGGGCATTGAAGGGGGCCGCGGCGCTTACTATGACCAGTCGGGCGCTTTGCGGGACGTTCTGCAAAACCACGTCCTGCAATTATTGTGTCTTATCGGCATGGAGCCTCCCTCGATGTTCGAAGCCGATTACCTCCGCGACGAGAAGCTGAAGGTGCTGCAGGCGTTGCGGCCCGGTCGCGACGGCAGCGTGGATGACTGGGCCGTGGCCGGACAGTACGCGGCGGCCGCGGCCAATGGAAAACGGATGAAGGCCTACGTGGACGAGGACCGTGTCGATCCCGATTCGCGCACGGAGACGTTCGTGGCGCTGGAAGCCCGCATCGACAACTGGCGCTGGGCCGGAGTTCCGTTCTATCTCCGGACGGGGAAGCGTCTGCCGGCGCGAGTCAGCGAGATTGCCGTGCAGTTCAAACTCCCGCCGCTGCACCTGTTCTCCACCGTCGAATGCGAGGGAAACATGTGCGAACTGGTGGAAACGCGCCCCAACACGCTGCTGTTCCGCATCCAGCCGCAGGAGTCGATCTCGCTGGCGTTTGCCGTCAAGCGGCCCGGCATGCAGTATCAGATCGAGCCGGTGGACATGGATTTCGACTACAGCGAGTCCTTCGGCAGCGACGTCCCCGAGGCGTATGAGAGGCTGCTGTTGGACGTGATGCGCGGCGACTCGACGCTGTTTACCCGCACCGACGAGCTGGAGGCCGCGTGGCGGTTCGTCGATCCTCTGCTCGAAGCATGGTCGAAGCCGTCACACCGTCCGGAACTCTACCCCGCCGGCAGTTGGGGTCCCAAAGGCGCCCACCAGCTGCTCACCCGTAGCGGCCGGCACTGGCGGGAGCCGGAGGTCGCCGGCGACTGAGGCTCACTCTTCGTCCAGTTCCTCGTCGGCGCTGATTTGCTCGGCCACGTCCTCCTGGTGCTCGGCGATTGCCGTGGCGTGCGCCCTGTCCCCCTGTCTGCCGCGACGGCGCTGATCCAGTTCTTCGATCCGCTCCACCAGTCCGTACAATGTCAGAATGTCGCCCGGATAAATGACGGTATCGCCGGTCGGGGCTCCCAGATACACGCCCTCTTCTCGTCGAATGCCGAGCACCAATATGCCCTCCTGCGGCAGCCGCAGCTCGATCAACGATTTTTCCGCGATCCAGTCCGCCGGTTCGACGACGAGTTCGCTGACCGCATATCCCCCCTGCAACTGGAGCAGGGCCACGTAATCGCGCAGCTCAAGTTGTCCCCATTGCCGCAGCCCCCATGAGATGCCCCGGTTCAGGTGCCGCTCGACGAACCGGCTTGTAGCGGCCAGCCACAAGGCGAGGAGTCCGGCGAGCAGCGTCGCCAGCATGGGGCCGCGCGACTCGGACTGCGATGTCTGAATGATCGAGAGCATCAGAGTGGCGATCACAGCCCCGATGCCCAGGTTCCCGAGCAGCATCAGGAGCATCACGATCCGGCGGCGCACCGGATGCCCCACTAGGTCCTCCGCTTCGCTCGTTGTGTATCCGACGCCGGAGTACGCCGACCGTGCCTGAAATCGCGCCGCTTCCCGCGGCACTCCCGTCAGCATGAGGGCCATCGCCCCGATGCGCGTCACCAGCAGCGACAAGGTGAGGACAATCAGGAGTGATGCAATCGCGGTCACGTGGGAGCCCGAGGAGAGCAGAGTACGTTCTTCGTCTCACTCGCGTAACAATGAGCCAATCGTCCGTGCTGAGCAAGTTCAGACGACGTCAAAGCCGCCGGCACAGTCCGCTGTGCGGAGCGCTGCACTCACTGCGGCCCATGCGCGAAGTCCGAGCTCAGTCGTGGCGGGCCCCGTCGGTGAAGCGGGTAACACTTGCGGTGGCGCTGTAAAGGGGGCACGATGCTGGTTGCGACTGTCCTTTGACTTCCGTCCCACGGCCCGGAGACCACGCCATGTCGATTCGAACCGCGTCCGTCAGCTTGTATGCGCTGCTGTGGGCGTCCTCCCAGGCGTCAGCCCACTACCTGTGGGTGGTGGTTGAAGCCGCGAAAGGGGAATCGACAGTCAATGTTTACTTTGAAGAGGCCCCCGCCGCCCGCGACGGCGAATACATGGACCACTTCGCCGGAACCAGCAAGACCTGGGTCCGCACGGTCGACAAGATCAAGCCCGAACTGTTGGAAACGGCCGACACCCGCGAGGAGGACAAGCGCTGGCTGCGGGCGCCGCTGTCGGAAACCGCTCCGCTCGGCGTCGAGTGCTACGGCAAATTCGGCGTTTACCTCTATGGCGATACGCCGGTGCTGCTCCATTACTACGCCCGCTGGCTCGACGTCGCGGACCATGATGCTCTCCACGAACTTGGACGCGCCGAGCACATGGACCTTGACATCGTTCCGCACGATCACGCGGACGAGATGCAGTTGACCGTCCTGTGGAAAGGGGAGCCGGCCAGTAATCGCACCGTTCACATCCGCGGACCGGAGCGCTTCCAGCAGAACCTGACCACCAACGAACGGGGCCGGGTCGAGTTCACTCCCCCGGCCGAGGGACGCTACACGTTCCGCACCAGCGTCGAAGAGCCCACTCCCGGCCGCGATGGCGACGACGAGTACGAACTCATCCGGCACAACGCTACGCTCGTGATGCGATTGCCTGTCGGCAATTAGACCTCGCGGAGGCCGCGATGGGTTACCGTCCGTCATCGCTTACGTGACAGGATCTTGATGATTCTCTCAAGCTCTGCGATTCGGGCGGAAGCCTTTGCGACGTCACGCTTGTCGAGTCCCAGGAACTGCCCGATCTCCAGCGACTCCTTATCGTCTTTGAGTGCCTGTCGGGCTGCCTTCAGCGGCGTCTTGCCTTCCCAGGCAGTCTTGCAGTCAACGCCCAGCTCGTTGAGCACTTCCATGAGCTGAGAGTTGGCTCCCAGGATCGCCCCGTGCGCAGGGGGCACGAAACCGCGCGGTGCCTTCGACAGGTCCATCTGCGGGATCAGTTCGCGCACGGAGTTGAGATCACCGGCGGTCAGCGCATCGTCCAGTTGTTGAAACAGCTGCCGGCGGGAAGCCGCCGATTCGGCGACCGGCTGGACCATCCGCTCCAGCAGTTCGTTGAATGATCCGGCCAGCGGGGAGACTCGCGTCGAGTCAAACCCTGACTCGATGAACGTCCACAGCGACACTTTCCCCGTCGCCTTGCCGGTGATTGCCAGGAGCAGCACGTCATGCGTCTCCCGGGTCAGTGCGACAGGCAAATACCGCGGCGGCAACTTCAGGTTCTCGCGGAACGACCGCGTCATACTGAGCAGATCGACCGTGCGCAGTTGCGGTTTCCGTTTCAGCATCGCCGGCGTCACCAGCGCATAGAAGTGCTCGATCTCGATGGGATCGCCCCGCTTTCGCGAGAGCAGGTTCGGCGTCGGCTCCCCGCCGTTCACTCGCCGCAGGAACAGCGAGTAGTCCCCAGGAAGATCCGTTCCCAACTCGATCAGCAGGCGACGAAACTCGCCGGCCGACGGTCTATTCGGCGACTTGAACTTCGGCGGCATCTCGGCCTCCGCTGGCGAGTGTGAGGCAGCACCGCCGGTCATCAAAGTCGAAAGCCTGTCGGCAAGTCAACCTCCTGAACTCTGAGTTCAGGGCGTGTCACCCGGCAGTGTCTGCAATTGATGATGCCTGGACCCGTCACTGTTTCGACCATTGCCGAACCTTCGTGGCTCGCGCCACGTCTCCGGTGCGCTACTCGGTCACGTATGACTTCTCCAGCCGAAACTGAGGATGCTGTTCCAAGTAGGCCTGCACGCGGGACATTCGGCTGATCGCGTCCGGGATGAAGTCGAGCGCCTGCTGCAACCGCTCGTTGGGTTCGGCGCAACTGAACCGCAGGAATCCGTGGCCTGCGTCGCCGAAGCATTCGCCTCCCAGGCAGGCGACGCCGAAGTTGTCGTCCGCCCCTTCCAGGAGATACAGGGCCAGGCCGTGGCTGGTGATTCCCAGCCGGTTGCAGACTGGCGCGACGTTCGGGAATACGTAGAATGTTGCGGCCGGGTCGAGCGTCCGGAAGCCCTCGATCCGGTTCAGCCCTTCCGACAGCAGCACGACCTTCTCGCGGAACTTCTGCATCTGCTCGTTTCGCTCTCCGGCGTCCCGCTGCAGGGCCTCCATCCCCGCCAGCTGCACGAGCGGCGGAGTGCAGGAGAGGCAGGTGTTGATCATCTTTGCGATCGCGTCCACGATGCCGGGCGACGACACGGCAAACCCGAGCCGCCAGCCGCTCATGCTGTAGCTCTTGCTGAACGTGTAGGCCGCCACACACTGCGACAGCATATCGGGCTGCTCCAGCAGCGAGTGATGCCGGCCGTTCCATACCATGTGGCAGTACGGCTCGTCGCTGAAGACCGCCACGTTCTTCCCGCGGACAAGATCGGCGATTTGCCGCAGATCGTCCTGCGTCGTGACGCCGCCGGTCGGGTTGTGCGGCGAGTTGAGGAAGATCGCCCTGGGCCGCTCCTGCTCATTCAGGAAACGTTCGATCTCACTGAGTTCCGGGCGGAATTCGTTCGACTGCTTCAGGTCGCTGAAGACGATCTTCCCTCCACGGCGCTGGATGTTGGGGATGTAGGTCGGGAAGTACGGACTGAACACCAGCACGCTGTCGCCGGGATCGACGAACGCCTCGCAGAAGAACTGCTCAAAGATCTTGGCCCCCGGTCCGACGACGATGTTTTCGGGTCCCGCCGGGATATTGAACTCGCTCTTGACGAACTCGGCGGCCGCCTTGCGGAACTCGGGCAACCCCGGCGACGGGCAATAGTGCGTTTGACCCCGCTGGATGGCATCGATGCCCGCGCTCCTGGCCGACGCCGTGCTCTCAAACGGACTGTCGCCGATTTCCAGTTCCACCACGTCCTTGCCCTTGGCCTTCAGCGACTTGGCAACGGCGAGGACCGTGAATGCAGTTTCGACAGACAGGGAACGGGCGAAGGAGCTCAGCTGTGCGGACACGAGGCAGTCTCTCCGGTAGCGTGGTGAGGAAAGAGCCATGGTAGAGTCCGGGGCTGCCGCAACATAGTCCGCAGCGCTGGCCGATTCTGCCGCTCCAACCCACCCCATATTGACGAAAAACCGGCCGAATCCTTACAAGCGATCCGGCAGAATCGCGTTTCTGGGCCTGTGCAACCGCCGTACGCGTTCTGCCGGCGCCTCACGCCGCGCGCTCGATGTCACAGTCCCGGCAGGAACACGGATGTTTCGCTGGCCGACCGATTACGACCGTCTGGACGGTGGTTCGCTCTGGATCCGCCCGGATCTCGCCGACCGTTTTGCGCGCGTCGGCTGGAACTCGCTTGCCGGAATCCTCGGTTCCGATCGCATTCGCTATCTGCGGTTGCGCAGCTACTTCAACGGCTGGGACACAGGCAACGCGCTCCTGCCTGCCGACACGAACCAAACCGGGAATTATCTCCACGTCAAGCGCTTTCGTCCGGGCTGGGGCGGGTGCGCCCGCGGGCTCATCGAAGCCAACGTCGTTGGTCTGTTCGAGTCGCACGGAATTGACTGCATGCGGATCGCCGCCGTCGGGCAGACCACATGGCGCGGCCGGATCGGCGGTTACTGTTCCGTCTTCATCAGCGAGCAGGTTGGCACGGGAGAATCCGCCTGGTCTCTGTTGGAGCGGACGAACGACGAACAAGCACCCGTCGAGACCTCCCGTCGCCGGCAGATTGTCATCAGCATCGCCGGCGTCGTCGCCCGGATGCATGCCGCGGACCTCTACCACGGCGATCTGAAGTGGAAGCATCTGCTGCCCGATCCGAGTCCCGATCAACCTGACGCCTGGCGGCTGATCGATCTGGAACGGGCCGGCCGACGCACGGGACCGCTGGCTCTGAATGCGTGGGTGACCGACCTGTGGAAGGTTCGGAGGTCGATGGAGCAGCTGCGCCTGACGCCGGAGGAGACCACTCTCTGGTTCGTCACGTATGACGAACTGTACGCGCACCTTGGCGGCCGGTTCCGCGGTCTGGCCGCTCTCCGTGACGACGCTGTGTTGTGGCGTACCCGGCTCATCAACCTGCGCCGTCCGATCGTGCGGCTCCTGCAGCCCGCCCGTCGCCGCACCACGCGCCTCCCCGGTCACACGACCAGAGCCGGCTCTTCCTGAGCCGTCCCACTTCTCTGCTTTCACTCCTCGTTCCCAGCTTCATCCGGGCACATACTCCCCCGAAGTTCTGCTTCGTCGAGGCAACGCTCCAGGCGCGCCGGTCATCCCCGCGAGAAAACAATCGCCGCGACCGCAGGCTACGGTCGCGGCGAGTTGTTATTCCTCGAATGGGCTGCCCGATCAGTAGCAGTACCCGCCCCCGTAGTACCCGCCGCCGGTGTAATATCCGCCGTACACCGGGCCGCCGTAATACGCCGGAGTTGAGTACACCGGATACGCCGGAGCGTAGTACCCAACCGGGGCAACTCCCCGGTAACCATAGAATCCGCGATAGGGCCGATACCCGCCGATGCCGATCCGGAGGGATGTCCGCGGGCCGTAGAAGCCCCGACCACCTCGCCAGCGCCCACGCCAGTGCGCGTCCGCGGCAGAATCCATCATCGCCATGCCGGCGATGATCGTGCACAGAATGAGGAGTCGCTTCATCATTTTCCTACCTCCGTCCGCTCGAACAGGGGAGACCTGCCGACCGGCGCCGTAGCGGACACCCGGCGCCGGACCGATCCTTCGAAACAGCAGCCCGCGTCCGGACGCGCCCTCTCTGTCTCCCGCGCGCTTCCGTACCGCAATGCGGTTAGCAACGGGTGTACCGCCCTCGCCGCGGCGCGTCAATCACACGAGGCGAATCCCGAGAACTGACTCATCGTCGAACGCTTGAGCACCCCTCGGTCGCCCGTCATGCCAGACAGGCCGAGCGTTTGCCGAGCACCCGCCCCTGCCATCGCGCATCGAGTTGGCGTTGGTCGCTGCCAAAGCCCTACATCGCGATCCGCACGCGTGCTCGACTGACGCTTCGCTATTGATCGGTCGCCGATCAAGCTGGGTGCCCGCCAACCTCAGGGATCACACTCGCACGGTGTCCCGCTTCATCCCCCGAGGCGACCAGTCGTGTTCGGTGTCGGTTTCCAGAGACGAAGAAATGTCACTCGCCGGACGCGCCGCTAGCCAGCGGATGATCGCCGTGGCCGCGATCGCGCACACGATCAGCAAGGGCCATTCGTAGCGTAGCACCGCCTGTTCCCCCTCCCGATTCACCGAGAACAGCCAGCGGCAGGCCGGATGTTCAAACATCTCCAGGTTTGATCGTGACAGCAGCACAAGCGTGCCGTTGAACAGGAAATGAAAAATGATGCACGGCCACAGGCTTCGCCCCCGGACGGCGATGAGTCCCAGCACCAGTCCCAACAGCATCGCGTTAAACACCTGCTGCGAGATCAGGTGCACGATTCCGAACGCCACGCTGGACATGATGATGGGGAGCCAGCGCCGGCCCGAGCGCTGCATTCCACTGAGGATAAAACCGCGAAAGGCAAGCTCTTCGCAGACCGCCGGCGCCACGGCGAAAGCCAGCAGCGGCCGCCACCAGCTCAGATCGCGGTCGGACATCGCCCCCATGACCTGGCCCAGTTCCTCCGGCAGACTGGGGAAGAACCATCCTGCGAGCGACCGCATCAGTTCCTGCGAGAGGGGCACCAACAGGAAGGGCATTACGATGCCGACGGCCAGCATCGACGGCCGCGGCCAGTGCAGCTTGAGCGTCCGGCGGAAGTCCGTCGTCAGCAGCGCCGCCATGATCAGCGCCGGCGTGGCCACCGTCGCCAGCAGATAGATCGTCTGGACCTCGAGCAGCTTCAGCACTTTCTCGGAAGGGGGCGCCGCCTTGAGCTGATCCTGCATTGCGCCGTACGAAGCAAACTGCAGGACGAGGATCAGGACGAAACAGAACGCCGCCTCCGTGAAGCCGGGCGTCGGCTCCTTGTCGCGCAGCACGTGCCTCACCCACAGCCGCAGGTCGAACCGCTCCGCTTCCCGGAACAGGATGTCCTCTCGCCGGAACAGATCGATCCCCCACCACAACGCCAGCGCGCTGTAGGCCATGCTGGAGAACAGCACGTTGGTGAAATACACCGACAGCGGCCCCGCTGCGGTCGAACCCAGCAGCAACGCCTTCAGCAGCAGTGCCGGCCCCACGACCGGCAGCACGCTGTAGTACGCGTTGATCTCCACTCCAGGATTGAGGCAGAACAACGTCAGCCCGATCGACACCATCAGCAGGGGCGTCAAATAGTACTGCCCTTCCTTGCTGCTGCGCGCAAACATCGCGAACGCCAGGCTGAGCGCGCTGAAGAGCGCCGCCACCGGCACTGCCAGCACCACCAGCCAGATCAGCGCCGACATCGGGGGCGCGGACACGTTGAACGCCCCCATGTTCGACGAGCCCGACAGCTCCAGCATGTACTTCCCCGTGAACCCCATGCTCAACAGGTTCAGGAGGGCCGTCGCCAGGCTGAACAGCATGACCGTCAGGAATTTTCCCGTGACGATCTCCGTTCGCGTCGCGGGACAGATCAGCAGCGTCTCCATCGTGCCGCGCTCTTTCTCCCCGGCCCCCACGTCGATGGCCGGGTAGAAGGCGCCTGTGACTGCCATGATCACGAGCAGCGTGGGGAACAGCTTGCTCCACACGCTGGCCGCAAACTGGTCGTCCTCCGCCAGATCGACGTTTGTGGCGTCGAATGGCGTATGCAGCGACTGCGGCAACTGAGCCTGCTCCAGGCGCAGCTCCAGCAACTGCTTCTCCCAGTTCCGCAGCGCTTCCCGGACACGGCTCGAGGCGATCGCCGACTTGTCGATCGCCGCATTCTCCAGCAATACCGGATGCGGCGCCGCCGGAGCATCGAACACCGGACGGCTGCGGTCCGCCAGCCACTCGTTCAATTCGGAGATTCGCTTCCGATATCCGGACGGGATGACGATCAGCACCTGCACGGGACTGCGATTGAACCAGTCCCCGATCTCCCCGCGCAGCATTTCCTGGCGTTGTTCCAGGGCGGCCAGCTCGTCCGCCGCGAGCTCTCCGCTCCCCGGCTTCCTCGCCTTCTCGATCCGTTCCGTCAGGTCGGCCAGTTCTTCGATCTGAGGCCGCCGCTCCTGTGCGGCACGCAGAAACTCCGCCACGTCCGACTCGAGGTCCGGCGGCGGATTAAAATCGGTCACGACATTCAGCTTGGCTGCATCCGACGGATTCTCGAAGTAACCCGCGACGAACCGGTTTCCCTCGATCAGCGGAGGCTCCGGCAGGTCATCCGCCCCCAGCACGACGACGGTTCGGGTCTCTTCCTGGTACGTCGTCAACATCTGCACCATCGCGATGCCGAGCACCGGATAGAGCAGCAGGGGCAGCACCGCCACCATGAAGAGCGTGCGCCGATCCCGGAGCTGGTCCCGGACCTCGCGCAGGAAGATCAGCCTGATATTTCGCCAGTTCATCCCTGGACTACTTTCTCGCCGCCGTTTTAAAGGGAGGCCGCAGATGACGCGGATCTGGCGGATTTGCGCAGATCGAGGCTCCGCCTGTTATCCCCGGGGAAGTGTGGCATCACTCAATCGCACCATCCGACCCTCTCCCCATTTCGTCGTCGTTCAATGTTGTCTCATCGGCGGGCGTCGCTAAACGACTGATCCGTGCAGATCCGCCAGATCCGCGTTGTCCGTGGCCTCCTGCTGCGCTCGTCTTGCAGCCTCCTGCTCGTCGTGCCGCTGGATCAACTCGAAGAACAGCTCCTCCACGTCCGGTTGTCCGTAGGTCTCCGCCAACTCCTCCAGTGTTCCCAGCGCCAGAATGCGGCCGCGGTGGATGATTCCCACGCGGTCGCACAATTTCTCCACCTCGCGCATGATGTGCGTCGAGAAGATGATGCACTTCCCCTGGTCCTTCAGCGTCTGGATCATTTTAAGCACTTCGCGGGCCACCAGGACGTCCAGTCCCGAGGTTGGCTCGTCGAAGATCAGCACGGGTGGGTTGTGCACGATCGTCCGCGCGATGGAGACCTTCTGCTTCATCCCGGTGGACATCTTCGACCCGAGCAGGTCGCGGATCTCGTTCATCTGCAGCGTGTGGAAGATCTCTTCCAGCCGCGACTGCAGCTGCGCTTCCTCCATCCCGTACAGGCGGCCGTAATACTCGACGAGTTCCCAGGCCGTCATGCGGTCGTAGATGCCGGTATTGGACGACATGAACCCGATGTTGGCGCGCACCTGCTCCGGCTGGGTCGCCACGTTGTAACCGGCGACGAGAGCCCGTCCGTGGGTCGGCTTGAGGACGGTGCTAAGGATTCGCAGGCAGGTGGTCTTGCCGGCGCCGTTCGGGCCGAGCAACCCGAAGACTTCGCCGGGTCGCACGTCGAACGAGACGTGATCCAGCGCCATGACCGGTCCCCGCTTCAGATCGGGGAACTCCTTGGCGAGATTCTCAACGCGGATCATGCGGCTCGATTCCGCTCGCGGGCGGCGTGACGGTCGAATGCACCCCTTACTGGAGGCAGACTGGCATGGTAACTCTTACCCACCGATCGTGCGATCCGCTTTCAATTTCGGAGTGCTGCCCCGAATCCCCCGTCGCCGAACCGCAACCCTCGTTGGACTCCCCTGCGACCCGCATCACCCGCACATCCCCACCTGCCGGCCCGGGCGCGTGATCCGCGGCACCGGCATAACGCCTTCGCATCAATCGTTCTCCCATGTCGGGTTAATCCACACCCACGGGAGAGGCAGGACGGCGAGCATGATGAAGATCGTCAGCCGGATGCAGTTGCCGATCCGGAGCCGGCTGGTTTCGGCGAGGGCTGCGCTGGTCGCCACGTCCCACTCGCGACTGACGTCGTCGCCGGCGATCGTCAACACGGCTCGCGCTCGATCGCTGTCGAGATGATGGCTGGCGTACCGAGCGCTGCCGTCGGCGATGAGGAAATGGCGGCCGTAGTAGTGATCCTGAAAGAATGTCTGACTGTGATGCCCATGTGCTGAGAACGGTTCGGCCTCGGACAGCAATGCGACGGCTTGATCCAGTGAGAGGTCGCGCGGCTCGGTCCAGTGAATGTTCGCGTTGTACTCGATGACAATGACGGATTCCGACGTGCCGTCCCGGAAATCGGCGATGCGGCTGGGAGATGCACCGGGCCACGCAGTTTCTTCGCCAATGACGGCCACGTAGCTCGTGGTGGTCTCGCCTCCTTCCTGGTCCCAGACCGATGAGGGACAGGCATAGGGAGATGGGATGCGTCGCAACAGTTCACGATTGTGCGGTCCGTCCCACGGTTCGGTGAGGTCGAACTCCTCGTACAGCGAAGGCTGGTCCAGATATGGCAGCAGCAGCACGCGCCAGCTGAGGAGCGGCCGTCCATCAGCGTCGGTCGTCCAGGCTGGCGGAAACGAGCTGTACTCGTCGTGATAATTGTGTAGCGCCAGACCGATCATCTTGAGGTTGTTCTTGCAGACAGTCCGCCGCGAGGCTTCTCGCGACTGTTGGACCGCCGGCAGCATCAGCACGATCAGCACCAGGACGATGAATCCCACGACGACGAATGAGACCAGCAATTTCGACCGACTGAAGAAGATGCATCCCCAGACCGACAGGATCACGACGGCAGGCAGAATCCCCGCGACGCCGAACGTGGTGACCGCTGACGTAAACAGCGCGACCGCGTACGCCGCATACGGCAGGATGGCCGATCTCCGCAGCAACACAGATCGCGACGGCTGACGCATCGCCGGCTCCTCAATCTGCTGCGCGGGCCTCGCTGTTATGCAGTTCCGCGTTCTGCGCGATCTCTGCGGTGTCAGTTCCTCGCCGCAGGGAATCCGAACTTCGCTCGCGTCTCGGCAAACGCCTCAGCGAGTGGCCGGCCCAGGCCCGCCGCCATTTTCCTGATCCCCTGAGCGATGGCGTCACGGTCCTGCTGTCGTCGCAGCGCCTCCATTGCTTTGCGGTGAATCTCCGCGTCGACGACGAAATACCGGCGCTGCGTCTCCGGATCGACGAATTCGAGTTCGCCGTCTTCGGTCGCCAGCAACGCCGCGGTTTGTTCTTTCGGTTAGGGTTGCGCTTATGTTCCGATGATACACCAGGTCCGATCGGCGATGAAAGAACCATTCTGAATGATCGCCGGCCTGGCGATCCGGCCCGCTGGGCCGGGGCTAAGCGAGTGTTGTGATTCAACCCTTCAAGCCGCGGAAGCGGGCCAGTACTATAGCGCTGCCTCTCTCGCCATGTACGACTATTTCGAGCACACCGCCGACGTCGGCCTGCGGGTACAAGCTCCCGACCTCAACGCGCTGTTTGCGGACGCCGGCCGCGCGCTGTTTGGATTGATCGTAGAGAACCTGGAGGACGTGACTCCGGAGCGGACCGTCCAGCTTACCGTCAGCGGCGGCACGGCTCCTGATCAGCTCGATTACCTGCTGTTCGACTGGCTGAGCGAACTCATCCGCGAGTTCGAGGCCGATCGAACGATCCTCTCTGAATTCCACATACAGGCCAGCAACACCGGCATCGCCGCCGAATGCCGCGGCGAGACGCTGGACCCCTCACGCCATCGACTCGGTCATGAAGTCAAAGCCGTCACCTATCACGAATTGAAGCTCGAACAAACGCCTGAAGGCTGGCAGGCCCAGGCCATCGTCGATCTGTAGCTGTTGGAGTACAGGCTTCAGCCTGCCTCCAATCGCAGCAGCATCGATTCTTAGACTCGTCGCACCACATCCATCCCGCAGCCTGAAGGCTGAACTCCAACTCTCGAGGATGCACGCCATGTCCCTGCGAGCTTGCTGCTGCGCGCTGCTGTTCCTCGTTGCGGCCTCGAAGAACTTTGCTGCCGATTGGAAGGCGGCCGACGGCCCGTTGATGACCCGCTGGGCGGCCGAGGTCTCTCCGGAGAATGCGCTCCCTGAGTACCCGCGTCCGCAGATGATTCGCGAGCACTGGCTCAACCTCAACGGCCTCTGGGACTACGCCATCCGTCCGAAAGACGAAACCACGCCTCCCGAGGAATGGGACGGCCCGATCCTCGTTCCCTTTGCCGTCGAGTCCGCCCTCTCCGGCGTGATGAAGCCGGTCGGTCCCGACAACCGGCTGTGGTATCGCCGCACCTTTGAGGTTCCCGCCGATGCGGCCTGGCAGGACAAGCGCATCCTCCTGCAGTTCGGAGCTGTTGATTGGGAATGCACCGTCCGGGTTAATGGCGTTGAAGTCGGACAGCACCAGGGCGGCTTCGACCCGTTCAGTTTCGACATCACCGACGCGCTCAAAGAGCCGCGACCGGCAGGGAGCGGCCCGGACGAAGGTCACGAAATCATCGTCTCCGTCTGGGACCCCACAGACTCCTCTCACCAGCCGCGCGGCAAGCAGGTCCTCAACCCCGGCGGCATCTTTTACACCGCAGTCACCGGCATCTGGCAGTCGGTATGGATCGAACCAGTTTCGACGGCGCAGATCACGTCGGTGCAGTTCACCCCGGACATCGACCAGCAAGCTGTCAAGATTCTGGTGCGCACAGCCGGCGATGTTGGCAGGCTGAGCGTTCGGGTCGATGGCGAGTTCGGCACTGAGCGTCGCGGTCCGTGGTACGGAAAACCCGATGAAGAGTTCGAGATCTCAATTCAGAATCCCCAATTGTGGGCCCCGGACACGCCGGAACTCTATGTTGTCAACGTCGCGCTCACCGACGATCGGCGTCAGTCCCGACAACGTGTAGTCGACACGGTTGAGTCCTACTTCGCCATGCGCAAGATCGAAGTCGCCAAAGACGATCAGGGCGTCAACCGCCTGTTCCTGAACAACGAACCCCTCTTCCAGTACGGACCACTCGACCAGGGCTGGTGGCCCGACGGTCTCTACACTGCCCCGACCGATGAAGCTCTCAAGTACGACATCGAAATTACCAAGGAACTCGGCTTCAACATGTGCCGCAAGCACGTGAAGGTCGAGCCGGCACGCTGGTATTACTGGTGCGACAAGCTCGGCCTCCTCGTCTGGCAAGATATGCCCAGCGGCGACCGATCCATCGGTCCGGGCGACCCCGACATGCAGCGCTCGGCGGAATCGGAAGGGACCTACCGCCGCGAGTGGCAGGCCATTGTCGACGCCCTCCGACCCTTCCCGTCCATCGTCGCCTGGGTTCCGTTCAACGAAGGCTGGGGACAGTTCAAGACCAACGAAATCCTCGACTGGACGAAGGAGCTGGACCCCAGCCGGCTTGTCGACGGTCCCAGCGGCTGGGCCGACCGCGGCGGCGGCCACATGCACGACATGCACAATTATCCCGGTCCCGGCATGTTCCCGATTGAGGAAGACCGCGCCTCCGTCCTCGGCGAGTTCGGCGGGCTCGGTCTCCCCATCGAAGGCCACACGTGGGTCGATCGAGGGAATTGGGGCTATCGCTCATTCGAGTCGAAGGAGCAACTCAACGATGCTTATGCGGCGCTCGCGGGGCAGCTTCCGTGGCTGATCAGCGATGGTCTCGCTGCAGCCGTCTATACCCAGACAACCGATGTCGAAGTCGAAGTCAACGGCTTCCTGACCTATGACCGGGCGATCCTCAAGCTCGACGGAGACCGCGTCAAGCAGTTGCACGCCCGGCTCTACGGTCCGCCCCCCACAACATCCCCGCTCGTCCCCACGTCCGAAGACGAAGCGCAGACCTGGAGCTACACCCTCTACGAACCCGCAGCAGGCTGGCAGCAGCCGGAATTCGACGATTCCGAGTGGAAAGCGGCCCCCGGAGGGTTCGGCGAACCCTCCACCCCCGGCAGCGTCGTTCGCACCGAATGGAAGTCCCCCGACATCTGGCTTCGCCGCACATTTGAGCTGGATGAGGAAACAGGAGACCGGGTTTCTTCGAGAAACCCGGTCTCTGACGATCCCGACACCGGCGGCTCCTCGGTCCACCTCCGCCTCCACTACGACGAAGACGCCGAGGTCTACATCAACGGCGTCCTCGCAGCCCGCGTGACCGGGTACGTCACGGAGTACGTTCTCCTTCCCATCTCCAATGAAGCCCAGCAGGCCCTCCGCGCCGGCGAGAACGTGATCGCCGTCCACTGCCACCAGACCGGCGGCGGCCAATACATCGATGCCGGCCTTGTCGAGGTCACGTTTGCTGAATAGCGTCGCGGCCAGTGCGCCTCCTCCTAACCGACTCACATCGGCTGAGCGCTCCATGTTCGGCACACCGCTACCAGAATTCATGTGACATCGTCGTCCTCCATTCGCTGAAGACAGCATTCGGCCGCCCTTCGTCCGGGCGTCCGAGCGGGAACGGTCCTTTTAGCACCAGGAGGACGACATCATGTCTCGCCGGGACAATACTGCCATTACGTCGCAGCAGCAGCAGCGAGCCGATCGCTGGCTCAAGACCCGGGCCGCAGGCCGCTGGTCCTTCATCCTCAGGTACGGCGTTTTAGGATGGGGCGTCAGCGTCGTTGCCGGCATCACCGCCCTTGACTGGTACCGTGGCGAACTTGGCGAGGACTTTCTCCCGCTCCTTGCCGTCCGCCTTGTCCTGTTCCTGCTCGGCGGAGTTGCCTGGGGGGCCGCGATGTGGGCCTTCCTGGAGCGGCATTATGGCCGCCGCGCTGCGAAGGTTGACTGAGGCGTCCAGGCCGAGGCATCCGCCTGGTTCTGAAGCCAGCGTTGGAGGATGGCGGCCCGTCCGTTGCTCCGCCCCGAATCGTCTGCCTGCCCACTGCGAGTGAGTTGATCGGCTCCGTTGCGGGAGAACCTGGCTTCCGCGACACTCAACCGGTTGCCCGCTCCCCGCATCTACGGCCGGCCGGACGTCAGGAGTTGTTGCATGCCGCGAGATCTGTTCGCTGCACGTTCGCCATCGCTGCACGCGATTTTGATTGGCGCTGTCATCATGTTCGAAATCGCCTTGCCCTGGTCCCCTCTGCGGAACGCGCGAGGAGCGGGTTTCGATCGTCCCGCCCGCAATCCGTCGCAGTCGCGATCGGTCGTGATCGCCCAGAACGGGATGGTGGCCACGAGCCAGCCCCTCGCCTCGCAGGCAGGGCTCGACGTGCTCAAATCAGGCGGCAATGCAGTGGACGCCGCCATTGCCGCGAACGCGATGCTGGGCGTCGTGGAGCCGATGAGCTGCGGCATCGGCGGAGACCTGTTCGTGCTGTACTGGGACGCGAAGACAGAAACGCTGTATGGATTGAACGCCTCCGGGAGGAGCCCGTACGCACTGACTCGCGATGTGTTCAAGGAGAAGCAGTTGGGCCGGGTTCCGGAGGAAGGGCCTCTCTCGTGGACCGTGCCGGGATGCGTGGACGGATGGGCGGCGTTGCGCGACCGCTTTGGAAGCAGGCCGCTGGAGGAGCTGCTGGCGCCGGCCATTCAATATGCCGAAGCGGGGTTCCCGGTCAGCGAGATCATCGCGGGACACTGGTCCGGCACGGAGAAGGCGTTTGAGTCGTGGCCCGATTCCCAGTCGACGTGGCTCATCGAAGGCCGCCGCCCGCTGATTGGCGAAGTTTTCAGGAATCCGCGGCTGGCCGCCACGTACCGGCTGATCGCCGAGGGAGGGCGGGATGCCTTCTACAAGGGGACGATCGCCGAGCAGATTGTCGCGTTCAGCCAGGCTAACGGCGGATATTTTTCACTGGAGGATTTTGCAGACCATACGAGCGAGTGGGTGCAGCCGGTCTCGACGAGTTATCGCGGCCATGACGTCTGGGAACTTCCGCCGAACGGGCAGGGAATCGCGGCGCTGGAGATGCTCAACCTGCTGGAGGCGTATGACGTCGCAAAGATGGGGCATAACAGCGCCGATTATCTGCATCTGTTCATCGAGTCGAAGAAGCTGGCATTCGCCGACCGGGCGACGTTCTATGCCGATCCGGCCTTTGCCGAGATTCCCGTGGAGCGGCTGATCTCGAAGGCGTACGCAACTCAGCAAAGAAAGCGGATCGATCCCAATAAGGCGGCTGCCGACGTGCCTCCGGGAAACCCGCTGTTGCAGGAAGGAGATACGGTGTATCTCAGCGTGGTGGACAAGGACCGCAACTGCTGCTCGCTGATCCAGAGCGTGTACTTCGGATTCGGCTCCAAAGTTACTCCGGGTGAACTGGGCTTCGTGCTGCAGAATCGAGGCGCCCTGTTTGCGCTGGATGAATCGCACGCGAACCGGCTGGAGCCGCACAAGCGTCCGTTCCATACGATCATCCCGGCGATGGTGACGAAGGAGGGGAAGCCGTGGCTGTGCTTCGGTGTGATGGGGGGAGACATGCAGCCGCAGGGACACGTTCAGGTGCTGGTGAACCTGATCGACTTTGGGATGAACGTGCAGGAGGCGGCGGATGCGGCGCGCGTGCGGCATATGGGATCACAGACGCCGACGGGGATTCCGATGGAGCCCGACGGCGGCAAAGTGGCCGTCGAATCGGGAATCCCTGAACCGGTGATCAAGGCGCTGCAGGAGCGAGGGCACGTGATCGTGAAATCGCCCGGGTCTTTCGGGGGGTATCAGGCGATCCAGATCGACCATCAGCACGGCGTGCTCCATGGGGGCACGGATCCCCGGAAGGACGGAGCCGCAGTGGGGTACTGAGCAGGCGGAATGGTCCGTCAGCGCATGGCTGATTCCGGATGGGATCGTTGCGCGGGTCTCGCAGGTGTGCTGCCTGGATGCGACGGGACGTTGACGGGCGGCAACATCATCTCGCCGGCGGTTGTTCCGTTTTCGTGACGGCATCCGCCGAATCCGGCGGCTTTCCATCGGATTCGTGTCTCAGCCACGATGATCGGCAGCGGCACGTCCTATGCTAGTTCGGCTGTGGTCTGATTCCCTGTCCGCTCGAGGGCAACACGCATGCTGCTGACGGCGCCGCCTCCGACTCTTCGACCAGTTCACGGCGAAGAGCCGTATCAAACGGAGCAACCTGAGGCTCCAGCGTCCGCGGACACATCACTCACATTTCGCGAGTACTCGGGTGGAGAGATCAGGAAAGGTCTCGACTGTTGGCGCGACCTCCAACAGCGACTGCCGGATTGCGGTGTGACGTGCTCTGCGGACTGGATTGAGATCTGGCTGCGGCACTACGGCTCCGTGACGCGGCCGAGGATCATCGTGGCCGAAGCAGGAGAGCGTCTTTGTGGGGCCGCGTTACTGAGCGCGGGCGCGGGCCGCAAGGCCGGGCCGATTCCCGTCCGCAGCCTGCACCTGGGGACGGCGGGTGAGCCGGCCGGGGACAGTTTTTATGTCGAATACAATCGCTTCTTGTGCGATCGCCCCTTGCAGGGCGCGTTCGTGCGGGGGCTGCTTGACCTCGTGAGGCGCGATCCGGATTGGGAACGGTTCGACCTGGACGGGTTCGAACTCGCCGATGCCCAGCCGCTGCTGGACGCCGCACCCGGGGCCTGCCTGGAAGTGAGGGACAGTCTCTACTTTGACCTGGCTCGGGCTCGGGCCGAACGCCGTGAGCCGGTTGAGTACCTCGGACGAAGCTCCCGGTCCAATATTCGACGACGACTGCGGCAGTACGGCGAACTGCAGACGGAATGGGCCGATACGCCGAGCCACGCGGCCAGTATCTTTGATGAGCTGATCGAACTGCATCAAAGCCGGTGGCAGTCGGCCGGTGGACGCGGCGCGTTCTCGAGCGCGCGATTCCTGAGTTTTCAGCGGGAGTTGCTGGAGCGTCTGGCGCCACAGCGCCGGATCGTGCTGTTCCGGGCGCGGAGCGGCGGCCAGACGATCGGCTGCCAGCTCCTGCTCGTCGATCGGGGCGACCTGCTCGACTATCTCTCGGGTCATGCCACGTTTGCGAAGTTTTCGAGTCCCGGCGTCATCACGCATTACCTGTGCATCGAGGAGGCGGTTCAGCGGGGATACGACCGGTACGACTTCCTCGCCGGGGAGAAGCGGCACAAACGGGACCTGTCCACCGGCGCGCGGAAGCTGGTGTGGGCGGCCTGGAAACGGCCGACGTGGAAGAATCGCTTGATTGCGGCCGCGTGCAATCTCAAACGGAGACTGCGATCACGGGGGCGGTCTGAGTGAGTCGAGACAACCGGTCGGGGCGGCCACGATCGCATGCTCCGGCATGCATGGACGCGCCTGCACCGGTCGTCGCAGTGCACATGACGGACGGCGTCTTCAGCGGATGTGACGGTCGGACGGTCTCGCACGGCGAGTGCCGGGAGGCATTCGGATTCCGGTCAGGCGGCCGGCCAGTGTCGCGCCAATTGCCGGGTTCAGCCGAACAGCGGCGTGAGAGGGTGGCCGCCGTACAGGGGGAGAGGGCGGTCGGCGCGATCGGTCAGCGTCTGCCCGGGCGGAATGCCGAGGGCGTGCATCACCGTGGCGTTGAAGTCCTGCGGCGTGACGGGGAATTCGGCAGGGAAGGCTGCGGTCGCGTCGCTGCGGCCGTAGATGCTCCCGCCACGGACTCCGGCCCCGGCCAGCAGCCCGCAGTAGCAGAATGGATGGTGCTCGCGTCCGGCGCTGTTGCGGGTGATCTGGGGTCGGCGACCGAACTCGCCGACCCAGACCACGAGGGTCTCATCCAGCAATCCGCGGTCCTCAAGGTCTGTCAGAAGAGCGGCGAGGGCCTGGTCTGACGGCGGGATGAGATCGTCTTTGAGGCGGTTGAAGTTGTTGCCGTGCGTGTCCCAGAAGTTGCGGCCGTCATTGTGCCAGTTGACCGAGACCAGCTGGACGCCGTGCTCGATCAGCCGTCGCGCGAGCAGCACGCACTGGCCATGCGTGTTGCGGCCGTAGCGGTCGCGGACGTCGTCGGGTTCGGCGGCGAGATCGAACGCGCCCCGGACGGCGGGGGCGGCGAGCAGATCGAAGGCCCGCTGCTGTTGATCGTTGAGCCGCATCCCGGCAGCCGTGCGGTCGAGGGTCCGGCGCTGCTGTTCGATGTCGGTAAGCAGCCTCTGCCGATCCAGCAGCCGGGCGCTGGAGAGTCCATCCAGGAGCGTCAATGCGGGGACGCTCCATCCGGGCTGGGCAGGGTCCCCGCTGACCATCAGCGGATCATACGTGGATCCGAGCCAGCCGCCGTGCTGCCCGGGGGCGACGCCTCCGGGGGCGGAGGGGTGATAGACGAGCCAGGGCATGGTGACGGCCGCTGGCAGACCGTTGTGCGGCCCGCGCAGCTTCGCCATCACGGAGCCGATATGAGGCGTGTCCCGTTCGCTGGGAGGGACGTCGTCGCTCTTATTCACCGGTGGCAGATGGCCGGTGAGGACCGTGTGCACGCTGGAGAGGTGCGCGGGGTCATCATGCGTCAGGGAGCGGACGACGGCCACGCGGTCCATCTTCGAGGCCAGCCGGTGGAAGTGCTCGCAGACCTGCAATCCGGGGACCGGCGTGGCGATCGGCTGAAAGGGGCCGCGGACTTCGTCCGGGGCGTGGGGCTTCATGTCGAACGTGTCGAGCTGGCTGGGGCCGCCCCACATGAAAAGGAAGATGCAGCGCTTCGCCCGGCCGAAGCCGTCGATCCCGCCTTCCGCCGCCTGAGCTGCGTTATTCCATAACTGAGGAAGACCAAGCCCCAGCATCCCCAGCGATCCGGCCTGCAGGACGCTGCGGCGGTTCATCCGCGCGAGCGACTGGAATTCGGAGCAGGCAGGTCCAGTCCGGAAAGGCATCGTGCGTCTTTCGGCGGAAGATGAAGGCAGGGGCTCTCGGAAGAGCCGTATAAGGCGGGCGCCTCCATCATATCGGCCAAAGCGAATGCGTGTCAAAATCAGACGGACATGGCGCGCGAGAATCCGGCTGAAATCGGGGCGAACATTCGGGTCAGTTGGAAACGCCTGGACGTCGGACTTTGAAAGCTCGCGCGGTCTGCGGTACCGGAGATCGGGCAGGTTCAGGCACCGAGCCAGCGCCACCAGTCAGCTCCCCTGGGGATCAACGGGCGCGACGAAGCGCCGGGGGGACGCGGCGACCGTCCGTGTCGCGATTGCAGGGATTACTGCCGACGACGCAGGCGTCTTCCAAGTCGATGAGTCCGTCGGCATCCAAGTCCCCGTTGCAAACGGCGGAACACCAGACTTTCATCCGGGTAGCCGGGAGACCGGCTAGACGTCGCCCCGTTTGGGACGAGGGACTCGCCCGCGAGTTCGGGAACCGGCGCCGCGGCGAGCAGCCGTGCGCTCGCCGCGACGGCCTCGACCTCGGCGCGCCGGCTCGCCTCCGTCGTCGCCGATCGCTGCATGCTGGCCAATCTGCCGTTTCATCTGGGCGATGCGGTCGCGCAGCTGGGCGGCCCGTTCGAATTCCAGTGCCTCGGCCGCCGACATCATTTCCTGTTCCAGTTCGTTAAGGAACTCCTGCGTGACGTACTGCGACTCGTCGTTCATCCCTCCGGCCGACTGGACGATGCGGCGGGCCTCAATCTCCTCCTCGATCCCACGGCGAATCGCCTTGCGGATGGTCTCCGGCGTGATGCCGTGCTCGGCGTTGTACTTGAGCTGGACCTCCCGGCGGCGGTTGGTCTCATCGATCGCGCGCTGCATGCTCTCGGTCACCATGTCGGCGTAGAGGATCACTTCTGCGTTCACGTTGCGCGCCGAGCGGCCGATCGTCTGGATCAGGCTCGTCTCACTGCGCAGGAACCCCTCCTTGTCGGCATCGAGAATGCAGACCAGCGAAACCTCCGGCAGATCGAGCCCCTCGCGCAGCAGGTTCACGCCGACCACCGCATCGAACTTCCCCTCGCGCAGCTCGCGGAGGACTTCCACGCGCTCCACGGCGTTGAGTTCGGAGTGCAGCCATTCGCAGCGGATTCCCTCCTCCTGCAGATAGTTGACCAGATCCTCCGACAGCCGCTTGGTGAGGGTGGTGACGAGCGTCCGTTCGCCGCGCCCGGCCCGGGCCCGAATCTGCTCGATGAGGTGCGGCACCTGTCCGCGCGCCGAATGGACGTGCACGACCGGATCGACCAGTCCCGTCGGGCGGATGATCTGCTCCACAATCTCGCCGCCGGCTTCGCGGATCTCCCAGTCGGCGGGCGTGGCGGAGACGAACACCGTCTGCCCGCGACGTCGATTCCACTCGTCGAACTTGAGCGGCCGGTTGTCCAGCGCCATGGGCAGGCGGAAACCGTGATCGACGAGGACTGTCTTGCGGGCATGATCGCCGTTGAACATCGCCCGCACCTGCGGCACCGTCTGGTGGGACTCATCGACAAACAGCAGGAAGTCGTCCGGGAAGAAGTCGTAGAGCGTCGCGGGAGGCTCGCCCGGCTTCCGGCGTGCCAGCGCGCGCGAATAGTTCTCGATGCCGGGGCAGTATCCCACCTCGCGGAGCATCTCCATGTCGTATCGCGTGCGGGCTCCGAGCCGCTGCGCTTCGAGCAGCTTCCCCTCGGACTGGAACTTCGCCAGCTGCTGATTGAGCTCACCCTCGATCTCGTCCATCGCCTCGTCGATGCGGCTTTGCGGCAGGACGAAGTGCTTGGCGGGATAGATGTAGGCGTCCTGCTGCGGCTTGCTGCTCTCACCGGTCAGCGGTTCGATGATCGACAGCTTCTCGATTTCGTCCCCCCACAGCTCGACGCGGAAGGCGAACTCTTCGTACGCCGGCCACACCTCGATGACGTCCCCCCGCACGCGGAACTTGCCGCGCTGAAAGTCGATGTCGCTCCGCTCGTACTGGATGTCGATGAGCTTCATCAGCAGCTCATCGCGGTTGACGCGCCCGCCGACGTGCAGCGGCACCATCATCTCCAGGTAGTCCTTCGGCGAGCCGAGACCGTAGATGCATGAGACGCTGGCGATCACGATCACATCGCGGCGGCTGACGAGCGCACTGGTCGCGAGCAGCCGCAGCCGGTCGATCTCCTCGTTGATCGACGCATCCTTCTCGATGTAAATGTCCCGCTGCGGGATGTAGGCCTCGGGCTGGTAATAATCGTAATAGCTGACGAAGTAGGCGATCGCGTTGTTGGGAAAGAACTCGCGGAACTCGGCATACAGCTGCGCGGCGAGCGTCTTGTTGTGGGCGAGGACCAGGGCCGGCCGCTGCAATCGGGCGATGACGTTCGCCATCGTAAACGTCTTCCCGGTGCCGGTTGCGCCGAGGAGGACTTGCGATTCTTTCCCCTCGCGCAGCCCGCGCACGAGTCCATCGATGGCCGCAGGCTGATCTCCGGCGGGCCGGAACTCGGAATTGAGCTGAAACTGGGGCATATTCGGCGACGAGCTGGTTTGCTCGTATTATCGTGACATGTCCAGTGGATGAACAGTTGATCTGCTGCAGCAATTCTCAAACGCCTCCTGCCGGAAAGTGCTCCGTCGAGGTACAAGCACCGGGACCCGGCCCAGCCGACCAGGAACGGACGACGCCGGCGGCGGATAATGGCTTGGGTGTCGGTCGGGCCGATTCAATCGCGGGATCGGCCAACGAGTCCTTTCTCTGCCGCCGAGCGCCTGTCATAATCGATGAAATGTCTCTGATCGAACTTAAAGAAGTGAATCAGTACTACGGGCCGGTTCACGCTTTGCGCGATGCGACGCTGACAGTCGCGCCGGGGCCGATCGGGTTGATCGGGCAGAATGGTGCGGGCAAATCGACTCTGCTCAAGATCCTGCTCGGCCTGCTGCAGCCGAGCAGCGGCACAGGGACGGTCCTGGGGCGGAATATTCGGGGAGACGGCGCGGAACTCCGGACTCGTGTGGGATTCATGCCGGAGGCCGAATCGTTCGTGCCGGGCCTGCGCGGTGTGGACCTGGTGTCGCTGGCCGGCGAACTGAGCGGGATGCCGCGAAAGCAGGCGCTGCGGCGGGCGCATGAGGTCCTTTCGTACCTGGGACTGGAGGAGGCGCGATACCGGCGCTGCGAACAGTACTCCGTCGGCATGAAGCAGCGGCTGAAGCTGGCGACGGCCCTGGTGCACGACCCCGAACTGCTGCTGCTCGATGAGCCCACAGCCGGGCTCGATCCGGAAGGGCGCGACCAGATGCTGGCCCTGCTGCGGACGCTCGCCGGGCGTCACGGCAAATCGCTGGTGCTCTCGACGCACCTGCTGGGAGACATCGACCGCGTCTGCGAGCAGGTGATCATCATCGACCGCGGCCGCGTGCTGGGCGTGGGCAAGATCAACGAACTGCGGTCGCAGTACCGCGGCCGCTATCGGCTGCGCTGGACCGGCGACGGCGCGTCATTCCTGAATGCGCTCCAGAGCGAAGGCGTGAGCACCGAGGTGAACGGCAAGCCGGGCGAAGCGATCGCCAACGTGCCGGCGGAGTGGTCGCCGCGACGGTTCTTTGAGCTGTCGGCGCAGAACGAGCTGACGCTGCGGGAGGTAATGCCACAGGAGGAGAACCTGGAGGCGGTCTATCACCGGCTGGTGAGCGGGTGAGTGAAGCTTTGAGCGGCGACCGATCGGGAATTGTTGGCAGGATTCGCGGTGAGCCGGTTCAATTCGGCGGCGAGGAGCATTCCGGGTGGCTGCCTGCCGGGGCTGCGAAGCCACTGCCGACGCCGGTTCAGAACGTCGTGGTCGATGTTGAGATTATCGCCGATGGTGACGGATACCTGCTGTGCTGGTCAGCGCAGGACGGATCGATTTGGGGCGATACCTGGCACAGGTCGTTGACCGATGCACTCGATGCGGCAACCGAGCAGCTTGGAGTCGAAGCGTCGAGATGGGAACGAGTGTGAGAGTTGAGCTCGAAGCCAGTCACGGCGATTGTGCCTGATCCAGCATCGGTCCGCGTACCCCATGTGTCGCGACGAAGCGGAGCTTCGTGGTGAATGCGTTCCCAAGCTGGAGCTTGGGAACGAGGGGTACTGTGAGGGGGGTACTGTGAGGCGGGGTTGTGGTCAGTTGGGGGCGCGTTCGAGGAGGACGACGGAGGTGTCGTCGTGGCGGCCCTGGCCTTCCGTGAAGGAGTGGGAGGCGTCGAACAGCTTCTGCAGCGAGAGTTCGATGGGGGCATCGCCGGAGCCCCTGAGGGCGGCGGCGAGGCCGTCGCGGCCGAACTCCTTGTGTCCTCTCTGGTCCTCGGTGAAGGCTTCGGCGAGGCCATCGGTATAGAGCAGGAGGCGGCTGCCCGGATCGATTGTCGCCCGCTGGACGCTGTATTCCGCCTCGGACAGGATGCCGAGCGGAAGGCCGCCCGAGTCCTCATCGCCCAGGGCGCGCACAACGTCGTCGCGCAGGTGATGTGCGAGGGGCAGCGGGTGTCCGGCGGACGTCCATTGCAGTTCGTGCGTGCGCGGGTTGAGGATGGCGTAGAGCAGTGTGATGAAGCCGCCGTCCTCGTTGACGACGCGCTGATCACAGAGCTGGCGGTTGACGTATTCGACGAAGCAGGCCGTGTCCTGAAAGCGGTTGCTGCGGATCATGCGGATGAGCGAGTGCATGACCATGATGGACATGCAGGCCTTCATGCCGTGTCCGGAGGCGTCCCCCACGAGCAGGACGACGCTGTCGTCAGGCAGAGTGAACACGTCGTAATAGTCTCCGCCCGCCAGCGTGACCGGCTGCCCGCCCAGCACGCGAATCTGCGACGATTCGTAGCGGGCAACAATCCGGTAACCGGGCGGGTTTTCGATCTGGCTGGGGATAATCGTTTCCTGCAGCTTCCGGACGGATTCGATTTCACGGCGGAGGCGTTCGGAGACGAGGCGCTCGCGATCGGCGGCGACCTGCTGGACGGCGGCTTCGAGCGCCGCCTGGAGCAGAAACATATAGTCCCCGGCTTCGTCTCGAATGACGTAGCCGCGCAGCCCGTGAGTCAGGAACCGCGCTATGCGGTATACATCTCCGGTGTGGCAGGCGCCGATCACGGGAGACTCGGGATACCACTCCCGCAACTGCTCGAAGACTTTGAACGCGGTGTCCGGATCGGGCGAGCTGGTCGTGATCAGGAATGCATCCCAGTGTCGATGCTCCTCCGCCAGCGCGAGGAACTGCTGGTGGTCGGTGGTGATGACGACGGCGTTTTCGTCCACGTTGAGGTACAGCCGCAGCAATTCGGCCTGCCGCTGATCGTCCCAGCCCACAAGCACTCGCATCGCTAGCCTCCACCCGAGCTGAAAAAGCCGCGCTCTCGGCCCGCCGGGATCTCACATCCCGCTTGCGGTCCCGGTCAAATGGCGCCTGTCGCGCCGATGCGGCTCAGGAGTGAGTGAACACGACCTTAACGCAGCGTTCACACGAGCTTCAACGAATTTCCCGCAGGACGGACCAATTGCCCGGAAAGGGGCTCCCGGGAAGTCGCCGCGACCCCGTCGCGGACTCGGTCACGCAACGAACATGCCGTTGAGCGGATGGGCGGGAGTCAAAGAGCGGTGCAGCGTCCCCCTCAGTTCGCTCGAGATCAGCAGGCCGGGCCGTCGTCACTCCTTTTCAGCCGCTTCCGCAGCGTTTCGCGGTGCAGGCCGAGGAGTTCGGCCGCGGCGGTACGGTTGCCTGCGGTGACGTTGAGCGCGGCATCGATGACGGCGCCTCCGAACTCGTGCAGGAACTCGTCATAGAGCCCCCGTTCCGGACGTGGGACGTCCGGGCTCACGTAGGCCGCGGCACGTTCGTCGGCCCAGCGGCGCACGCGATCGCGGATGGCGGCGGCCGACTGGTCGCGGTCGTCGGCCGGGCTGAGCCGCGCCGGCGGGAGGCAGTCGGGCGTGACGACGTTGCCGCGCGTCACCACGGCCGCATATTCGAGAGCCGCGCGGAGTTCGCGGACATTGCCGGGCCAGCGACGGCCGAGCAGTTCGGCCTGGGTGGACTCGTGCAGCGTGAGGGGACGATCGGGGGAGCTGCGGCGCAGGAAATACTCAGCCAGAACGAGGATGTCGTCGCGTCGATCACGGAGCGGCGGAATGTGGATCGGAAACACGTTAAGCCGGTAGAAGAGGTCTTCCCGAAACAGGTTCTGCTCGACCAGTTCCTCCAGCGAGCGATTGGTGGCGGCGATCAGGCGGAAGGAGGTGGACTCGATCACGTTGCTGCCCACGGGGGTCAGCCGCCAGTCGTCAAGGACGCGGAGCAGCTTGACCTGCTGCGGAAGCGGCATGTCGCCGATTTCGTCGAGAAAGGCGGTGCCGCCGTCAGCCGTTTTGAGGAGACCCGTGCGGTCGCGGTCCGCTCCCGTGAATGCACCGCGGACGTGGCCGAAGAGTTCGCTTTCGATGAGCGTGGGACTGAGGGCCGGGATGCAGATGGGGATGAACGGACCTTCGGCCGAGTTGCTGCTCCGATGAATGGCCCGCGCGACGAGCTCCTTCCCGACGCCGCTTTCTCCGGTGATGAGCACCGGCACGTTGCGCTGCGAGACCAGGGCGATCTGGCGATAGATTTCGTGAATGGCGCGAGAGCGGCCGATGATCTCCGTCGCGGGTACGGGGGCGGGGGCGGGGAGTTGGCCGCTGGAGGATGCCGACGACGCTGAGCGCGTCGCCAGGGCGCGGGAGACGACTTCGATCGCCGCATCGAGGTCGAAGGGTTTGGGAAGATAGTCGAAGGCCCCCTTTTCGATGGCGGAGACGGCGACATCGAGGCTGCCGAAGGCCGTCATCAGGATCATCGGCGTAGCGGCCGACTTCTGGCGGAGCCGGTCGAGCGCATCAATGCCGTTCATCCCGGGCAGCCGCACGTCGAGGAGGACGACGTCGGGCTGGACGTCGTCAAACTCGTCGAGGGCGGCCTCGGCGCGAGCGAAGGTGCGCACCATGTGGCCGGCGTCGGTGAGTGCTTGCTCGAAGGCCCAGCAAATGGCGGGCTCGTCGTCGATGATCAGGACGCGGCTCATGCGGGAAACGTCTCGGCGGCAGTGACAGACTGGGGTTCGACGGCAACACGGTCGGCGGCGCAATCGGACGCGGGGTTCGCCCTCGGCCGGCCGTTGGCGGGCCGCAGTTCGGTTGTGATGCGGGAAGTGGAGGTCGCGCAGGTGAATGAGAACACGGTGTGATCGCCCCGGCGTTCGACCTGTACGTCGCCGCCCAGGTTCTCGGCCGCGCGGCGGGTGAGGGCGAGGCCCAGGCCGACTCCCTCCGGCTTGGTCGTCATGTACGGCGAAAAAATGAGTTCGCGAAGTTCGTCCGGGACGCCGGCCCCATTGTCGCGGACTTCGACCGTCAGCTGGCCGTCGCGCTGCGTGGCGGTGACGGAGAGTTCGCCCGGGTCGCCGGCCGCCTCGATGCCGTTGATGCACAGGTTCAGCAGCGCCGAGCGGAATGCATCGGCATCGGCGACGGAGGCATGCGCCGGGCAATCGGCATGAAACGAGAACGCGATGCGGCGATGCTCGCAGATCGGTTCCAGCATGGCGGCGACCTCCTCCAGTAGTCCGCCGACGGGTCCGGGCTGGGCCGGTTGCTCCTCGCCCCGCGCCAGGCTGAGAAGTCCGCGGACCTGCTGTTCGGTCAGCGACAACTGAGCCAGGGCGACCCGCAGGCTGGCGTCGCTTCCACTCTGGCAGCGGCGCTGATGCACCTGCACGGCCATGCGAATGCCGGTCATTGCATTGCGGAGTTGATGTGCGAATCCGCCGACAACCTGGGCGGTCAACTGGGCTCGTTCGGCATCGCGGATCGCGCCGGTCAGCGTTTGCAGTGCCAGGCCCATGCGGTTGACGGAAAGCGACAGGTCGCGGATCTCATCGTCGCGGTCGGAAACGGCGAGCGGCTCGAATTCTCCCGAGGCGATACGTCCCACCTGCTGCTGGACCATCTGCATTCGCCGTCCCATGCGATGCGCCACCCAGGTCGTCGCCAGGATCGTGAGCGTGAGAATGAGGCCGCCGGTGACCAGGGGACCGGTGATCGCTTCGCGCTGCAGCACCTGCAGCTCGAACTGCGGAAACAGGATCAGCACATGGTGGCCGGGCGCCGCAGCGCGGCCGGCATCGACCCAGAGGCTGCGGTACTCGACGTCCTGAAGGCGGATCACGGCGGCGGGGCCGGCGGAGTCGGAGAGAGTGTCTGCTCGGCGTGGAATACTGAGGGGCGCCTGTGCGGGAAGCGTCGATTCCAGGACGTCCCTGCGGTCATCGAGCAGGACATAGTCGGCGCCGGAAAGCAGCTTCATCTGCCGCAGGACGTTGGCCGTAATGGGAAAACCGGCGGTTTCAATGGTCTCACCGAGGGAGTCAAGGCGTTGGGCGACATCCTGTTCGACCCGCGCGGCGGCGGACCAGGCGGCCCAGGCAGAGACGAGCGTGACGACGGCGACCTGCAGCGACGCCAGCGGGATCAGGATCTGGCTGCGGATGGGAAGTCGCATGGGGCGATGCGGCGGCTGCGCGCGGACAGCTGGGGTATCGAACAGCCCGGCGGCGGGCAGTCGGCTACCCATTCAGAATAGGCCGGGACGACACGGGCCGCAAATCGGGCTGCAACGGCGGGGGCGCGCACCGCCGGGGGAGATGTTGAACAGAGGAGGTTCTTGCATCTGGGTGCAGGAGGTTGGGATGGGGGACTGCAGGACGCTGGTGGAACAGTGTGGCGACTGGCGGGCCGAGGCTTGCGTGGAACGTGAGCAGCGGCTCGTGAGGAACGTGGCGCTGGCGGGTAGAGAGTCTCGTAACGGATACGTGTACGCCGAGAGCGCTTTGCGGGACGCCGTCGGACTGTATGAGCGAAAGCCAGTGTTCCTCGACCACGCCCCGGACCGGGGACGGCCTCAGGAGCGGAGCACGCGGGACCTCGTGGGGTCGGTCGTCAATGTGCGATACGAGGAGGGGCGGATCCGCGGAGACATCCGGGTGCTGGAGACGGAGTCGGGTCAGACGTTCCTGTCGCTGGTGGAGTCGGATACGCCGGGAGTGGGCATGTCGCACGTGGTGCTGGCGGAGCGTGCGGCGGACGGACTGACCGTGGAGCGGATTCGGGACGTGATCTCGGTCGATGCCGTGGTCGGCCCGGCGACGACGCGGACGTTCCGGGAGTCGACGGATAGTGAGGAGGAGAGTGCTCTCACACGGACTGAGTTGCTCGACGAGATCGCAACGCTGCAGGCACGGCGGGATGAGCTGATGCGGGAGGTGGAAACGCTGACGGAGCGAAGCGGCGCACGGAGAAGTGACCTCGATGTCCGGCGGATGCTGCAGGAGTCCGGGTTGCCGGAGTTCGCATGCGGGGAAGTCTTCGAGCGGCAACTGGCTGATGTGGATGAGAGGACGAGACGGGATCTGATCGCGGAGCGGCGGGAGTTGTTGCGGGAGGCGGCGGCGGCAGGGCCGCGGAGCGTGGAGCGGCGCGGTGAGTCGTCGGCTGACGATCGACAGGTGTTCCTGGCGGCGATTCGGCGGCGGTGAGTGAACGGGTCGCGGACGCGGTCGTCTGTGGCTCCCCGCGCAACGAAAGTGAACCGCGGGATTGCGCGAGGATCAAGCGGTGCGGACGGGCTTGGAAGTCCGTTCTGGAGACGACGGCACACGGAGTGTGCCTACTACATACAGGAAAGGAGCGCGATGAATCGGTTGCGATTTCGATCGGGGCAGGTGGAGTTGCGGAAGGTGCGCGTGGATGCGGCGACGGTGATCGAGGCGGGGGACCTGGTGTGGCTCGACACCGATGACGCCAAGCCGGCGTCGGCGTTCGCCTGGACGACGAACCTGGCGACGACACAGGGGAACTTCGCGGCGAAGTTCCTGGGGGTCGCGCATCAGCAGTCGCGGAGCGGAGACACCGATCCGATTTCGGTCGATGTGAGCCCGCACAGCGTGTACGAGTTCAATGTGAACTCGGCGTCGTACGAAGTGGGCGGGCTGCTGGGGCCGGACGAGTCGAGCTCGACGCTGATGAATCAGCAGTTGGAAGCGGTCGGCAGCGCGGCGGCGGCGATCGCCCGGGCAGCCGAGTACACGAGCGGGTCGCAAGCCACGCTGCGAGTCACGTTCGCATCGGCGTACGCATGCGGCAGCGCCAACGTGAATGCGCAGATTGGCTGACGGCAGGGGGACTGAGGGACAGCGGGACCGAGGGAGGGAGCTAAGGGGAGGGGGAGACCGAGCGAATTGGGAGTTGTCAGAGTCTTGTCCCCCTTTCTCTCCGTCCTCCAGTTCCTCCTTCCCAGGACTGCATGAGATCAAAACATCCAACGAAGGGAGTCAAACAGAATGCACGGAACCTCACTGCGGGGGCTGATCGAGTCGCATGGGGCGGCCGGGTTCTATCGGAAGGTTTGCGAGCTGCTGAACGAGAAGGCGATCGGCGTTGACGACTTCTCGTACTACGAACTGGCGGACGCCTGCGGCGTGTTGCCGCGGCTGCAGTCGCTGCGGGGGGCCTTGCCGCAGGAGGGGCCGCTGGCGGCGGTCCTGAGCGAATCCAATCCGGGCGTAGGGACCAACCTGTTCCAGGTGGTCACCGGCGAACTGCTCGGACGGAAGGTGATCGAGGGATACGAGGACGACTCGGGGTTCATCGGGGACAAGCTGGCCACCGTGATTCCGAGCCGGCTGCGGAACACGAAGATCGCGGGGTTCCGGGCGCTTGCCGGTCCCACGGAGGTTGCGGAAGGGCACCCCTATGAGGAGTCCACCTTCGAGGAGAAGTACGTCACCACGCTGGAGAGCAAGCAGGGGCGAATCCTGAGCATCAGCGAGGAACTGATCGGGTTCGACCAGACGGGGGAGATCAACCGGCGGGCGATGGCGCTCGGATACTACCTGCGTCAGGAGCGGGAACGGACGATCGTCCGGGCGGTGACCGATGCCGAAGCCGGCAGCGGCCGGTACGTGTACCGCCCGAGCGGGACCGGGGAGGCGCTGTACGCGAGCGACGGATCGAACCGGAACTACGTCGGTTCGGGGAACACGACATCGCCGGCGTTCAATGCGGCGGTCCCGCTGGTGGACTGGACCGACCTGGAAGAGGCCCTCCAGTACCGGGCGACCGAAGTGCGGGACGACCGCATCGACGGGACGGCGCGGCCGATCGTGTCGCCGGCGCGGCAGGTGCTCGTGCCGGAGGCCTTACGGGGGACGGCACGGAGCATCGTGCATGCGACGGAAATCAGCGTGACGACGTCGGCGGGGGAGTCACGGATGGCGAACCCGCTGCACGGCACGCTGGAAGTGCTGTCGAGCCCGTTCATCGACGAACAGGGGGGCGCCGCCCTGGCGGATTGGTACATCGGCGACTTCCGCCGGCAGTTCGTGTGGACGGAAATCTGGCCGGTGCAAACGCTCCTGCAGCGAGCCGAGAGCGAGGCGGCCTTCGAGCGGGACGTCGTGCTGCGAGTGAAGGCCCGGTACTACGGCGGCCTCAGCGCGGTTGATACGGCGTTCGTGACGAAGGTGGACGGTGCGTGATGCGTCGCGGCTGTTGAGCGACGCGGACGGCTCCCGGAGCTGCGGCAGGACCGTCGGGGCGTTGTTGCCGTACTCCGGGGGCATCGGGGGGAGTTCGACACGAAGGCACAGAGACGCAAAGACGCGCAAAGGAAGTGAAGATGGGGTTTGCTCAGCCAGGTCTGACTTGATCGGGCCGTCCGCGTCGAACCAAGGCGTTCTGATTGTTGAGCAGAGAGTCCGCAAACGTTTCCGCCTTCTTTGTGCTCCTCTGCGTCTCCGTGACTTCGTGTCAGTTTCTTCAGAAGGACAGCAGCGATGCGGATTCGAGGTGTTGAGCAGCGGTGTGCGTACACGCGGCAGTGCGAGTTGCCTCGACCTGATGGAGAGGCGTGGATGCTGACGATGTCACCGCTGCCGCTGGGGTTTTCGCGACGACTGCGGGAGCGGGGAGTGTGGGCTCCGTCGCCGCCGTCGCGGATCGCGCGGGATGCCGGAGGCAGGCCGGTGCGGGACGAACGCGGCCAGGCGGTCACGCTGAACGATGACAGCGATCCGGAGTACCGCAGGGAATTGGAGCTGTATCACCAGCGGGTGGCCGTGCTGTCCGTTGTCGAAGCCCTGCGGGCCGACCCGCATGTGACCTTCGAGGCGGAGCGGCCGTCGGGCGAGGCCGGATGGGCCGCGTATGCGGACGCAGTGTACGCCGAAATGGAACAGGCCGGCTTCACGGCGGGAGACCTGGTGCATCTGTGTTCGTTCGCCTGCCGGATGAGCAATCTGGCGGGGGAGCATCTGCGGGAGGCGAGCCAGGGTTTTTCCCGACCGCCGCCGGACGGGAGGGGATGACGTCACGCCTGGACGGACTGCGATCGCTGGACTACTTCGTGCTGCGGGTCTGCGAGCGGCTGGGAGTCCGTGAGCCGGAGTTTGCAGCGATGGATTACCACGAACAGGTAAGACTGCTCGCGTATGAGGTACTGCGGGAGCGCGAGGAAGGAGGCGAGCGGTGAGCGGATCTGCGATTCCTTGCCTCTCGATGTGGATTGCCTCCGGGGAAGCGAAAGCGAGCGGTCGGCTCGTCTGTGAGCCGCGATGCCCTCGCTTGCGCGTCGGGCTCGTGTGAAATCCAGAAACTGTCTCCGAGGAGCAACGATGGCGGATCTGACGGACTTGTCGGGAGTCAGCGGCGAGGAACTGACAGAGAGTCAGCTCCGAGGAATTCTGGCGCAGATTGATCTCGACATTATGAACCTGGTGCGGGAAGGAAAGCTGTCGGCCCTGAAGTACGCCATCGGCGGCGCCGCCGGACAACAGACCGATCGCGCCGCCAATCTGCGGGCGCTGCTGGAAGCCCGCTCGCATTACGAACGGCTGCTGGCGGCGCGCCCGGCATGGGAAGTGTCGGTAGGGGACTGCGAGTGTACGGCGCAGGCGACGTGACGAGGTGTCACTGAAGGACCCGGAGGGAGTTACAGGCGGTCACAAAGGGAACGAAGACGGATCGCAGGAAAACGGTTGCGAGCATCCGTCGTGCGAACTGGCAAGCGATCCGGCTGCTCGGTTTGGGAATGGTGCAAGGAGGCGGCAGGCGATGGATGCAGTAGCGTCGTTGCTGGAACAGGATCGGGACCAGTGCTTCGCGGACTGGGGCGTCACAGTGGTGCTGCGACAGACGGCACAGACCTACGAACCCGAGACGGGAGAGATCGCTGAAGCGCATGAGGATCACGAAGCGACGGCGCTGGTGCAGTCGGTCGAGATGAAACCGGCCGAGGGGACGGCGGGGCAGCATGCGGTTGATGCGTGCGTGTTCCTGGTGCGCCGCGAGGATGTCCCAGAGTCGGGGCTGCGCACCGCACGGGTGCTGCATGCCGAGGCGGAGTGGCGCGTGGAGCACCTGGACCAGTCGGCCTCGGGCGGAGTGATTGCGCTGCAGTGTGTGCGGTTGTAGGCGGTTGGGCAATGCTTCCGCCTCAAAACGCTGCATGTGGAAAGCGAGCGGAGCGACGACCGAAGCAGCAGTACGGCGGGAATGTGCGATCAACCTGACTGCTCGGGGTGGAGAGGACATGATGCACGTGCGGTTTGAACTGGACGACCGGGTGAGCGCGCGACTGCGGGAGATGGCGTCACGCGAATTGCCGGAGGCCCGGCGCGAGATGGTGGACCGGACGCTGCGCGAGGCGCTCACTGAGACCGTGCGGCTGAATCCCGTCGAGACCGGGCGGTCACGGGCCGCCTGGATTGCGGCACTGGTTCAGGCGGGCGGTGACGCGGCGTCCGACGTCCGGGGAACGGGGACAGAAGCCGCCGCGGTCGCGGAGGGAACCGCGCTGGGGTCGGCCGAGCGATCCGAGGAGGAATCCGTCTCAAGCGCGTGGGGGACCAGCCGCGTGCGGTACGTGAAGTATCTCGAATACGGCACATCCCGCATGGCGGCGTTCGCGATGGTGAGGCGGGCACTCGTGAGTGTGCAGCAGCGGGTGGGAAGCCTGTTCCGCTTTCCGCGGGAGTAGTGGGAGCCCTTGAGACGTTGGCAGGTAACGCGGCTCTAATTCAGCAGGCGAAGCGGAGCTTCGCGGTGAGTGCGTTCCCAAGCGGAGCTTGGGGACGAGGAAACGAGGAGAGTCGAAGGAGAGCTGATGGTCAGCAGCGAGATGCTGGTGCGGAGCGTGCAGGTCTCCTGGCGGGATGAATTCAGCGCGGCGCCGACCATCTATCCCGGCATGCAGCTGGAGACCGCCGCCGTGCCGGCCTGGGTGGAGCTGTGGGTGGATGCGCAGGATGAGTTCGTGCGGCGGGACGGATCGCCGGATCAGCAGGCGGTGTGGGTCAGCGTGCATTGCTTCAGCCGCGATGCACAGGCCGCCACCCGCGTACAGGGCCTGGCCGACGCGGCGCGAAATGTGATCTCGCGGCGAATGATCGACGTGCGGGATTACTCGCTCAGCGGCGAACCGCTGATCGGCCGGCTGCGGATGCGCGAGGCGGAATGGCGTGATCTGACGCGGGACGAGGGAACGGACGCGCGGGGCGTCCTGCGGCACATCGTGCTGACATCCCGCGGACGACTGGAGGAGGCGCCAGGCTGATCAGGAAGCGAATTGAACAGGAGGTCGCAGAGGGAACAGAGGAGAAGTCCAGGGGCCGCCTACGGTCCGGACTTCCGCCGTCAGGCGATCAGCCATGGCGTACCTCGGATGTCATGTTCTCTTCAGTGAAACGCGAAGTCACCTCAAGCTGAAATCGAATTCCGTTACCTCCTGTTCCATTCAGTTCATCAAACGGCAGTAAACACAGTCGCAAGGAGACTGACGACCCATGGCGGTATCAAACCTGACGCGCAATCTGCGGGACGGCGAGTTGACGATCAAGGACGGAACGTCGGGGACGCCTCAGTCGCTGACGGTGCTCCTGGATGAAGGAGACCTGCGGTGGATGGTCCGCGCGCGGACCATCGAGGTGAAAGACCGGGGATCGATCGCGGCCGGCCATACACGGAAGGGGGACGAGGAGTCGGTCTCCCTGTCGTTCACGGCAAAGTGGACGCAGCTGATCGGCAAGTCGGCGAGCGGCGCTGATCCGCTGCAGCTGTACGAGATGCTGATGTTCGCCTCGGGCGCGAACGTGGTCAGCACCTCCCAGTCCGGCGAGCAGGACACGCTGACGCTGCAGTTCACGGTCGTCGATCCGGCGGGCGCCGCCAGCGAGCGGATCACCTTCGCGAAGGTCTATCGCGAGTCGCTGACGATGAGCGAAGGAGACGAGGCGAATCTGATCGCGTTCACGGGCCGGGCGTTCGTGTCACGGCCGGTGGTGACGCGCGTGTAGGGATTTTGGATTTGGTGAAGGAGTTCGATCACAGATCTGAAGTCTCAGACTCAGTCCGACCCACTGACCACTGACAACTGACAACTGACCTCCGAACCCTGCCATGGCCTTTACCGAATCACTCACCGTTCGCATCCTTGGCGACAGTTCGCAACTCAAGAGCGAGCTGCAGTCCGTGCTGCAGGACCTTGAAGGGTTGCGGGGCCAGTTGGGCCAGGCCACGGACGTCGGCCAGCAGGTCAGCGAAGGTTTCGACAGGGTGTCAGGCGCGATGCGGCCGCTGGAGCAGGTGAGCCAGCTGCTCAGCCGGATTACGGCCCAGGCACAGGTGCTGAGCCAGACGCCGATCTCGTTGAACGTGCAGCCGGCACTGGCGGCGCTGGCGCAGCTGAGCGCCGCGATCCAAATGATTGCAGCCCAACTCATGGCGCTTGCGGCCATGCCGATCGGCCTGGGAGGCGGCATCGGACCCGGCGGGGGCGGGGGCAGGGGCGGACCAATCCGGCAGTTCGCGGAAGGTGGGCTCGTGGCGGGACCTCCGGGGCGCGACGTCGTGCCGGCGCTGCTCACGGCAGGGGAGTTTGTGCTCAGCCGCACGGCGACCGAAGCGATCGGTCTCCAGTTCCTGCAGCGCGTGAACGCCGCTCCCGATCATCACCCCGCGCATCGAAGCCTGGCCCGCGAAGGCGTGCCCTCCGTACGACAGACCACCAATCACTTCGGCGGAATCACGATCCAGGTCGCCGAGGCGGGGAACGTGAACGCGATTGTCCGCGACCTGCGGCTGCAGGGAGTACAGCTACGCAATCGTCGCGGGTGAATTCAGAGGACAGAGGACAGAGGTCAGAGGTCAGAGGACAGAGGTCAGAAGCAACAGCACGACTCAGCCCTCGCCAAACACCAAGGCACCACTCGCGAAACCTACCCCACCATGCTCACCTTCAAACCGGCCATCTGGCGTAATTCGACTCTGTACGAACTGCCGCGGCCGGTGCGGTCGGTGCGCGTGCAGGACAGTTGGGACTTCGCCCAGTTCAAGGTGCCGCTGGCGGCCGGGGACGCTGTCGAAGGCCGCTCGCAGAACGGAGTTGACATCGCGATCGAGGGAGAGTGCGGCACCCGGGCGGGAACATTGCTGGCGGGTGAGCAGGCGATGCTGGATGAGCTGGAAGCGTTGCGGGGGGCGCTGGGGGTCACGTCGCCGGAGAGCACGTATGAGCTGTTTCTCTATCACGACGCGTCCACGGGGACGTACCGCTCGTTCCGGGATTGCTCGACCGTGCGATTCGAATACGACCTGTCGGAGCCGTGGCTGTTCACGTACTCGCTCCTGATCCACGCGGCGAATCCGCAGGTGTTCGATCAGGTGCCGGCATAATGGGGAGAGTCCGCTCAACGAGGGGGCCGCGGATGACGCGGATTGGACGGATTCACGCGGATTCAGAATTTGCGGAGAGCGAGAGTTCAGAACCGAGAACTGACAACTGACAACCCAGATCGCCAGCTTCTCCCCCGAATCCACAGGCGAGGACGAAACGACCCTAGCGATGTACCAGCGGCGCGTGCTTCATCATGGTTCCGATCCGGCGGGCGAGCCGGTGGAGCTCTCGCTGCGCGCGGTGGAAGGATGCTGGTTTGAACTCCATCGCCAGGGTGGCTGCGGTGCAGCCGAACTCATGTTGAAGGACCGGTTCCCCGACCGCCGCGCCGTCGAGATCGGCGACTGGATTTCGCTGGAATACGCGGAGGGGGAGCGGTGGTACCTCGGTCGTGTTGAAGAGCGGTCGGCGGAGAGCCCGGCCGGCGTGCGACTGCGGCTCGAGGGGATGGGGATCGAGCTGAACGAAGTTTTCCCCGGCGGATTTGCGGAGGACTTGGACGGCGTGCCTCCGCATCGGCTCGGCCGCACGGACCTGTTCAGCCTGGACCCGGATTACGCCGCGGAGACGTTCGATTTCGCATCCGACGCCGCAAACGTCATCACGCTGCTGCTGGAGCGGTACGTCACGGCGGCGACGCACATCATCCAGGAGCCCACGCTGATCGAGTCGCCCCCCACGCCGGCAGAGGTGCGCAGTATCAAGTTTCGAGGCGAGGAATCCGTGCGGTCCATCGTCAAGCAGCTGGCAATGGCTGCCCGGGGAGCTGCCTGGGGAGTGAACGCCGCGGCAGAGTTCTTCTTCCTGCAGCGCCGCCAGGAAAACCTGCTCACGTTGCGGGAAGGCCGGGACGTGACGTTGCTGGAGGAGTCGCGGGACCGCGAACTGCTGTTCAACCGGGTGCTGCTGACCGGCGATTACGTCTATGACCGGCGGGGTTCGTCCGATTGGGTCGCGCGCCGCGCTTACCGGTTCCGCGGGAACTACGTGGAACCCCTCAGCCGGGCGGAGTACGGCGAGCGCCGAATCCGGATGTGGGTCCCCTGGATCCGCACGCCGGAAGACGCGCTGAGCTTCGTCCGTGAGTTCTTTCGCGTCTACGCAGCGCCGACCAGCCGCTATCTCGTGGAGACCGACGGCCGCCATGCATTGCTGCGTCCCTGGGAGGGGCGCGTGCGGCTGGAGGATCGGGATGGGGGCCTGCTGGCGACCGGTCTACTGGAGACGGTACGGGTACTGTTCGATCACATCCCGCGGTTCCGGCTGGAGGTCGGGCCGGAAGATCCGCGGGCGTTGTGGCCGGAGCCTCCCGAGGATGAGCGCTGGGAACTGCCGGAGGTACAGCGTGCCGGCGGCGCGGTGACGTTGACGGACGATTCGTCGAGCGATCTCACCTCGTTTTCAAGCGAGAGCAGCGTCACGTCGGCTGATTCCGAGAACTCGACCGGTTCCGGCGAGTCGTCGAACGGGAGTTCCTCAGCGAGTGGATCGGCCGGCTCGTCCGACGGACCGTCGTCCAGCGTCTCCGGTTCGACCGACGCCTCCTCGTCGATGTCGGGCTCGGACGTCACATCGTCGGCTCCCGGCAGCAGCGATCTGTCGTCGAGTAGCGCCGCTGGTTCCAGCAGCGATGCGCACAGCAGCGCCAGCGACTCGTCGGGGAGCGGGGCGAACTCGTCGGATGGTCCCGGCAGCAGCGGATCTCAAACGGATGATTCCAGCATGCTGAGTTCCGGTGCGGGAGCTTCTTCCGATCCCGGAAGCTCGGTCTCCTCGCAGTTCGTCAGCAGTTTTCAGTCGGGATCGGGCGGGCCGCCGTCGAGCGCGGCGGGCTCGTCGTCGCACCCGGGATCCATGACCGATTCATCAAGTCTGCAGAGCAGTGGTTCCTGAGGGGAGCAGCCAGTTGTTCTATCGAATGCATACGGACGGGACGCGGTCCCCGGTGGATCTGCGGGAGCTGTTCGCCGGGGCCGTGCGGACCGGCTGCTGGATCATCGGCGGCGGACCGTCCCTCGCCAGCTTGCCGTGCGCCTCGATCGCGGCGTCGCCGTCACCGAAATTCGGCATCAACCTGGCCGGCAGCGGGCTCCTGAGGCCGACCTTGTGGACGTCGTACGATCCCTCCTGCCGCTTCCACCGTTCCGTCTATCTGGATGCCTCGATTCTGAAGTTCGTCCACGCGCGTCGGGCGATGGACCTGGCGCCGGAGACGACGTTCAAGGTCTGCGAATGCCCGGGGACACTGTTCTTCGAGCGTGATCCGCAGCGCGGCTTTGCGGACCTGCTCTCACCGGCTCACACGGGAATCATCGACTGGAACGACTCGCTGCTGCAGGCGATCGACATCGCGTATCGCCTGGGGTTCCGCGTGCTGTACCTGGCGGGATGCGACATGTTCGTGGCGCCCTCGGCCGGGCAGATGGCTTGCGCCCGGCGACAGGGGATCGAGTACATCGAGCGTGAGCCGCTGGACCGGTTTTTCGGCCGGTGTGCGGAGGCAGGCGTCGACCGCTCGGAACTGGAGCGGGCCGGCGCTCCGCCGCAGTATCACTTCGACGAAGTCAAACCGCTCAGCGCGGCGATCCAGACCGACCTGCACTACTTCCGAGTTGCCCAGTACCTCAGGCTGGCGCGACGTTCCATCGCGCTGGCAGGAGTGGAGCTGATCTCGGCGACGCCGAACAGCCGGCTGAACGACTACATCCCGTACCGCAGCGCTGACTCGATTTTGAAGCAGTTGGCGGAGGACGTCGGAACGCCGCAGTCGGAGCCGACACGCGGCCGGTACACAGCGCTGGCGCCGCGTTCACCGGCCGGGCTGGGAGCGATGAAGGATTACCGGCCGCATCATTGGGGCAAGGGACACATACCGGAAGTGCGCCCGGCGGCCGCAGATCGCCATCCCTCGGACCCTGCGGCGCCGCGCGAGCGGCTCCGGGCAGCTGTCGAACAGCTCCCGGAGATTCACGTCAATCTGGCCGAACAGGGATGACCGTGCCCGCGCTGCCGATTGCCGGTCCGCAACACCCGGACGCCACGATCATCATCCCTCAGCACGGCCAGGCGGAGCTGACGCTCGAATGCGTCCGCACGCTGCGCAGGCACGAATTGCCAACCTGGCCGGTGATCATCGTCGACGACGGCAGCCCCTCCCCAGATCGCAGCACCCTCCGCGGCGGCATCCCCGATGCAATGCTGATCGAGCAGGATCATCGCGGAGTCACCGCCGCGTGGAACGCCGGCCTGCGCTGCGTCTCAACGCCGTTCGCCGTGCTTCTGAATAACGACGTAATCACTCGCGCAGCGTGGATTGAGTCGCTGATCGGGCCGCTTCGTTCCGGAGCTCACTGCGTGTCGGGAGTTCGCTGGCGAGTGGAATCGGCCGTGCCGGAAGGCGTGCTGCAACGGCTGCCATCGCGGCGGTTCGTCGAAGGCTGGTGCTGGGGGCTTTCGATGAGGGCGATTCAGGCAGCGGGGGGCTTCGATGAATCCCTGCGGCTGTACTTCTCCGATACGGACCTCCAGGCCCGGCTGATGCGGACGCATGGCCCGGGCTGTGTGACCGTCGCCGCGAACCTGCTCAGCTCGCTCACCCATCACGGGCATCGTTCCACGCGCCGGCTCGCAGACCGCCGTGCGATCTGGCTGCGCGACCGTAACCGGTTTATCGCCCAATGGATCCGAAACCGGTGACATCATGCGGATGCTGCAGGTCTGCAATGTCGGACGGATCACCGGCGGCACGGCGGCCTGCGCCTGGACCATCACACAGGCCTTGCCGGAGGTCGAGCATCATGTGGCCTTCCTGTCGGAAGTCTGCGATCTGACACGCTATGTGTTCTCGAATTGCAGCGTTGATCGCTGGCCCCTGGTGGATCCATCCAGCGTGCAGCGCATTGATCCGGATGTGGTTCTGCTGCACAACATCAGCCCGCAGCATGCGGCGGGGCTGCCGGTCCCGACGGTGCAGTACGTGCACTCCCGCGGCGCGAGAGCCGCGGGGGATCTCACCGTGTATTGCTCCCGCTGGCTGGCGACTGCATGCGGCAATGACGCTGCGCGCGTGCTCTACCAGTCGGTGCCGCAACCCCCCACGCCGGGAAGCAGCGAATGCCGCACGCTCCGGCAGCGTCTGCGCGTCGGCCGATTGTGCACGCCGACGGCCCGCAAATGGCCGAACGAGATCATGCCGTTCTACAGCCAACTGGCGACTCAGAATCCGCACGTCGACTGGGAGTTCGTCGGGTGCCCCCAGGCGATGGAACGCCCCCTGTTCGCGGCGTGCGGCGGAAGGGCCATCTTCCATCCGGCGGGCTGGATCGCGCGCAGCCGCCTTTGGACCTGGGACGCCATGCTGTATCACCACCCGCGGCTGGCCGAGTCCTTCGGCCGCACGGCGGCCGAGAGCATGCGTGCCGGCTGCATCCCGATCCTGGACCAACGCGGCGGGTTCCTCGAGCAGATCGCACCGGGAACCGGGTTCCTGTGCGGCGGCGCGAGTGCGTTCTGCGATGCCTTGCGATCACTGAGCGACTGGAATCTCCGATCAGGAATGTCCCGCGCCGCCATGAAGCACGCCAACCAGAAGTTCTCCCTGCAACGCTTCCGCGCCGACCTCCTCCGGCTGCTGCGGGACGTGTCCTGCTCTGCCGGTCCACGCACGGATCACGGCGTTGCTCATTGACGAAGAGCCGTCAGCCGCCGTCGGGAGGTGTTGGAGTACAGGCTTCAACCTCCCGTCGCTCCGGCAGCCTCAAGGCTGGACCCCAACGTCTCGCCACGCTCTGATCACCCCCTGCTTTCCGCATGCAATGACGAGTCACTGCGCAGCACCAGCCGCGAGATCTCCGGCCGGCAGTTGATCCGCAACGGGTGCCGTCCGGCCAGCCCGCGCGAGACGTGCATCAGCGTGGGCGAGCGCCAGTACAGCCCTCCTGAGTACCGGCAACCCGTGATGCTTGGCGAATACACGGGGCCGATGACCGGCAGCACCACCTGCCCTCCGTGATTGTGCCCCGCCAGCATCAGATCGACATCCTGTTGCCGGGCGTCGCCGATGCAGTCGGGACCGTGGCTCAGCAGAATGCGGAACGGGCGTTCTGAGCCGGCCACGGGAGCCGCGTCGAACTCCGGATGCGTTCCCATCCAGGGCCGCTCGGTCCCTCCCATCAGCAGGCGACCGCCGGCATGGGTGACGTCAAACACGCGCCCGGCGACGTCGCGCCACCCGCAATTGTCGAGCGCCGAGCGGATCGGAGCGGGGTCGAGCGACCAGTCATGGTTGCCCAGCACGTACCAGCAGCCGAGCGGTGCGGAGAGTCGGCCGAGCGTCGTCGGGATCCACTCCGTCAACTCCTGGCGATCGAGCAGGTCGCCGGTGAACACGATCAGGTCCGCGGACTGCTGCTGAGCTAGTTCGGAAACATGCTCGAAATAGGGGCGGTCCACCGCTCCAAAGAAGTGCCAGTCGCTCAGGTGCAGAATCGTCAGCCCGTCGTGCCTGGCGGACAGGCGCGGCATCTGGAGTTCCTTCGTCGCGATGTCCACTTCAAACTGCTGATTCCAGGGGAGACGAGCCAGCGTTCGGAACTGCCCCATCCCCAGCAGCGGCCGGCCCGCCGCCGCGGCCACGTCAATCACCCGCGACTGCTCGGAAAGCCGCTGTGCAGGTGGCCGGCGGAACTGATGTCGCAGTATCGAGTACGCGAGCCCCGCTGCCCCCGCTGCGCAGAGCAACAGGTAGATTCTCCAGCCGAGTGGAACATGGCTCCAGTAGCCCCCCTGAAGCAGCCGCGGCCCGGACAAGCCGACGAACCCGACCAGCACGACCGGGAAAGCGACGATCAGGCCGTCATGCACATGGCGAATGTGCTTGAGCACGTCGGCCTGAATGCGAAGGCCGTGGAGACGATTAATAGTCGTCACCCACAACTCCGTGTGCCCCGCGATCAGGACGAGAAACCAGGCGGCGTTCAACCAATCCATTGCGAGCCGCCCGCTTGCGGAAATCATGCATGTTCGTTGTGTTGGCGGAATTCTATCAGTTGAAGTCCGGCGGGTCAGCCCGGCCACACTTTGTGCCATGCAGGCCGCCGAGCGACGCTGCGGGACGACGCGTCTATAATCCGCCCGGCCACACCGTCACGACCACGGACCCACAATGGCTTACCGGAACCTGCAGGAGTGCGTCGCCGATCTGGAACGGACGGGACAACTCGTGCGCATCCCGGATGAAGTTGATGCGCATCTCGAAGCCGCCGAGATTCATCGCCGCGTGTTCGAGGTTGGCGGTCCCGCGATCCTGTACGAGCGCGTCGCCGGTTGCCGCTTTCCGATGGTCAGCAACCTGTTCGGGACCATCGAGCGGGCGCGGTTCCTGTTTCGAGATACACTCGGCCTGGTCGAGCGGCTGGTGGAGCTGAAGGTCGACCCGTCACAGGCCGCGCGACGGCCGCTGCGGTATGCGCGCGCATTCCCCACGGCGTGGGCCATGCGGCCGCGGTTTGTCTCGTCGGGCCCGATCCTCGCGCAGCAGACGACAATCGCCCAGTTGCCGCAGCTCAAGTGCTGGCCCGACGACGGCGGAGCCTTCATCACCTTGCCGGCGGTCTACACGGAGGACGCCCGCTCGCCAGGGTGGCAGCGGTCGAACCTGGGGATGTATCGCATTCAGCTTTCCGGCGGAGCCTACGAGCCGAACAGGCAGGTGGGACTGCATTACCAGATTCATCGCAGCATCGGTGTGCATCACTCGGCTGCGCTGCGGGCGGGCGGGCCGTTCCGCGTCAACATCTTCGTAGGAGGACCGCCGGCGCTGACACTGGCGGCGGTGATGCCCCTGCCCGAAGGGCTCTCCGAGCTGACCTTCGCGGGAGCACTCGGAGGACGGCGGGTCAGCATGGTGCGGCGGTCGGACGGACTGCCGATTGCGGCCGAAGCGGACTTCTGCATCACCGGAACGGTCGATCCGCAGCAGCTGCCGGAGGGACCCTTTGGAGATCACCTGGGTTACTACAGCCTGGTGCACGACTTCCCGGTGCTGAACGTCGAGCACGTTTACCACCGCCGGGATGCGATCTGGCCGTTCACTGTGGTGGGCCGGCCGCCGCAGGAGGATACCGCGTTCGGTCAACTCATCCACGAAATCACCGGTCCGGCGATTCCGTCGGTCCTGCCGGGAGTGAAGGCCGTGCACGCAGTGGATGCAGCGGGCGTACATCCGCTGCTGCTGGCCATCGGCAGTGAGCGATACGTACCCTATGCGGGCCAGCGGCGACCGCAGGAATTGCTCACCCAGGCGAACGCGATCCTCGGCCAGGGGCAGTTGTCGCTGGCAAAGTACCTGATCATCGCGGCCGGAGAAGATGATCCCGGACTGGACCTGCACGACATCGGCCTGTTTCTGCAGCATGTCCTGCAGCGCGTCGACTGGACCCGCGACCTGCACTTCCAGACACGCACCACGATCGACACCCTCGACTATTCCGGCACCGGCCTGAACGAAGGATCCAAGCTGGTCATCGCCGCCGCCGGCCCGGCGTGCCGCGAACTCCCAGACGAACTCCCCGGCGGATGGTCGCTGCCGGATGGCTTCCGCACGCCGCGCATCTGCCTGCCCGGAATCATCGCGGTGAGCGGTCCCGACGCACGGACAGCGAACGCAATCGGAGACATCGCGCGGCTGACAACGGCGCTCCACCACGATCACCCGCTCTGGCGGTTCCCGCTGATCGTAGTCGTTGACGACAGCGACTTCGCGGCCGCCACGCTCAACAACTTCCTTTGGGTGACATTCACCCGCTCCAATCCCGCGGCCGACATCAGCGGCTGCGGCGAGTTCACCGAGTCCAAGCACTGGGGCTGCCGCGGCCCGCTCGTCATCGACGCCCGCATCAAGCCCCACCACGCCCCGCCGCTGGTCGCCGATCTCGATATCGTGCGCAAAGTGGAGAGGCTGGCGGCGCCGGGGATGGCGCTGCGTGGGATCATTTGAGAGACGAGTTCGCCGCTGTCGTCGCCCGTGGCGGCCACTCTCGCAGAAAGCGCTCCTCTGACAGTCGGCGCGGAGAGTTGGCTGGGAGTCGGATGATCTCCCGTACCCATGCGATCATCTCCGGAATCACGAACTCTTCAACAAAGTGGCGAGCATCGCGGGCTTCGATCGATGGGACAGCGCCAACCCTGACGTACAACCGTTCGTATTGGACTCTCTCGTTTCGCGGCCAGAAAAACGCATCAAAGAAGATTTTGCTATGCGTGAGTATCAAGTGAGTATGCAGATTGACTCCAGCGCTCTCGAGTGCTGTGGCCAGAACTGAAGACTTGAGGGCGTAGCTTGTGTCACGGGGGTGCTTTTCTTTTCGGGTTTCCATCGGTACTCCCGAAGTGTCTGACGATTGTTCACCAGTCTGACGTAATGCTGGGTTTGTCCCAACGAAGACATCTCCGGAGTGCAGCAATGCCTGTTGACAACAGAAACGAACTCTTCGACGTCTGCGACTCCAACGACACCGTGATCGGCCAGGCCCCGCGCGGGGAAGTACACGCGCGGGGGCTATTGCATCGCGCCGTGCACATCTTCGTCTTCAACTCCCGCGGCGAGCTGCTCCTGCACCGGCGGTCGGCGACCAAAGATGAGTATCCGCTGCGAATCACGTCGTCAGCATCGGGACACGTGGGCGCCGGCGAAGGTTACGACGAAACCGCGGAGCGCGAACTGCAGGAAGAACTCGGCATTGGGGCGCGCCCGGAGTACCTGGCGTCGTTTCGCGCGAGTGCGGAGACAGCCAATGAGCATACGCGGCTCTATCGCGTGGTGACCGATCAAGAGCCCACACCGGATGCGGACGAGATCGCGGCGATCGAATACGCCACGGCGAATGAGGTGCGGCGACGGATAGCCGACAATCCGGACGACTTCTCGCCGCCGTTTCGTGTGCTGTTCGCGTGGTATGTCGCGCACGTATTCCGCGCTTCAGGGGATTGAACAGAAGGGAACGGAGGAAACAGAGAACGACAAGAGCTGATCCGAATCGCATTCGTCAGACTCAGGTTCACTTCATGCGGATGAACACGACGCCGACAACGAACATGGCCGCAAATGTGACGATTGCGACTGAATGCTGGTTTCGAGCAGCAGACACTAAACAACGGCGGCTAGCGGGCTGAGAACTCGAAGTGTCCAGCCATTCCAGCGGATCAGTCGCCGGATATCGTTTCGGTCCGAAAGGAAGTGCTGTGTCACACGTGCTCTGTTCTCAGCTTGGCCGCAGCCGCACTTCGTGCCGCGTCGTCATCCCGGCTGCTACTGCGTTCTCTCTGTTCCCTCCTGTTCAACCTGAAGCCTCAGTCACTGAACATGTTCATCACGCCGCCGATGACGGAACCCTCGCCGGTGCTCTTGCCGCCGGCGGAGGGGGCGTTGGCGAGGATGCGATCGGCCAGACGGGAGAACGGCAGGCTTTGCAGGAGGACGCTGCCGTGGCCGCGGAGCGTTGCCAGGAACAGTCCTTCGCCGCCGAAGAACATTGATTTGAGATTGCCCGCGCGCTGGATGTCGTACTGAATGCCGTCGGTGAAGGCGACGATGCAGCCTGTGTCCACTCGCAGCGTTTCGCCGTTCAATTCCTTGCGCATGATCGTGCCGCCGGCATGCAGGAAGGCCTTGCCGTCCCCCTCCAGACGCTGCAGGATGAATCCCTCGCCGCCGAACAGCCCGGCGCCGAGCTTTTTATTGAACGTGATGCTCACCTTCGTGCCCAGGGCGGCGCAGAGGAACGAGTCCTTCTCGCAGGTGACGGACCCGCCCAGCTTGCTCAAATCCAGCGGGACGATCTTGCCGGGATACGGTGCGGCGAACGCCAGCCGCCGCTTCACGCTGCCGCGGTTGGTGAAGTGCGTCATGAACAGCGATTCGCCGGTCAGGACCCGCTTGCCGGCGGAGAACAGCTTCCCCATCAGCCCCTGGTCGGGCTGAGAGCCGTCCCCCATCTTGGTCTCGAAGACGATGTCCTCTTCCATGTAGTTCATCGCGCCCGCCTCGGCGATGACCGTCTCGCCCGGGTCCAGTTCCACTTCCACAACCTGGATGTCATCACCGAAGATCTGGTAATCGACTTCATGAGATCGGATGGAATGCATGCGTCAGGACCCGGAGGAGGACAGGGGAATTGCCATACGGCGTCGCCAACGTCGGCTGCGGCGAGCTGGATCACCGGAATTCTGCCGGAGCGCGAAACAAACCGCAATCGGTCCTGTCGTGCAAGAGGGCCGCAGATGACGCAGATTGGACTGATTTCCGCCGATCAGTCGCGCGCCGCGGTCCCTTACAGAGTCCGTGCGAATCCGCCAGATCCGCGTCATCCGCGGCCCCCCTTTGAGCAGGACGACGACCGCGCGCCGCGAAACCATGCGGATCGTGCGGATTGTGCTGAAGGTTCCGACGGGAACGGTCGATCTAACGGGATAAGACCGCTCATGCAGGCCACGGGCCGCGGCAGAGCGGCAATTACGGCCGGTCGGAACCCCGCTCCTGAGAGTTGAGAGCAGCGTCATGAACCTTTCGCGACTCCTCAAGTCACCGCAGGCTCTGCTGTTGGGCGCACTGCTGGCTTCCGCCGCGGCTTCCGGCTGCCAGACCACGATCGGCGGGCAGACGCTGCCGTCCGCGAACTACCTCCGGGACGACGTGCAGTTCTTCCCGGCGGGTCCGGAGTTCAAGCTGTACAACCAGGTGCGGGCGATTGAGGAATACGAGGCGATGCAGGCGGGAATCGCGACCGACTTCGGCCCCGGAGTTCCGCCTCCGCCGCCGGTCCCGGCTCCGTAACGCCGTCGTCATTCACGCTCAATGTGCATCGGGGGCTTCACGCCCCCGTTTTCGTTTGATCAGGCTGCGGAGACGTCCTGCGGGCGTCGCAGCAGGTCGTCGATCGACACGCTCGTATCATAGGCGTGGCGGAGAAACGAGTCGTTGGACGTGTTCTCCAGCAGCCGCCGGACCAGATACGCCATGCCGGGGATCAATTCCCCGAACGGCGTGTAGACGCGGACGCGATGTCCCCGCTCGGAGAACAGCTGGGCCTGTTCTTCCGCCATGCCGTAGAGCATCTGGATCTCCCACGCGTTCTGCGCGATCTCCAGCTGCTCGGCCCAGGCCATCGCGTGGGACAGGCTGCGCAGGTTGTGCGAGGCGATCGCCGGCCGCAGCTCCTGGTGATGCTCCATCAGGAATCGCGTCTGCCGTTCGAAGTTGTCGTCGGAGCGCCACTTGTCGGTGTAGACCGGACACGGCCAGCCGCGGTAGGCCGAGACGACCGTCTCGTAGTCCCAGTAGGCCCCTTTGACGAGCCGGATCCAGATGGGTGTCCCACGGCGACGGACCCAATCGAGCAGGTCCTGCAGGTCCTGCTCGGCTTCCGGCAGATACGCCTGGATCACGATGCCGCAGTCGGGCCAGTCGCGGAAGTCATCCTCCATGAAGACCTGCTTGAACAGGTCCAGCGTAAGGTCCTTGTACGCGTAGTGCTCCATGTCCACGTGCACGTAAGCGTCGTGTTCGCGGGCGGCGCGGAGGATGGGACGCAGCCGCGACATCACCCCCTCCGCTGAGCCGCGGGGATCGATGGGTTTGAACTGGCTGTAGAGTGCGGAGAGCTTCAGCGAAACATTGCAGCGGGGCATCCAGCCCCGGTCATCCCGGTCGAGTTGAGGGTCCTCCGCCCAGCGGCTGACGAGCGGCGACAGTCCCGTGATCAGGTCCAGATACGCCTGCTGATAGGCGTCGGCTTCCGGCTCGCTGACGACGGCCTCGCCGAGCAGGTCGAGAGTGAACGCCAGGCCCTTGCGGCGGAGCTTGCTCACACTCTGCATTACCTCTTCGACGCGCGTGCCGGCAATGAACCGCTCCGCCATCCGGCGGGCATTGCTGCGAGTGCTGTAGGCGACCGCCTTGCTGGTGAGCGTGTTCAGGTCGCTCAGGTCCACAACCAGGCGCGCCGCCGACGGCAGCTGCTCGCGGACTTCATCGAAGTACTCTTGAAGGTGCGCGGTGACCGCTTCGTGCGTCCGCAGCATGGGGAGCACATCCACGAACCGGAACATCTGGACCTTGACCGACTCATCGGCCATGGCCCATTCAAGCACATGGTCGAGCCACCAGCGCTGCTCAAAGATCGTCGGCCGGCGTTTCTCGAGGTGCTGCCACAGCTCGCGCCCGATCCGCTGCGTGGCGGCCTCGACGCGGGTTTCCAGATCGTCTTTCGTTTTCTTCGGCACGGAAGGTTTACTGCTGATGAATTGAGCGATTGAATCCAGTGCGTGCTCCGAGTTGGGGATTGTAGTGCACAGTTCCATGCGTCAACTACGGCCTTCTCGACATCGGCGCTGCGTCCCGGTCGCGAGTGCAATCCCGGGACGGTATGATCGCCGCGCATCCCGCAGAACTTCCTCAGATTGAAGCCAGGACTCCTCCCATGTCCCGAGCCGCGACCGAGTACCGCTACGAAAAACTGACCTGGCCGGAGATCAACGACGCCGTCGATCTCGGCAAGGTGTGCATCGTCCCCTGCGGGGCGGTGGAGCAGCATGGCCATCACCTGCCGCTGGACGTCGATCTCGTCTGTCCCAACGGGATCGCTCACGGGGCCGGCCGCGCCGCTCCGGAGAGCCTGCTGGTCCTGCCGATCATCGCGTATGGCTACACCGGGCACGTGATGGACTTTCCGGGCACGATCAACTGCCACTACGAGCACTTCATGGCGATGGTGCTCGACGTCACCAAGTCGCTCGCCTACCACGGCTTCAAGAAGATCATCCTGCTCAACGGCCACGGCTCGAACATGCCGAACCTCGATCTCGTCGCCCGCCGCACGAACCTCGAGACCGATGCCGAATGCCTGCTGAGCGGCTGGTGGCAGTATCTCTCGGTCAATCCGGAGTTCATGAAGTCCTGGCGCGAGAGCAAGTTCCCCGGCGGCTGCGCCCACGCCTGCGAACTGGAAACGTCGCTGTACCTCTACCTCGACGGCGACAACGTGCGCAAGGACAAGATCAAGAGCGACACGATCAGCTTCAACAACGAGAACAGCCCCTTCATGTGGGTGGACCTGTTCGGCCAGGGACCGGCGACCGTCGTCTCCTGGACCAGCAGCTACAGTGAATCCGGCGTCCTCGGAGAGGCCGAACTGGCGTCGGCCGAGAAAGGTCGCCGCGCCTACGAAGAGGCGGTGAAACAACTGGTCACATTCGTCCGCTGGTTCAAAGACCGGCCGAAGGACCAGCGCCGCGACCTGCACCGCACGCCGCCGACAATGCCCATCCCCTGGGGCCAGCGGGACCAGTTCTCCTCGAATCCGCGCTGACGCGGTTGGCTCGCTCGCAGCGACGCTCGCTCAGTCGGCGATCATGCCCTGCTTCCTTCGCGTCTTAAGCGTTCGCGCGGCCGGTGCGCGCTCGCAGCGGTCGGGCGAAACCCACGCGCGGCCGTCCGCGAGTTGCGCCACCCTCGCATCCGTCATTCTCTGACCGACGGTGGTCCGGCATGCATGCCGGGTGACCATCTCATCTCGGTGGCTGCCTGAGCCTCCTCAAAGAATAAGTGTTTACGGGCACACGAGTTGCGCGCGATTCGCCGGCTACGGGTACGGGATTCGCGTTCCCTCGTGACAGTTGGAATTCCATTGGTTCAGACACTTGCGCAAGTCGGAGTTGGAACTGTGAAAGCAGGGAGCTGGAACACGTCATGCACAAGTTCGCCTCAATGGGAACCGGCGAGGATCCGCTGGCGGCGGTCGCCGTCCACGACGGGCACGATCTCCGTCCGGAGGTCGCCGAGTGGATGCAACTCGACGAAGCCACGCGTCGCCGCGAAGAGGATCCATTCACAGGGAACTGGACGACAATGGCCCCGAACTGGGCCGTCGTGCACCGTTCGCGCTTCGAAGTGGACATCAACCGTCCGCGCGAGGGGGCCGTCTATCGGCGGCCGGCCGATGCGTGGGGGCTGGAAGTCTGGCGTCACGGCGTCCCGCCGGGACTCTTCGAGCGCTCGCTGCAGTTGCACGACGAGTTCTATCGGGACCTGCGTGGTCTGCTGGACGGGATCGTCCAGCGGCACGGTCGTTTCGTATTGCTCGACCTCCACACCTACAACCACGTTCGCGACGGGCAGGGCATCGCCGCCAATCCTGACGAAAACCCCGAAATCAACGTCGGGACCGGGACGATGGAGCGTGCCCGCTGGACGCGGCTCGTCGACCGGTTCATCAGCGATCTGCGCGAGTTCGACTTCCTCGGACGGCAACTCGACGTGCGCGAGAATGTCCGTTTCCAGGGGGGGTATGTCCCCAAGTGGGTGCACACAAGTTATCCAGAGCAGGGGTGCGCACTGGCCGTGGAGGTCAAGAAATTCTTCATGGACGAATGGACGACGAACTGTGATGAGACGCAGTACTCGGCCATCTACGAAGCACTCCAGTCGACGATTCCCGGGCTGCTGGAGGAGATCACCCGCGCATGAGTAACCGCAGGCGGCACGACGGTTACGCACAGACGGCGGACGCGGTCCGCAAGCGGCTGACGAGAAATGTGCGCATCCGTCGCACGCTGCCGGAGGGAGGCCGGTTGCGCATCGACAGACAGCTCCCGTTCCTGTGCGTGTATCGCCGCCCGGCTGAGCGCGGCGACTCCGGCACCCAGGAACTGGTGACATCGGAAGCCGCGTACCTGTTCGCCTCCGGCGCCGCTCAGGAGCGGGACGGCGTCGACCTGCTGCTCGCGGCGATCGCCGACACGCTGCAGGATCACTTCGGAGTGCTGCTGTTCCTCGAACTCTGGGCGGCGGAACCTGATGGCCAGCAGGAGTGCGAGTCCCCCCTCCGACCGGAGTTCGAAATCATCGCCGCCGAGGCGGACGCGCTCCCCTCTACCATTGAAACATTCGAGGAAGCCCTGCGGCGAGTAACGGTCGGCGGAATGACGGCCTCGGTCCGGTTGACGAAGCGCGAAACAGTCGCCCCGCCGGGAATGAGGCCGCTGCTCGACACTCTCGACTCCGGAACACAGCCCGACGGTACCGCGGACAGCGAGATCAAGTCCAACTGCGTGCGGCTCGGCCTGGCGATTCGCCCGATCTACCGGCATCCGCAGACCGGCGCCCTCTATCCGGTGATCCTGCAGCGGCTGAGACGCCAGCTATCGTCCGCACTCCGGCAGGCAATCTTCGCGTTCACCGGCATCCGCGATGCGCAGCCGAAGCTGCACTTCGATTCGCTGGGGCCGACTTCGCTCGTCAAAGCCGCACGGCAGGTGGACCAGCAGTTGTGTGAAGTCTCGGAGTCCTTCGATTTCCTGCTGCAGGTCACCCCCGTCAACAGCGACGAAGCCTGGGAGAAGTTCCAGACCGCGGACTACGCCGAAGCTCCGGAGCTGCTCTATCGCCCGCTTCCCTATCACCCCAGTCTGTTGAAACGACGTCTGTTCGAGATCCCCATCGAACGGATTGAAGACCCCACCCTGGCCCATCTCTTCTGGCAGAAGCAGGTGGAGCTCGATCGCCAGATCACCAGCCTCCGCGACATCGGCTCCCGGCAGTTCCAGTACGGCAGCCTGCAGCTCTACGGCCGCCCCTCCGATGAGCTGATCGATCTGGCCCGGCGGATGCTGGAGGTGAGCCTCGAGGCGGCCGAACTCGACCAGACCGCGTCCAATGGTCGGCTGACAGCCGCGCAGATCGCCGACCATGCACGGGAGGAGATCGACCGGTACCACGAGCAGCATCCCTCATTCAATGCCCGGGTGGAAATCTGCGACCACATTGCGGCCGGACTGATGGTGGCGGGAGACCGGCTATTCGTCTCGGAAAGCTTCCTGGCGGCCGAGGACCGGGTCGATCCCCTCCTGCACCATGAAGTGGGGACGCATCTGCTGACGTATTTCAACGGCCGCGAGCAGCCGTTCCGCCAGCTGTACGCTGGACTGGCCGGTTACGAAGCGCTGCAGGAAGGGCTCGCCGTACTGGCCGAATACTTCACCGGCGGGCTGCGGGTCCGGCGGCTGCGGACGCTGGCCGCCCGCGTGATCGCCGTGCAGAACATGCTGGAATCCACGCCGTTCTGCGAGACCTACGCGCTCCTGACCGACACGTACCGCCTCCGGCCCCGGGCCGCCTTCACGGCCGTCCTGCGGGCCTACCGGGCGGGAGGGCTGACGAAGGACATTATCTACCTGCGGGGCTTGCGGGACGTGCTGGCATACCTCGAACAGGGGCACGAGATCGAACCGCTGTTCGTGGGCAAGATCGGCCTGCAGCACGTGCCTTTCATCCAGGAACTGCGGCGGCGCGGCATCATCCAGCCTCCAGCCTTGCTCCCCCGGTACATGCAGGGAAACGGATTTCGCGACCAGCTGGCGGCCTGTCGCGGAAAAACGGTGCTGGATTTGCTGCAGGAGTCGATGCCCTGCTCCGCGGACAGCGGGGTCCCCCGGTCATCAAGGCACGCATCATGAGAATTGGATTCGTTGTCAACAACGTCAAGACGGAGAAGGCGCAGTACACCACCACCCGGTTGGCGATGAAAGCCGTCAACATGGGGCACGAGGCGTGGGAACTGGGCGTCGGGGACTTTATCTATTCCCCCGACGGGGCGATCCGCGCCATCGCCCGCGGCGTCAAAGGGACCGAATACGAATCGCTGGAGGACTTCCTCGAAGAACTGCAGGGCGAGGACGCGCGCACCGAAAAGATCACCGTCGACGACCTGGACGTGCTGCTGATGCGGTACGACCCCGCCGAGGACAAGCGCGAGCGCCCTTGGGCACAGAACGCGGGCATCCTGTTCGGTGAACTGGCGATGAGCCGCGGCGTGATGGTCCTCAACGATCCCCGCGCCCTCGCCAACGCCATCAACAAGACCTACTTCCAGCACTTCCCGGAAGTGGTGCGTCCGAAGACCTGCATCAGCCGCAACGAGAAGGAGATCAAGGAGTTCATCAGCCAGCAGCAGGACAAAGTCGTCATCAAGCCGCTGCAGGGCTCCGGGGGGGAGAGCGTGTTCCTGATCCGCGAGGACGACACCGCCAATCTCAACCAGATGATCGACGCCGTGACCCGCGACGGCTACTGCATCGTCCAGGAGTACTTGCCCGGAGCGACGAAAGGGGACGTCCGTCTGTTCGTCATGAACGGCCGGCCCCTCATGCAGGACGGCAAGTACGCCGCCTTCCGGCGCGTCAGCAAAAAGGGGGACATGCGGAGCAACATGCACTCCGGCGGCGAAAGCGAGGAAGTGGAAGTCACCGACGAGATGCTGCGGCTGGTCGAGACAGTGCGGCCCAAGCTCGTCAAGGACGGCATCTTTCTCGCCGGGCTGGACATCGTGGACGACAAGCTAATGGAGATCAACGTCTTCACCCCGGGCGGATTGGGGAGTGCATCCCACTTCGCCAAGGTGGACTTCACGGAGACCGTGCTCAAGGCGCTGGAGCGCAAGGTGCTGTACCAGACGTACTACGCCAAGCGCATCGACAACGCGGAACTGGCGACACTGTGAGGGTGCAACGGTGGCCAGTCGCGCTGCGTCCAGATCGAAATCGGCCTCCGCTCCCGGCACGGAGGAGCGGCAGAAGTTCTATCGCCGCCTGGCCCGGCGGGCGGGGCTGCGCTACGTCACCGATACAGAACCCGGCATCACGCGACGTCCCCACGGCCGCGGGTTTGCCTATTATTACTCCGGCGGCCGCCGGGTCGGGCATCGCCGTCAATTGGAGCGGATCGAATCGCTCGTCATTCCCCCCGCCTGGACCGAGGTCTGGATCTGCAAAGACCCGAAAGGGCACCTCCAGGTCACCGGACGCGATGACCGCGGCCGCAAGCAATACCTGTACCACGAAAAGTGGCGAGCGGCTGCCGATCGGCTGAAATTCGATCGCATGGTGGAAGTCGGAGAACTGCTGCCGAAGATCCGCCGCCGCGTGCGCCGCGACCTGCGCCGCCGTGAGCTGTCGAAGGAGGTCGTCGCAGCGCTCGTCGTACGCCTGCTCGATCTCACTGCCGCGCGCGTCGGCAATCTGGAGTACGCCCGCGACAATGCCTCTTACGGCCTGACCACGCTCCGCGACAGCCACGTCAAGGTCTCCGGAGATCGAGTGCAGTTCGCGTTCAACGGGAAAAGCGGCAAGCGGCACGAGATCGAGTTGAAGAACCGCCGTCTGGCCACGCTGATCTCGCGGTGCCGCGACCTGCCGGATCGTCAGCTCTTTCAGTATGAAACAGATGAAGGGCGCCGCCCGCTGACCTCGGACGACGTCAACGAGTATCTCGCCCGCATCACCGACGGCGCCGTCACGGCCAAGGACTTCCGCACCTGGCACGCCTCGGCCCTCGTCGCCTCAATGCTGGCCGAGGAGTGTGACGGGGCTCCCGATGAAAGGGCCTGCAAGCGCGCCTGCAAATCGGCCATCCAGCACGCCGCTGCGCTGCTGGGAAACACCGCGACTGTCTGCGGCAAGTACTATGTACACACCGGCATCGTCGACTCCTACATGGCCGGCCAGTACGCCCGCGTCACGGCCCGCTTCAGCGTCCGCCGCAGCCGCTGGTATCGCACCCCCGAGCAACTCCTGCTGCACGTGCTGAACGAGATCGCCGGATGATGAAACGCCGCAGTGCTCGAAAGGCCGGCCCGTCACGATCCGGCCACCCATATCGTGGCGGCACAACCTGTGTAGCACAGCTCACTTTATGAAAACAGCCGTTCCACCTCGCTGCGGACCGACTTCGACAGCGACTGCCGGCTCTTTTCCAGTCCCTCCCACGGATCCCGCTTCAGCCGCGCCAGCCGCTGCGGCACGTTCTCCACGTTGAACGCATCCGCCGCAGGCACTCGCTTCAGCTCCCCCCAGTCCAGCGGCGTTGCCACCGGCGCGCCGGGACGGCTGCGCGTGGAGTAGGAGGCGACCGACGTCGCGCCCCGCTTGTTCCGCAGGTAATCTATGAAGATCTTTCCCTTGCGCAGCGCCTTGCGCATATTGGCGACGTAACGGTCCGGATGCCGTTGCGCGAGAGCGGCTGCAATCTGTCCGGCGAAGTCGTCGGCTTCATCCCACGAATTGCGTCGTTGCAGCGGCACGACGACGTGCAGCCCCTTTCCTCCCGACGTCCGCAGGAAGGACGCCAGCCCCACCTGCTCCAGCGTGACGCGCACATCCCGCGCTCCGTCGCACACCTCCGCCCACTTCACCCCCTCGCCCGGGTCGAGGTCGAAGACGATCCGGTCGGGGCTTTCCAGCTTGTCCGTCCGCGATCCCCAGGGATGCAGTTCCAGGGCATTCACCTGCACCAGCGAGATCAGGCCAGGCAGATCGTGAATGACCAGGTACTGGTCCTGCGACTGCTTCTCCTTGATCGCCACCTGGTCGACGGCGTCCGGCAGCGTCTCCTTCCAGTGCTTCTGGTAGAAGCACTGCCCACTCCGCCCCTGCGGACAGCGCACAATCGTCAGCGGCCGATCGACGACGTGCGGCAGCACCCATTCGGAGATTGCGGCGTAGTACTCGGCCAGTTGATGCTTGGTCAGCCCCTGATCGGGATACAGCACCCGGTCGGGACTCGAGAGGGACACTCCGGCGATGGTGGCCGGTTCGCTCTTCGTGGGGCGTTTCGGCATTCCTCGTTCCGTATTTGATGCAGGGCTGCTGCGGCTTGGACCGGCCTGTCGACGGGCCGCCGCCGACAGGCGCTGCGGACGTTCGCGGCCGACTTCGACCGCCGTCTTGTCTTCCCGCAGTCCCTGGAACGAGGGATGCCGCAGCATGCCGTCACCGGTCCATTCGGTGAATTCGACTTCGGCCACGAGTTCCGGCCGCACCCAGGTGGCGCCGCGGCGATCGGCCGTGGAGACTGGCGTTGCGAAGGGGGGCTGATCGACGGCGATGGCCTTCAGCCGCCGCGTCAGGTCTTTCAGCGACTGCTGGGTGAAGCCGGTCCCCACCTTTCCGCAATACACCAGTTCGCCGTCCCGGTAGTATCCCAGCAGCAGTGCTCCGAACCCCGTGCGCGTCCCGCGCGGCCGGGTGAACCCGCCGATCACGAACTCCTGCCGCCCCTGGCACTTCGTCTTGAGCCAGCTGCGCGTGCGGCGGCTCTCATACGGGCTGTCGCTCCGTTTTGAGATCACCCCCTCCAGCGCACTCTGGCAGGCATGCGAGAGTACGGTCGGACCTTCACCGCGGATGTGGTCGCTGTAGCGGACCGTGCCGTCATTTGCAGGAAATGCCGACAGGATCACACGGGCCAGCAGTTCCTTACGGTCGATCAGCGGCGACTTTCGCAGGTCATAGCCCGCGAAGTACGGAAGATCGAAGACGTAGTACAGCAGCTTGCCCTGCTCGCCGCGCTGCAGCCAGTTCTGCAGCTTCTGAAAGTCGGAGACGCCGTCGTCGTTCACGGCGACCAGTTCGCCATCGAGGATCGCTTGGCCGAGATTCAATTCCCGAATGGCGTCGGCTGTTGCGGCGAAGCGGTCGGTCCAGTCATTGCCGCGACGGGTTCGCATCCGCACATCGTCTCCATCGACGAAGGTGAGTATGCGATAACCGTCGAACTTCAACTCATGCAGCCAGTCTTCCCCCTGCGGAATATCGGCGGCCGCGGTCGCGAGTTGCGGTGTGAGGTCTCGCGGCAGTGGCCCGGGGCGAGCGTTGGGAACTGACGCCGGGTCCGCTGAGTGATCAGCTTTCCTCCCCTCCTTCCGCGACCTTCGGGCTCGCGTAGCGGCGGCCGGCTGTCGGCGTTGGCGGCTCCCCTGCGATTTGTGGTTACTGTTCCAGACCCGATCGGCGTCACCCGCAATCTCCTTCAGGTCGCGTCCAGTCATCGCACTCTGCGGCGCGCGCTCGAGCAGCCCGTACTCGTCCCCTGCCTGAGCCTGTTCGTCGTGGCTCTTGATCAGCAGCCAGTTCTTCCGATCCTCTCCGCGACCCTGCATGCGAACGAGGTTCCACACGCCCTGCAGTTTCTCTCCGTGCAGTCGGAACTTGAGGCGGCCCCGTTTGTAGTCCGCAGCCGCGTCACCCTCCGGCTCCCACTTCCCCTGATCCCAGACCATCACCGTCCCGCCGCCGTATTCGCCCTGGGGGATCACCCCTTCGAAGTCGGCATACTCCAGCGGGTGGTCCTCCACCTGGACGGCCAGGGATTTGACCTCCGGATCGAGACTCGGCCCTTTCGGGACGGCCCAGCTCTTGAGCGTGCCCTCGAGTTCCAGGCGAAAGTCATAATGCAGACGGCTGGCCGCGTGTTTCTGCACCACGAACCGCCCGTGCCTGGACCTTCGCTGGCGACGGCCGCCCCTTCCCCGTGGCTCGGCGGTCTTGCGGAAGTCGCGTTTGCGGTGATATTCGCGGAGCGACATCACCCGGCCTTCTTGCTGGCGGACTTGCGCGTGCGCCGCCGCGTCGTCTTCTTCGCAGCGCTCTTTTTCGTCGGCGCTTTCGACTTGCCCGACTGCTCGACGCTCTTCTTGAGCATCGACATGAAGTTCACCGTCCGAGGCGCTTCTTCAACCTCCTCCAGTTCCTCGACCTCTTCAGTCTGCCCCGATTCGATGCGTTTGTTGATCAGTTTCATCAACGCATCGCGGTATTCGTCGTGGAACTCGTCCGGGTCCCATGTGCCCGACATTCCCTCGACCAGTTGCCTGGCCAGATCGAGTTCCTTCTTGGAAATCTTGTAATCCTTCAGCTCGCCGCCGGGAAACTGATAGTCATCCAGACTGCGGAGTTCCTGTCCGTAGCGGAGCAGGTTGAGGACGAGCGCGTCACCGTGCGGTATCAGGGCGGCGATGTGGCCTCGGGCGCGAATGACCACCTGGGCGATGCCGACTTTCTTCGATGCGGCGAGCGCTTCCCGCAGCAGTACGTATCCCTTCTCGCCCCCCTTGCCGGGCACGAGATAGTACGGCTTGTCGAAGAACATCGGGCCGATCTCGTCGACATCCACGAACGCCTCGATCTCGATCGACTTCGTCAATTCGGGAGAGGCGCGCGCGAATTCCTCTTCGGTGAGCAGGACATAGCTGCCGCCGTCGTACTCGTAGCCTTTGACGATTTTGTCCCAAGGGACTTCTTCGCCCGTGGCTTCGTTCACGCGCTCATAGCGGACGCGTGCCGAATTACGGCTGTCGAGCATGTGAAAGCTCAGATCAGCCCGCTGTTCGGCGGAGTACAGCGTGATGGGGACGTTCACCAGCCCGAAGCTGATGTGTCCCTTCCAGATCGGACGGGCCATCGTTGCGCTCCAATCGTCAAATGGAGGCGCGGTCTCCCTTCCGGCCGGAAAATGGAATGTGGAAAACCCCGGCTCCCATCGGGAAGCCGGGGTTCACTTCCAGACTGCAGGATTCACGCTAGGTCACCGCCGTGTCGCCAGAATCGAATCGGGTTCGATCGAATGCCTCCGGCTGCGGAAGATGCGAAAACGCAGTCTTCAACGGATTACGGGCGGCCTCGGCGGCCTGTCGCACCTGGTCTTCGTTTCACTTGGCGAATCGTGTCGGGAAGTTATTCAGATCGCTCCGGGCCCGCCGCTCTCCCTGCGGGCGCCCGACGCTCCATCATCAGACCCCTGCCGACGGCGGGCCCGGAGCGACTCAATATCCCGCCGCCCCCGCAAGGCGGGCGCCGCTGCGGAAGCTTGGCGGAACATAATGGCGTCGCTTAACAGGTGGTGCAGAACCGCTCGATCTCCTTGTCGGCCTGCTCCTTCTCGTATCCATACCGCTCCTGAATGCGGCCCGCGAGTTCTTCCCGCTTGCCGTCGATGCGGTCGAGGTCGTCATCAGTGAGCTTGCCCCACTGCTGCTGGACCTTCCCCTTCATCTGCTTCCAGTTGCCTTTGACCTGATCCCAGTTCATGGCTCTGACTCCTTATTGGAATGAAACATAGTGACGTGCGACCAGAGTCGCACAAATCAGCCGGCGGTAGTCTTCCCGCCCATAATCGGGAGCACCTCGCCGGTGATGTATCCTGAGTCCGCCTCGGAGGCGAAGAACACGTAAGCCGGCGCGATCTCCTCAGGCTGCGCCGGCCGTCCAATGGGGGTGTTGGCTCCGAACTTCTTTGTCTCCTCGTCCGACCGCTCCGCTGGATTGAGCGGAGTCCACACCGGTCCCGGCGCCACGCAGTTCACTCGAATGCCCTGCGCCAGGAGGTTCTGCGCGAGCGACTTGGTGAAGGCGTGGATGGCTCCTTTAGTCGCCGCGTAATCCAACAGTTGCTCGCTCCCTTCCAATCCCACTTCGGAGCCGGTGTTCAAGATGCAGCCTCCCTGCTTCAGATGAGGCACCGCTGCTTTCGCCATATGGAAGTAACCGTAGATATTCGTGCGGAATGTCCGGTCCCACTGCTCGAGAGAAATGTCATCCAGGCCTTCACGGTGCTTCTGGAAGGCGGCATTGTTGACGAGGATGTCGATGCGGCCGAACTCATCCACCACCTGGGAAACGGCGTCTCCGCAATACTCGGGATCGCAGACATCGCCAGGCAGCAGGAGCGCCTGGCGGCCGGCCTCCTTCACATGCTCGGCCGTGACCTCCGCGTCCTCCTGTTCCTCCGGCAGATAGGCGATCGCCACATCCGCCCCCTCACGGGCAAACAGCACGGCGACGGCCCGCCCGATCCCGGAATCGCCTCCCGTAATCAGTGCGGCCAGCCCTTCCAGTTTTCCCGCCGGCCGATACCGCGGCGCTTCGAATCGCGGCCGCGGGTCCATCTTCGACTCCAGTCCTGGAGGCGAAATGTCCTGCGGCGGAAACGGTGGCTTGAGTTGAGTTCTCTGACGGGGCATGGTGCGTCCCGATGTGATGTCGTCTCAGTTCAGTCAAGCCAGATAAAGGCAAAACATGTGCCGCCCGCGCTCAGGACTCCGCTCACTCGGCCAGCCAAGTAGCTGACGCGACACTTCCGCGGCAAACTGCGTCCGACAAGCACCTGCCGGGGCGTCAGATTCCAGCAATCGCTGTGGTCGCCAGGCACGCAACACGAGTCGGAGTCGGCCATACAGCCGCATGTTCAATCCTGCGGCATTCATACGATCCAGTCTCGAGAAGGCCGAAATCCGTAACGACTTCGGGATCGCACCGATGCCGCACCTCAGGCATGGCACGACATTTGTTGTGGGCATCATCCCCAAGTTTGCTCACTCGGATTGCGCTCCATGCCGACGGAATACCCTCTGCTGATGGCCGGCCACGGCCTGCTGGTCGTGCTGACGGTCTCGCTGCTGCTGCGCCATCAGCGTCCGCCCGTATCCGCGGTGGCGTGGTTGATGAGCATTGTGTTCCTCCCGTACCTCGGCGCAGTGCTCTTCTGGTTCTTCGGTATGAACCGGGTGAAGCGCCGGCAACGCGCCTGGTGGAAACTCCGCAAGCGGAAGGATCGGCATCGCGACGATCGGGCCCTTCCCGGATGCGCTCCACCGGAGATGAACCGCCTGCAGCGGCGCCTGACGGAGCTGGCGTTCCACGCGAGCGGCTCAGGCTGCACCTGCGGCAACGCCGTGCGACTGCTGCCGGACTCGCAGGATGCGTTCGCCGCGATCGAACGCGCCATTCGTTCGGCCCGATATCAGGTGCACGTTCAGTATTACATCTACCGCCCCGATCGCATCGGCACTCGGATCCGTGATGCGCTCGTCGCGAAGGCCCGCGAGGGGGTGAAAGTGCGGTTCATGTACGACGGGATCGGCTCCTGGGGACTGAACCGCAGGTTTCTCAAGCCCATGCTCGATGCAGGCATCGACGTCTGTGCCTTTCTCCCCGGGCGCAGTTTTCGCGAACGCTGGTCGATCAATCTCCGCAACCACCGCAAGCTGGTGATCGTGGACGATCGCATCGCCTTCACCGGCGGACTGAACGTGGGGGACGAGTATCTCGGCCGCAATCCGGCCTGGGGTTACTGGCGCGATACGCAACTCGAACTTGCCGGGCCGGTCGTCCGGCAGCTGATCGACGTCTTCAAGGAGGACTGGTATTGCGCCATGGACCAGGATATTCCGGACGCCCCACGGCCGGCGGACGACGAGCAACCGCAGGAGACGGCGCTCGCCCAGGTGCTCGCGGACGGCCCTGATCTGGACGTGCGGCCCCTGCGGATGGTGCTGCTCTCCGCGATTCTCGAAGCGGAGCAGAGCATCACCCTCTCCACCGGATACTTCGTGCCGACCCCGTCCTTGCAGGAGGCTCTCTGCACGGCGGCTTCGCGCGGCGTCCGCGTCCGCATCCTCGTCGCCGGGCCGAGCACCTATTGGTACACCCTCTGGGCCGGACGCTCGTACTATCGGGAACTGCTCGATCGCGGCGTTGAGATCTATGAGTACCGCAAAGGACTGTTCCATGCGAAGGTGCTCGCCGTGGACGGTTGCTGGTCCCTGATCGGTACGCCGAACTTTGACGTTCGGAGCCTGGATCTCAACTTCGAAGTCGCAGTCGCGTTCTGCGACCGGCGCATTGCCGCAGAGCTCGAACGGCAGTTCGACGGAGATGCCGAACACTCCTGGCGGATCGATCCCGAGCGATGGAGCGAGCGCAGCTCGTGGCGTATCCGCGGCGAGAATTTCTGCCGACTGTTCGGACCGCTGCTCTGATGCGGTCCCCCGCCTGCGCACCGCCGACTACCGTCGCGTTCTCGAACCCAGTTGAGTATGCTGGACCGGAAATTCAGCGCTGCGCGCCGTGGCAATCACCGATCTGGCAGACTCACTCGGAATGGAGCGATTCATGCGGACTCTCACGCGGACCCTGCAGACAGTCGTCTTTGTCGGATGTGTAATGGCCGTGCACAGCGTGGCGCTGGCCCAGGAAGTCGGCGATGACGTTGTGCCGAAAGCGAAGGTCGACCTGAAGGTAAAGGACGCCGTCGTCGCCACGGTTGAGCCGGACGATGTGCTGACTGTGGAAATGGTGCAGGGAAAGTGGCTGTGGGTGGTCACCGCAGACGGCACGAAGGGCTGGGTCAAATCGGATGCAGTCCAACCATATGACGATTCGCCTCCCCCTTCGCCGGATGATGCGGCTCCCGGGTCCCCGGAGACGCCGCTCGATCCCGAAGGAGACCGGCTGTATCTCATCGGAGCACTCGGGGGAGCCCACGTCTATACGACATACGCCTACATCGGCGTACTGGCGGACGGCCTGAGCAAGCAGCTGTACACCGACGAGCAGACGAAGGAACTGCTGGCCGAAGTCGTGACCGTCAGCGACAGTCTGGTGAAAAACATGGAGCGCGTTCGCGACGGCGGGCTGTCGGAGGGAGATACCGAAGCCATCAACGGCATGATCGAGATTTACAAGCTTCTGAAGGACGAAGCATCCGCCGCGATCCGCTTTGCAGACTCCCGTTCCGTCGAGGATGCTGAGAAGTTCGACCAGATCCGGACGACCGTGTGGCCGAAGATCTCCGCCCTGCTCGGTCTGGAAGGCGCGGCGGAGTAGCGTGACCCGCATCTCGAAGAAACCCGGTTTCTTGGGGGAACCGGGTTTCTGGTCGCTCTTGAACGAAACGACGCCGCCTCGCAGAGTCCTGCAAAGCGGCGTCGGATGGAGCCGATGGGAGTCGAACCCACGACCTCAGCATTGCGAACGCTGCGCTCTCCCAACTGAGCTACGGCCCCAATCGCCGGTCCGGGATTCTACGTGATCCGGGCTGCTCTGAAAAGCCATTCTGCGCGAAGACGCGGTGACGCCAGGACGCGCACAGCAGTGATTCTCGCTGTTGAATCTGGGGGCCGTCGCGACTTTGCGTCGCATCTCACCACTTCCACCCCGATGTCCCCTTCAGGTTCTGAATCGCGTGCTCGGGCCACTGGCCGTCCCGCAGGGCGACGATCAGTTCGGCCGCCATCTTCTGCGACGCGCGGCGGGCTTCTTCGTCGGTGCCTGCGACGTGGCCGGCCATCAGCACGTTGCTCATCTTGATCAGCGGGCTCGTCAGCGGCAGCGGCTCGACCTCGAACACGTCCAGCCCGGCCCCGCGCAGATGCCCTGACTCCAGCGCCGCCACCAGCGCCGTCTCGTCCACCAGCCCGCCGCGGGACGTGTTGATCAGCACCGAGCCCGGCTTCATTTTCGCGAACGTCTCCGCATTCATCATGTGCTTCGTCTCGGGCGTGAGGGGACTATGCAGCGAGACGTAATCCGACCGCCGCAGCAGCTCCTCGAACGGCGCCAGCTCGACGTTCCACTTCCCGCAGAATTCGCTGTCCGGGCAGGGCTCGGTGGCGATCACCTTCATCCCCAGTCCGACCGCCCGGCTGACCAGGGCCCGGCCGATTCGCCCCAGCCCGACGATGCCGAGCGTCTTCCCCATCACCCGCGGCAGAAACACCCGCTTCCACTCGCCGCGGCGGACCCGCATGTCAAAGTCCGGAAACCCGCGGCCGATTCCCATGATGAACGCAATCGCCATCTCCGCGACCGAGTCGTGATTCACCCCCGGCGTGGTGCAGACGACGATTCCGCGCTCGTCGCAGGCCTGCACGTCAATCGCATCGAAGCCGACGCCCGTGCGGGCGATCACCCGCAGCGTCGGCGCAGCGTCGAGCACCCGGGCCGTGTAGGGTTCGGCCCCGGCGATTACCGCATCGCAGCCGGCGACGTTCTCGATCACTTCCTGCTCCGTCCAGCCTGCCGTCGACCGGCTGCCGGGAAGAACGTCGAACCCGGCTTCCTGCAGAATCGAGACATGAGGACCGTCATTGGAATCGAGCGCGCAGATACGGACTTTCGGCTTCAAGGCAGGCTCCGGCAGGTGAATGAGCAATGGCGACCGTGGTCGCAGGCACACAACGTGTGCCACAAGTGGACACACCATAATGGCCCGGCGAACGATGGGGAAGTATTGCCCCCCACCAGCCGTCACCGTCAGGAAACGGTGGGACGAGCGCTGAGAACTGCCTCGCGGGGCCGCTCGCTGAACCGGACACACGATCAGCGTCGTTCGGTCACCGTTGCCGTCGCAGGTCCAGCCCCGTAATCACCGATATGTACCCGAGGAACCCGTTGAGCAGCACCCACAGGAACCAGTCCACCGCAAGAGGGCGCACGAACATCCAACATAACAGCGTCGCAGCCGCGAACGCGATCCCCGCGAAGCCGAAGGCAATCAACGGCCACGCCAATTCGGCATTGAGCTTCCTTCGCACACGCATGTCGCAGGCACACTCCGTGTGCCGTCCAATGGATTCTCTGTCGGGACTCGGCGAACTCAGGGTGATGCCGAACCGCCCCCTATTGGACAGGAGCTGGAGTGCTACCCGATTGATCGCCCCCTCACGATGATCACGCAGCGGCGGCAACACGGGACTGTGCCGTCGACTACTTTGCATCGAGCCAGTTGTCGCCGGACTTCATGTCGACCACCAGCGGCACGCTCAACGGGATCGCGGTCGTCATCTCTTCCCGCGCCATCTCCATCAGCGAGGCGACATCGCCTTCCGGTGACTCGAACACCAGTTCATCGTGAATCTGCAGCAGCATCCGCGCCGGATGCCCCTCCCGGTCGATCCGGGCGTGCAGGGCGATCATGGCTTTCTTGATCAGGTCGGCGGCGGACCCCTGCATGACGGAATTGACAGCCGTCCGTTCCGGCAGGTTGAGGTTGTCCGGCCGATGCGAGCGGATGCCGGTAATCTCGCGGCGGCGGCCGAGAATCGTCTCCGCGTAACCATTCACGCGGCAGTTCTCGAGCGTCTCCTCGATGAACCGGGCGACGCCGGCGTACTTGGCGAAATAATCCTCGATGAACGCCGCGGCGTCGGCCTGAGGAATCCCCAGCGCCGCCGCCAGGCCATAGGCGGTCTGACCGTAGATGACGCCAAAGTTCACCGCCTTCGCCACGCGACGCATGTCGGACGTGACTTCATCTTCAGGGACGCCGTACACCTGCGACGCCACCGCGGCATGAATGTCGATCCCGCGCCGGAACGCGTCCACCATCGCCTCATCCCGGCTGTAGTGCGCCAGCATGCGCAGCTCGATCTGCGAGTAATCGGCGCAAACGAGCTTCCAACCCGGTTCGGATGGAATGAAGGCCCGGCGGATCCGGCGTCCCTCCTCGCTGCGGATCGGGATGTTCTGCAGGTTCGGGTCGCTCGATGCCAGCCGTCCCGTCGCGGCCGCCACCTGGCTGAATGACGTGTGCAGCTTGCCGGTCTCCGGGTTCACCAGCTGCGGCAGCGCATCGAGGTACGTTCCCTTCAGCTTGCACAGCTGCCGATGCTCAATGATCTTCGCCGGTAGCGGGTGCTTCGCGCCAAGCCGTTCCAGCACATCTTCGGCCGTGCTGGGGCCGGTCTTCGTCCGCTTCAGAATCGGCAGCCGCAGTTTTTCGAACAGCACGGCCGCCAGCTGCTTGGGCGACGCGATGTTGAACTCGCGCCCCGCCCCTTCGTAGATCTCGTGCATCAGGGCTTCCAGCCGCACCGCCAGATCCGCGCTCTGTCGCTGCAACTCCTCCACGTCGACCTTGATGCCCGCGCACTCCATGTCGGCCAGCACCGGGATCAGCGGCCGCTCGACGTCCCAGTACAGGTCCCACAGCCCGGCCTGCTCCAGCCGGGGCTTGAGCGTCTCGGCCAGCTGCCAGGCGACGTCGGCGTCTTCGGACGCGTACTCGGCCGTGCGTTCGACATCCACCTCGAACATCTGCAGCTGCTGTTTCCCTTTGCCGATCAGTTCAGTGATTGGGATCATCCCCCGCTGCAGATGCCGCTTGGCGAGCTCATCGAGGCCGTGCGTGCGGGCGCCTGCGTCGAGCAGGAAATCGGCGATCATGGGATCAAGCCCGACGTTCGCCACGCGGACTCCCGCCCGGCGCAGTACAAGCAGGTCATACTTGATGTTCTGGTTGACGATCTCCCGCTCCGGATCCTCCAGGATAGGCCGCAGCTTCTCAAGAACCCGGCGGCAGTCGAGGACGGTGCTTCCCGGTGGACCCGCGACCGGCAAATAGAACGATCGCTTCGCCTCCCAGCAGAAGGCGAGCCCCACGAGATCCGCCCGCATCGGATCGATGTTGGTCGTCTCCAGGTCCAGACAGAACCGCCGCTGCTGCGAGAGCTCCTGCAGAAAGTCATTGAATGCCGCGTTGTCGGCGACGGTCGTCCATTGCCGTTCGTGCTCGCGGGCCGGCTTGGGCTTCAACTGGCTCACGCGGACCCGCATGTCGTCCGAGTACCGCCGGAAACCGAAATCGGTGAACAGTTCCAGCAGCCGGCGGCAATCGGGATCCCGCACGCAGGCGTTGTTCCAGTCCAGTTCCAGCGGCAGGTCCTCCTTCAGCCTCACCAGTTCGCGGCTGAGCCGGGCCTGGTCGGCATACGTCTTGAGATTCTCCTGCAGCTTCTTCCCGGGAGCTTCGTCTGCATGCGCCAGAACTTCGTCCAGCGTGCCGAACCGATTGAGCAGGTCGCTCGCTTTCTTGGGCCCCACCAGCGGCACGCCGGGAACATTATCCACGCTGTCGCCGACGAGCGCCTGAAAGTCCACGACCTGGTCCGGACGGACGCCCCAGTCCTTCATCAGGGCCTCTTCGTCCATGAACTGCTTCTTGCGGATGTTGTACAGCTTGATCCGCGGCCCGATCAGCTGCCGGGCGTCCTTGTCGTTCGTGACGATGCGGACTTCCATGCCGGTTGCCGCCGCGCGCCGGGCCAGCGTCGCGATCACGTCGTCCGCCTCCCAGCCGGCATGCTCGACAACCGGGATGCCGTACCCGGCGATGACGTCGAGGATCAGCGGGATCTGCGGCCGCAGGTCGTCCGGCATCGACGAGCGGTTCGCCTTGTAGTCGGCGAACATCGTCGAACGTTCGCCGGGTCCGTCCGAGTCCATCGCGCACACGATGTGCGAGGGCTGCTTGTCGTACAGCAGGTGATACAGGTCCCCTGTGAACCCGTAAACGGCGTTCGTCGGCTGCCCCCGCACCCCCTGCATCGGCTGCCGGATGGCATGGTAAACCTGGAAGATCAGCGAGTAGGTGTCGACGATGTAGAGGGTGTCTGGCATGCAGGAATTGTAGCGGTCCGCTGAGGCGGCGTTCAGGCTGTGGCTGGTGGGCCGAGTGTTTCACATTTGTGGGGTAACCCGAGCAAGACGCACGCTGCGCTTACATGTGGGGGGGGTGTGAATGTTGTGCATCTTGCGACCGGGTTGCGTACATCTTGCGTGCGAAGCGAGCGTCTGGTCGTTCATCGTTCGGAGTTCCGCGGCAGAACGTGTTTCGGATTGTTGTTTCCAGCAGCCAGTGACGGATTGTGGGTGCACTCCGTAGTAGCGACGCGGGTGCGCTGGCGGAGTATGTCTTGATCTCGCGGAGGGAGTTCTGCAGCGTATAATGCGGGAGCAGCCACTCCGCTGCAGAGGGTTATCTCCAGCGAGTCCTGACCGCTGCCGAACAAGAGGGGACGGCCTGCCGAAACGAGTGTGAGGTTTTGGGCAAGCGGAAGGTGTATCGTGCCGGGGATCACTTCCCAGCATCGGCTGAGCCGGACTGCTCACAGTGAGAATGGGGTCATGAATGTCGCGATCTTCGGAAGATCAGTTTCGCGACGAAATGGAAGAACTCTACTCCCATGCCCATCGCGCCACGCAAGCGTTGGCTCCTGATCGCAACGGGCGTTACCGGGCTGATGGTCCTCTTCGTAATCTACGTTCTCAGCTTCGGGTTAATGACCTGGGGATTTGGCAAGGGTTGGCTATCCGACGAAACGATGGTGATGCTTGAGCGAGGACCATACTTCCCGATCCGCTGGTATATGTCGGAAGAACTGCCCGGATGGCAGATGCTGACTCGCTACGTCTACTTCTGCCTGGACAATGGGCTCGGAAGTAGGCAGCAATGACCGCTAAGCCCCGCAAGCCGCTGCTGGCGAACGTGCCGTCCAAAGTCATTCGCGGGATCATATTCGCGTCACTCGTTGGCAGCACGCTGTTCGGGCTACGGAACAGCGCCAGACAGCATTGGGACGAGACGGTCAGTGACCTTTCCAATTCAGTGATCGGCGCAGCCGTCGCCGTGCTGGTCCTGGTTCGGCTCCACACCGGCCGCTGGCCGCGCTAAGCATCCGGCGTGCCATTCGCTCTGATCGCGTTTCAATCAAGGACACCACCCTCACTCCAGCTTCAGCAGCAGATCCCCCGGCTCCACCTGTTGGCCGGATTTGGCCAGCAGTTTGGTGATCTTTCCGGCGCGTTCGGCCTGCAGGGTGGTCTGCATTTTCATGGCCTCGATCGTCAGCAGGGTCTGGCCCTTGTTGACGCTGTCCCCCTCCTTGACGGGGACCGAGACGATCATGCCGGGGAGGCGGGCCGAAACGTGCGTGGGATCGTCGGGATCGGCCTTCACGTTCTTGACGATCGCTGACTCCAGCGACTTGTCGAGGACCGTGACATCGCGGGGCTGGCCGTTGAGTTCAAAGAAAACGGTGCGCGTGCCGTCCGGATGCGGGCTGCCGACGGTGACGAACTTGACGATGAGGGTCTTGCCCGGCTCGATGTCGACGGCGATCTCCTCCCCCGGCTCCATCCCGTAGAAGAACACCGGCGTCGGCAGGCCGCTGGTGTCGCTGTAGGCCAGCGTGTGCTGCACGAAGTCGTCGTGCACTTTCGGGTAGAGCAGGTTCGAGAGCACGTCCTGCTGAGTCGGCTCGGCCTGCATCTTCTTTTCGAGTGCAGCGGCCACCGCTTTGAAGTCGGCCGCCGGGAGCGAGGCACCGGGCCGGCCGCGGAACGCCTTGCGATCACCGAGCACCCGCTGCCTGATCTTCTTCGGGAACCCGCCGGGAGGCTGTCCCATCGCCCCGCTGAGCAGATCGATGACGGAATCGGGAAACGCCAGCTCGCGCTCGCCGTTAGCCACGTCGTCCGCAGTCAGGTTGTTGGCCACCATGAAGAGCGCCATGTCGCCGACCGACTTTGACGTGGGGGTGACCTTCACGATGTCTCCGAGCATGCGGTTGACGTCGGTGTAAGTATGGCAGACTTCGGCCCAGCGTTCGGCCAGCCCGAGAGCGCGGGCCTGCTCATACAGGTTGGTGTACTGGCCGCCGGGCATCTCGTGGTTGTACAGGTCGGCCGTGCCCGGAAGCACGACGCTCTCGAAGGGGGTATAGAACTCGCGGGCGCATCGCCAGTACTCGGCGATGGCGTCGAGGGCTGCAGTGTCAAGGCCGGTATCGCGCGGCTGATGGCGGAGCGCTTCGCAGAGGGTGTTGAGATTGACCTGCGACGTTCCGCCGGACATCGGCGCCATCGCCGCATCGGCGATATCGAGCTGCACGTCGGCCCCCCGCAAAATCGACGACGCCTGGATGCCGGCGGTGTCGTGCGTATGGAAGTGGATCGGCAGGCCGACTTCCTGCCGCAGCGTTTTCACCAGCTTCGCCGCCGCCTCGGGCTTGCACAGTCCGGCCATGTCCTTGATGGCCAGGATGTGGGCGCCGTAGCTCTCCAGTTCCCTGGCGAGCTCGACGTAATATTTGAGGTCGTACTTGGTGCGGTTGGGATTGGTGATGTCCCCCGTGTAGCAGATGGCCGCCTCGCAGATGGCGCCAGTCTCGCGGACGGCGTCCATGGCGACCTTCATGTTGGGGACCCAGTTGAGGCAGTCGAATACGCGAAACACGTCGATGCCGGCGGCGGCGGCCTCTTTGACGAATGCTTTGACGATGTTGTCCGGGTAGTTGGTATAGCCGACGGCGTTGGAGGCTCGCAGCAGCATCTGGAACAGGATGTTGGGCGCCTTCTCGCGGAGTTGCGAGAGTCGCGACCACGGCGACTCCTTGAGGAACCGCATCGAGGTGTCGAATGTCGCACCGCCCCACATCTCCAGCGAGAACAGCTGCGGGCACAGCCTTGAGTACGCCTCGGCGATCTGCAGCAGGTCGTACGTGCGGAAGCGGGTCGCCAGCAGCGACTGGTGCGCGTCACGGAACGTCGTATCGGTGATGAGCAGCCGCTTCTGCTTGAGGACCCATTGCGCAAACTTCTCGGGACCGAGGGCGAGCAGCTTATCGCGCGTCCCTTCCGGCCGGGCAGCGGCGACGTCGATTTCGGGCAGCGGCGCCGGCATCCGCCGCGTCGCCTTGGGGCGATCCTTCACCAGCGGGTTCCCGTTGACGATCACTTCCCCAATGTAGCTGAGCAGCTTGGTCGCCCGGTCCTTCCGCTGGGGGAAGTCGAACAGCTCGGGAGTTTCATCAATGAAGGTCGTCGTACAGCGACCCGCGAGAAACGTCGGATGCGCCAGGAGATTAGTGAGGAACGGGATGTTGGTCTTAACACCGCGGACACGGAACTCGTGCAGGCAGCGGTCCATGCGGGCGACGGCGTCGTCGAACCGCCGGGCCCGAGCCGTCACCTTGACCAGCAACGAGTCGTAATAGGGCTGCACGAAAGCGCCGGAGAATGCGGTGCCTGCGTCCAGGCGGATGCCGAAACCCGCGGCTGACCGGTAGTGCGCCATCCGGCCGTAGTCCGGAGTGAAGTTGTTGGCGGGATCCTCCGTGGTGACGCGGCATTGCAGCGCGAACCCGATTGGCTCGATGTCCTCCTGCCGGGCGAGGCCGAGCTCCGGGTCATCCAGCCGGCGTCCCTGGGCGATGAGCAGCTGCGCCCGCACGATGTCCACTCCCGTCACCTCTTCTGTGACGGTGTGTTCCACCTGCACGCGCGGGTTGCATTCGATGAAGTAGAACTGGTCGGTGTCGGCATCGACGAGGAACTCCATCGTGCCTGCGTTGTCGTAGTTCACCTGCCTGGCGATGGCGACCGATGCTTCCAGCAGGGCGTTCCGCACCGAGGGGGTGAGGGTCACCGCCGGCGCGATCTCAACCACTTTCTGATGCCGGCGCTGCACCGAGCAGTCGCGTTCGTAGAGGTGCACGACGTTGCCGTGCCGGTCCCCCAGGATCTGTACCTCCAGGTGCCGCGCGCGGCGGATGTACTTCTCGATAAAGATGTCCGGGCTGCCGAAGGCCGTCAGCGATTCCTGGCGCGCGGCCTCGTAGGCTCCCTTCAGGTCCGAGGCCTGCTTGACGATCCGCATTCCGCGTCCGCCGCCGCCGTGCGCCGCCTTCAGAATGATCGGGTAGCCCAGTACCCCGGCCTCTTTGGCCGCTTCGTCCGCGTTCTTGAGCGGCTTGGCCGTGCCTCCCAGCACCGGCACGCCCGCCTCAATGGCGATGTGCCGCGCCAGGGTCTTGTCTCCCAGCTTGTGCAACAACTCGACGCGAGGACCAACGAACGTGATCCCGGCCTCGGCGCACGCCTTCGCGAACTCAGGCTTCTCGGAGAGGAATCCGTAGCCGGGGTGGATCGCGTCCACGTCATTTTGTTTGGCGATCTCGATGATCGCGTCGTAATTCAGATATGAGCGGATCGGCTCGCCGGGCACGCCCACCTGGTACGCTTCGTCCGCCTTGAAGCGGTGCAGGGCGAACCGGTCCTCGTAGGCGTACACGGCGACGGTTCGCAGGCCGAGTTCGGTCGCGGCGCGGAAGACACGGATGGCGATTTCGCTGCGATTGGCGACAAGGAGTTTCTGGAAGTCGGGCATAGAACAGGGAGCGAAACCAATACGCCGGTGGGGCTGGTGGTCCATTGAGCGCGTCGTGCGGATCAGTCTGAGGCCCGCACTCCGCCAGCAGGGGCGTGTATCCTAAGGCGAACGTCGGGCGAGCGAAACCATCAATGGGCCGTCTGATTTTACGTCGATTCTCCGATGGACTAGACTGCCCCGCCCCCCGATACAACCCGCAGGAATGGATCTGGATTCCCATGAGTGATTCGCAGCCGCGCCCCGCCTATCAACGCGTGCTCCTGAAGCTGAGCGGGCAGAGCTTCTGCCGGGACCGGGAGGGGGGCATCGCCATGGCCGAGGTGACCAGCATCTCCCGGCAGATCAAATCCGTCGCCGACACCGGAGTCCAGCTGGCCATCGTCTGCGGCGGCGGCAACATCCTCCGCGGCAAGCAGTTCGCCCAGGTGAGCCAGTCCATCAAAACGGCCACCGCCCACTACATGGGCATGCTGGCGACCGTCATCAACGGGCTGGCCCTGCAGGACGCCCTGGAAAATGAAGGCGTGCCGACGCGGCTGCAGTCGGCCATCCGGATGGAAGGGGTCGCCGAGCCCTTCATTCGCCGGAGGTGCGTGCGGCATCTGGAAAAAGGACGCGTGGTCATCCTGGCGGCCGGCACCGGGAGCCCCTTCGTCACCACCGATACCGCCGCCGCGCTCCGCGCCCGGGAGATCGAGGCCGACATTCTGATGAAAGCGACCCGCGTCGACGGCGTGTACTCCGAGGATCCGGAGAAGAACCCGCACGCGGTCCGGTACTCCGAAATCTCGTTTCAGGACGTCCTCCGCCAGGGATTGCAGGTGATGGACGCTCAGGCCATCCATCACTGCATGGAACACGGCATTCCCATCAACGTGTTCAACTACCTGCGCGAGGGGAACATCCAACGGGCCGTCGTCGGCGAGCGCGTGGGCACGCTGGTGCATCCGGGAGCGACGAAGGAGTCGTAAGCCAGGCAAGCTACGCAAACTATTCGGGCCCCGAACAGTTGACTCAAGTCGTCGAGTTCGACGCGGAGCAGCAATTGCTACCGCCCCTCGTTCATCACGGTGTTCACAGCCGCGGCTAAACGACGCATCCCTTCTCGAATGCCGTCGGGCGTCTGGACGCCGTAGCTCAACCGCATCTGGTTCCGCGGGATGTCGTCCGGAGGACCGGCGTAGCAGAGTTCTCCCGGGACATACATCACTCCTTCCTGCTTCACAGCTACCTCAAACAGCCGGCTGCGGAAGCCCGTCTCCATTTCAGGCGACAACGACATCCAAACGTACAGTCCGCCGTGTGGATGCACCCACGTCACGTCCGGGAGCGACGCAAAGAACTCGTCCGCCGCAGCCAGCATCGCGTCCCGTTTGACGCGGTACGCATTGCACACCTCGGCGACGTGCTGCCCGTACATCCCGCTCTCGAGCACGGTGGCGATCAGCCGCTGGTTGAAATTGGCCGAACCGAAGTCCTCGTTCCCCTTGCGGTCGCACAACGGCTGTACCAGGTCCTGCGGCGCCACGCCAAACCCGACGCGCAGGCCCGGCGAAAAGCTCTTGGAATAGGTCTGCGTATAGATGACGTACTGCCGCGATGCGTCATGGCTCCAGATGCTTTCCAGCAGCGGACCGTCGTAGCGCAGCTCGCGATAGGCCGCGTCCTCCAGGACCAGGATGCGCTGCCGCCGCGACCAGCGGCGGGCGATTTCGACGATCTCGCGCCGGCGTTCTGGAGAGAGGCTGACCCCAGACGGATTGTCGTAGTAGCTGACGGCGTAGATCAGCTTGACTCGGTCCAGCCGGCCTTCGTCGTCGAGCCGTTGCAGCATCTGTTCGAGTTCATCCGTGCGCAGGCCGTTTTCGTCGGCCGCGATGCTGATCGCCTCCGCGCCGACACCGTTGAGATTGCCGACGAACACGAAGTACGTCGGTCCCGCCACCAGGCAGATGTCTCCCGGGTCGAGCAGGACTTCGCAGACGATCGACAGCAATTGCTGGGAGCCGGTGGTCAGGATGAGCTGCGACGGATCGATGCCGAGTTCGGCGGGCGTCCGCCCTTCCAGCCGGGCGAAGTGCCGCAGCACGCTGTTGCGGACGAGTTCGGCCCCCGGCGTCGTGCCATACTGCAAAGCCAGCTGCGCCGACCGATCGTCCGCCAAGAGCCGTTCGACCGCGGCTCGGGTCTCGGCCACCGGCAGGCTGGCGAAGTCCACGAACCCCGCCGCCAGCGAGATGACGTCGGGATTCTCCAGCCCCTGCTGCATCAGAAAGCCGATGGCCTGCTCCCGCGCGAAATGCCACCGCCGACTCAGCCTGAGCGGCGGCGCGGCGCCAGTGGGTGGGGCGATTTCAACAGACATTCGGTGTTCCTCGGCGGCCGGTGAATCGTGGCAGCGATGACCGGGAGGGTCAAGACCCGACCGTCCCTAGCCTGTCACGCGGCGCTCCGCCGATGGCGGGCCCGCGCTGTTACGGCGCCGGCTGCCGCATCCTCCAACTTCGATCCTCCATCCTCTATCTTCTATCCTCTGCATCGAACAGGACGACGCACCTGGCCCCACCCATGCCCATTGAACTCGCTGGTTACCGTGGTTGGAGCGGGAAGTCGCGATCGTCGTGGCGGGCGTGCTTGTCGATTGTCCGCACCGGGCTGGCGATGATCCTGCGGCGGTGGGTGTTCTGGCTGCTGATCGGACTGGGGCTGCTGAACTTTCTGTTCAACTTCGCGTTCATCTATCTCAAGGCCACGCTGACCGTCCAGAATGAGGCGATGGCCCAGTTCCTCGACGCCTACCAGGTGACCGGCACCGGGGATGCCTACGCCGACTTCATGCTGGCGCAGGCCTCGATCACCGCGTTGCTGCTGGCGTTCGCCGGGTCATCGTTAATCGGCGCCGACTACCGGCAGGGAGGGATGATCTTCTACCTGTCGCGGCGGATCGAGCGGCGGCACTACATCGTCGGCAAGCTGCTCACCGTCAGCGCGGTGGTCTCGCTGATCACCACGCTCCCCGCGCTGCTGCTCTACTTCCAGTACGGCATGCTCACCAGCTCGCTCGACTACTTCAAGGAGAACCCGCGGATCCTGGGGGGCATCCTCGGCTACGGGGCCGTGTTGGCGGTCGTGCAGAGCCTGCTCTTGTTCGCCATTGCATCGTGGGTGCACCGGGCGGTGCCGCTGGTGATGTCGTGGCTGGGAATCTTCGTCCTGCTGGATGCGCTCGGAGAGGCGGCGGAGGAGATCAACGACAACCGCAAATGGGACCTGCTCGGCTTCTGGGACGACATGCACCGCGTGGGAGAATGGTGCTTCGGCATTCGCGACGCGGAGCGCGAGCCCACCCTCAACCAGTGCCTGCTGGTCCTCGGCTCCCTCTGTGTGATATGCCTGATCGTAATCGTACGCCGCGTGCGGGCAATCGAGGTCGTGCGGTGACCCTCGGTAGAAAGACCGACGCAAAGTCGCCAGGTCGCGGAGACGCGCCAAGGAAGTGATCAAGAGAATGGGTAAGGACGGATTGGTCTATCGAGAGCGAATCCAGAGCAGGAAAGCCGCGGATCCCTCAACATGATCTTTCCTTTGCGAGCCTTCGCGCGTCGGCGGCTTTGCGTCGAAACTCTCCGGACTCACAGATGATCGCACCGATTCCCCCGCTCGCCGAGTTCAACCATGTGACCAAGTGGTATGGGCCGGTGATCGGCGTCAACGATATTCACCTCCCGCTCGGGCCCGGCATTACCGGTCTCCTGGGTCCCAACGGCGCCGGCAAGACGACGCTGATCAAGCTGCTCACCGGCCAGCTGCGCCCCAGCATGGGACGGGTGCTGGTCCGCGGACACCATGCCGTCTCGGCCATGGCGAAGCGGTACATGGGCTACTGTCCCGACGTGGACGCCTTCTATGAGGAGATGTCCGGCCGCCGGTTTGTGCGCACGATGGCCCGGCTGCACGGCATGTCGCCGCGAGTCGCGCGCGAACGGGCCGACGCCGCGCTGGAGGAAGTCGGCATGTCCGACCGTGCCGACCGCCGCCTCAAAGGCTACTCCAAGGGGATGCGGCAACGGATCAAGCTGGCCCAGGCCCTGATCCACGACCCCGACATGCTGATCGTGGACGAGCCCCTCAATGGCGTGGACCCGGTGGGCCGCCGCGAACTCATGGACCTGTTCCGCGGGTTTCGCGATCGCGGCAAGGCCGTGCTGGTCTCCAGTCACATCCTCAACGAGATGGAAACGCTCGCCGAGCGGGTGATCTTTATGGGCCGGGGCCGAGTGCTCGCCATCGGGACGCTGGAGGAAATTCGCGCCATGCTGGAGGAGCATCCGCTGCACGTCCGAGTCCGTGCCCGCAGGACGCGCGAACTGGCGGCGGCGCTCATCCAATGGCCACTCGTCCGCGGCGTCGAACTGAAGGGAGACGACGAACTGACGGCGGAGATCCTCAGGCCGGACGAGTTCTTCCACCGGTTTGCGTCGCTCGTTGCCGAGCGCGACTTCGAAGTCGGCGCCCTGGAGACCACCGACATCTCGGCCGAGGCGATCTTCGAGTACGTCATGGCCTCGTCCATGCGGTTTTGAAGTCTAAACAGGAGGCAACAGAGGAAACAGAGATGTCGCCGCGAATGGCCGTTGTGCCACAGGGAAGAATCAACCGGTCAGACCTCAAAATTTCCAGCGGCAACAGGCGACGGCCCTGCTGAGCCAGAATGGGCGCCCCGCTCGTCTCCGTTAACTCTGTTTCCTCCTGTTCAAATTCTTCTTGGATGTGAAGGATTGCAATGACCACGGGACGACTCGAAGTTGGCCTGCCCGGGATCGTCGGCACGTTGTCGGCGTGCCGGCATTTGTATTGGATCACGCTGCGGCGGCAGTTGTTCTCGCGGCAGACGATCGTGGGGATCGCGCTCACGCTGCTGTGCGCGCTGATCGTCCTCGCGTGGTCCCTCAACCGGGAGCCGACCACGAAGCGGCTGGCCCAGCAGGTGCTCGTGCCCACCTACGTCGCCTTCCTGATGCCCGTGCTGGCCATCTGCTACGGGGCCTCGGGGGTCGGCGGCGAGCGTGAGGACCGGACGCTGATCTACCTGCTGATCACCTCCGTCCCGCGGCCGTTGGTGTACCTCACCAAGTTCCTGGCGACGCAGACGCTGGTGCTCTCCTGGACGGTCGGCACGCTCTGGCTGCTATGCGGCATGGCGGGCGAGCCGGGGGAGGAGGCGTGGGACATTTTCCTCATGCCCTGCCTGCTGGGGGGGATGGCCTATGCCAGCCTGTTCCTGCTGGTCGGCACGCTCTTCCGCCACGGGACCATCATCTCGCTGGCCTACTGGTTCTTCCTCGAAGTGCTGTTCGGGAACATGCCGGGCATCATCAAGCGCATCTCGGTCGCGTTCTACAGCCGCAGCATGATCTACGAGGCGGGTGAGCACCTGGAGATCGGGCCGATGGGTCGCGTGGCGCGGGAGATGTTTCTTCCGGTGACTGCGGCTACCGCAGAGACCGTCCTCCTCCTCGGCGCCTGCGGCCTGCTCGCCGTGGGGGTGCTGGTGTTCACTCGCCGGGAGTATCGGGATCTAAGTTGAGCGCCCAACGAGCGGCGGGGTTTAACCCCGCCGCTCGTTGGGGTGCTTCAACCAAGTCCGCCGATTGCCAGAATCACGCCGAAGATGATGATGCCGATCACGATCGCCACGGCGATTGCGATCGCCATGTACAGCAGGGCCACCAGCAGCCCGCGGCCGAAGGTGGTCGGCAGCATCAGCGAGTTCATGCCGGCCATCACCAGGATCGACAGCGGGAGGCTGATCAACTGCACGATGATCTGGATCTGCTGGGGCGGCATGTCGGCCGCCGCCAGGGCCGCTCCAAAGATGAATCCGAGCACGAACCCCAGGATCCAGTTCGTAACGGTGGTCACGAATGTGATCAGCATGGCCTTGCCCATTTCGGGCTCGGGGACGTGATTCTGCGGCTGCGACAGCTTGTTGAAGGCGGAACAGGCCGCCCGCAGAATAATCGCCCCGATCAGGGTCCCGATGACGATGGCGCATCCCAGTCCACACAGTGCGCCGCCAATGGCGCCCGCTGCTTCCGGCCCGTTCATGGTGTTCTCCCGCGGTGAGTGAGGTTCGGCAGCCGCACGTGGGGCGGAGCCTAACATCGACGACGCTGCAATCGCCACTTCGATGGACGACGGACGGGCGGCGGGGTTAAACCCCGCCGCTCGGCTGGGGCGGCATCAGGAACAGCCCGACTCCTTCGGCGTTGACAGGTTCCGGTCCAACGCGAACAATCCCCCACGCAATCCGATTGTATGCCAGAACGCCGCCGAACCCGCCTCAGAGGGAGCGACCGGGATCGCGCCTCATCGAAGGACAATGCATGAGCGACTTTCATCCTCACCGTCTGCTGGCCCGCGGGGCCCAGGACGGTTCCCCCGTTGATCCCATGGCCAACCGCGACTACCAGCGGATGCGGCAGATGGGAATCGGCGACCTGCTGCTGGAGAACCGGATCATCTTTCTGGACGGCCCGATCTACGACAACGTGGCCAATCTGATCGTGATGAAAATGCTGTTCCTGCAGTCGGAGAACCGGCACCAGGACATCTATCTCTACGTCAATTCGCCGGGCGGATCGGTGACGGCGACGCTCGCCGTCTACGACACGATGCAGTACCTCGAATGCCCCGTGGCGACCTATTGCGTCGGTCTCGCGGCGAGCGGGGCCGCGATCCTCGTCGCCGGCGGAGCCAAGGGGAAGCGCTACATCCTGCCGCACGCCAAGATGATGATCCACCAGCCGTACGGGCAGGTCGGGGGACAGGTCTCGGATATCGAGATCCAGGCCAACGAGATCATCAACACCCGGCAGACGCTCAACGAGATCCTCGCCACGCACACGGGCCAGCCGGTCGAGGTGATCGCCAAGGACACCGATCGCGACCGCTACCTGAGCGCGGAACGCTCTAAAGAGTACGGCCTCGTGGACGAGGTCGTCACACCCAAGAAAGACAAGCTGAAGGCCAAGGGGTAAGTGGATGGAGGATAGAGGATGGAAGATCGCGAACAGCGATTGTCCACGCCCCTCTATCCTCGATCTTCAATCCTCAATCCTCTCCCCTGAACCCTGACCCCTGATACCTTCCATGAGCACACTCGTCCCATTCGTCATTGAGAAGTCCGGCCGCGAAGAGCGGGCCATGGACATCTACAGCCGTCTGTTGAAGGACCGGATCATCTTCCTCGGGACGGCGATCAACGACACCGTCGCCAACAGCATTGTGGCGCAGCTGCTGTTCCTGCAGTTCGAGAACCCCTCCTCGGACATCCACATGTACATCAACAGTCCCGGCGGCTCCGTGACCGCGGGGCTCGCGATCTACGACACGATGCAGTACATCACCTGCGACGTGGCGACGTACTGCCTCGGCCAGGCCGCCAGCATGGGAGCCGTGCTGCTGACCGCCGGCGCCAAGGGGAAGCGGAACTCGCTCCCGAACAGCCGCATCATGATCCACCAGCCGCTCGCCGGTATGGAAGGGACCGCGGCCGAGTTGGAGATCCATGCCAAGGAACTCCTGAAGGTCAAGCGGAAGATGAACGAGATCATGATCAAGCATACCGGCCGGACGCTCGAGGAGATCGAGAAGGACACCGACCGGGACAAGTTCATGTCCTCGGAGGAGGCCCGGGATTACGGGCTGATCGACAACATGCTCGAGCGGCTCCCGATGCCGTCCGGGGCCTAGCTGGAGCATCCGCCCTCGAAGCCGAATCAGGTTGTCTCCTCCCGCGGGGCAGGCTGCAGCCTGAACACCCACAGAACCCCGGTTTTTGCCAAAAAACCGGGGTTCATCTTTGCGCGGCGTTTGTGGTATACCGCGCCGCTCGACAGGAACCCGCGGCGGGGCGGAGCCAGGGCCGTCGGAACCAGGCCCCATGCGCAGTGTGACACGGAAGTCCAGGCCGGGACGCGCCGACCGTCTGCTGACGGCACTGCTGGGAGTGTGCGCGCTCAGCGGCTGCCTCGGGGCCCGCGGCGACATCGAAGCCGTCGAAGCCCAGCTCCGCCAGCAGCAGGACCGCGCCGACCAGTACGCCCGCGACCTCTCCCAGGTCCGGCAGGAATTGAACGTGGCCCGGCAGGAGGCGGATATGCTTCGCCGGCAGATGGCCGACTCCGGTCGCGAGGCGATCCCCGCCGAATTCACGGAAAGCCTGTTCCGCGTCCAGAAGCTGCAGATCAACGGCCTGATGAGCGGCGGACGCGACCGCGACGGCCAGCCGGGCGATGACGTCCTCGTCGCGGTTCTCACCCCGGTCGATGAGCACGGCGACCTCGTCAAGCTGCCGGGATCGATCGAGCTGGAAGCTCTCGACCTGACTCGTCCGGAAGGAGAGCGGCAGATCGGCAAGTGGACGTTCGACGCCGCCCAGAGCCGCGACCTGTGGAAGAGCGGCCTGTTCAGCGCTGGCTACCAGTTGGAAGTCCCGTGGCAGCGTCCGCCATCCCCCGAGCTGCTCCTGCACGCCAGACTCACGACGGCCGACGGTCGGCAGTTTGATGCGACGCAGGCGGTGAAGGTGAAAGTCGCGCAGTCGGAACCGCCCCGCAAGATGGCGGCTCCCACCGCGGCCCGCCCGGTGTCCGACCGTCGCAGCAGTGGACCCTGGTCGGACGAACCGCCGGCTGGTGCGGCCGGCCGTGCCACGATACAACCGGCGGGTCTGGAGGAGGTGCTCGAGATGAACAGCGACCGGCCGCGTCGACCCACTGCCGAACCGGTCCACTTTGAAGAACAGCCTGGGACTCCGCAGCCGTCGGACGAAGCCTTCACATCGGTACGCAAGCCGGCGGCCGATGCCGACGCGACGGAGCCGCAGCAGGGACAGGCGCGCCCGTTTCCGGAGGGCCTGCAGACGTCGGACGTCTTCACCGACGAGACGATCCCGTACCGGCGGTAGGTAGAGAGGATAGAAGATCGAGGATGGAGAATGGCGAGGCAGGCGCGATCGTCTATCCTCTATCCTCAACCTCCGTTTTAGTGACTGCCGCAGCCCCCCATCTGCACGGCATGGGCGCGGGCCTTCGCTTCCTCCGCCTCGGGGATGCGGCCGCAGCGCATGTAGATCACCGATAACTGGGTGTACGAGAACGCGTCATTGGGCTGCAGTTCGACGACCTTCTGCGCGTGATGGATCGCATCGTCGAGTTCCCCCGTCCGCTGCAGATAGACGGCGAGGGCCGAGTGCGTGTCGGTGTGGTTCGGGTCGGCTTCCAGCACTTTCTTGAGCTGGGCGATCGCACCGGGCAGGTCCCCCTGGTCCTTCAGGCGAACGGCTTCGTCGTACATCTCGTGGGGAGTCGGCATGGCGGGCAACTGGCTGCGCAAGAGCTTTTCGGTCGGGGAGACGATCGGTATCGTCGGCTGAGTTCCACTGCATCATAGTCGCGGCGCGCTCGATCGGAAACCTCTGGGTTTCACGTGCAACGGTTCTCACGCGAGCGGTTGCAAAACGGCGCCGATCTGGACATGGCCGCCGTTGAGCAGCAGGAATGCCGCTCCGCCCAGCAGCAGGCAGAACACGATGACGATCAATGTCAACAGGACGATGCGCCCTTCCCTGGAGTTCACCAGGACGATCAGACAGATCAGCATCGCCACAAACGCGAACAGTCCGAGGACCATTAATGGAATCAGCAGGCAGGGCATCGACTGCAGTCCTCATTGAGATTCAGGGAGACCGGCAGGCGGACCGCAGTCGGAGCGACAGCGATCGTTGCTGCCGCACGTCACTCCGGTGCGGGGGATTCCTTGTCGGCGGTCGGGCCAACGTCCTGCGCTTCGTGTCCGGGTATGAGTTCGGCAGCCGCGCGATTCCAGTTGTCCTCATCGAACGCCCCCTGCTCACCCCAGCCGCTCCACAGCGAATTGCGGATGTTGAGGAGATAGGCCCCGTGGGGCGAGCCGATCTCAGGCCGGCCGTTGAGGCTGACTGTCAACGTGCGGGCGGGATCAACACGAGTCGGAATGACTGTGAACTCCACCCGCTGGCCGGAGTAGCTGATCGTCTGCGATTGATCTCCGGAAAACCGGTGCTCCCGGCCATCGATGACGACCCGGCCAACGTACTCAGTCCCCGGAGCAACCGTGATGAGAAAACGGGACTGCTGCGCGCGCCAGAGGAAAATCGCCGCGCCGACGACAAAGAGCAGCAGCAGCGTGACAATCAGGCCAATCATCAGCGACCGGCTGCCGCCTCCCCGTGTCAGTCCCCATGCTGCGAGTGCAATGGCCCCGAGCAGGAATACCAGCAGCACGGGAGCAAGAATCAGAGTCAATGGCGGCTCCTGGCCGATCGAGGAAAGATCGTTTCCGATTGGAACTGACGTGCCGGGCGATTACAACGCACACTCCATTGCCTGCCGGCACAATGTCCGCAACTCGCCGCAAGCGCGCAGGCCTCTCTGTTTCACGTGGAACTCGAAGCGACGAGGTTTGGCGAGCAGCGATTCGCCGATTGAACAATGATCGGGGCAATGCAGCGTTTCGAGCTCCTGTCGATTCTTTCGATCATCGCGATCGCGTTCGCGCTCCGGGCCGCCGCCCCGTCACACATGGCGGTGGAGCACTTCGACGAAGGAGTCTACGCGTCGAACCTCTACTGCGGTCATCTGGATCCTCCCTATCAGTATCCGGACCGGCCGCTTTATGCACCGCCGCTGCTCCCCTCGCTGCTGGAGTGGGTTCTGCTGCTAAACGGAGGACAGATTGGCAGCCTGATGTGGGTGAACGTTGCCGCCGGGGCACTGATGGTGGTCGCCGTGTGGTTCGTCGCGCGGGAGTGGTTCGGCGCGGGGGCCGCACTGGCAGCGGCAGTGTTGGCGGCGACGAGCGAGTATCACATTGCGTTCAGCCGGATGGCCCTGACCGACGTCCTGCTCTGCCTGTGGATGTTGCTGGGAGTCCACGCCGGCTGGCGTGCGATCCTGTCCGGACGACCATTCTGGATCGGACTCGCCGGTCTCCTCGCCGGACTCGCCTGGTGCACCAAGTACAACGGCTGGCTGACTCTCGCCGTCACCGGATCAGCCGCCGCAGCATGGGTGATCGTCTCCAGACCCGCAGGCGTCCACTGGTGGAAATTAGCCTTCCGCTGGAGCGGGACGGCGCTGATCGCCGGAATCCTGTTCTGGGTGGTGGCCGTTCAGCCGCTGGGCTCCGGCGGATACGCGGCTGTCTCAGCCAACCATGCGAAATACTTTGTGGGGCTGGGTGGCTGGTGGGACGGACTGCTGCGACACCTGGCGGCACATCGTTTCATCAACGGCGGCGTGACGTACGCAGGGTTCCTCGTCGCGCCTTTGCTGTTCTGGTTTCGAGCGGAATCGCCGACTCCAACGGAGTGGAACAGTCTGCTGACGATAGCAGTGGTCAGCGCCGCGACGGCGGTGCTGGCCGCCGGTATGGGAGCCACCCTGCTCCTCCTCGTGCTGACGGCGGCATGGCTGGCCGGAACGGCCGGCTCACTGATTCGCCCTGATCCGGCCGAGCAGGCGACCGCTGAGGCCGGAGCCTCGCTGGCAGCCTGGATTGTGGCCGCATGGTTCATCGGCCTGCTGGTGGCAGTGCCGCTGTATTACCCGTATCCCAGGCTATCCCTGCCGCTGCTTGTGATCAGTTGGATCGGGGCCGGGGCTGCGTCGCAATGGTTGCTCCATCATCTCGCAGTCCGCCCATCAGCAGCGGCGCCGAATGCGATCGCGATGATACCGTCCGGTGACGCACTTCATCGAGATCGGCGGCGCGTGCTGAGTTGGACGACTGCCGCGCTCATGGTGGCCGTTCCACTCGCGATCGGCACCGGAGCGCCGTCCGTGCCTGGCGCGACCGCATGGGAGAATCAGGGAGGCATTCGAGACGTTGCCCCGGCCATGCTCGCTGATGTCACCGCCTCATTGCGAGAACTGCCCGCCTCGGGGGATCCCGAACTCGACGCCGTAATCTACGTCTACGCCGATCCCGCGGCGTTCTTCCATCTCGCCGCGGACGCCACTGAAAAGTATCCGCGACTGCTGATCCATCCCGCGGGGAACCTGGGCATGACGCAACCCGGCACGACGCGCCGGCCCGTGGCGGGGGTCTTCCTGGTGACGGGGCCTCGCGCTCACAGGACCCCGGCAACGCTCGCGGCCGCTTCCGAACGGCTGGAGTTGCTTGAGACGTTCCCCTACGAGCCAGGCGACATCGTCCTGCTGGACGAGTTCCCGGCAGAGGTCGTGCGGTATGGGAGCGTGCCCGCCGAGGAATTCCGACTCTGGCGAATTGTCGACGGGAACTGACTCCGAATACGCACCCGAGAGTCAGCAGGCGGACCTTGAGCCCGATTGTTCGGGACGGTCCAGGTTTGCCAGTTTTGCCATCTGGACGGCGTTGTCCGGGCTGGAGGCGTCCCGGCTCCCCCATGCTTCAGGGGGGGAGCGGCCCGTGTCGAGATATGGAGTAGGTGGAAGCGATCTATGAGCGGCGGGGTTCAATCCCGCCGCATTCTGGAATGGAGTCCCTCGATCCATGCACGATAACCAAGGTAACGAAGCGGTCCGGCGCAGGCTGGGACGGGGCATTTCGGCGCTGCTCGGTGGGGCCGCCCCGGCGGCCGATGAAGTGGCGTCCCACGCGACGCTCGAACTGCGGCACGTCTCGGTCGACGCCATTCAGCGGAACCCTTACCAGCCCCGCAAGGAGTTCGACGCGGAAGCCCTCACCGAACTCGCCGCCAGCGTCCGCGAGCATGGCATCCTGCAGCCGCTGCTGGTCCGCGAGATCGACGGGGGGATGCAGCTTGTCGCCGGCGAGCGCCGCTGGCTCGCCGCGAAGAAGGCCGGTCTCACGTCCGTCCCCTGCCGCGTCGTGGACGTGATCGACAAGACCGCTTGCGAGTTCGCCCTCGAGGAGAACCTCAAGCGGAAGGACCTGACCGACCTCGAAAAGGCGACCGCCTTCCGGCAATACCTCGACCACTTCCAGTGCACGATCGAGGAACTGTCAAAGCAGCTCAGCATGAATCGCTCGACCGTGAGCAACATGCTGCGGCTGCTCGATCTGCCCGAGCCGGTCAAGCATGCGCTGCAGTCCGGGAAGATCAGCGCCGGCCATGCCCGCGCCATCCTGTCGCTGGAAGATCTGTCGGATCAGCTCGCCCTCTGCGGGCGCATCCAGGCGGAGTCTCTCTCCGTTCGGCAGACGGAAGCCGCCGTCAAGCAGCGGCAGAAGGAGCTGCAGCCGGCCGTCGAAGAGACGGTGGCGACGACGGCGCCCGACGGTGGTGACTCCAGCACCTTGGCCCCGGTGGCGGCGGTCGAAGATCAGCCATCTGACGGGGCCTCCGACACCATTCCCCTCCAGCCGGCGGAGGCGGCCACGCCGGAGCGGACGCACCACGTCACTTCGATGGAGGAGCAACTGGGAGCGATCCTGGGCGTGAAGGTCCACATTGCACTCAAGTCGAAGGAGAGCGGCTCGATCACCATCCCGTTCGCTTCGAACGCCGAGTTCGAGCGGATCCTCGGCCGCCTCCGTCGGGCCGCAGCATGACGACGTTCATGCACGACAACGAGCCGTGCCAGCCCCCCTGCCTCTGCTCTGGATGACAAAAGACAATTTGTCTACAGTCGGGCAGGGAGCACGAGGATATGACAGCCGTACATCCGCATGCCGTTCGCCGAACGATGACTGCGGCCTTGTTGCTGATCGGGGTCGCCCCCCAGCCGGTGTCCGCACAGCCCGACGATGATCGGGAACGAGCGGCTGCCACGCTGCAGGACGGCCGGTTGGAAGCAGCCCGGTATCGTCTGCGAGCGGAGGACGACGAAGGAACGATCGAGCTGCACCCCGAGTCGCTGTTGCAGTGGCACAACTCCGTCAATCAAAGCGTCTTCGGGAACATTTTCGTCTGGACGGAGTCCGGCCGTCCTGAGGCCGTGGCGTCGATTTATCGGTTCTTCTCGCCGAAAGTCGAATTTGCCGCGGAGTTTCAATCGTTGTCGCTGTCTCCGCTCATCGTTCGGAAAGACAACGAGGAAGTCTGGACTCCCCGGCAGCCGGGCATCGTGCTGCATGAGTTTGAGGACGCGCCGCGGCCGTCGCAATCGAGCTCGCAGCGGCTGCTGCAAATGCGAAAACTGGCGGGGGAGTTCGAGGTCCAGTTGACCGACTGGTCGGAAGAGACTTATTCCCTGCGCCTGATGCCCCGGCCGTTGTATCGCTACGAGTCCAGTGATGACGAACTGCTGGATGGCGCCCTCTTCGCCTTCACGTACACCACTGATCCGGAGCTGCTGGTGATGGTCGAGGCCCGCAAATCAGAGACTGGCTTTCACTGGATGTACGGTCACGCACGGATGAACATCGGGGCCATGATCGTCACCTATCGTGATCAGGAGGTCTGGGCGGCCGAGCGGCTCGAACACCCATACCTCGACAAGGACGGCGTCTATACGCTCTTCATGGGTCTTGAACGGCCGAGCGGGAGTCGCTCCGATTGAGCACGACCGCCGTGACTTTCATCTCGAATCGCAGTGACCGGTTCCAGGATACTCGCCCCGGAATCTGCTTGACCCTCGATTTCCGCGTGCCGTAAGATCGATCGGGGCCGTTCGTCACATCCGGCAGAATCTGCAGAGTCTTGCGGAAGTGAGGTTCCATCATGCCGCGCCCCGGCGCGGCCGATGATCCTCGATACGGTTGTTGGCGGCGCGCGGCCGACGGCGATGTCGCCGCGCGGCCGGCTGTTCACGTCCAGGGGGTAGGCGATGCACGTCCTCGGCAAGGTGTTTCTCGGACTGACGATCGTCCTCGCGGCGGTGGACGCGTATCTGGCCACCATCCTGCTCGCACATCAGCGACACTGGACGAAACAGATCGACGACGCCCGGCAGCAGTACGAGACAACTCATGAGTCGCTCGTGACCACGCGGGCGCAGGTCCGCGATCTTGAGCTGCAGGCCAACCGGATTTATGACACCTGGGGACAGACGTGGGCCGCGCCCCAGGGTCGCGCCATCAATGCCAATGCCGGCTCGTTCGCGGTAGGTGCGGGCGCCGCGCTGGGATTGCCGCAGCCGCCAGCGAATGGTTCCGCCCCGATCCTCTATCTGTTCACCGAAGAGCCGGACGGGACGTCCAGGTTCCTCGGTGGCTTCCGCATGACGGACGTGCAGGCGGACCAGGCGGGTGGCCAGATTCCGCATCAGCCGCCGATGCCCCCGGAAATCGCCGGGTTGCAGCAGTACTCCGGGGCGCCTATCCGCATCCGCGAAACGGTTCCCTCGGCCTGGCGGTCCGCCATTGCCGACTTCTACGCCCAGTACGCCCTCGCCGAACAGGCGCTCACGTTTCAGGCGAACCAGCTCGCAATTCAAAACGCGCAACTGGCAAAGTCGCAGTCGATCCTCGACCAGCGGCTGGCCGAGCTCAATGGCGATCCGCAGCCGCCGGAGGGAGCCAGCCAGGAAGTCATCGACGGACTGGTGCTGACGATCCGCAAAGAAGAGACCCAGCGCAATGCCGACCTGCAGACGCTCGACCAGTTGCGTCACGAGTACGCTCGAAAAACGATCGAGCTGAACGAGATGGTCGATACGAACAAGGGAATCGTCTCGAACCTGCCGGGCTACGAGGATTCCCTGCTCAAGCCCCCCAGTCGCACGAGCGAGAGCGTCCGCACGACACAGCGGGATTCGACGGCTCAGTAACCCGGCGTGCAGTGACGCCCTGGGCATCGCACTGGTCCGGAGCAAACGTCGGCCTGTCCCGCCGGCGGCAGGCTGCGCACGGAAGCTGTGTGGAGTGGGCCGCACTTCTGCAGGGGATGGCAGCTGCCGTCAGACTTTCAGCGCGTCGAGCCGGCCGTTGCTGTCGCCGAAGCTCTCAACCTTCGCGCCCATGCGGTCCAGCATGGAGAGGAACAGGTTGTTCATCGGGACTTCGTCTTTGAGACGCAGGTGCCGTCCGGTCGTCACGGTGCCCCCGCCGCGGCCCGCCATCAGGATCGGCAGGTCGTCGTGGCGATGCCGGTTGCCGTCGCTGATCGCGCAGCCGTAGACCAGCATGCAGTTGTCGAGCAGCGAGCCTTCTCCCTCCGGAATCGCCTTCATGCGGTCGAGGAAGTACGCGAACTGCTCGACGAGGAACTGGTCCACGCGCTGGATCTTGGCCATCGTTTCCTCGTCGTCGCGGTGATGCGACAGCTCGTGATGCCCTTCCTTCACCTCGACCTCGCGATAGGCGCGGTTGCTCCCCTCGTTCGCCAGCATGAAGGTGGCGATCCGCGTGGTGTCCGTCTGGAAGGCGACCGCCATCAGGTCGTACATCAGGCGGACGTGGTCGACGAACTGGTCCGGGATCCCTTCCGGAGCCTCCATTTCCGGTACGAGCGCGCGGGCTTCCTGCTCGGAGCGGTCGATCCGCTGCTCGATCTCGCGGACGCTGCTGAAATACTCGTCGAGCTTCCGCTGGTCGTTCCGGCCGAGTTGCTTCCGGAGCCCGGCCGCATCGGTCGCCACGAAATCGAGAATGCTCTTACGATAAAAGTCGCGCTCGGCTTTCGCTTTGGCATCCTCGCCCGACCCGAACAGCCGTTCGAACGCGGCCTTCGGATTGACCTCCTTCGCCATCGGCGTCGTCTCGGACTTCCAGGAGATGTTGGACGAGTACGCGCAGCTGTAGCCTGAGTCGCAGCTGCCGGCCTGCCGCCCTTCCTCGGTGCCGAGTTCGAGCGACGGCAGCCGCGTCTGGCTGCCGATCCGTTCCGCAGCGATCTGATCGACCGACTGGCCGAGTTTGATGTCGGCGCCGGCCGTCTTGCGGGGCTGCGAACCGGTGAGGAAGGCCGCGCAGGAGCGGGCATGATCGCCGGCGCCGTCGCCGTTGGCGCGCGCCTTGTCATGGGCCAAACCGGAAATCACCAGCAGATCACTCCGGTGCCGTTCCAGGGAGGCGAGCGTTCTGGGGAGCTCATACGACGTCCCTTCTTCCGAGGGCGTCCAGTGCTGCATGATCGCGCCGTTGGGGAAGAACACGAACGCCATCCGCTTCGGGACTTCGACGGCAGCCCCGAAGGCGGTGCGGGGAAGCATCGCGTCAAGGAGCGGCAGCGACATTACGGCGCCGGCCCCCTTCAGGAACTTGCGGCGGGGAAGCGTCAGCATCGTCGGTCTCCTCACTGAGGACTTGCTGCGATCGGGCGCTGGGTGAAGTTACGTCAGTCAGCTCGCTGCATGCGGAACGGCTCGCTGCGGACGATGGCCGTCAGCAGAGCTGAGAACCGGTAGTCCGCGCTCTCCGATTCGGCCACGATCTGGTCGATCGTGCATTGGTCATAATACTCCAAACCCCGGCCCAGAGCGTAGGTTAGCAGCTTTTCCGCCATGCAGGCGGCAAATTCCGACTTCCGCCCGCTGAGGATGTCGATCAGCTCGATCGGGCCGGAAAACGACTCGCCGGACGGGAGCGTGCCGGTCGTGTCGAGCGGCCGCTCTCCTTCCTGGTCCCGCCATCGGCCAATCGCATCAAAGTTCTCCAGTCCGAAACCAATGTCGTCCATCAGTTTATGACAGGAGGCGCAGGTCGGATCGGCCCGGTGAATCTCCAGTTGCTCCCGCATCGAAAGCTCGGGGTTCGCCTTTTGCGTCTCCTCCAGACCGGGCACCAGCGGCGGCGGATCGGGAGGCTTGTCCCCCAGCAGGTTTTCCAGCACCCACTGCCCCCGTTTCACGGGAGACGTGCGGGTGGGATAGGACGTGAGCGTGAGAATGCTGGCGTGCGTCAAGAGTCCGGCCCGTCGTCCGTCGGTCAATTCGACGCGCCGGAACTCATCTCCCTGCACTCCCTCGATCCCATACAACTCGGCCAGGTTCTCATTGACGAAGCTGTAGCGGGCGGTCAGCAGGTCCGTCAGCGGCCGGTCGTCCCGCACGATCGAGGCAAAAAACAGCTCCGTTTCCTGCCAGATGTCCTCACGCAACTGTGCGTCAAAGTCGGGGAACCGCTCGGGGTCCGGCGCAACGTCGTCGGTGGCGAGGCGGCGGAGATTGAGCCACTGGCCGCCGAAGTTCTGGATCAACGCGAACGACTTGGGATCCGCCATCATCCGTCGCACCTGCTGCTCGAGCACGGCGTCCTGACGCAGCGTTCCCTGCTCCGCGAGGTGGAACAGTTCGTCATCCGGCATGCTGCTCCACAGAAAGTACGACAGGCGCGAAGCGAGTTCATAGTCATTCAGCGAGTGGCGGCCGTCGGCGGTCTCCCCCCGTTTGTCGGTCTCCACCCGAAACAGAAAGTGCGGCGAGACGAGGACCGCCTGCACGCCGATCTGCATCGCGCGCTCAAACGATTCGCCCCGTTCGACCGCCATCGCGACGAACCCCGCGTACTGCGAGATTTCCTCGTCTGTCGCCGGACGCCGGAACGCGCGGTCGAGCAGGTTCCGCAGGTTCGCCCGCGCCGCCTCTTCGAGCGTGATCGACTCGGAGGGCACGACGGCGATCAGCTGCCGGTGGGCCGCGGGGAGTTCGGTCGGCGGATCGAGCGGTCCTTCGATTGAAATGGCGCGGACGTGCAGATTGCGGTCTTCGCCCTGGTCCGGATTGTAATAGTCGTTGATGAACGCCACCGAGATCCGCCGTTCGCCCGCGTCCGATCGGAAGCGGTGCTGGTAAGGCTCGGGACGTTCGCCTCCCTGCACCTCGATCACGGTGAGCACCTCGTCCCCGCTGCGCAGTTCGAACCGTGCTTTCTCGTCCCCTGCCTGGTCCGCTCCCACTTCGGCCGTAATCAGATACTCGCCTGCGGACGGGAGTGTGAATTCGCCGCGGACCGCGCCTTGAGACGCCAGGGTCCGGGCGCCGTTGGGTCCATTCCCCGCCTCGCGCCCCCGCAGTTGGTTTCCCTCCACTCGCTCCGCAATGCGGTACTCATCCTCCGTGAGAATGGCCGCATCGGCGATTTGCTCCGCGGCGGTGAGATACTTCTCAATCAGCAGCGGCGGGACGGACAGCACGTCGCCGATATTGTCGAACCCGTAGCCCACGTCGTCCGAGGGAAAATCGTCCGCGGGCTGGAAGTCGACTCCCAGCAGATCGCGAACCGTGTTGTTGTACTCGACTCGGTTCAGTCGCCGGATGGTGACGCGCCCCGGGTCGGGAGCCAGATCGCAGTCCACGTAGAACAGCGCGTGGTCGAGCCAGTCCACGACGCGCTGCCTCTCCTCGTCCGCGGGCTGCTCCGAGTCGGCCGGAGGCATGGCGCCGATGCGCAGCCGATCAAACACCCGCTCCCAGTGTCGCCGGTCCGCCTGGATGGCGGCCACGTCGGCATACGCCTCAAAATTGAGCTCCCCTTCCGCGCTGTCGCCGGAATGGCAGTCGTAGCAATACTGTTCAAAAAACGGCCGCACATCGGCTGCGAAATCCTGCTGCGGTGCTGTCGGCTCGGAAGGAGCGGCCTGGACCGGCGGCGTCACGGCCTGTTCCACCTGCAGTCCCAGAATGATCAGGAGTGCGCCGATTCCGGTCGTCACGATCGCGGCGGACCACCAGGCCAACGCGCGGCGCGTGCGACTGCGCGGCTTGGCGATGCGATGACGCCGGGGTGAATGCGATGCCGGAAGTCGGTTCGCAGCCGCCGGCATTGGCTTCGTTTTCGTAGCCGGCCGTTGAGTCCTCGCCGGCGTCGTGACGGCCGTTGCACCAGGCGGCTTCTCCTGCGGAACGGTGTTTCCGGCGGCAGGGATCTGGATCTCCTGTCGGCACTCGCGTTGGGGACATCGCGCGCGGCGCCCGGCAAGTTCCGGACGAACTTCAATCAGCGCGTCGCAATGCGGGCAGCGAATGCGGAAACGCATGGTGATCGGCAGGCAGGACAGACGTAGACCGCACGGCCCGGACGCGGCAGTGAGCGCGGTCGGCTCTGGTGGGAAGCCCGCAGATCGGGCCGGAGCCGTTCGCAACAGTCGTCAATGATATGTTACGCCGCCGCCGCGCGGACTGTCCAGCAGCGGGCTCCCCCGGATTCAGCGAATCTCACGAAGGAAACGGGACTTACGCTGCTGCGCCGCCGGCCCACGCTTGCGGAGCGGGAATCGCTACTGCATCCTATGGTCTGACTCGCCTAACGCGGAGACGACGCCTCCAAGGTCACAACTGAGACATGTATGCCCGCTCCCATTCGCACTCTCCTGCAGAACTCGCTCGTGCGGCTCGGCTGTATCACGATTGCGCTCAACTGTCTGACTCCGTCTTCGGCAACGGCTGACGATAACTGGACGCGGTTCCGCGGGCCGGACGGGACCGGAATCAGCGACCTGCAGGGAGTCCCCGTCGAATGGTCCCTCGACGACTACGAGTGGATCATTCCGCTGGAGGGAGTCGGCCATGCGGCGCCGGTGATCTGGGAGAACGCACTCTTCATCACCACCGGCGCCGATGACGGCGTCCGGACGCTCCGGCGCCTGGACGCCACCACCGGCGAGGAAGTCTGGTCGCAGGAACTGCGGCTGGCGACCAATCACCTGCACAAAAAGAACAGCTATGCCTCGTCGACTCCCACGGTCGACGGCGAACGCGTGTACGTCATCCATGCCGATGCTGACCAGCAATTGGTCATCGCCTACACGCTGGACGGGGACGAAGTGTGGAAGCGGGACATCGGGATCTTTGAGAGCCAGCATGGGCAGGGGATTTCGCCGATCGTTTACGAGAACCTGCTGATCGTCTGCAATGACCAGGCGGGCCCGAGCAGCATCATCGCGATCGATCGCCGGACCGGTGACACCGTGTGGGAAATCCCGCGCGAGCCGAAGGAGGTTTCGTACGCCACGCCGTTCGTGCTGGAACTGGAAGACCGCCCGCCTCAACTCATCGTTGCCAGCGAAGCCTCCGGGTTGTCCTCCCTGAATCCGCTGACCGGCGAGGAATACTGGGACACGGACGCCATGCCGTTGCGGACCGTCGCCTCTCCTGTTTACGGCAACGGGCTGATCGTCGTCAGTTGCGGCTCGGGCGGCATCGGCAAATACATGCGGGCCGTCGACCCCACCGGCAGCGGCGACGTCTCTGCGACGCATACCCGCTTCGAGCGGCTGGAGAAGGACACGCTGAATTACGTGCCGACACCGGTCGTGCATGGCGAGCACATCTATCTGTGGTGCGACCGCGGATTCGTCTGTTGCGTCGAGATGGCGACGGGTGCCACGGTCTGGAACGAGCGGATCGGCGGAAACTACAGCGGCTCACCCGTCCTGATCGACGGCAAGTTGTACTGCATGAGCGAAGAAGGGGACGTGGTGGTCCTTGAGGCCAGTCCCGAGTTCAAGGAGCCGACGCGCAATCCGCTCGGCGACGGTTCGCATTCGACGCCGGCGGTCGCCAACGGCCGCGTGTATTTGCGCGGGTTCTCGCGGCTGGCCTGCCTGAAGGCGAAGGGGGCGAGTGTCGCAGCGGGCGGGGCGGAGTGACGGAGAGCGCGGATGGCAGCCTGGCCGGGCGGGCCTTGTCCGGAGTGCGGCGATCAGATGCCGGCGAGACTGATTCGCTGCGCGAGCTGCCGCGCGCTGTTGAATCCTGAATTGGAGCCGAGCGAGATCGTCGCCCCGGAGTTCGTTCCACTGCCGGAGGTCGAGGCCGTGATTGACACACCTGTCGTCGGATACTTCGTCACCTGCCCGCATTGCGAGAAGGAACTGCGGATCAACGCCCGGTTCCTCGGGCAGCACGTCGCCTGCAAATTCTGCGACGGCCAGTTCCAGTTTCAGGTCGAGCCGGCCGCAGTGCAGTGGACGGCCTTCTATGCCGACTGTCCGCATTGTTCGAAGGAGCTGCGCGCGGCGAAGAAGTACCGCGGGGCCAAGGTCGCCTGCAAGTTCTGCGAGGGCGCAATCCGCTTCGTCTGACCGCCGCGCACCCATCCTGCATGGAGTGACGGGCACGGTTGCCGCTTCGTGGCCCGCAGCGCAGAGCGGCTTGGTGTGCGTTGCAACCGCCCGCCCGGAGGGGACGGGGCTGGACGCATAGGTCGCCCAGGGATTCGCCTCGAATGCTCGGACCTCGGATCGAGCCCAATCTGGTCTTTGCCGGTTCTTCATGATCTGGTAGACCACGGCGTTTGGATACAGGCGGGGCGCTCCGTCTCTCAAATGGAGTTGAGGGATGTTTTCGCCGGGGCAGATGCGCCATGGATGGGCGCTGCTGTCGGCCACCGCGGCTTGCGCGGTGTGCATGGCGGTCGCGGTGCCCCCGGTCCAGGCCGACGAGGCTCTTGCAGTTCCCACTGCCGATGAGCCCGCCGCTCCTCCGTCGAGCCGATCGGCAGATTCAGCCGAAGCGGATTCCTCACCCGCGGAACTGGCGCGCCAGGCCCGTGTCCGTCAGTCGCTCAACATCTATCTCGTCCGGGACCGCGAATACTCCGTCCTGCTGGAAACCGCGGCAGGCCTCATCGGTGACGGCCGGGCCACGACCGCGATTCGCCAGCTGCAGGATCTCTTGGATGCTCCTCAGGACGTCTTCGTCTGGGACGCTGCCGGCGCCGTGCCGCAATCCGCGCGGACAGAGGCGATCGCCCTGCTCCGCAGCCTGCCCGCCGGTGGACGCGCGGAGTACGAACGCCTGTTTGGAGCCGACGCCCGACGTCTGCTGCAGGAGTATCAGACATCCGGCAATCCGGCTCACCTCTCGACTCTATTGCAGCGCTACCGGCTTACGGAGGCCGGAGCCAATGCATTGGAGCTGAGCGCACAAACGGCGATGGATCACGGCCGATTCGTAGAGGCCGCCGCCAACTGGCGTCTCTGGCTCGAGGATCGGGGCGGCGACGCGAACCACTGCCGGACAGAGCGACTGCAGGCTGAGATTGCGGCTCAACTGGCCGCCCTCGAAGGTGTGGAAATCGTGCTTCCGCCATTCGATGGCCGGCAGCCGGTATCTTTCGCGGGGCAGACAAAGCCGGCTGAAGAATGGGTGCAGGAATTCGTGGCGACTGCAACCGTGGGGCGAAACCAGAACCATTCGGCGGGATCGGCTCACGCGATCGTCGCCCGCGACGATGACGTCCGGACTGCGGTGATCCCCACATCCTCACCCTTATGGGTTTTCGGGTTCGCCGATGATCAAAGCGATCCAACGTCCGGTGTCGAACAGGTCGCACACGTCGAGCGGACGCTGACGACGGCCGAAATCCTCGCGCACTGGCAGTCCGGGCGGACCGCGCAGCGGATCCCCTGCGCTGGAGCGAACGTCGCTCTTGTCCAGGACGGATGCCTGCTGGTCAAGGATTACAACAGCGTGACCGCGCGCGATCTACACAGTGGCGACGTCCGGTGGCGGTTCCCGCTCAACGGAGCGCTCGAAGAGCGCATCGGCCGGATTCCGGTCCCCGATGCGGCGACCACCGCGACGGACCCGCGAGCCGCCGCGGCGCAGGTGTTTGAGTCCGAGTTCGTCGCCAATTCGGTGCTCGGCAGCCTGACCTGCGACGGGCGTCGCGTGTACTTCATCGACTCGACTCCTGCGGATTCCGCCGCCGAATCAGGCGAGGGACCGGCTCCCCAAGTGACGAATCGCCTTGTCGCCGTGCGGCTCGGCGACGACGGCCAGAGCGGGGGCGTCTTGGCCTGGGAATTCCCCCCCGCCTCCCGGAATCGCAGCGATCATCGCGGCTGGTTCCTGCTCGGGGCGCCGACGCCGACTCCCGAGACGCTGTTCGTCATGGAGGAGCGTGACGACGAAATCCATCTCCTGGCTCTCGATCCCGCGACGGGCGCGCTCCGCTGGGATCAGCCCGTCTCGCTGGTGGACCGAGGCATCGATGAATGCGCTCACCGGCAGCGCGCGGCCTGTTCTCCGGTCGTGGCGAACGGCATCGTCCTCTGTCCGACTCAACTCGGGACGCTCGTGGCGGTCGACTCCGTCAGCGGCCGCCTCCTGTGGGTGTATTCTTATTCCGACTTCAGCGGTCCGTCGCAGCCCTGGCGCGGTGCCCGCTCCAGCGAGACGCAGCATGGGCGGCCGGAATTCGTCAATCCCCCGCTGGTCGCGCGCGGCCGCGTGCTGACGATGACTCCCCATACCGATCACGTCCATTGCGTCGACCTGCTGACCGGTCGCCGTCTGTGGAAACAGCCGCGAGAAGAGGCCCTGTCGGCAACGCTGGCCGGCGATGAACTCCTGCTGGTGATCAGCCTGCGGGAATGCCGGGCGATCCGGGTCAGCGACGGAGAGCCGATCTGGCGGACCCGCATCGAAGCGCCGCAGGGACGTGGAATCGCCGTCGGCGGTTCGTTCCTGTTGCCAGGCTCAAACGGTCGCATGCAGATGCTCGATATCGCGACCGGTGAACTGGCCCCCGATCTGCTGCCGCAGCCGCGACTGACCAATACCGTGCTGCGGGCCGGCGGAGACCCGGCAGCGAATCTGGAGATTCCGATCGCAACGGAACCGCCGCATGGCAATCTGACGCTTTACGAAGACTACGTCATTTCCTGCGGACCCGCCGGAGTCGCGGTTTATCCGAGAGCCGACGTCGCGCTGGCCGCACTGCAGCAGTCCGCCGAAGACGCCTCACCCGACGGTCTGCGGCGCATCGCCGAACTGCAACTGCGGCTGGGCCGCGTGGCCGATGCCCGGCAGTCCCTGCAAGCGGCGCTGCAGCAGGATCCCGATCCGCCGCTGCGGACGACGATTGAGCGTCACCTGCGGGAAGTCCTGTACCGGGCGATGATGGAGGAACGGGACGTCACCGCCGTGGCGGCGCTCGACCCGCTGGCGCGAACGCCTGATGAGCGATCCCGCTTTCTGGCGCTGCGGCTGGAACTCGAACTCGCAGCCGCGGACTTTGAGACCGCGCTGCAGACAGCTGCCGAACTGGAGTCCCTGAACGTCCAGCATCCGGTGGCAATGGACGGGCGTGAACGCTTTGTCGTGGAGCCGGCTGTCCTCGCCGCCGCCGCACTCGACCGGGCGCGTGCTGCGCAGACGCGGACTGTGGTGACACCCCGCGTTCTGAATCTCGATCACGAGTCGGACCTGTCTCGCCTGCGAAGCCTGATCGCGCTGTCCGGCACAGCCGCCGAGCGCTCCAGCCTGACGCGCGCGCTCGCTGGCGAACTGATAGCGCGCGGGGCGCTGCAGGAGGCGGAACTATTGCTGATCAGGGAGACCGTGCGCGACGATCCGGATGCTGCGGTCGCTTCCGCCCTGATGCTCGCGGAACTCTGGGCAACGCAGGGGCTCACGGGAGATGCCGCCGCATTGCTCGCCCAGACCACTCGCCGCTGGAATGGGTGCTGCTTCTCCGACGGCTCCCCGGCAACGGCCGTCCTCCCCTCAGACTGGAGAGCGTTGCCGCCGGTCGGCTACACCGGCGAGACCGCCACCATCGAGGAACTGTATTGCCCGGACGACTGCCCCCACAGTCTCGTCCCCTGCAATTGCAGTGAATGGTCCGACCTCTTCGAACGCAATCGGGAGTTCTCGCGTTGCCCCGGCAGCCCACGCGTGTTGTTCGACCGTGGCACGCACGGGGCCTCGGAAAAGTACGCTCTCCTGTCAATCGTGGACGCTGCGGGCCGACACGGTCTGCTCGACCTGCAGTTGAAACCCAAGCTCTGGCGCGTGGGAGACACGTCGCGCAGCGAAGCCGGACATTTCCTGCCTCTGGCGTCGGGCGAGGTGCATGGCGTGTCGCTGCTGGAAGGCCGCCTGATGTGGACCGCCGACGCGGAGTGGAACTCCGCCGGCGACAAACCGATCCTCGGCCCGTATGGGACGCAGTTCTGCGTTCTCCAGGCGGGCGAAACTGTCTTCGCGCTGGATCCGCTCGACGGGCGCACGCTCTGGAGACGCTCGGACTTCGACCATGACGCCGGCCTGGCGTCCGACGAGGTCTCCGGCATGTTCGGCGACGAGCGGGCGCTGGTCGTGTTTGACGCGGACCATCTCCACTATCGCGTGCTGGATCCCCGCAGCGGCGAGCAGCTGCGATCCGGCGTGCTGGAGTTGACGAAGGAAGACTTGCGCAAGCGCCGCTGGAGCTTCGGCCGCAAGCTGATGTACACGACCTCAGCCGCGGGAGCGGCGAGACTGGTCCTCTGGGACCCGCTGACCGACTCCCTCGAAATCGACATGCCACTCGAACGCCGCCTGCTGGTCGACGGCTCGGCCGGCCGGAACCTCGCGGCCGTGCTCAATGGCGACCGGCTGGCGATCATCGATACCGAGACCGGAGCCGCACTATGGGAGCATCAATACGAGGCGAAGCAGCTGGACGGTGCGCGGATGCTGCGGGTCGTGCATGACCTGCGGCGGTTCTACATCCACTTCGAGCGGGACAGCACCGGCTCGCAGTTCAGCCCTGCCACCGGCGACCTGGAACTTCCCAATCTACAGCTCGGCGGACTGCTGAGCGTCGTCGATCGCGACACCGGCGAGCATTGGGAGCGCACGATGCCCCGCTCCAACCTGCTGTGGTTCCCCAGCGAGCAGCTGCCGGTCATCATGACGCTCGCGCGCCTGCGAGACAGCCGCCAGGGACAGAACATCGTCCTCGCATTGGAAGTCCTGGACGCCGCCACCGGCCGGACGCTGGCCCAGCGCGAAGACCTGCACAAGACATCTCTCGTGCACGCCGCCTGCGATCCCGCCGAGGGCGTGGTCGAACTGTCGGGCGTCGGAACGCGGATCATTGTCCGCTACGCCGACTGAAAGTGGACGGCACAGTCCCCTGTGCCGCCGCTGCGTCGCCTGCTTCTCAACCCGCGACCACCGGGACTACAAGCCGCCCTCACCGGCATCTGGTTCCGCCACCGGTCATCGGTGACCGTCGCACTCTCGTTGCGACCGCGCGCTCCCGGCGGCTATGCTGTCGCCGTTCGCCCATCGCACCTGCACCCTGAGGTCGCATCATGACACGCCTGTTCGCCGTCGGTTGCCTGCTGGTTGTGTCGCTGGTCGCCTCTCCGCTCCCCGCTCAGGACATTAAACCGACGCCGGCGAAGGTCGAACTCGAAGACGGCGACTGCCTCGTCTTCCTGGGCGACAGCATCACCCATCAGCGACTGTATACGCAGTACGTCGAAGACTACTTCTACACCCGCTTCCCGCAGAAACGGATCAGGCTGCACAACGCCGGCGTGGGAGGCGCCCGGGCCTGGGACGCACTGGCCCGGTTTGACGAGGATGTGGCCGCGTATGAGCCCAAGTACGTCACGATCCTCCTGGGCATGAACGACGGCAGCTATGAGCCGTTCAATCAGGAGATCTTCAACACTTACCGCCAGGATATGACCGAACTCGTTGAGCGGATCGAGGGAATCGGGGCCGCGCCGATCCCGATGACGCCGACGATGTTCGATTCCCGCGCCGCCTTCGCCCGCGATCCGAATCGCAATCCGGAGAACACTCTGCTCTACAATTCGGTGCTCGCCTACTACGGGACGTTCCTCCGCGAGGTCGCCTACCAGCGCGGTTACGGCTTCGTCGACATGTGGTCCCCGCTCAACAACATCACCCTGGAGCAGCGTGAGACCGATCCGGCGTTCACGCTTATCAAGGACGCCGTGCATCCCGATGCTCCGGGCCAGGTCGTCATGGCCACGGCCCTTGTGAGCGACATCGGCCTGCCGCGGCAGGTCTCGAACATCGTCATTTCTCCCAAAGCCGGCGGAGAAGCCAATGTGCGGGCCACCGGCGGCGAGGTCTCGGAACTCCAATGGACCGACGGCGGACTCGAATTCACCTGGCAGGCCGAATGCCTCCCCTGGGTTCTTCCGGAACAGGCGCAGCTTGGCGTCGAGTTGACCCGGCTCGGACACCGCCTCAGTCGGGAGGCGCTGGAAATCCACGGCCTGCCCGCCGGTCGATACTCCCTCAAGATCGACGGCGAGGAGGTCGGTCAATACTACGTCGCCGCACTGGAGCGTCACATCGAACTGCAGGGTAACCCGAAGACGCCGCAGTACCAGCAGGCGCTCGAAGTTGCGACGCTCAACAAGCAGCGCAATGAGGGGCCGATCGGCGCCCTCCGCGGCGAATGGTCGAAATTCCAAGGCTACGCCCGCAAGAAGCGCGAAGCGGAGGCCAGCCCCGACAACGCCCAGTTGCAGGAGCAGCTCGCTCAGGCCGAAGCACAGATCGCCGGAATGGACGAACGCGTCGCGCAGGCCAACGCCGCGGCCCAGGAGATCGAGGACCAGATCTTCACCATCAACCAGCCCCCGTCCCGCAGGTACGTCCTGCACAAAGTCCGTTAATCGACTGCTCATGACGACTGCCATCGCTCCCACGCGCCGCGACCTGCACTTTCGCACGCTCGAGGAGGTTCTCGACGACGTCCGTCTGATCGGCTCGGTCCCGCGCCGGACGCTCGGACGCTGGACCGACGCGCAGATCGTCCAGCACCTGGCGATCGCCGTGGACATGTCGTTCGACGGCTACGGTTTCCGCAGCCCCTTTCCGATCCGGTTCATCGCCCGGATCATCAAAAACCGCATCCTGACCGGCCGGATGCCATCGGGAGTCCGCCTCCCGCGCCGCGGAGCCTCTATGCTCCCGGCCCCGGAAGCGACCTGGGATGCGGCCGTCGAGCGCCTGGAACGGGCGATCGGGCGATTCACCAATGAGCGGCCCGCTCAGCCTCATCCGGTGCTCGGCCGGCTGACGACAATGGAGTACGAGCTGCTCCACATGCGGCACGCCGAGTTGCACCTGAGCTTCATCGTCCCTGCCGCTGCATGAACCGGCGGGATGGAGTGCGTGTCGATTTGACGGCGCAGGAATGCTAAAAATGCGGCAGCGCGGAATGCTTGACGCATGCCGCACTGCCGACTACTTTTGTGGCTCAAGCGAGGGGCCGTAGCTCAATTGGTTAGAGTACCGGACTGTCGATCCGGGGGTTGCGGGTTCAAGTCCCGTCGGCCTCGCTTTGAGACATCAGCGGACAACCGCTGCCAACTCGCGTCAAACCCCTTGCCCGCAAGGGGTTTTGTCGTTTGAGGCTCCTCGCCCTTAGTGGGCCGGTCCCGGTCACACTTGGTCACCTCGGGACACGAAAGGGCACTGGGTAGTGCAACCATAGATGCAACCACAGAGTTGCCGTCGGCCGCAAGCGGCTGCTCGACGGTGTCGGAATCGACCCGGCAGGCCGGCAGGGGAGGGAGCCGCTGGAGGGCGTCGGTCAGGGCGTGCGACGGCAGGTGTGTGTACCTGTCCATCGTGAGGCCGATTGTGGAGTGGCGGGCCAGTTCCTGGGCGACCTTCGGGTGAACTCCCGCTGCGGCCAGGCGGCTGATGAACTGATGCCGCAGGGCATGGAAGTCGAAGTACCGGCCAGCTTCGTCGACGTACGGCAGGCCCGCTGCATCCAGGTCGCGGCGAAGCATTTCGGCGGCATCCTCGGACCACGACCCGGGCCACAACCGATCCTGCTTGGCCAACTTCGGTCGCTGCATCAGCCATGCGGAAAGTCGATCGGCAACATCGCGCCGCAGTGGCTGCGACTCGCGTCGCCGGCGCTTGCTATCGGCGGCGGCCACACGGACGGAGGGGGAGGGGCCATCCACTCGCAGCGAACTCCGGCTGAGACTGGCGAGTTCGGCGGCCCGCAGTCCGGTGTAGGCTGCCAGCAGATAGAGCATCGCACGGTCCGGGCCGCTGACGCCGCGAAAGCATGTGCCACTGGCGTGCGTGGCCTCGACTAGTCTAGAGAAGAGTGAGCGACCGTCCACGGCGAATCCGGATTCGTGGGAGCGTTCAAATGTGGTCCGACCGTGATACGGAGGATGATTGCCTCGGGTTCTCGGGCTACGTGTCAGTTCTTGCTGAAGTGTGCGTCGAGAAAGGACTGGCGCCCCTAACCCTGGGGATCTTTGGCTCGTGGGGGAGCGGGAAGACCAGCCTCATGCGCATCCTGAGGAAGCGTGTGGAGCAGGGTGCGAGTGGCAAGTCGATCAAGACGCTGTGGTTCAATGCGTGCCGCTACGAGGGCAAAGACGAGGCGCAGTCCGCGTTAATCCATGGAGATCTCTGCATTCGACGGTATGTCGCGAACTCGTATCCAAGCAGCAGAAACATCGTTGCCTGCTGAGAGCCGAGTCGCGTCGGCAATCCATAAGGAGTTCAATAGCTGGTGATTTGCCGGTTGGCACAGGACTCGGAGCAATTTCGCGGCGCGCCGGCTGGAATCAATGTCAGCCGATGGAGCAATGACGAACAGACAGTGCTCACCTTGGCCTGTGACGTGATTCGAGGGTCTGCAGGGTCCGCGAGTTTGAGTTGGCATAACTCCGGCGCTTGCTATCCTTGAAACACGTGAATCGAAAGGTAGTGACGCTCTCTTCGCGGTTACTGAATTTCAGAGTCTCGTAGAACCAGTGCCCACCTTCAGTTTTCGACTGGCGCTGTTGGCCGCTCTTTGCACGGTGGTGGTCGTTATCTGCGTGATTTCGAGAAATCGAGATCCCGATAAGCTGCTGATCGACGCGGCAGCCGCCCTTGAGGCGGGCGATCTGGCACGCGCTGAAGTGCTGGCACTCCGTGCCGTTCAGCAGGGCTCGCACTCAGCGGAAGCGATACTGATCTGTGCCTTGGTGTCGTTCCGCGACAGCCGGCCGGAAGAGGCGATTCAATATCTCGATCGCCTTCTGTTGGATGGCAGCACCGTTCAGGTGGCCGATCATCTGCGGGCGGCTCGGTTGTGCGACGAGCACTTCTGCCCCTCAGCCGCGGAGCGACACTATCGGGCCGTCCTGGTCAAAAGTCCCCGCAGTGTCGTGGCAAATCGGGAGCTGGCGTGGTTGCTGACGAGAACCGGCCGGCGTTGGGAGTCTTCGGGCCATTTGTTCGTTCTGCTCACTCAGGGAGGAATACAGCTCAACGAGTTGCTGCTGCTGCTGGACCTCGGACCGCAGTTCCTGGATCACGACAAGATCCATAAGTACTCCAAGACCACACCGAGCGACTCCATTGTGCTGCTGGTCCGTGCGCTGCTGCTGAATCAGGACGGGGACCGCCCGGGCGCGGTGAATCTGCTCGAAGAGGCTGTGCATGTGGATCCACAGCTCATTGAGGCACAGGCCTGGCTGGGGCAGTTCTTATACGAACAGCAGGCGTGGCAGCAGCTGGCGGATTGGGATGCGTCCTTACCTGAGTCCGCTGACTCGCATCCGCGAGTCTGGAACGTCCGGGGCCTCGCGGCGGCGGCACACGGCCAGACCGACGGAGCAGTTCGCTGCTATTGGGAGGCCCTGCAGCTCAACCCAAGTGATACGACCGCGAACCACCAACTGGGCCTGAGCCTGGAGAAACTGGGACGCGTTGAAGACGCAAAGCCGTTTCTCGATCGCACGCGGGTCCTGGCTGGCGTCGCTGAGACTGCGCGCTGGATTCGCGAAGCAGTGGGAGACAATTCGGCCGCCGCCCCCTATGCAATGGCTCAAGCTGCGGAACTGTCGGCTAAACTCGGACGCGACTGGGAGTCGGCCGCATGGTTGATGATGCTCGGAACGCAGGGGAGCGAGTGGCGCTCGGAGGGCGAGCGAGGGCGGGAGCAGTTCGTGCGGATGACGCCCGGCGTCGGACAGACTGCCGCCGCCGACAATCCGGCGGCTCGAATCAACCTTTCCAGTTTTCCGCGACCGGCGGCGGTCAAGGTTCCGAGCAACGCCGTCTCCGACATCAGGGACCGGGAGACCATCGGCGTGCGGTTTGAAGAGTCTGCCGCAGCCGTGGGAATCGACTTTCGTTACTTCAACAACCATCGCGATGGCGAGGAGGGCATGCCGCTGTATCAAACCACCGGCGGTGGAGTGGCCGTCATCGACTTGGACAATGACCTCTGGCCCGACCTCTATTTCCCGCAGGGGGCAATCTGGCCACCCCAGCCGGGAGACGAAGTCTTTCGAGACGTGTTCTATCGAAACCAGAGCGGCCAGGGCATGCGGGACATCACGGCGGCTGCGTACCTGGGAGATGAACGTTACAGCCAGGGGGTGAGCGCCGGCGACTTTAACAATGATGGTTTTGCCGACTTGTATCTCGCGAACCTCGGCGGCAACCGGCTGTACTTGAACCTGGGCGACGGAACTTTCGAGGAGGTCACCGCCGGATCAGGAGTGGAGAGCGACGCCTGGACGGCAAGTTGTGCCATCGCTGACCTGAATGGGGACAGTCATCCGGAACTGTTCGACGTCAATTACGTCGATCACCATCGCTCTGACGTCACTGGCCTCTGCTATGACACGAGCGATGTGCTGCGGACGTGCGGTCCGACCAAGTTTCCGGCAGCGCCGGACGTTGTCTGGCTCAGTGACGGGGCCGGAGGATTCCGCGACGTCAGCAGCGACTGGGGAATTCTCGATGAGCGCGGGTATGGCCTGGGAATTGTCGTGGGAGTGTGGGATGAGGGGGCCAGACCGTCGATCTTCGTAGCGAACGACATGACGGCGAACCAGTGGTGGGTGAATGCGGCGACAGGTCACGGACCGGCCGCGTTTGCCGATCGCGCCCTGGCCAGCGGACTCGCCTTCGACAGTCGCGGGATGCCGTTGGCGTGTATGGGAGTCGCCTCCGGGGACGTCAATGGGGATGGATGGCCCGATCTGTTCGTCACCAACTCGTTCAATCAGCCAAGCACGATGTACCTGTCCGGAAGCGGTGCGTTTTCGGACGGCACTATCGCGGCCCAGCTGCATGCGCCGACCTATCCCATGGTAGGATTCGGGACTCAGTTCCTCGATGCGGACCTGGATGGCGATCTGGATGTGATCGTAACCAACGGCCATTTCGACGATTACCGCCACCTGGGTCAGCCGTTCCGCATGCCAGCGCAGTATTTTTCAAACTTGGGCAACGGCTTGTTTGCAGAGCCCGCACCCGGTGAGTCAGGCCCGTACTTCCTGCAGGAGTATCTCGGCCGTGGACTGGCTCGTCTGGACTGGAACCGGGACGGCCTGGATGACGCTGTGATTTCTCACATACTCGATCCTGCGGCCCTCCTCACGAACACGACCGAGTCGGCGGGGCGTTCCGTCACTTTCCGCCTGATCGGAGTGCACTCAGAACGGAACGCACATTGCACCCGCGTCTCGATCCAGATCGAGGGGGAAACGGTCACACAGCAACTGACGGCCGGCGACGGCTACGAAAGCACAAATGAAAAGTGCCTCCGGTTCGGTCTGGGCGACGATATCGTCGTCGTGTCCGGCAGTGTGCAATGGCCTTCAGGCGTCGAGGAAACGTTCGATGCGCTCCCGGTCGATCGTGAGTACCTTCTGATCGAAGGTGGACGGGGCCCTCTGCTGCTCCCAGGCGGTTCGGTGGAATCGCACGTGCAATGAACAGTGCCGTGACCGCCAGCCGGCTTTCAGTCTGCCAGGGCGTCATTCCACCAGATTCTCAGCCAGTTCCCGGCTGCTTCAGCCGACGTGTCAAACGTGCCGCCGGCAATATCCAGGTCGCCATCGCCGTCAAAGTCGGCCAGTTCCAGAGCCATGTATCCCGGAAGGGCGCCATCGAGCGATATGCCTGTAAAGATGCCCGGCTCCGTCTGTTCCAGCGCCATTAACGTGTCGGTCACCCTCGCTGTAGGCTGCCGGCGCAATGACGCCGGAATGTAGGCCGCCACGACCACGTCCAGATCCTCGTCCCCATCCAGATCCCCGGGCAAAGCGCGCATCGCCCCCGGAAGCGTTGCGATGCGATGCGCGGCAAAGGGAAACTCCCCCCGGTTTTCGAACCAATGCACTCCGTGCGTCGGCTTCAAGTCATAGCTGTCGAGCGTATCGCCGTTGGTGTAGAGCACATCCAGATCGCCATCCTGATCCAGGTCGACCAGTTCAATTCCGCTGGATCCAAACGCAGGATCCCCGGCTTCAAAGATTGTGCGATTCTCAAACCCGCCCTGTCCGTCATTGACCAGGCAGATCACCTGTTCGTGCTCCTGGCTGAGGAGGACCACGACGTCCAGCGCACCATCGCCGTTCATGTCACCTGCCGGGACGTGGATGGCGCCGTGGCGGTCATCCAGCACACGCAGATCAAATTGGGGCAAACCCTCACTGACGCCCTGATGTTCCAGACACAGGACGCGCCCCGTACGTCGCCAGCCGAACTCCGCGACGATCAGGTCCTGGTCGCCATCGCCGTCGAAATCCGCCGGCCGAACGTCGGCAACGCGGCCGAGATCGGATTGGAGCACAACTGGTTCGGCGTCTTCCGCCGCGGGATTCAGCCAGACGACCGCCCCCCGGCCATGATCCGCCGGCGTAAAGCTGCCGAGATCGGCCGCGACGAAGTCGGTAATGTCATCACCATTCAAATCGCAAGGAGCCAGGCGGGCCGGATTTTGAACGACGCCGATGACCTCCGCGTCGCCGTGGGCCCCTGCCGGCAAACAGGACCATATCCCGCCGCCATACATATCGCAGAACGTCAGTCGCTGCTCTCCCGATGGCCCGCTCCCCCAGAACAGTGAGGAAACGGCCGCCACGCGCGGCGCGTCGGGAAGCGAGAGGGTGGCTGGCCGGAAGCTGCGATCTGGCGAAGATCGATCAGGACTGGATGGCCAGGCCAATTCGGCCGGCGCCAACTGCTCGTAGTACGCGATCACCTCTCCCATATTCGGCGGAATCAGATCACTCCGACCGGAGGCCGCGTAGAAGCGGAATCCCTGGGCGACTTCTCGCCGCCACGCGGCACGGGGGAACGTGTCGGGCTCCGGAGTCGAGTGACAGTCGCCGCAGAAAGCTTCGACCTTGGGGCGAAGGGCTTGCACTTCGACGGATCGCGCCGACTGCGACGTGACTCTGTGATGGCTAATGGATGAACGAAACGCCCACCAAGTGACGGCTACCGCTGCCAATGCCGCCAGCACGGCAGCCAGGATCGATCTGCGATACACAACGCTGTTTTGACCAAGTTGAGATCAATCGAGATTCAAAGTCGGCGTGTTCTCCTTGCCTTCTTCGACGGTCACTTTAAGCGGCGTCGTCACTGTGTTCCCGTAATGCTCGGGAACCAGCGCCTTCAATGGCGGCGGAGTGCCGGCCGTGGTGGGAGGTGCTCCTCCCTGGATGATCTGCATTGGATCGCCGGCGCTCGTCGAGTCAGCGCCGCCTTCGAACTTGGTCACCGTGACTGTGTTTTCACCGATCGGAGCGCCGTCCCCCTGCTCGTACGTCGTCAGTTCAAATACTCCCTGTTCATTGGAGACCCCCGTCGAAGGGACGCCGGAGCCGGGGCCGTAAAACGAAACCGTGGCGCCGGCAAGAGGCTGGCCCTGGTAATTGACAGTGCCCTTCACAGGCGCAACGGTCGGCCTTTCAGGACCCGAGTCTCCGCCGCACCCTTCGATGAAACACAATGCGGCTGCTGCCAAGACGAAGGAAACCCGACGGCTAGTATACGAATGATTGTGCATTGTCGTGCAGGTTGCTGAGGAAATGAGGACATCAAAAGCTTATGGACGGAGCGTTGCTCCGTCCATAGCGACCCGAATCAGCTGACTTCGCCATCAAAGGCGTTGCTCAGAACTCACCCAAAGGCTGGCCATCCCGTCGATCCCCCAGTCTCTGGAGATTCAAATAATCGATATTCTCGCTGAGGAAGCGAACGGACCCGTCCCCCAGGACGACGTGCGCTCCGCCCTCATGGTTGGAACGAAATCCCATAGCCATCGAATGCACGCCCGTCCCATGACAATTGGGAGAGATCACCTGGACTGGCGGCTTGCCCACGCAGTTGATTGGCCAATTGATGGGTGCCGTCGTCGAAACCCAGGGGGCATTGAAATGCAACCAGCCCCCGTTGGCGTGTCCCTCGCAGTAGGGAATGACTTCGCCAGCCAGCACAGTGTTGCTCGTGCCGTCCAGGATGTCACGAATGCTGGCGGACCAGCATCCCCGATTCGTGATACCGGAGATATGCGCCGGATCATTCGTGTCTCCCCAATGCGCCCCGCCGGTGCCGAAGTTGTTGCCCTTGTTCAGTCCTATGGCGCAAGCACCAGCCGGATCCGTCATCAGCTGGTTGCCGTGTGAAATCGCGTAGTTCGACTTGCCGCGATTGGCATTGTTGACCAGTTGATTGGGCGTGTCGTCGCTGGGGCAGATGTACGCGGGGATGACCTGCTGGTAGATGGGCGTTGTCGTCCCAGGCTGGTTTTGAAACTCCGGCCCGACTGTCGGGCATCCCGTGGCCGCTCCCACCAGGTTGAAGTTGATCGCATTGTACAGCGGCGCCTGGTCAACGTACGGCAGCAGGTGCACCAGCCATGACCCCTTCGAGCCATTCGTCCAGTCAAAGCAGGCTGTGCCGGACAGTGGGTCGCCAAATGTGTGCCACATGCGCGCCGGGAACCGCTGGTGCACATCGTGGTAGTTGTGCATCGCCAGGCCGATCTGGTGCAGGTGGTTCTTGCAGGTCGTCCGGCGAGCTGCCTCCCGGGCCTGCTGCACGGCAGGGAGGAGGAGTGCGATGAGAATCGCGATGATCGCGATCACCACCAGCAGCTCAATCAGCGTGAATCCCAACCTCCGTCGAGTCTTGAGCATCTTCAACCTCCGAATCAGGGAATGAACGTCGATATCAAGCAAACGCGGAGCTACCCCGCGAAAGACAGGGTAGCCACCGATAGGCGCGGCAAGTATGGGACAGATTTGAGAATGAGAACGATATCGCCAAAGCAATCAGATTGCCTTGGGCAGCCTTGACTTGTAATCTTTCGGTTGGGCACTGTCAATCTGCTGATGCATAATGCGGCGCTGCGTTGTGCCGCGCCGACGGAGTGTCGGACGATCCATTGGGCGGGACAGGCGATTGGCGTGAGCTCCATTCGGCGTGACCGACGGACATCCGAACGATCTGCACTCGGTGCAGCACAGTTCCGCGTCCGGCTCTGGTTTTGGGTCATTGTGCTGGTCGGCGCCGGAGCAGGACTCGCCGTTTTCTCTCCGAGATTGATGGTGATCTACCATCAGCGGGCTGCGATCAAAGCCCTTTCGGCCCAGCAGCCGGATGAAGCGACGGAACATCTCCAGGCGGCCCTTCGGGTGAGGGCGGCGGACGGGCGGACGCACTTTCTGCTGGCCCGTGCGGCCCGCCTTGCAGGTCGGCTGGACGACATGAAGCGGCGGCTGGCAGCCGCCGCGGACGCGGGATACCCCGTCGCTGAACTCGAACGGGAGCAGATTCTGGCTCGAGCCCAGATCGGCGAAGTGCATCGCCTGGAGGGGGACTTGGGGCGGATGCTGATGGACCCCGAGGTGGACCAGCGTCTGGTCAGCCATGCCATCGTCGCCGGACTGATGCGGATCAATGAAGCATCGCGCGCCCTGCAGATTCTGACGGCGTGGGAACAGGACTATCCCGATGACCCCATACCGCACTATTTGCGTGCCAAGTACCTGGTTCACGAGAACTTTTTCGCCGAGGCGGCTGACAGTTACCGTGAGGCGATTGCCCGTGATTCGAAGCACTTCGACGCACGGCTTGGACTCGCCGATGCGCTCAGAGAAGTTTCGGAGAACGAAGCGGCCATCGCGGAGTACGAAGTCTGTCTTGAAGACCGACCCGGACACGTCGAAGCAATGGTCGGCCTCGCGGCCAGCCTCATCGATTCCGGCCGGACTGATGAGGCCCGTGAACTTCTGCGGGCAGCACTGAAACGAAATCCCGAGCACGTCAATGCCCAGCTGGACCTCGCCGAACTGCTGTTGACGGACGGTGACACCGACTCAGCGATCCAGTTGCTGGAGAGCGTCTTGCAGGCTCAACCTTTTAATCCGGCGGCCCGATACAACTACGCCACCGCTCTGTCCCTGGCCGGGCGCCCTGAGGACGCCAGGGAGCAGTTCGATTACGTCGATGCGCAGACCCGGGCGCAGGCAGAGCTGCGCAATCTGATGGAGCAGTTATCAGGCGACCCTGGCCTGATGGACGTTCGCGCGCAGGTCGGTCAAACGCTCCTGAACTACGGGGACCCCCGCGAAGGGGCCTTGTGGCTGGAGAACAGTCTGCAATTCGACCCCGACCATGAGGCGACGCACCGGTTACTGGCAGAGTACTATGAAGGCATCGGAGAGCGTGCCCTGGCGCAGCAGCACCGCGAATGGCGAACGATCGAGAACTGAATTTGCAGACGCCGCCCGAAGGTCCGCCGGCCGAGCAATCCCCTCAACGCCGCGGCCCCCTCGGTCCGCTCCTGATCATCCTCGTTCTGCTTGCGGCGGGCTTCTTGCTGTGGCGATGGTACGGGGGCGCCGGCCACGCGTCGCAGAGCGAACTGTTGTCACGCGCGCGCGCGCTTCTCAAGGGAGGGGATGCACCAGCCGCCGCGGAACTGGCTGGGAAGGCGGTCCGGCAGCAGGACGGATCGTCCGAAGCCTGGTTTGTCTTGGGACTCGCAGAACGAGCCGCTGCGCGTCCGCATGAAGCCGTTGCCGCCTTCGATCGGGTTGACGGCGACTCCCAGTGGGCTCTCCAGGCCCGCGTGCAAACCGGAGAGGTGCTGTTCTTCGATCTGCATCGGATGAGCGATGCCGAGCAGCAGTTTCGGCGGGCACTGACGATCGAACCTGAGAATCCGGCCGCGCTGGAGCGATTGATCCAGATCCTGATGACCAGCGGCCGCTGGGATGAAGCCGCGCCTTCGGTGCTGCGACTCATTCGTCAGGGACAGTTTCACAACCTCCACCTGTACGTGGTCTGTGCGGGGGATCGTGTGGAAGTGGACGTCGAGACGTTGCCGCAGTACGTCGCGGCCGATCCGGACGATCCCGCCCCCAGGGTCGCGCTGGCCATGCATGCTGCATCCCAGCAGCGATGGGACGACGCGTCGGAGCTGCTCAGGTCTGTCCTCCAGGATCATCCCGACCGCTGCGAAGCGCAGGCCGAATGGGCGATCGTCCGCTCACAGTCCCTGGATGAATCCGAGCTTCGCACCTGGTTTGGCGCCACCGCAGTTCAATGCGACAGGAGTTCCCGTTACTGGGCCGCTGCGGGTGACTGGGCGGCGGCGGCGGGAAGCCATCGCGCGGCGATTCGCTGCTATTGGGAATCACTGCTGCGGGAGCCGAGCCAGCCGCTCGTCAACTACCGGCTCGGGCGTCAATTGTTGCAGGCGGACCAACCTGAACGCGCGCAGCTGTTTCTTGATCGTGCAGCGCTCCTGCAGGAGTACTTGAGCGCCGTGGAGGTCGCCAAGTCGGGCAGCGACCTGCCGCTTCTGAATCGTACGGTGGATCTGGCCGAGCAACTGGGGCTCGATTGGGAGGCTTACGGTTGGGCGAGCCTGTCTTTGCGACTCAAACCGGAACTCGAATGGGCTCGCGACGTTGTCCGGCGCATTGGCGTCACAGTTGCGGATCGCCCGCTGATCCGCACCGATGCGCGCGCGAATCTCGCCGCTCGGGTTGATCTGAGTGAGTTCGCACTTCCCGGAGGAACGGGCGGCGTCAGCCCCCGTGACGGGCAGGTGACGGGAGCGATCTCGCCCGATTCCATGCCTACGATCAGGTTCACGAATCGGGCCGCCGATCTGGGCATTGAGTTTCAATATCGCAACGGCGGCGATTCGAGTCAGGGACTGCGCTACATGTATGAGTTGCTCGGCGGCGGGGTTGGAGTCGTCGACTACGATCGGGACGGCTGGCCGGACCTGTATCTCACTCAGGGATCCGATTGGCCCCCTGCACCGGATCAGCGCCGGTATCTCGACCGGATGTATCGAAACGTCGCCGGAGAGCAGGCACGCGATGTCACCGCAGCGGCGCGTCTCATCGAATCCGGATTCAGCCAGGGTGTGGCGGTCGCGGACCTCGACGCGGATGGATTCAGCGACATTTATGTGGCCAACATCGGCCGCAATCGCTGTTTTCGCAATAACGGAGACGGCACGTTCTCCGAGATTGAAGACGCCATGGGGACCGCCGGCGAGGACTGGTCATCCAGCTGTCTCTTCGACGATCTCAACGGCGATGGATTGCCGGATTTGTACGTCGTTAATTATCTCCAGGGAGCAGACGTATTCTCACGGCTCTGTCCGGATCAGTCCGGCGAGCTGCGGCTGAGCTGTTCGCAGAAGGAATTTGCGGCCGCCCAGGACCGCCTCTACTTCAATTCCGGCGGCCGCGGATTCCGCGACGCGACCGAGACGGCCGGCATCCTCAGTCCCGAAGGCAGAGGGCTCGGCATTCTGTCCCTCAGGCTGAACGCCTTCTCGCTTCCGACTTTGTTTGTGGCGAACGATTCCGACGCCAACAACTTCTTTGTGCCGCAATCGGGGAATGACGCTGCGGGAGGGAATCTCGATGTGCAATACGTTGACGAAGCATGGGCCCGGGGCGTGGCGGTCGACGGACAGGGGCGGGGTCAGGCCTGCATGGGCATCGCCTCCGGCGACGTCGACGGGGATCAACGGCTCGACCTATTGGTGTCGAACTTCGATGGCGAAACCAGCACGCTGTACCGTCAGGTGACCGACGGCTCATTCGAGGACGCCACCCGTGTATTCCGGCTCGCCGACGACAGCTTTCCAATGGTCGGTTTCGGCGCTCAGTTTCTCGATGCCGATCTGGACGGTCATCTGGATTTGTTTATTACCAATGGCCACGTCAATGATCTGCGCGCCAAAGGCCGCCTCTACACCATGCCGCCGCAACTCTACTGGAATCGCGACGGTCGAGATTACCGCCTCTGTCCGGAAGGCACGGGCGCCTACTTCGGTGGCAGTTATCTGGGACGCAGCGCAGCGCGATTGGACTGGGACCAGGACGGCCGCGCGGACCTCGCCGTCACGCACCTTGATGCTCCCGCCGCCTTGCTCTTGAACGAAACTCAGACCAGCCACCACGTTCTGTCGTTGCGATTCGTCGGCGTTCAATCGGACCGCAATGGCACAGGCGTGCGGATTCGCATCCAGTTTGGGGGCAATCAGGCTGCCTTCGAACTCACCGCCGGCGACGGCTATCTCTGCTCAAACGAACGCGCATTGTGGGCAGGCCTCAATCGTCATTCGGTGATCACGCGACTGGCCGTTATCTGGCCGTCCGGCGTTCAGGACCACTACGCAGACGTCAGAGTGGATGAGCCGCTGATTTGCATCGAGGGCTCGCAAGAACTCCTGCTGGCATCTCCGCATCGTGCATTGAATTCCGATATCCCTGGCCACTGAGTGAGGTGCTCGGACTCGCAGTTGCAAGAACTCGATCGGAGTTCTTGCCCGTCAATGGACAATGGCGACTCAGCCGGAACAGGTCGGGAGTGCGTTTGTTGATGAGCACTTTGTTCCGTACGAGATCGGCTCGACAATGGGTGCGAGGCAAGATTGTCGAGTATGTTCGCGACCGGCAACTGCTCTTGCTCCTCAAGTGCGTCAGCAGGGCGTAGCAACGTTCTTCAGCTAGCTGTTTCGGTCACATCGACCGAGGTGTGTCGGATGCGCGGCCGACGAACCTAGACGACCCGAACGAGCGGGCTTCGACAAGAAACGATTGTGGACTGTGCGCGTGACCAAGCGACACGCAACCAGCGATTCAACTCGACCTATCGCTTTCTCGAATAATGGACTCGGCCTTGGGAGGCAGCGGCCGCAGACATTCCGCCCTTGTTGGGCGAACCTCCGGAGTGAGGACGGGATCAGCGGGGAAACGCCAGTAACCGCCTGCACGCCCAGGAGGCCAAGCGACTCCAGTTCCGCGAGATGGCGTCTTGCAGTGCGGTCAGACCGCCAGTAATCGGAGAATCGACGGCGGATCTGATCGGCGATGGCGAATCGATTGCGATAGACGAACGCCAGGATTTTGGCGTAATGAGGCCGCAGTTTGAGGGCTTTGACGGTCGGCTTCCTGAAAGAATCCACCGACACCGACAGCTTCGGCAGATCCCAAACCGAGCTTGGATGCCGCGGACGGGACTGGGTAAGGTTCGCTGCGGTCACTGTGCACCCCCTTCCCGAGGCTGGGGGAGGGAGGCCTGAGCCAGCGTCACGATGGATCGCTGGACCGTGGGAGAAAGCAGCTGACAGTGCCGGGCGAGCCACTGGAAGTCAGCTGAATCGGCCAGGGATTAGCGCAACCATTGATGCAACCGGGAAACTTGACTCGCCGCATCTTCAGTGGTAGAAACGCGCTGCGGTTTGGCAGTACCGGACTGTCGATCCGGGGGTTGCGGGTTCAAGTCCCGTCGGCCTCGCTTTGTCTTTGCCGATGCGTCGCAGGCGGTCCGCCGAGCCGCATCGACCCATCGGGTCAGGTAGCTCAGCTGGTAGAGCAATGGACTGAAAATCCATGTGTCGGCGGTTCGATTCCGCCCCTGACCACTGACAGCAGGCCCGGCTTCTTTCCAGTCGCCGGGCTGTTTCTTTGGGCGGAGGTTTTCTGTCAGGCGGATCGGGCCGTCGGCGCCGGGAGCGACTCGAGCTCGGCGCGGATCAAGGCGCCTCTGGCGATCGTGAACACGGAGTCCTCCGCGACACGGATGCCCGAGATGGCGAACGGAAGATCACTCCGGCGGATTTGCTCTCCCAGCACCTGCGCCACGCCGGAGAGCAGCGTCGGCTCGCCGCAGCAGACGACGGGAAACCGCTGGCGAATCGTCTTCAGCAGCGGCGCATGGCGGCAAGCGTCGGCGAAGGCGCGGAGTGTGTCCTGGAAGAGCAGCTCGTAGATGTACGCCAGAAGCTGAACGTCGTCGTTCTGCGGGGCCTGCAGCTGCGGGGCAGCGTCCAGTTTCCAGCGGCCCACCGCGTCCACGTCGACGTAGCTGTTGCCGTCCATGTCCCACACCATGCGCTCGGTCTTGCGCGCCAGGTGCTCGTCGATCCAATCACCCCCGCGAGGCAGCATGGCCTCGGCTAAGATGCTTCCCTGATGCAGCAGCGCCATCGATGTCGCGGCGGCATCGATAATCACGGTGATTCCGGTGAACCCGGTCTGTCCGAACTCCGCCAGCGCGAGCGCCGTGCACGCGGGTACGCTCACCGGCGCAAAGCCGCGCAGCCGGGCGACGCGCGAGAAGAATCCCCACTCCGGTGAGCGCTCTGCGCCCGTGACCGGCGGAAGCGTCAGGGCGCACAGTTCGCCCGGATGCGTTGCATCAGGCAGGAGTGAGTCAGCGATGGCGGCCGCCAGTTGCCGGCCGAGCGGATCCTCCGTCGGCAGCTTGCCGCCTGGGAGTACGGGCAATCGAGGCACGTGCAGCAGCGGCGCCAGGTCGGCTGCGTGCCTGCCGAACACAATCGTATTCCCGTCGCATGTGGCGTACGGGATTTGGGCCCGCTCGAACAGCCGCTTCTCGGCGTCGTCCGGCGGCACCGCAATGTAGATCGACGGACACTGCCGCCCGATGACGCGCGGACCCTGCCGGCGGAGCGAGCACATCATGCGGCCGTCAATCTGAAGTGCGATGCTCATTCCGCGGTCTCCGAGGGCCGGTCGCGCAGCAGACTGCGCAGTGCGTGTTCGAGCGGGCTCACGCCGCGCTGCCGTGCCGGAACGGCCTGCTGCGCGGCGCGGGCTGCCGGCGGATCGACGCGCTCGAACCGGCTCGTCGCTGCCGCATCAGCTCGGCGTGGCTGAGCACCGGCCAAAGCCGGTTCGGCAGCGCGATGCCGACTTTCCAATGCAGCAAAGTGGGGGCCCTGCAACTGATGCGGTCCATGACGGAGCAGGTAGCGGAAGCCCACCGTTCGGCCATGAAAGCTGGAAGCTCCCTGGAACACCGCCGGCTCCTCCATCACGGTCGCGGTGTTGTTGATCAGACTGTCAAGCATCGACTGGGGCGACGATGGACGGGCCTCTGCGATCGCGTGCGAGTAGGCATCGATTCGATCGGAGGTGCGCTGAGTCCGACGCTTGCGTCGGACGAACTGCGACCAGCTGAGCATCGATCCCAGTCCGGCGAGCACACCCAGCGCCAGTCCCCCCAGCAACCAGTTGCCTTGAGCCTGCTCGTCCGGATCGATTGATTGCGTCGAGCGAAGCTTGGTGAGCGAACCCCCCGCTGGGAGACTCGTTTCGTCAGCCGTGAATGGTGGGCTCGTCGCGGCAACTTCTGCGTGAGCCGCTTCGTTCAGCAGCGCGCGCGGCGACGGGCCCGCTTCCGGGAACGTCTGCACCTGCAGTGCGGAGGCGGGTTGCACGGACCGTCGATCGTCCATGTCGTCCGCAGTATCAGTGGTCGGCGGAGAGATGAGCGTCGCCGGAGTGTTCGTCGCGGCCACCGCGTCTGCCGTTGCCGTCGAGCCGCCGGCCTGCTGTCGTCGCGGTGGCGCCGGAAGTGGCGCCGAATCCCGGACATCGATGTTCGTTGGAGGCGCGGCTGGGAACGCCGTCTCAGCGGACACGGCTGTGACCGGGAAGTTCAACGAGGGGGCTGCCGTCGAAGCGGCGTGCGGTTCGAGGCTCGGCTCAACCACAGGCTCGATCGAAGCCGGAACCATCCCGTTCTGCAGGAATCGGAGGATGTCCGAAACTTCGGAACCGCGATTGGCGGACGCTCCGGTCTCCTCAATCGAAATCAGGTCCTGGAGCGGCCAGCGTTGCAGCACGCCTTCAAGTGCCACCTGGTCGAGTTGTGCCGGATTGAAGACAAGGACAGTTCCGGAGGCCAGCCGCCCCTGGGGCATGCCCCGCCCGGACGGAGGCGGAATGACCTGCACAAACTCGGCGGCCGCGGCGGGCTGCCCGAGCAACTGCAGGAGGTGGGCAATCGTTGCGTCAGCCGGCTTCAGCCAGAGGACGACGGGGCGTTCCAGCAAATGGATGCAGGCGATGTCGGCGTACTCTGCGACGTCGTCCGCTGAGACATGTGCCCCTGGCCGGGACGAGTCGATGACCACCACGGATTCCGGGGGCACAATGACAGGCGGCGCATCCGCTGAGTAAGCCACCTGCTGCTGCCGGCCGTTCTGCAGAATCCGGACGGTGCCGGCGGCATGGTCGGTCAGTCCGCCGGCATGCTCAATCAGGCTCCGCAAGAGAACCGACTGCTGCCGCGCGGCATAGGTCCCGGGATAGCGGACTGCCCCGACGATGCTGCAGTGGCGCATTGTCCCTTGGGTCACGCCGGGCAGCGCCGAGTCGGGATCAATGGAGCGCGCCGGCGCCCCGAGCGGGCGGACGGCCGGCGCTTCGCTGCCCGCTGGGAGAATGATTGGGTGCGATGGTGTCGTCGCGCGCGGCTGAGCGGCCCAGCCGGCAATGCCAACGCCGACGCTGAGTCCTGCCAGCACGAGTGCGGAACGAGATGCGGGAACACGTCGCATGCCGGGCAGTTCCTTCCTGGCGCTCGCCTGATCGTGGCCTTGCTTCACCCGGGGATTGCGCAGGCAAGGATGCGGAGGCCGGCAAAGGCGCCTGCTGCGAGTCGTCGATGCGGCGCGGTCGCGCCTCTCGATGACTTGGTGAAATGCGTTAAATGGGAGGTTTGGGGTTGTACGGACTGCGCCCATGCGATCGGAATAGTCCGTAACATCCTCCAAATCGGCATGCTCTGCGACCCGGCATCACGAAAACCACATCGTGACGGAATACCGTGAGAAGACGGAGGGATCGCTGATGCATTCTTGAACAATCCCCGAAGTGGACTTCGAGAGGTGCTCCGTCAGCCGGGCGGAAGATTCCCCAAGTCAGATTCCAGACATCGGTGTTCTGTGGCAAACATTCTCGTCACCGACGATTCTCCCGTTGAGCGACAACTGGCGTCCGCCATCCTCGCGCGGCAGGAAGGCTGGGCGGTCATTGAGGCCGGCTCGGCCGAGCAGGCGCTCATGTTGGCGCAGTTGACGCCGCTCGACCTGGTGCTGACGGATGTCTGCATGCCCGACGTGGATGGACTCCTGCTCCTCGGGCAGATGAAGGCCGATCATCCGTTGTTGCCCGTGATCATCATGACCGGCGCCGGCAGCGAGGAACTGGCCGTCCAGGCACTGCAGAGCGGAGCCGACGGCTACATCACGAAGCGGCGGCTCGCGTACGACCTGGTCGATATCGTCGATCGGGTGCTGACCGCGTCACACGAGCATCGCGCGCGGGAAAGCGTGCTGAACCTGCGGACGCGCGAGTCCGTCAGTTTTGAGCTCGGCAACGATCCCTCTCAGGTCGCCTCGCTCGTCAGGCACATCGTCGACTGCTGCTGCTCGTTCGAAGTCACCAACGACCGCGAGCGCGTCCGCGTCGCCGTCGCCCTCGAAGAGGCCCTTGTGAATGCCGTGATTCACGGCAATCTGGAAGTGAGCTCGGAACTGCGGGAATCCACCAGCGGAGCGTATGAGCGGATGATTGCCGAGCGCCGCCGCATCCGCCGCTATGCTGATCGGCGCGTGTCCGTCGATTGCGAGTTCACCTCAGACGCGGCCACGATCGTCGTCCGCGATGAAGGACCGGGCTTTGATATCAGCCGCATCCCGGATCCGCGCGACCCGGAACGGATGATGCTTGCCAGCGGACGCGGAGTCCTGCTGATGCGGACCTTCATGGATGAGGTGCACTACAACTCCAGGGGCAATCAGGTGACGCTGGTCAAGCGGCGTTCCGTAGAGGCGTCTTCTCCAGGCGGCAGCCCGTGCTTTGAACTGGCCGGATGCCCTTGATCGGCGGGCGGGTGGCGCATTGTGACTGCCGAAGCAGCGCCGCCACGCCGCCACTGGGGATGTCACGTGAGATCCGCGATGTCGAGCTTGTCCAGTGAATGCCTGGCGACGGAGTCGGCCGACGACTCCATCCGTCGGACCGACTCCCGATTCGGGACGCCGGGCACACTGCGGATCCTGGTCGCCGATGACACCGAAGTCACACGCGTCTTCGTCACACGGGTTCTGGAGCGGTGCGGACATTCCGTGCACTCGGTGCCGGACGGCAGGGCCGCGGTGCGTGCCGCCGCGACGGGGACATTTGATCTGATCCTGATGGACGTCCACATGCCGGAGATGGATGGCCTCCAGGCCACGCAATCGCTGCGCTCGTCCGGCTTCGAGACGCCGGTGTTTGCATTAACGGCCACGCTGGCGCCGGCAGACACATCGTTGTGCCTCGCCGCCGGAATGGACGCGTGTCTACGAAAGCCCTTCGATCTCACCGAGTTCGCGGCGGAATGGCGCAGGGCTCAGCCCCAATCGGTGGAGTGATCGCTCGATCCCCGAACTCGAACTCACGCTCGGACGGCGGTCAGCGTAGAATCGGGACGCAGGTCGTCGCCAGGGACGACTTCGACTGAGCTCCGGATTCTCCCCGCGACCGTCTGCCGATTCGTCGATGACCGCCGAACTTGTCCTGGCTCCCTTTAATCTGCCGACTTGGGGAACGGCCGTTCTCTTCGGCGTTCTCGCGGGATCGTCGGCAACGATCGTGACTCGCTGCTCCCTGCGGCAGTGTGGAGAGCCGGACCGCGGCTGGTCGATCTGGTCCGGATTGGCCGCCGGCCTGCTCTGCGCCCTCCTCACGTGGCTGATGCTGGCATGGAAGTGTCAGGAGACCCCCATCGTCCGCCCGTCGCTGATCTGGTGGCATTGGCGGACGGGGTACCATTGTCTGCTGGTCGTGCTGATGGTCGCCGCCACGGCCACCGACTTCCGTGCCTACCTGATCCCTGACGGAATCACTTGTGCGGGATTGTTCCTGGGAGTGACGCTGGCCTGCGCGTCGGGCGACCTCCAGATGGAGCACTTATGGGTGGATTGGAACCAGGAGATTCCGCAACTGCGTGAGGCATACGTTCCGCAGTGGATCGCACGTCATCCGCACTGGCATGGGCTGGCGTGGAGCCTGGCGGGAGCGGTCGTCGCGGCCGGCGGGACATGGTCAATTCGTGCCCTGTCGTCGCTGGCGATGGGCCGGGAATCGATGGGCCTGGGAGATGTCACTCTGATGGGAATGATCGGCAGCTTCCTCGGCTGGCAGCCGGTCGTCTTCGTGTTGCTGATGGCCCCGTTGTGCGCGCTGGCCGCCGCCGTACTGACGCTCGCCGCGCAGGGAATGCTCCGTGCGGTTTTCAGCACACCGCAGTTCGCTGCAAACCGGCCATATCTGCCCTACGGCCCGTTCCTGTGCCTGGCGACGTATATGGTGCTCTGCAGCTGGCGCCGGCTGTGGATGTGGGAATTGCCGCTCGGAAATGCGACGGGGCCGTTCTCCATTCGACGGCTGTTCGGCGACTGGCAGAGCCTCGCCATCATCGGTGGCGCCATCCTGGGAGGCCTGGTCGTACTGCTCACGCTCCGCCGGGCGTATCAGAAGATCCCGGTGACGCGCCGCAGGCAGGACTGACGCAACCTCAGCGCCCTCACAGCAGATTCAGCTTCTTGGGCCGCGTTTCCGGCGGTCGGCAGCAATCGTCACACAGGCCCTGGACTTCCAGGCGATGACCCTCCATGCGGAACCCATGTCGGCGTGCGATCTCGTTCAGCACTTCGTTGATGGCGTCGTTGTGGAACTCGATCAGCTTCCCGCACTGCCGGCAGATCAGATGGTCGTGCTGCGGGTAGCCGTAATCGTGTTCAAAAATCTCACGGTCATCCTGCCGGGCAACCTTGCGGATCAGACCGGCCTCCTCGAGCAGCGCCAGGGACCGGTACACCGTCGAGCGCGACACGCGATCAGGGCTGCTCTTCAGGCGGTCGACCAGCTTGTCGGCGTCGAAGTGCTCGTGCAGCGAGAAGATCTCCTCGACGATGATCGACCGCTCGCGCGTCATCCGCAGCCCCTTCGAGGCCAGGAATTCGCGATACTTCTCAATGGGGGAAACGGCGACTCCCAGGGGCTCCAGGTCGATGCCGTGCGATTGATGAGGGGCGGCCAGCGCAGACATAGGATCGAAGAATCGTCGATGACGGAGAGCGTGATTGCCGTCGGGGCGCCCGGACTGGCGACCAACTGCCATTCTACCCCCAGTGGAAGCGTGTGATAACCCCGGCGCCCTGCTTCCGCCGGAGAACTCCAACTGTGTGTTGATCGAAGCCCGGGGCCTTGAAACGCGGCGGCCATTCGTTCCCGACTGGAGAAAGCTGTCGCATCAACGACGGCTGATGTCGAAATCCGACCGCAGGTATGGTAGATTCTGGACTGTTCCATAGGCGCTCCGTCTGCGAACCCGCTCAGGGGGAAAAATGCTTCACCGACGCGATGCATTGCTCAGGCTTGGACAGGCGTCATTCGGCAGCCTCACGCTTCCCTCGGTGCTGCAGGCCGCTGCGACGGGCGCTCCCGTCGCCGAGCCGGTTGCCGGCAGCGGCACGGCGAAGTCCTGTATTCTGATCTACCTGTGGGGCGGTCCGCCGCAGATGGACATGTGGGACCCCAAGCCCCACGCACCCGACGGGATTCGCTCCCTGTTCGCGCCGGCCGCGACCGCGACGCCCGGCATTCACTTCACTGATCAACTCCCCCGAATGGCGCAGCACTCCGACAAGATGTGCGTCGTCCGTTCGTTCACTCATCCGAGCAACACCCACGAAGTCGGCGTCTATCACACGCTGACTGGCAAGGTGAACAACACGCTGGCTGTGCCTCGCAATCGCCGCAATCGGCGTGACTTCCCCAATATGGGATCGGTCGTGGCGCGGTTCAGCCCGCCGAGCGTCATGCCGGCCAGCGTGACCGTGCCCCGACCCATCGGGCACGACGGCGTCGTCTACACCGGCACCTATGCCGGCTTTCTGGGCCCGCGGTTCGATCCGCTTGAGTTGCAGCCCCCCGCCGAGGTCAGCGAAAGCGCTCCGCACTCGATGGAACTGCCGCCCGGTCTGGATATCGGGAGGCTGCAGGCGCGCGAAGGGCTCCGCAAGCTGATCGATGACGAGGATCGCGCCCTTCAGGATGACCGCTTTCAGCGCGCGGCGTCCCGGTCGGGCATGGACCGGTTTCGCGAGCAGGCGTTCTCACTCCTGACATCCTCGCAGGCCAAGGCTGCGTTCGATCTCGAGCAGGAGCCGGACGCCATGCGGGATGCGTATGGCCGCAACGAATACGGCGAAGCGATCCTGACCGCACGGCGGCTTATCGAAGCCGGCACGCGGCTCGTCACGATGGTCTGGTACTACGTCGCCGCCGACGGCAATGTCCTCAACGTCTGGGACAATCACGGCGGCACGGGGTCCATCGGCGGCATCACCGGCTACGAGATGCTCAAGCGGGAGTTCTGTCTCCCCCCGCTCGATCTGGCCTACTCCGCATTGCTCGAAGACCTGCAGCAGCGGGGAATGCTGGACGAGACGCTCGTTGTCATGCTCGGTGAATTCGGCCGCACGCCAAAAATCAACGGCACTCAGGGGCGTGACCACTGGGGGCCCTGTCAGTCCATCGTGCTCGCCGGCGGCGGCATTCGCGGCGGGCAGGTTGTCGGAGCCAGCGACGAGATCGCCGCCTATCCGACGGTCGATCCGGTGTCACCGGAAGACCTCATCGCCACCGTCTATCACGCGATGGGTTTGCCGCCTGAGACGGCGATCTACGATCCCGAAAACCGTCCCCACCATCTCAGCGACGGTCGCGTGCTGCACCAGTTGTTCGGCTGAGTCATTGCCTCCCGGTCAGGCCGCATGCCGTCGGACAATCGGGGCCGACCTCAACTGCCCCGTTTTGTCTCGCTGCACGATCGCTCCGTTGACGGCCGGGCGTCGAGCCGTGACATTGCTGCGATGGTTTTCCGATGGCTACGGCAGCGGCGGCGACGCAGGCTTCTGGCTGAGCCGTTTCCTTCGCATTGGAACACGATCTTTGACGCCAACTTCCGGGCCTATGCGCAGTTGAGCGATGCGGAGCGCGGCAAACTGCAGCGGGATGTGCAGGTGTTCGTCGCCGAGAAGAACTGGGAGGGTGTGTACGGGCTCGAGATGACCGAGGAAATCCAGGTCACGGTCGCGGCTCAGGCCTGCTACATGCTGCTCGGTCTCGAACTCTCCTGCTTCGACCGCACCATCTCGATTCTCGTTTACCCCGACGCCTACGCCGTGCCGCAGCAGTTCACGCTGCGGGGGGGCGGCGTCGTCGAAGGGCGGTCGGACCGGCTGGGCGAGAACTGGTATCGCGGACCGATCGTGCTCTCCTGGCCCGATGTGCTGGCCGGCGGACGCCGCGAAACCCGCGGCAGTAATCTCGTGATCCACGAGTTCGCGCACGAACTCGATACGCTCAACGGCAGCATTGTCGACGGCACCCCGCCGCTGCCGGATCCCGAAACCGGACAGCGCTGGGACGCCGTCATGTCGCGCGAGTACGCCCGGCTCTGCCAGGAATGCCGCTTCGGCAGGCCCACGCTCCTCGATTGTTACGGCGCCGAGAATCGCGGAGAGTTCTTCGCCGTCGCCAGCGAGGTCTTCTTTCAGGAACCCGTCCGACTCAGCCGCCGACATCCCGACCTGTATCAGCTTCTCTGCGCGGCGTATCGGCAGGATCCGGCCGCCCGCGTGCTGAGGAGACAGGCTGGGTCAGTCGAACCGCAGCAGTCCGAATGAAACCGGTCGCGGCACGCTTCCGGCCGGATGCGTCCAGCTCTCGACGCCGATTGTCGGCATCGTTCGCACGACGGCCACGGCCCAGGTCTGGCCGCGGCCCGGAGGCGCCGGTGCCAGTTCCTCAAGTGGAATGGCGGCTTCCACGGTCCAGCGGCGTGGCTCGCTGTCGTTGGCCACGTACCACTTGGGGTCCCACTTCTGGTCGATCCAGCAGGCGTCCCGCGTGCGGCCGCGCGAATCGACGTCCAGACGGTAGTACGTCGCATAGTCGCGGTCGATGTCGATCTGCAGGCTGATCTGGTCGTAGCCGTCGAGGTCGGCGTCGTACGTGCGGCCGGCGCGTTCGGGAGGATCGGCCGGAAGCTCCGGAGCGCGCGGCAGCGAGGCCGCAAAGTAGAGATACCGGGAGTCATAGGCGAGCATGACGATGGCCTGCTCTTCCTGATGCGGGCCACGGTCGGTGAGTGCGCCGGCGTCATCGATTCCGCGCGAGCCGACATAGCCGTCGGCCGCCGCGCTGCCCGGCGGAGTCAACTCCATGTCCTGCGCCTCCTGCCAGCAGATGTCGCTGAGGACGCCGTCGAGCACCGGGGGGACCTGAACGCGCCGGCAGCGTGTCACCGGCTTCGGCGACTGCACCGGCCCGCCGAGAATCCACGCCTCTCCCTGTGCGGTCCGCTGCCAGAGGGGATCGCTGTCGTTCGTGAAGCGCCGATAGATCTCGTCGGAGGGACCGTATTCTCCTCGATGACGCAACAGCGCCGCCAGAGTGAACTGCACCTCCGGAGACTGAGCATATGCCGCATCGAGCCGTTCCAGCGTCGGAATCAACGCCATCGCCTGATCGTGCCAGCGTCCGGCTTCAGCCGTTCGCTGCCCCTGCCCCGCGAAGTTGAGCTGCCCGCCGACCGGCTGAATCAGCAGCGGTGAATCGGCGGAGTTGGACAGTTCGCGCACCCGGTCGAGCGGCCCTCCTTCGTTGATCATCGACTCCGCCTGCTGCGCGCCCAGCTGCGTCACTTCCGACTTCACCGTCACCTGGCTGCGGCCGGAGTTGACCTGCCGCAGACGCTGCCAGCCGATCTCCTGGCTGGTCCACAGCTGCAGCAGCCAGAGCATGGCCTCGAGCGCCGCCGGTTCGCGGGGATAGCGCTCGGCCAGTTCGATCAGCGTTTCCTCGGCCAGCTGCCACTGTGACCGCTCTTTATACTGCTCGGCCAGCGCGGCGAGCTGCAGCGCGGCCTGATCGGAGGGAGACCCGCCGATGATGTCCTGCAGCTGGGCAATGAGCTGCGACGCCAGGCGCTGGTCATCGAGTGCGCGCTGCGACCAGGAGGCGAAGTTCCGCTGATGCTGGGCCAGCTGCTCGATCTGTTCGTAGTCGAAGTCGGTCAGCGGCGCGAGCGTCCGCCGCGCATCGCTGCCGGGGGACAGGTTGAGTCCGCTGAAGAACTCGCGGCTCGGCACCGCAGCGGGATCGGGCTCCGGCTCGATCTGACGGTAACCTTCACGCGGCGCAGTGGCTGCATCGCCGCCGACGAGTCGCGAAATGGGTTCTGCTGCCGCCATCGCGAGCGTCTGGCTGTGACGCGGCAGAATCTCGAAGGGATCGAGCTGGGGACTTCCACTTTTCCCCTCCGGCAGTCGGACGAAGACCTTTGAGACGGACCAGGGCTGCAGCCCTCCGGTCTGCAACTGTTCGGGATAGCGCGTGGCGTCGGCCGCCTGGGCGACGGCGTGCCGGATCGCCTGCCGCAGCAGCCGGGACGAAGCGTCACCGTCTCGCGGTTCGTCGATCACGACCACGCTGGGCCGCCACGTCCGCAGTTGGGCGACCAGTCCGCCGAGCATGACGTCCGGAAGGCGACCGTCCGTAAGCAGCGTCCATTCGCTGAGCAGGCGGTCATAGTTCTGATCAAGCCCCGGCGCGGCGATCGGCAGCTTCCAGCCGAGATCGATATCGCACCCGCCGGCGCTGAGTGTCGCCGAGCGGAGCCGCAGGTCCAGCTCGTTGTCGATATGGCCATCGGGTCCGACGTCATGCCGGGCGGCAAGGGCCGTCACCGCACGGTACCCATTCTCGGCCGAGGAGCGGGTCACCAGCCGTAACGGCACGCGATCGGCCGCAGTGTGAATCGTCAACAGCGCGGCCCGCCGACCGGCGCCGCGGATGCTGCGCCACGTCTGCCCGCCATCGTCGGTGATCGCGATCTGCCCAAACGCGCCGACGGCACAGCCGCGCGTCGGCGACGAAAAGTGCAGGCCCGATACCGGCGCTGGACTTCCGATCGCCTGTGGTTCCCAGTTCTGACCGCCATCCGCCGAATGCCACACCACGGCCCCCGGACTGCCGCCGATCCAGACCTGTGCTCCCTGCGACGTCACGCAGCGCGCGTCAAAGAAGTCGCGCACCCCGCGCGGCAGCGGCTGCGGCGGTTCTTCCCAGGTCGCGCCGGCCGTGGAGGTCCGCAACACCAGCCCGCCGTCGCCCACGAGCCAGCCTCCGCCGTTCGGCTGGAGATCGACGCCATGCACGCCGCGCAGCCCGAACGGGCTGAGAGTCCGCTTGAGCACGCGACGATTGCCGACCGCGGTGTGTTCGCCGCGCGGACCACCGAGATAGCCGGCCGTTTCATCAAGGAACGCGGCGGCCCGCCAGCCGTCCTGCGGCTCGCCGGGCAGCGACTGCCACGACGTGCCGCCGTCCTCGGTGACCAGAACGCCAGTTGGAAATTGAGCCGAGGACTCGCCGACCGCGATGCCAGACTCCAGGCCGAAGAACTGCACGTGATGCAGCGCCGGGATGGTGCGTTCTGCCTGAACCTGCCATGTCCGCCCGCCATCCTGCGTGGCGAGCACCACGCCGAAGTCACTGTGTGTGTAGGGAGCGACGTCTCCGCCGACGGCCCAGCCGATCTGGTCGGTGAGGAAGCAAACGCTCCGCAGCGACGCGACCGTCGGACCCGGAACGAAATGCCACGTCGCGCCTCCATCCTCGGTGCGCCACGTGACACCCCGATCCCCGACGGCCCAGCCGTGCCTGGTCCCCATCAACTGCACGTCATGCAGTGTCGCGTCATCCTGCTCGGGGCTGGGCTGAGCATTGAATTGCGTGCGCAGCGGGGTCGACGACGTCGTCTGCGCGAGGGCCGCACCGGCAAGCAGGGTGCACAGGCACGCTGCGGTACACACGGTCCGCCAACGGGTAAGGCGCATCGAAACCTCCATGTCGATTCGCACGGAACCGGCGGGACGGAACGGCGAGGACCCTCGCGGGTCAGCAGGAAATGGGGCCGCGAATCTTAGAGGAGATACCGATCGGGAGGGAGACGGATTCCCGTTTCACGCAATCGCCCGCTGCACATGGACGGATGACCGCAACCGAGCATCCAGTCCTGAGGGCCGCGCCTCCGGTCGAAAGCGCTCGATACTCCATCCGCCTGCTGACGGGCGCGCCCGTTGTGACCGCTCTACGCCGCCGGAGGATCCAGCAGAAATGCCATCAGGGACTCGACTTCCGGCAGGCTGAGCCGGTCGAGCAGCCCGGCCGGCATGGCGGACTCCCGGCTGGGGTGCACCTCCTCGATCGCGGATTTTTCGATGATCGACCTGGTTCCGTCCGATGCGCCGACCAGCACGGCGTCCGGACCGGCCGCGGTCACTGTGCCGCTGAGCACCCGGCCGTCCACGAGCAGGATCGTCGCTGCCGGATACTCCTCATTCAGATGCAGCGAGGGAAACAGGATCTCCCGCAGGATCTGCTTGCGCTGCAGCCGCGTGGCGATCCGCGTCAGCTCGGGGCCCACCTGCTCTCCCAGCGAACCGATCCGGTGGCATTTGCTGCACCCGGCCCGCACGAAAGCCTCGGCTCCCTGCTCCCGGTCTGGAGTGGTGACATCGAGCCGCTCAATCGCAGGCCACAGTTCATCAAACCGCCAACCGCCAGCAACCGGCTCGGGCGGCCACGCCGGTTCGGCTTCCTCCGGGTACGATTCGCAAAACCACTGTTGCCACGCAGCCAGTTGTTCACCCATCGGTCTCTCGTTCGCTACCGGAGCGGTCTCGTCGGCCCAATGCCGCAGCAGCCGCAGCGCCTGCTGAGCACCGGCCTCGTCGAAGGTCAGACCGAGCAGCAGCACCTGGCGGATCCAGGTGGGCTTCGTCGCCCGTTCGGGAAACTCATTGAGGGCCCCAATCACGCTCTCCGCCTGATCTCCCTCCACAACCATCAGCGACCGCACGAGGTACTGCCAGTCTCCGTGGAGGCGACGGTGCTTCAATGCAAATCGGCTCAATGCGTAGGCGGCCTCGTCCCGGCGCTCGGGCTCCGACTCGAACACGCCGCGGACGTACTCCACCGCAGCCGTCGTGCCGCTTTCGCCGAGGACCCTCAACAGCGCCCCCTGCAGTTCGCTGGCCCGGGCATCCCCCCGCTGCTTGAGATCGGCATCCAGCGTGAGCAGGTCGGCGATCTGCGCACGCGACAGCCGCCCCTCCGCCGCTTCGATCAGCGCCGCGGCTTCGGCATCCCGGGCCGTCTCGGCAGGATCAGCAGCCGGCTCCGCGGCGCGCAATCGGCAGGCAATCAGCGCGGCGGCGCAGCTGGCCACAAGGATGATCATCGCGGGACGAGGTCCGTCGAAACCCCGCTGCACAAAGGAGCGCGAGAGTTGCTGAGGCTCACCTCGGCGCGCACCGGAACTGCGGCGATCGCGATGATCACACCCGCGCTCCCCTTCCGGCTGACGCATCAATACCGCCATCACGGCATGACAAACTGATGCTGGCCCGGGCGCACGGTCAGCACGGCACAGGGCGCCTTACGGACTACTTTCTCCGCCACGCTCCCCATCAGTACATGCGCCAGCCCGCTGCGGCCGTGGCTGCCGATCACAACCAGGTCGATCTGTTCCTCCTTGGCGTAGCGGACGATCTCGAGGAACGCTGTGCCGACCCGCACAAACCGAGTCACCTTGTCGGCCGCGCACCACGACGGATCCGGCAGCTTCGCCAGTTCCCGCTCCGCGCCGGTCCGCAGCCCCGACAGATACTGGTCCCGCTCCCCGAGCATCATCCCGGCTTCGGGAACCAGCGGATAGTAGTCCTCCACCACGTTCACCAGATGCAGCCGGGAATCGAACTTCTCCGCCAGCGCACACGCATACTTGAGCGCATGCAGGCTGTACTCGCTGAAGTCCGTAGGGATGAGAATATGCTTCAAATCGATCATCGAGCGCTCCAGTCAGAAGGTCGGCAGTGGTGCCCGCACATCGGATCCCGACACAAACTCAAATCTCCCGCCCCAGCAGCCGCGCGACTTCGTTGACATCTTTATCTCCGCGGCCAGAAAGGCAGACGACGATCACCTCCTCCGGGCGCCGCTGGCGGGCCGCTTTCAGTGCCTGTGCAATCGCGTGCGAGCTTTCGATCGCCGGCAGAATTCCTTCCTGGCGAGCGACCAGTTGGAATGTCTCCAGCGCCTCGTCGTCGCGGATGTTCGTGTACTGCACGCGGCCGGTGTCTTTCCAGTAGCTGTGCTCCGGGCCGACGCCGGGGTAGTCCAGCCCGGCCGAAATCGAGTGCACGTCGAGAGTCTGGCCGTCCTCGTCCTGCAGCACGTAGCTATAGCTGCCGTGCAGCACCCCTTTGTTACCGTAGCTGAGCGTGCTGGCGTGATCGCCGGGCGACGAGCCGCGGCCGCCGGCTTCGACACCCGTCAGAGCGACTTCGCCGTCGTCGACGAACGGGTAGAACATCCCGGCCGAGTTCGACCCGCCCCCGACGCAGGCGATCACCTCATCGGGCAGCCGGCCGAGCGTTTCCAGGCATTGCTGGCGTGCCTCCCGCCCGATCACCGACTGAAAATCCCGCACGATCATCGGGAACGGATGCGGCCCCACAACCGACCCGAGGATGTAGTGCGTCGTCTCCACGCTCGCCATCCAGTCCCGCATCGCCTCGTTGATTGCATCACGCAGCGTCCGCGAGCCGGACGTCACCGAGCGGACCTCCGCCCCCATCGTCTTCATGTTGAATACGTTGAGCTTCTGCCGGCGGATGTCCTCCTCCCCCATGTAGACGATGCACTCCAGACCGAAGCGGGCACAGGCCGTCGCCGTCGCGACCCCGTGCTGACCGGCGCCGGTCTCCGCGATGACTCGCTTCTTACCCATCCGCAGCGTCAGCAGCGCCTGCCCGATCGTGTTGTTGATCTTGTGGGCGCCGGTGTGATTCAGGTCCTCGCGCTTCAGGTAGATCTGCGCGCCGCCGCAATGCTCCGTCAGCCGTTGCGCGAAGTACAGCGGGCTGGGACGCCCCACGAAGGCCTTGAGCAGATGATCGAGTTCGCGCTGAAACTCCGCGTCCTGCCGGGCCCGGGCGTACTCCTCCGTCAGTTCTTCGAGAGCCTGCATCAGCGTCTCGGGAACGAACCGCCTGCCGAACTCGCCGAAGCGTCCCTGCTGGTCCGGAACGTTCGTCGATGCCAATGCCGTGCTCATGCGCGCCTGCTTGCAGAAATGTGATTGCCTTCTGCATTATGAGGCGGGCGTTCGCGCAGCGTCAACGGGCTCATACCCGATGGGAAATTCCCGTGCTGGCGGTGGATTGCATCGCAGAGCCCGTCCGTGGAGGATCGGATGCGGTACTCGCCGAGATCGCCAGACGGAGAGTTCCTGGCAACATTGAAAGGATCAGAATGCTGTTCGACACTCACACCAACCTGATGTGGTACCCCGACCACCTCTCCGACGAGTTCGTTGAGTTCGCCTGGGAGGCCAAGCGCGCCAAAATGAAGCTGTCGCCCGACGTCTACTTCGCGGGGAGCGACGTGAAGGAGCAGAACGCCTTCGACTCCCGCCCCGATCAGTTGCTGGAGGCCACCCGCGATGCCGACAAGGTCATCGTCTTCGGCATTAAGGCCCCCTTCTGCGGGATCAACGCCGACCAGGAACTTATCGCCCGGTTCGTCAAGGATCACTCCGACCGCTTCATCGGCTGGTGCTCCGTCGATCCCAACGACGCCGACTGCGTCGACCAGCTGGTCTATTACGTCAACGACCTCGGGCTGCGCGGACTCAAGTGCTCGCCGATCTACCAGAACTGGGACCCGCAGGATCCAAAGCATTTGCCGCTGTTCCGCAAGGCGGAGGAACTTGGCATTCCGGTCAATATCCATCAGGGCACGTCGTTCGTCCGGCCGGGACCGCTGAAGTACGCCAACCCGGTCCTGCTCGAGGACATCGCCATCGCCTGTCCCGATCTGCGGATCGTCATCGCCCACATGGGGCACCCCTGGGAGGACGAATGCGTGGTCCTCATTCGCAAGCATCCTAACCTGTACACCAACATCTCGGCTCTGCACTACCGGCCGCTGCGGCACTATCAGGCCTTCATCACGGCCATCGAGTACGGCGTCGAGCACAAGCTGATCTTCGGCTCCGACTTCCCATCCGCCACCGCCGCCCAGGTCATCGCCGGCCAGCACAAGGTCAACGACGTCGTCCGCGGCACCAACCTCCCCAAAGTTCCCGACGAGATGATCCACAACATCATCTACGAGAACTGGAAGCGCTTCCTCCCGGAATACGCCTCGTCCGTTTAGCCCCGGCCCACCGGGCCGGGACTCTGCACCCTCATCAACTCCCCAGCCAGCGTCGCCCGATTCGACTCGAACAACCACGCCCATGCGATCACTGATATTGCGGGCCACAGCCTTCATCGCGATAGCCGCCATCGTTTTGACCAGCGCCCATGCCTTCGCCCAAGGCCTCACCCCCGCTGAGGCCGAAGCCCGCATCACGGCCGCAGACGGCCTCCAGGTCACGCTCTTCGCCAGCGAACCTGAAGTACGCCAACCCATCCTGACCAAGGTCGATGACCGCGGCCGGCTCTGGACCATCCAGTACCTCCAGTATCCCAATCCCGCCGGACTCGAACGAATCTCGGTCGATCGCTGGTCCCGCACCGTTTATGACCGCGTGCCCGAGCCTCCCCCGCACGGCCCCCGCGGAGCCGACCGCATCACGATTCTCACCGACACCGACGGCGACGGCCGCGCGGATCGCTTTCACGACTTCGTCGACGGCCTGAATCTTGCCACCGGCCTCGCCTTCGGGCACGGCGGCGTCTTCGTCCTGCAGGTCCCCTACCTCCTCTTCTATCCGGACCGCGACCGGGACGATGTCCCCGATTCCGACCCCGAAGTCCTCCTCACCGGCTTCGGCATGGAGGACGCCCAATCCCTCGCCAATCATCTGACGTGGGGACCCGACGGCTGGCTCTACGGCGTCAATGGCAGCACCACGACCTGCAACATTCGCGGCATCGAGTTCCAGCAGGGCGTCTGGCGCTACCATCCTCTGGAAGACCGCTTCGAGCTGTTCTGCGAAGGGGGCGGCAACACCTTCGGTCTCACGTTCGACGAGCGGGGCAACCTCTTCTACAGCACCAACGGCGGCCCCTTCATTCATGCCCTGCAGGGAGCCTACTACCGCAAAAGCTTCGGTAAGCATGGACCGCTCCATAACCTCTACGCCTACGGCTTCTTCGAGATCGTCCAGCGCGACCAGATGCCGCTCGGCCCCCCCACCGGCGGCACCGTCTATCTCGCCGACGCCTTCCCCGAGCGGTTCCGCGGCGCCTTCATCGCTGGCAACTTTCTCGGCCACTCCGCCTCCTGGTGGACGCTGCAGCCCGCCGGCTCGACCTTCACCGCAAAGTACGGCGGCGAACTGATCGAAGCCCATGACGCGTGGTTCGGCGCGACCGACATGTGCGCATCTCCCGACGGCGCGATGTACCTCAGCGACTTCTACGACCAGCGCACCGCTCATCCCGATCCCGACGCCAACTGGGATGTCTCCAACGGCCGCATCTACCGCATCGCATCTCCCGACCACACCGCTGCGGACGCGATCGACATTTCCGCATTGAACATCCACGAACTGGTCGACCTGCTCCGGCATCCCCATCACTGGTTCGCCGACCGCGCCCGCGTCGAATTCGCCGCCCGCCGCGATCCCGAAGTCATCCCGGCGCTGCGGGCCGCGGCGCTGGAATCGCCGGAGGAGACGCTCGCCCTGCAGTCGCTCTGGGCCCTCCACGTCAGCGGAGGCTTCGATGACGAAGTCGCTCTCCAACTCCTGAACCGCGAGGCCGCATACCTGCGCATGTGGACGATCCGCCTGCTGGGCGACCGCAACGAAGTCTCGGCTGCGGTGCACGAACGTCTGCTGCAACTGGCCGCAACGGAAACGAGCCCGGTCGTGCGCTGTCAGCTCGCCGCGACCGCCCGCCGGCTCGACGATGCACTCGCAATCCCGCTCCTCGATACGCTCCTCACCCCCCTTCCCGACGACTCCGATCCCCGCACGCCCTGGATGATCTGGTGGGGCATCGAGTCGCATGCGATCAGCGGACGGGATGACCTGCTGTCCCGTTTCGCGAACGCAGCCTCCTGGACCGTCCCCTCCCGTCGCACGCAGTCGCTGCATCTCCTGCGCCGCTGGACTGCCGCCGGCACTGCCGCGGGATATGACGCAGCACATCGATTGCTGCAATCCGCTCCCGCCAAGCACCGCGGCGAGGCGTATGCCGCGCTCTCACTCGGACTGGCAGAACGCACGGCCACGCTGGGGGAGATCGAACAGGGAGGCCTGTTCGAGCAGTTCGCCACCGCCTCAAACGGCGACCCCGAACAGTTCACTCCCGCGGAGCCTGTCCTGGATGTTCTCAAGGCGGATGTGGAGCAGCACTGGCGCTCGTCGCCCCAGGAGATCGACCGATTGAAGCTGGCCCTGCTCTGCGAAGTCGATGGCGCCTATGCAGCCCTCCTGCAGTCGGTGGAGTCCGGTTGCCGGTCCGGCGAGTTGAGCAGCGACCGCCTGAACCTCCTCGCCGAGTTCGGACAGGACGACTGCGTCCCGCTCCTGATCGCCTGTCTGAAGCAGGCACAGGACGAGGCATCGATCAGCGGCATCGTCCGCACGCTGGGACGGTTCGAAAGTGACGCCGCCGCCGAAGCGCTGGTGTCCGCCTGCTCCCGCCTCTCCCCCGCATCCCGTGCAACCGTCATCGACGTCCTCCTCGCGCGGCCCAGGTCCGCCGCACTCTTCCTGCAACAGGTGCGCAGCGGCGTTATCGACCCGCAGGAGGTGTCCATCCCCCAGGTCCGCATCGTGGCCCTGCACCAGAGCGATGAGCTGAACGGGATCGTCCAGGAACTGTGGGGCAACGTCAGCGCCGGATCGCCCGAAGAGAAGCTGGCCGAGATGCGGCGGTTCAACAACGACCTCAACGCCGGCTCGGGCGATGCCGCCGCCGGCAAGCAACTGTTCGTCAAGCACTGCGGCACATGCCACGTGCTGTTCGGCGAGGGAAATCGGATCGGCCCCGAGCTCACCACCGCCAATCGCAAGGACCGCGACGCCCTCCTCGCCAACATCGTCGATCCCTCCGCCGTCGTCCGCCGCGAGTACATCAACTACACGCTGTTGACGTTCGACGGCCGCATCCTCACCGGCCTGCTCGCCGAGCAGGATGCGGCCAGCGTCACCGTCTTGGACGCAAAGAACGAACGGACGCGCATCCCGCGCGAAGACATCGACGAGCTCCGCGAATCCCCCGTCTCCCTCATGCCCGACGACATCCTCCAGAAACTCGCCCCCCAGGAACGCCGCAACCTGTTCGCCTACCTGATGCAGTAAGCCCGACAAAACGAGCGGACTGCCGGTTCGTTGTGCTACGAACGATGCAGTTCCTGTTGCCCTGCGCACGACTTCGGACTACGGATCAAGCCGATGGGCACGGATCAACGCCTCTCAGAACGCGCATCGACCACATGACCGCCGCAATCGGCCCGGAGCAGATCGAATCCGGAATGACTGACCTTTACAGCACTGCTGATCCGTGCCCATCCGTGTGATCCGTGGTTGCGGCCAGGCGCTTCTCCCTTGTTGCCGCTTCGCGATTCCGTCCCCGCTCCCGTGTTTGCCGCCCTTCTGCACTAACAGAAACGGCTCACGGCCACATCGCTCGTCGGGCAGTCCGTTGCTCTTCAGTCCGCCGGCAGTTGATAACCCTTACGATTTAGCCGGATTCGGTACAGCGAACTGCCGGCCGTGATGTACAGCAGATTGCTGTCCTCTCCGCGGCCGAATCCCACGTTCGTCGGCATCTCCGTCGGGATGTAGGCCAGTTCGTCCCCGTCGGGCGCGTAGACGCAGATGCCATGCCGGCTCTCAGCCCGCACCGCGACGTACAGGTTCCCGTCCGCGTCGCAGACCAGTCCGTCCGGCCCGTCTTCCGGATAATAGTCCACCAGTGTCTCACGGAACGTCGCACTGCCGTCCTCCGCCAGATCGTACGCCATCAGCGCCATGTGCCCCTTGCGCATCGGCGCCTGGATGCCGGTCACCGAATCGGCGTCGCCCGCGAGTCGGTCGATGCTCGTCGCACCATTGTCATTGCTCACGACGTACAGCGTCCGCTGGTCCGGTGAGACGCAGACTCCGTTCGGCTTGCCGGCGTCTGTGATGATCCGGTGCAGTGAGCCATCGGGATCGATGCGGTACACCGCCTGCACCGGCTGGTCGATCCCCTCATAGCCCAGGTAGCGCGGATCGCTGAAGTAGATCCGCCCCTGCTCGTCGATCGTGATGTCGTTGGGAGAATTCAGCGGCCGCCCCTCAAACAGCGCGGCGATGATGTATGTCTTCCCTGTCTGCATGTCGGTCCGCGTCACGCGGCGGCCGCCATAGTCCGCCCCTTCGGCGACCAGCATCCGTCCCTGTGCGTCAAACTTGATGCCGTTCGACATCCCGCTCGGCGAGCGGAAGATCTTCGTCTCACCGCTGGCCGGATCGAAGTTCCAGATGTGCCCCGCCTCGATCGCTCCCTGCTCGTTCCGCGCGACGTGCGAAAACGTGATCTCGCTGAAATACACCTGTCCGTCCGGCGCGACCGACACCCCCTCCGTGAGCACATGCGAGGTGAACAACTTCTCCAGTTCCGCATCCTCCGGCACGATCGGCTCGGCCGCGTGCAGCGGAACCGTCAGAATCACGATCAGCGTCAGCATGCCGGAGTAGGGAGCGCTGCAAGTTCTCTGCATCGGATGGTCCTGGTCAATCAAGGTGCGACAACGCGTTCACTCGCATTCACTGTGGAAGCTGCAATCAGTCAAATCAACCCGCGCGGCGTGTTGAGCGCGTCGCCTTTGCCGGGGTACGATGTACGTGCCGCCGTATCCTGTCGGAGGTTTCCGGTACGGATCGGTGTTGATGTGCGTCTTTCCTCTTCGCGATCATCCGCCGCCGATGTGAGATGAGTCAACCGCACAGCCCGACCGGCCGACAGTCGACCGCTGGCGGATTCCGCTGGAACTGGATCGCTGTCCCGCTGCTGCTGGCCTGGCCATCGGCGAATCGGGGCGTCGCTGCCGACGCGGAACCGGGGACGGTCGAATTCCAGCGCGACATTCTGCCCATCCTGCAGCAATCGTGCATCGAATGCCACGGTCCCCAAAAAGCCGAAGGTGGATTGCGTCTCGATGAACGCGCAGCCGCCCTCGCCGGCGGAGACAGCGGTCCGGTGCTGCGGCCCGGACTCCCTGACGACAGCGAACTGCTGTGGCGCGTCTCCTTGCCGCCCGGCGATCCTGAAATCATGCCGGCGATCGGAGACCCGCTGTCACCCCGCCAGATCGACCTGCTGCAACGCTGGATCGACCAGGGCGCGGAATGGCCCGATTCGGACGAATCGCCCGCTCATTGGGCGTATCGCCCTCCCATCCAGGTCGCACCGCCGGAGGTCGCGACACCCGCATGGCCAATCAACGCGATCGACCGGTTCGTCCTCGCCCGTCTCGAGCAGCAGGGACTCTCACCATCGCCCGCTGCCGATCGCGCTTTGCTGATCCGCCGGCTCTCCCTCGACCTCATCGGCCTCCCGCCGGCTCCCCGCGACGTTGACGCTTTCGTCCTGGACGAATCTCCCGATGCATACGAACGGCTTGTGGACCGATTGCTCGCCACCAATCAGTTCGGCGTCCGCTGGGCGCGCCCCTGGCTCGACTATGCCCGCTACGCCGATTCCCACGGCTTCCAGCGGGACGACCTCCGTGACCTGTGGGCTTACCGCGACTGGGTCGTCGACGCGCTCAACGCCGATATGCCCTTCGATCAATTCACGATCGAGCAGCTCGCCGGCGACCTGCTCCCGAATCCGGCCGCAGACCAGTTGATCGCCACCGGCTTCAACCGCAACGCGCCCACCAATGTCGAAGCCGGCAGCGAGCCGGAGGAGACCCGTGTCAACCAGGTGTTCGACCGGGTCAACACGCTCGGCATGGTCTGGCTGGGGACGACGCTGGAGTGCTGCCAGTGTCACGACCACAAATACGACCCGTTCACGATGCGGGACTACTACGGCCTGTTTGCATTCTTCAATAACACCCAGATCGAGGCGGACCGCAGCAACCCGGACGTCCCGGGATCGATCCGCTTCCTCGGCCCCGAGATGCCGCTCGCCGATCCGGCCGTCGAACAGACGCGGACCGCACTGCAGAAACAGATCGATGATGTAGCCCACCAGTTGGCCGCACGCAGGGCCGACATCGCCCAACCCGACCCGCATTGGGAAGCCGAACTGCTGGCGCGGCTCGAGGACGTCCCCGAAGAACACCTGCTCCAGGTGATTTCGTTTGAGTCGCTCGGCGGCGCGACGCACGAAGTTCTCGAGGACGGTTCAGTGCTGCTCAGCGGCGAAGCGCCGGACCGAGACACCTATACGGTGACCGTCCGCACGGACCTCACAGGCATCCGGGCGATCAAACTGGAGACGCTCACCCACCCCTCGCTGCCCGGAGACGGACCCGGCCGCGGTGCAGCCGATCGCCCCAACTTCGTCCTCCACAACTTCGCATTGGAAGCCGCCGCCGTCTCTGGTGGTGAACCGCAACCGGTCTCGTTCACCGGCGCCGAGGCCGACTTCTCGCAGCAGAACTATGACGTCGCCGGCGCCGTGGATGAAGATCCTAAAACCGCGTGGGCCATCAATCCGCAGTTCCACGAGCCGCACTGGGCCGTGTTCCGCACGGTGGAGCCACTCGGCTTTCCCGCGGGCTCCGAACTCACGTTCCGGCTGGAGCAGAACTATGGAGGCGCTCGCACGATCGGCCGGCTCAGGCTGTCCGCCATCACCGGCGAATACGGCGCCGCCGCAATTCCGGCAGCCGTTGCGGACGCCTTGCGAACTCCGTCGCACGAACGGACCGACGAACAGCACGCGGCCCTCGTTGAACACCGCCTGAAACATGACGCTGAGTACGTCCGGCTGGAGAAAGAGCAAACTCGCCTCCAGACCGAACTCAAAAAGCTACAGCCCCCCACCACGCTCGTCATGCGCGAGCTGCCCGAAGTGCGGCCGTCGTTCATCATGCAGCGCGGCGACTACAAGTCGCCTGGAGACGCCGTCCTCCCCGCCACTCCCGCCAGTCTGCATGCCGGCCCTCTCTCGACGGATTCCGCACCGCTGACGCGCCTCGATCTCGCACGCTGGCTCGTCGATCCCTCGAATCCGCTCGCGGCCCGCGTCGCCGTCAATCGCTGGTGGGCCGAACTCTTCGGCCGGGGAATCGTCGCCACCCCGGAGGACTTCGGACTCAAGGGCGAACGCCCGACCCATCCGGAACTGCTCGACTGGCTCGCCGTCGAGTTCGTCGACAGCGGCTGGTCGATGAAGCACACCCTCAAAACGATCGTGATGTCGGCCACGTACCGGCAGTCGTCTCGCGTCACTCCGGATCTCCTCGCGCGGGACGACCGCAACCAGCTCTACGCCCGCGGACCCCGACTGAGGCTCGAAGCAGAGCTGATCCGGGACAACGCACTGGCCATCGCCGGCCTGCTCAGCCTTAAGCAGGGAGGCCCCCCCATCCGCCCCTATCAGCCGGACGGAGTCTGGATCAAGGTCGGCGGCGAGCGCTATGACTACGAGGTCAGCCCGGGCGAGGACCAGTATCGACGCGGACTGTACGTCGTCTGGAAGCGCGGCGCGCCCTATCCCAGCTTCATCAACTTCGACGCCAACAGCCGTCTCGCTTGCCGCGTGCAGCGCCCCCGCTCCAATACGCCCCTCCAGGCGCTCACACTGATGAACGACCCCGTTTATGTCGCAGCCGCGTTCGCATTCGCGTCGCGCGTCATCACGGAATCGCAGCCCCCCGATCTCGACTCGCGGCTGACGTACGCGTTCCGCCTCGCACTGTCCCGCTCACCGCAACCGGACGAACTCGCCACACTGCGGGAACTGTATAACGCCCAGCATGCGGATGCCCTGGCTGATCCAAAGGCCGCAGGCCGTCTGATCGGCGCGCACGCTCTTCCCGACGGCACGACCGGCGCCGAACTCGCCGCCTGGTATTCCGTCTGCACCGCACTGCTCAACCTCGACGAGACCATCACCAGGAACTGACGGCATGCAGTTCGACTCATTCCCCTCGCTGACGCGCCGCCAGCTCTTCCGCCGGTCGGGAGTCTGCCTCGGGTCCGCGGCCCTCGCGTCGCTGCTGCACGATTCGACAGCTTCCGCTGCCGCGCAGCCGCACGCTCCCCCCCGTGCCAGACACGTCATCTATCTGCACATGATCGGCGCGCCGTCGCAGCTCGATCTGTTCAACCATCGCCCCGAACTGACGGCCCGCGACGGTGAAGACTGTCCCGAATCGCTGCTCGCCGGCAGGCGGTTCGCCTTCATCGGCGGGAAGATGACGCTCGCAGGGTCACCCTTCCGTTTCGCGCGCCATGGAGAAAGCGGGCAGCAGTTCAGCGAAGTCCTCCCCCATCTCGCCGGCGTGGGCGATGACATCGCCATCATCAACACCGTCCACACCGACGAAATCAATCACGCCCCCGCGCAGATGTTCCTGCACTCCGGCTTCGGCCGCGGCGGCCGCCCCAGCGTCGGCTCATGGGTCAACTACGGCCTCGGCTCCGAGAACGATGATCTGCCCGCGTACGTCGTCCTCCTCTCCGGCCCTCTCGGCGGCGCCGGCACGTCTCTCTGGTCCAGCGGCTTCCTGCCCAGCGTCCATCAGGGGATCCAGTTCCGGTCCAGCGGCGATCCCGTCCTGTTTCTCAGCGACCCGCCCGGACAGGACCAGGCCGACCGCCGCCGCATCTTCGACGCCGTCCGCTCCTTGAACGAACGGCAGCTGGCCGACGTCGGCGACCCCGAAATCGCCACTCGCATCAGCCAGTACGAGATGGCATTTCGCATGCAGACCTCCGTGCCGGACCTCATGGACCTCGCGCAGGAAACAGCCGACACGCTCGCCCTGTACGGAGCCAAACCGGGAGAGGCGTCGTTCGCCAACAACTGCCTGCTCGCCCGGCGGCTGGTCGAGCGCGGCGTGCGCGTCATCGAACTCTATGACGCCGACTGGGACCACCACTCCAATCTCGAGAAGTCGCTCCCCGCCAAGTGCCGCGGCGTCGATCAGGCGATGGCCGGCCTGATCCTCGACCTCAAGCAGCGCGGACTCCTCGATGAAACCCTCATCGTCTGGGGGTCGGAGTTCGGCCGCACGCCGCTGCGGCAGGGAGTCGACGGCAACGGCAAGGCCACCAATCCCGGCCGCGACCATCACAAAGACGCCTACACCATGTGGCTGGCCGGCGGCGGCGTCAAAGGGGGCGTCACGTGGGGCCGCACCGACGATTTCGGCTTCAGTCCCGTCGAAAACCCCGTCCACGTGCACGACCTCAACGCCACTCTCCTCCACCTCCTCGGCCTCGACCACGAACGGCTGACGTTCAAGTATCAGGGCCGCGAGTTCCGCCTCACCGACGTCCACGGCAACGTCATCCATGGTCTCATCGCCTGAACCCGACGCTGACTTCGCTTGGCCAAGAGCACACTGGGCTCGCTCGTTTGCCGCGTCGTCCTCCCGAGAACGTCTTTGATCTCCGCCTGAGAACGCCCTGCGGATGTCGTCTTCATTCTGGCTGACGACCGGGGCTGCGGAGAACCGGCGTAACCGCGGACCTCAGCCGGCGCGACACCTTCGCTTCGCGTGCACGCGAGGCCGTGCCGTTGCACGTCCTTGAAGCGCGCTTCCCTCGCGGGTACCCTCGTCTCGACCCTGACTCGCCCCACTGCCTGATGTCCGACCCCTCTGATCGCGATCTCGATACGATCCAGCCTTCGGCTGATCCGGCGGTCTCCGACGGCGTCAAGGAACCGCCGCGAACGTTCTTCTCCACGCTCCGGCACCTCGGCCCCGGCTTGATCATCGCCGCCAGCATCGTCGGCTCCGGCGAACTCATCGCCACCACCAAGACCGGTGCCCAGGCCGGCATCTCGCTCCTGTGGCTGATCATCATCGGCTGCCTGATCAAGGTTTTCGTCCAGGTCGAGCTCGGCCGCTTCACCATTACGCACGGCGAAACCACGCTCGCCGCACTCAATAGCGTGCCGGGGCCGTTCGCTCTGCTCGGCATTAAGACGAATGTCCCGATCCCGAACTGGATCGTCCTGTTCTGGTGGGCCATGATGATCACCGGCATGGCCCAGCTGGGCGGCATCGTCGGAGGCGTCGGCCAGGCGATGGCCATGGCCACCCCCATCACCGGCGACTACCGCGAAGCCGTCCTCACCCCGTCCACCAAAGAACTGCAGTGGTATCTCGAGTGGCAGGAGAAGATCGAGACGAATCACCCTGAGTTCCAGGCCCTCTCCGACTACGAACAGGCCCGCCGTCGCCGCGGACTCGATCGCATCGAACAGGACCTGAACGTCATCGCCCCGCACGGCGACGAAGTGCTCGACACCATCCGCAGCGGCGGCACACCCGCCGAAGTCACCACCTACGACGACCGCTACTGGGCCTCCGCGCTCACCATCGTCACCTGCCTGCTGCTGGTGAGCGGCCGCTACGGCATCATTCAGACCGTCTCCACCGTCTTCGTGGTGGCGTTCACGTTCATCACGATCGGCAACGTCATCCAGCTCCAGCGCACGCCGCAATGGCACATCTCGACGGAGCAGTTCCTGCGCGGCCTCTCGTTCTCACTTCCCGAAGGCAGCGGCCTCAAGACGGCACTCGCCACGTTCGGCATTATCGGCGTCGGCGCATCCGAACTCGTCTCGTATCCCTACTGGTGCATCGAGAAAGGCTACGCCAAGTTCGCCGGCAAGCGCACGCAGGATGACTCCTGGGCGAAGCGCGCCCGTGGCTGGATGCGCGTGATGCTCTGCGACGCGTTCATGTCGATGGTCATCTACACCATCGCCACTCTCGCCTTCTTCCTGATGGGCGTCTCCGTCCTCCACAACGAGGGGCGCGACCCGGACGGCATGCGGATGGTCAGCACCCTCGCCACCGCCTACGTCCCCGTCTTCGGCGAGCACGCCAAGTGGCTCTTCCTCATCGGCGCTTTCGCGGTGCTGTACTCCACGTTCCTCGTCGCCAGCGCCGGCCACGCCCGCACCTACACCGACGCCTTCAAGCTCCTCAATCTCATCCCCCGCAACAGCGAACGGGCCCACCGGCGATCCGTCTCAACCGTCGGCGTCGCGCTGCCGCTCATCTCGCTCGCCACATACTGGAGCGGCATTAACCCGGTGAAAGCGGTCCTCATCGCCGGCCTCATGCAGGCCATCCTCCTGCCCATGCTCGGCTTCGCCGCCCTCTACTTCCGTTGGACCGCCACTGACCCCCGACTCAAGCCCCGCCCCGCCTGGGACCTCTTCCTCGTCCTCTCCTGCGTCGGCCTGCTGATCACCGGCCTCTGGGGAGCCGTTAAGGCGCTCGAAGACCTCTGGGCATCGGTCTCAGCGATGTAATCGGGCCGGCGCGTCGAAGCACGCCGGCCTCGCCGGCGACAAATGACCTCCTGTTGACCCGTCGAGCCGAATTCACGATTCTTCCCGCCCCTTTCTCCCCGGCCGGGAAGACGTCTCATGCCGCGATGCCCTACGGTTCCCTCGGAATGCCGCTGTCGACCGCGACGTTGGGTCACTGACGGAAGCCGACGGGGCTGGTTGTGCGCAGCCTTGCTGATGGGCCTGCTGGCGGGGATCACGTCGATCCTCCCGGCGGCCGACGAGCCGGCCCAGCCTCCGGGCGTGCTGGTGCTCTTCGACGGACGTGTCGTCACGGGCGCCATCGCCGAGCAGAACGGCGGGTACTTTGTGCGGCAGGCGAACGGCGGCCAGGTCTTCATGCCGTTTGAGGTGATTCGCCTGACGGCGACCTCGATGAACGAGGCCTACGAGAAGCAGCGGGACACTCTCAAGAAGCCGACGGTCGCGGATCATCTGACGCTCGCCCAGTGGTGCTTCGACAACAAACTGCATGACCAGGCGAACGAACAACTGGCGGCGGCGCTGCGACTCGAACCGGGACGGAGCGATGCGCGAGCGCTGCTCCAGCAGGTCGCCGCGGCACAGGGAACCGACGCTGACGACGGGCCGACCGACGCGAGCGATCCGGGTTCGGGAGCGCGTGCATTCAGCGGCCTGCGTCCGGCGACCACCGGTGATTTCACGCGGCGCATCCAGCCGGTGCTGGTGAACAAGTGCGGCAATGCGACCTGCCACGGCAGCGCATCGCAGAACTCGTTTCAACTGGTCAATCCGGGTCTCGCGCGTCGCCAGCGGCGGCTGGAAACGGAGCAGAACCTGGAGGCCACGCTGCGACAGATCGACCGCGAGCGGCCGGACCTCAGCCCGCTGCTCAGGACGCCGCAGGATCGGGAGAGCCTCGTCCACCGCGGCATCTTCATCGGACCGCTCGGAGACGGACAGATCAAGATGCTGCAGGAGTGGGTGCGGCAGGCGGCGGGCGAAATGGACGACACGGCCATTGCGGCGACGGACGGCGAGTCTCCGGAGATCGAGCAGACTTCGGGGAGTGTGCTGGAGACAGAAGGGGGCGGCGTATCCCAGGCGGGAGCGATCTCGCCGCTCATTATTGAGATACCGCGAACGCCGAAGCCCCGCGAGAAGCCGGTACGGCCTGCGGCGACGAGGACCGCGCCGATCGACGATGATGCGGCGTTTCTGAGAAGCATCCTGGACGAGGAGCGTCCGGATCCGTTTGATCCGGATGAGTTCAACCGTCAGGTGCACGGCCGCGGGGCGCGCGGGGAGTGAGTCGCATTCGAGCGGCTGTTCAGAACCACATTTTCTTTGGAGAAACCGGGGTTCTGCCCGGCGTCACGATCGAATGAAGCGTTCCATCAGTTCGTGACCTTGGGGAATCTCGTAGCCGGCGGCGGCGGCGTCGGGCTCGCTGTAATGAGATGCGCTGTCGGCATCGACGCCGGTCCCGCACATCGTGAAGGGGACGAGGCCGTGGCTGTGGGTCCGGGTCCGCAGGAAGGTGGGGTGATCGGGGCAGACGAGGATGCGGTAGTCCCCCTGCGACTTCAGCCAGGCGTGGACGGGGCCGACGATGTCGGCGTCGATCCGCTCGAGGGCGCGGACTTTCTCGTCGGCGTGACCTTCGTGGGAGGCCTCGTCGGTGGCTTCGACGTGGACGACGACGAAGTCGGTGCGGTGCAGGGTGTCGATGGCGTAGCGGCCCTTGGCGGCGTAGTCGGTGTCGGTGTAGCCGGTGGCGCCGGGGACTTCGACAATGTCGAACCCGACGAGCCGTCCGATGCCGCGGAGCAGGTCGACCGCGGTGATGACCGCGCCGCGGACTCCGAAACGTTCCTGGAACGGGACGAGCGAGGGGGCCTTTCCCTGTCCCCAGAGCCAGACCTGGGTGGCGGGCAGCTCGCCGTTCGCCGCGCGTTCGCGATTGGGCTGGGCGTCGGCGAAGAGCTCGCGACTCTTGTCCATGAGGGCCCGGAGATCGCAGGCGCCCGAGCCGAGGGGAAGATGCTCGGCGATGGGCTGATCGGTGATGTCGTGCGGGGGGATGGTGTGCGTGTCGGCGGCGAAAGGGGCGCGGCCGTCGCGGGCGCGGTACAGCAGCAGGTTGCGGTAACTGACGCCGGGATGGAACTTCCAGTGCTCATCGCCGCAGCACGCGCGCTGCATGATCTCGAGCAGCTTGCGGCCGGCGGCACTGGGGATCTGGCCGGCGGTGAAGCTCCGCATGCGCTCGTTCTCGACCGTCACCAGATTGCAGCGAATGGCCCAGTCGTCGGGACCGAGTTCAATCCCCTGAGCGGCGGCTTCGAGCGGAGCGCGGCCGGTGTGGAAGGTGAGCGGGTCGTATCCGAACAGGCTCATGGTGCCGACATCGCTGCCCGACGGCATCGAGGCCGGGACGTGATCGGTCGCGCCGACGATGCCCAGCGTGGCGATCTCATCCATGTGGGGGATGCGCGCGGCTTCGAGCGGCGTGCGGCCGTCGAGGGAGGGCTGCGGCTCGTCGGCACAGCCGTCGGGGATGATGAGGGCGTACTTCATTGGTACGCCATGATATCACACCAATCGCCATTCCGTCTTTATACGTCCACCCGCTCGGGACGGTGCGAACGCACACCGATGTGGGGGTGCCGCATTCCTCGACGGCGCCCGTAAAGACCGCGTTGTTCGATCACGGTATAACAGCAAGTATGCTCCAGTCCCTCTTTAGTCGAATCTTCTACCGACGTCCCGAGACGTTCGACGATCGGGTTCGCAAGCTACCGTACGCGGAACAGAAGCGGCTGGCCTATTTGGAGATGACGTACATAGATCCGGTCCGAGCAGGTGCCTGGCCGAAAACCGATCTCACCGAACATGAGTGGCTGACGACTTCCGATCCAACCAGACTTCTGTATTTCCTGGTTGCAGGTACTGCGAGTAATCGGAAGCTGCGTCTGTTTGCCTGCGCCTGTTGCCGGCAGATCTGGCACTTGATGCCCGACTCTACGTGTCGGCGGGCCGTGGAGATTGTCGAACAACACCCGAACAGTTTCGTCGACATGACGGAGCAGATCGAGGCGGAGTTGAGCCACCTTTGGGGGCACACCTACTGGACGGAAGACGATGATTCTCCGAGGGCTGTTGCAATGGGAGCGTGTGCAGCCGCAAGTGGTCCTCTGGGCAGTGACGCTCCTCGTGACTGCCCAGAGCAATGGTGGCACGGTTGGGACAAGAAGTGCCGAATTCCGGCCAGCATTTGGGTCACCGTTCGGGAGGTCGCCGCTGTCGGCGCAAGGAATCGGGAAGCCGTGCAGATCGCAACCGAATCTGCGCAATGCAACCTGCTCCGCGAGATTTTCGGGAACCCTTTTCAGCAGGTGACTCTTTCGCCTCACTGCAGAACGGCCGAAGTGCTCGCCATCGCTGAGATCGTCTACACTCAAAGAGACTTTGCACGGTTGCCAGAATTGGCGAGCGAACTGCGAAAGAATGGATGCGACTCCAAGGAACTCTTAGACCATTTGCGTTCGGACCAGAACCATGTTCTCGGCTGCTGGGCGCTGGATGCCGTGCTTGATCGCGATTAACTCAGATTCATGGGCGACTGACCGCGCCGCGAAATCCTGATTCGCCACAGATCCACACGTGACCCGGGTCGAACCGAGTACATGCTACAGGCGTGCCCCGGTGGCCGATGCCTCCGAATCGCCAACGATCAGTCGCGGCGCATGCCGCCGAAGCGCATGATGTAGTACAGGAGCGTGAGAATCGACTGCAGGGTGGCGGCGACGTAGGTCCAGGCGGCGGCATTGAGGACCTTGCGGACGGCGATGGCCCCTTCCTCATCGACGATGCCGAGTTCGTTGAGCTGCCGCTTGGCGCGGGTGCTGGCGTTGAACTCGACCGGGAGGTTGACCACCTGGAAGAAGACGATCCCGGCGAAGGCGATAATACCCAGCCAGATCAGGTTGACGGACGTCATGAAAAAGCCGAGCAGCATCAGGATCATCGACAGTCCGGGACCGAAGCGGGCCGCCGGGACGGCCGCGTTGCGGACCATCAGCGGTGCGTAGTTCTGGGCGTGCTGCAGGGCGTGGCCGGCTTCGTGGGCGGCGATGCCGACGGCGGCGGCGGAGCGGGTGCGAAACACGTCCGGGCTGAGCCTCAGGACGCGGTGAATGGGGTCGTAGTGATCGGACAGAAAGCCGTGCGTCTCCTCGACGCCGACGTCGGTGACGCCGGCGGAGTCGAGGATGTGCCGGGCCGCCGCGGCTCCCGAGAGCGGCGCCGGGACCTGCATGGCCTTATGGAACGTGGACTTCACCTTCGCCTGGGCCCACAGCATGAGCAGGAGGGCCGGGGCGAGGTAAATGAAATAGACGGGATCGAAGAACATGGCCTGACCTTGAGTCGCGCGTCGCTGCGTTGCATTGAATTGCTCGGCACGCTGGAGCCGAGGCGTCACCGCGAAGACACTCCCGCATGGGGCGTGCCGGTGGCGGGATCGACGGAATGATACGGAGCCGGGACCCGTACGGATAGTAGGATCCCGCCGGCCGCGGTTCCGATTCTGGCGGCTCGAACATACTGTGCGTCAATGAGTTGCGCTATCAATCGTCGCCCCCAACGCTTATTGACACTCCCGAACGGCCCGGCCTATACTCCGGCCCCTTTTCCGGTTGACGGCAGGTGCGGATTGACTCCGGGCCTGCCAGATCGGCACGCCTTCCCTCCAGTCCGGCGTCGCCGTTTCCCCTCCGTTCCAGTTTAAGCCGTCCCCAGGACTCCAGCGTGTCGGGTCCGACCCAACGCGACGGTCTTCCCTCGCTCGCGCACGGAGTGCGCGCGCTGTCCCGCCAGCGGTAACGAAGGATTCGAGTGCCGTTCTCGCTCCCCGCGCGTGCCCGGGCACTATGGCTCGGCGCGGCGGTCTGCCTGTTATGGGCGGCCGTTGCGCGTGCCGAAGAGCCGCTGCGCGCGCCGGAGCTGCCGCTGCTGCCGATCAATGAGGGAGTCCCCTTCCCGGAGGAGACGGCGACCGCGACCGATGAAGACCCGATCGAGATCTCGGCGCAGTACATCCAGCAGTGGGAAGAGAACGGAAAGGTCGAAGTCTCGCTGCTCCGCGGGCGATGCCAGGTGCTGCAGGGTGGCATGACGCTCACCTCGCAGCAGATGGTGATCTGGCGCGATCTCGCGGCCGGCGGTGAGGGGAGCTCGAAAATTACGGTGTACCTGGAAGGGGACGCGCGGCTGCAGTGGCCGTACCGGCATGAGACGCAGCACGCGATGCTGCTGAAGCTGGCGACGCGCAAGAACATCACGTTCGCGGGACGGCCGCCGCTCACGGGAGTCGCCGCGGAGTCGGATCCGGTCTATCAGCGGGCGCTCGCGACGCGGGACGCCAACGGCCGCAACCAGCTGAAACCGACGCAGCTGATTATGCCCGATCCGGGTCGAGGACCGATGCTGGGGCCGTCGCTGCCGATCGTCGAGCCGCAGATTACGCGGCACGTGACGATCAACCCGCGTTACCTGGGACAGAGCTTCAGTGCGAACTCGCGCGTCTCCGACACGGTGCCGCCGGAACTCATCATCACGGTCAGCCGCGGGGTGAACATCGTGGTGGACAACGTGCCGATCGTGATCAACGGCGTCACGATGCTCACGACGATCGACCTGACGGCGGACAACGCGGTGATCTGGACGGACGCGAACCAGGGGGGCGACCTGCGTCAGGGATTCAACCTTGGGCCGGGGACGCAGTTTCAGGTGTACCTGGAGGGGAACATCGTCGTCCGGCAGGGGCTGAATGAGGCCAAGGCGTCTCACGCGTTCTACGACGTGAGCGAGCGGCGCGGGTTGCTGATGAACGCCGAGGTGCGGGCCTTTGTGCCCGAATTGGAATCGTTCCTGCGGATTCGGGCGCAGCAGGTGCGGCAGTTGTCGGAATCCAGCTTCCATGCGCAGAACGCGTGGTTCACGACCAGTCAGATGGGGAAGCCCGGCTACCGCGTGGAAGCGAGCGACATCTTCCTCGAAGAGCGCTACGACCCGTCGTCGGAGATCGACCCGATCACCGGACAGCCGGACAACTCGGCCGTGTGGGTCACGAGCCTCAACAACCGGTTCTACATCGAAGACGTGCCGGTGCTGTACGCACCGTATCTGTCGGCTCCGGCGGAGGACCCGCAGGTGCCGCTCAGGCGACTGGAGGGAGGTTACGACAGCATCTTCGGGCTGTCAGTGAAGTCGGTCTTCAGCCTGGAGGGGCTGTTCGGACTGGAACTGCCGCGCGGCGCGGACTGGAGCCTGCGCCTGGACGGCTACACCGAGCGGGGTCCGGCGATCGGCACGATGTTCGACTATGACTTCGTCGGCGGCTTTATGGGTGTGCCGACGAGGTACAGCGGACTGGGGGACTTCTACTTCATCAACGACGGCGGAACGGACAACCTGGGACAGGGACGGCGGAACCTTGCAGTGCCGGACGACAATCGCGGGAGGGCGACGTGGCGGCACCGCATGGACTTCCCCTACGGCACGTGGCTGAACGCGGAACTCGGCTACGTCAGCGACCGCAACTTCCGCGAGCAGTACTTCGAGCGGGAATGGGACCGCGAAAAGGACCAGGAAACGCTGCTCAACCTCAATCACCAATATGACAACTGGACGATCTCCGGGTTGGGGCGATTCCACCTCAACGATTTCGAGTACCAGACGGAGTGGCTGCCGCGAGTCGATCTCACCGTCCTCGGCGAGCCGCTGGCGAACGGGTGGCTGACGTGGAGTTCGCATTCGTCGGTCGGCTATGGCCGCATCAACCCGGCCGAGCCGCCGTCTGATCCGACCGATCCGTTCGTCCCCCTGCCCTACTTCGCGGACGTCGGCGGAACCGTGGCGATGACCCGGCATGAGATCAACCTGCCGCTCAATGTCGGTCCGGTCAACGTCGTGCCGTACGTGCTGGGCGAAGCCGCCTACTGGGAGGAGGACATCACCGGCGACGAATTGGCGCGTCTGTACGGCAGCGCCGGTGTCCGCGGCAGCCTGCTCTTCTGGAACGCCTGGCCCGATATCCGCGACCCGATCCTGGGACTGAACGGCCTCGCGCACAAGATGACATTCGACTTCGACTATTACTACGCGCAGGCGAGCGAACCGCTGTCGTCGATCGCCCAGTACAACGAGTTCGACGAGGATTCGCAGGAGCGGTACCGCACTCGGTTCATCTTCAACGAGTTCGGTGGTGCGCTGCCCTTCATGTACGACCCGCGATTCTACGCGGTGCGGAGCGGGGCCGGTCGCAGCGTGACGGCGCCCTATCACGAATTGGTGGACGACCAGCAGGTGCTGCGGCTCGGCTGGCGGCATCGCTGGCAGACGAAAGTCGGCCCGCCGGACCGCCCGCGCATCAAGGACTGGATGACACTCGACCTCGAAGCCAGCTACTTCCCCGACGCCGACCGGGACAACTTCGGCGAAGACTTCGGCCTGCTGGGCGGGCACTACTCGTGGAATGTCGGCGAGCGGACAACGCTGCTGGCGGACGCGATCTACGACGTGTTCAACGGCGGCCAGGAGATCTGGAGCCTCGGCATCCTCACCCAGCGCAGCACCCGCGGCAGCCTGTACCTTGGCTTCCGGCAGGTGGACGTCGGACCGATCGACAGCCAGCTGATCGTGGCCAGCTACAGCTATGCGATGAGTCCCAAGTGGGCCTCCACGTTCGGCACGTCCTTCGACATCGCCGAAGGCCGCGACCGCGGCCAGTCGCTGACGATCACGCGCATCGGCGAGTATGCGTTGTTCCACATGGGCGTGGGCTACGACCGCAGCCGCGACAACCTGGGATTCGGCATCTCGATCGAGCCGCGGCTCGGCGGGTTTGGGTCGAACTCGACGCAGTTGAGCTCGCTGCTGGGAGTGCCGTGATGGTCGATGGTCGAGACTCGATGGTCGAGAGCTGAAGGTTGAGTGGTATGGCGACGACGATTCAGGAACCTGAGCGTCGACGGTCGCTGGCGTCGGCGCCGCGGCGGCGGTCGGCGTGGCGGGAGCGGCTCATCGATGCCGAGAGTGGCCTGCGGCTCTGCCTGCGGTCGGACGGGACTCTGTTCGCCTACCTGTTCGTCGTCAGCTGTATCGTGGCGGCGGGAGTCGTGGTGCGGCTCGACGTCCGTCAATGGTCGATGGTGATCCTCGCCGTGACGTTCGTGCTCTCGGCCGGCATCTTCAACCAGATGCTCCGCCTCCTGCTGCAGGGGGTCGGACATCACCTGCCGGCCGCGGCCCGGGACGCCGCGAAGATCGGAGCAACAGCCGTGCTCGTCGCCAGCATCGGCGCCGCAACGACGATCATCCTCGTCTTCGCTCAGCGAATCGCACACTTCCGCGGGTGGTGACGCCGACTGGCGGCGGCTTGCGCATGTGTCAAACGCCCGGCCCGATGGGCCGGGACTAAACCGATGTTGCGGGCGCACGGTCCGTCTCGTCTGTCAGCGACGTCGGCGGCGCTTTTTGGCGGGGGGGCGGGTTGATTTGCGATCGGCCGTTTTGCGGGTCTCGAACGCGGGGGACGGCTTGGTCTTGCTGGTGGCGCGTTTCTCGTGCCGGACGAGGCGGAAATCGAGTTGGCGGCGGTCGGCGTCGACGTGGGCGACTTTGACGCGGACGCGGTCGCCGAGGCGGAAGACCTCTCCACTGCGGCGTCCGACGAGGGATTGAGCGGCGCGGTCGTAGTCGAAGTAGTCGCCGGAGGAGATAGTGCTGATGTGGACCAGGCCTTCGGCCGGGAGTTCGTTGCCGCGGCAGAAGAAGCCGTAGCGGTCCACGCCGGTGATAATGGCGTCCATCTCGGTGTCGACGCGAGTCTCCAGGTACGACAGCAGCTTGACGTTGATCAGCTCGCGTTCGGCGCCGGCGGCACGGCGCTCGGTGGCCGAGCATTGCCGGGCGAGCCGGAAGAGTTCTTCGCCAGAGGGGCCCCGGTAGGCGCGATTGCCGGTGAGCAGGACGTCGATCCAGCGGTGCACGGTGAGGTCCGGGTAGCGGCGGATGGGGCTGGTGAAGTGGCAGTAGTTCTGCACTGCCAGCGCGTAATGGCCGACGTCGAACGGCGAGTATTCCGCCTGCTTGAAGCTGCGCAGCAGAGCGTAATTGATGGCGCGTTCTTCGGGCTTCCCGGAGACGCGGTCGATGAGCTTCTGCAGCTCCGGACGGCTCTGGGGGTTCTTGAGCGTGAAGCCGAGGGATTCGGCGAACTCGGCGAAGGCCTGCATCTTGGATTCGCTGGGGTCGCCGTGCACGCGGCGGAGGAAGTCGATCCCCTTGTCCGAGAGGGCCGTCGCCACCGCCACGTTTGCCGCCAGCATGAACTCCTCGATGATCTGGTGACTTTCGTCGTGGAGCTGCTCGTGAGCGCCGCTCACCCGGCCGTCCTTGTCGAAGTCGAGCTTGATCTCCGGCAGTTCGAGGTTGATCGCCCCCTGCGCGAACCGCCGCTTGCGGAGGATCATCGCCAGCTCGTGCATGTCGGCCAGCAGTTTGCGTACCTTGGCCGGAATCTGGACGCGCTTCGGCTCTTCGCTGTTGATGATGGGGAGCACGTGCTCGTAAGCCAGCCGCTTGTTCACTTTGATCGCCGAGTTGGCGAACCGCGTGTGGACCGGGAGGCCGTCGGGCGTGTATTCGATGAAGGCCGATTTGGTGAAGCGGACGCGCTTCTCCTGCAGGCTGGCGAGGGCGTTCGAGAGCACCTCCGGCAGCATCGGGATCACCTTCGTCGGCAGGTACACGCTCGTCCCGCGCAGTTGCGCTTCCCGGTCCAGCGGCGTGCCCGGCTGCACGAAATGCGCGACGTCGGCAATGTGCACCCCCAGATGCCAATGCCCGTCGTCGCTCCGCTCCAGTGAGATGGCGTCGTCGAAGTCGCGGGCGTCGATGGGGTCGATCGTGACCATCAGCACGCCGGTGAGATCCTCGCGTCCCTGCAGGTTGTTCTCGTCGAAGTTTTCCGCCTCGATGCGGGCCGCCTCGAGGACTTCCTCGGGGAATTCGTCGGGGAGGCCGAACTCGTGGATGATGGACTGCGTATCGACGCCGGGTTCGCCGCGCGGGCCGAGCACCTTGGTGAGGACCGCTTCTCCCTGCTGATGCTGGGTGGGAAAGCGGATCATCTCGATGACGACCTTGTCCCCCTCCTGAGCCCCCTTCGCGCCGGGATCGCCGACCCAGACGGCCTCGGAGAAGTTCTTGCCGTCGATGGTGACGTAACCCTGGTCTCCCTCTTCGCTGTAGATGCCGACAAACACGTTGGTCGCGCGCTCCACGACCTCCACGACGACGCCGGACGGCTTGCCCTGCGGACCGCGGCGTTTGAGCAGCCGCACCAGCACTTCGTCGCCGTTGTGGGCGTCGCCGAGGTCGTCAGGAGAGATGTAAACGTCGCCGACGAGTCCCTGAGGCCGCGGCTCGTGTGGGATCAGGTACCCCACGCCGCTGGACCGTTTGCGCAGCACTCCGGGGACAAGCCCCGCGGGCGTCTTGGCCATCACGCGGCCGCTGGGAGAAACCCGAAGCTCGCCGGCGGACTTCAGCCGTTCCAGGGCCGCCTTGAAATCATCCAGGTGCTTCTTGCCGAGACCCATCCGTTTGGCAAGATTGTGCGGCTTGACGGCCTGATACTCCTGATGATTGACGACGGCGAGGATCTCGCGATCGAGTGCAGACCCCTGCGGCTTAGCCGACATGCAGTGCTCCGGGTGAGACGTGACGTAGTGACAGTCGGCAAGCTACCGGGGGGACGGTCGGGGGGACAAGGGCTGCGACCGCGCCCCATTGGAGTACCGCCTTCAGGCTGCGTCGGGAGGCAGGGTGTTTCCCCTCCGCCATCAGCGCCGGGGGATGGTGGTGATTACGTGGGATAGCCTGAAGGCTGGACTCCAGCATTTCGACACCAGCTTTACACGCGGACGTGCAGCCAGCCGCCGAGAGTGAACCGCACCGCGGCGAGCAGACCGCGGAGAAACATATCGGCGCACATCCCGATCCACGCGCCGTACAAACCTCCCTCCAGCACCACCCCGCACACATACGCCACCGGCAGGCGGACGCCAAGCGTCGTGATCAGCGTGATCCACATCGGAACCCGGGTGTCCCCCGCGCCGCGCAGGCCCCCGATGTACACGATGGCAATGATCAGCGGGAGCTGGAACAGCGCGGCGAGCCGGAAGGCGGGCGCCCCCACCTCCACCACTGCAGGGCTGTTGTGCATGAACGCATAAATCGCATGCGCGCCGAAGAAGAACACGACCGTGATGACGACACCCAGCAGGCCGCATTGCAGGACGGCTTCGTGTCCGGCGCGGCGGGCTCGGGGAGGGTCGCCGGCGCCGAGTGATTGGCCGATCATCGTGGCCGCCGCCGCGGCCCAGGCGACGGCGGGAAGATACGTGATCGCCTCCACGCGAATCCCCACGACGTGCGCCGCAAACGCCGCCTCGCCAAACCCGCCGATGATCCGCAGGAACACGTAGTGCCCCAGCCACATCACCACGCCGTCCAGTGCCGCCGGAATGCCGATCCGCAGAATCCGGCCGACGACGGCGTCCCGCAGTTTCAACTCCGACGGGATGAGCTTAAGCCCGCTCACCCCCCGAATGAGAACCGCAGTCATCAGCAGGCCGCCGGTGGAACGCGCAATGATCGTGCCGGTGACGATCCCGTCCACGCCAAGAGACGGGAGCGGCCCCGGACCATAAACCAGCAGCGTCGAAGCGATCACGTTGATGATGTTGACCGCGCTGAAAATCAGCATGGGCGTCCGCATGTTGCCGCACCCGCGCAGCGCCGCCGCGCCCACATACCCCACGCTGCTGAACATCAGGCCGATGGCGTCCAGCCGCAGGTAACGGGTCGTGATGTCGATCACCTCCTCCCCCTGCAGCACGAACGACGCGGCGATCCGCGCCAGCGGCAGGATCGTCGCCAGCACAAACAAACCCACGAGCAGGCCGAGCGCGAATGAACGGTTGGTGACGCGGTTGGCCTCGTCATCATCCCCCGCGCCGCGGGCCCGGGCGACCAGCGCCGTCGTCCCGGTGGCCACGAACGAGAACAGCAGCGACGCCAGCCAGCCGATATACGCGCCGACTCCTACGGCGCCGGTCGCGGCGCTGCTGATCTCCTGCGGCAGATGTCCCGCCAGGATCGTGTCGTACAGGCCGACGCAGAAGCTCAGGAACTGCTCCAGCAGCACCGGCAGTGCGAGATGCAGCAGCGTGCGGCGGAGGTCCCCGGTCAGAATGGCGGTGCGGCGGTCGTCGTTTATCCCGGCGGCCACTTCAACCGTCGCTTTCCGAGCAGGTGCAGATGCAGGTGCGGGACTTCCTGCCCGCCGTCTTCCCCGCAGTTGATCACCACGCGGTAGCCGTTGTCGAGTCCCAGCTCCGCGGCGACCTGCCTGAGGACGACGAACAGATGACCGATCAGCGGCGCGTCGTCCGGCTCGATGTCGGCCAGTGAGACAATCTCCTTCTTGGGGATCACCAGGACATGGACCGGGGCCTGCGGCCGGATATCGTGGAACGCGAGGGCCCGCTCATCCTCGTAGACGATCTGGGCGGGGATCTCCTTGTCGATGATGCGGCGGAAGATCGTAGGCTGGTCGGGCATCGTGAACTCCGGGTTGCGGCGTTCGGAAGTGGGAGTGCGGCAGCGTTGCGGCCGGCATGATCGACATATCCGGCAATCCTGTCACACTCGGCGAAGGGCGCTGATGCGATTGTGAGGCATCGTGGCGATCCGTCAACGTGTCTGTGGTGGGGCTGCCGCCGTCAATTCCCACGATTGAGGACTTTCTGCAAGCTATTGTTGCCGAACGCTGACGTTTCTGCAGCCGCAGCCGCCTCATTGGGAATTCGCCCATGCGATGCTTCCGCTCAGTCCGGCCGTCCGACCGTCGCGGTGCGTCGGTTGTGGAGATGGCCATCGTGCTGCCGGTCTTCATGATGGTCGTGATGGGCATCATCGAGTTCGGCCGCGGGATGATGGTCGGGCAGCTGGTGACCAACGCGGCCCGCTACGGTGCACGGCTCGCCGCCGTGGACGGCTCCACCAATGCGTCCGTTAAACAGGACGTCGAGGACTTTCTCGTGGAGGCCGTGGGGATTGCGGCGTCGGATGCCACGGTCACAGTCACGGTCACCGCCGCACCGGGCAATCCGGACCCCCTCAACGACCTGATGAAGGCTCAGCCCAAGGACCTGGTGAAGGTGCACGTCCTGATTCCGTACGACAAGGTGGGCTACGTCGGCGGCAAATGGCTCAACGGCACCCAGCTCACCGGACAGTGCACAATGCGGCATGAGTGAGGGCGGGTCACCGCTACGGGGCGAACGGCTCCGACCCGTTGCGAGCCGAACCGCCCTGTCTGCAGGACCCGGCGCTGGACACGCTCCGCCGGCTCGCTGCCTGCCTGCGGCTTGCCAGGCGCCCTACGGCGCAGCGTCGAGCGTGACCGCGTCAGCCGTCGCGTCCGAAGCCACCTCGACCGGCACGGACCACGCCTGCCGCGCAAACCGGCACACTCCACCCGTCCCCTCGCGGCAATACGTGTAACTCAGTGCCAGTTCGAACGTCCCCGCTCCCGACTGCTCAGTCAGCGGCACCTCGATCGTCGCTTCGAGTTCACCGGCCGTCGCCTCTCCCTTGACGTTGAGCTGATCGGCTTCGATCAACCCCTGCTCGCCGGCAGCGTTCAGCGTGTACGTGACCGGCCCCAGCTTGTTCAGCTTGAACCCCTCCGGCAGTTCAAAGTTGATCGTGAACCGCAGCGACTTCCCCGGCTTCACCCGTTGCTGCGCCACCTCGGTCGGCGCCGGTCCCGGTGTCGCCGGCCGCGGCGCCGTCGTCCGCTCCGGCGGCGACAGGCCGTCCACGGCGAACTCGCGCGCCTCGCGCGTCGAGAGGTTCACTGCCAGTATGCGGTGGTTGTTCGTGTCCGCGACGAACAGCGTCTCCCCGGCCACCGTCAGTCCCGCCGGCTCCGACAGCTGCACCGGCGACGTCGCCGCGCCGGTCTCACCCGTCCCGATCCAGGTCCGGCTCTCGCGCGTCGCCGGATCGACGACCTTGATCTTGTGGTTGTAGGCGTCGGCCACGTACAGCAGGCCGTCGTGAAAGACGATCCCCAGCGGATGCTGCAGCCGCACGTTGTCTCCCACGCCGTCGATATCGCCGAATTCAAACAGCGACCGCCCCCGTTCCAGGTCATGCGCGCCGACGATCGTCGTCACGGCGCCCCGCGCTCCGGCCGTCGCCTTCCGCACGGCCGAGCCTTCGCTGTCCACGAAGTACAGAGCTGTTCCGTCCGTCGTGATACCCGATGGCTGCGCCAGCGACGAGAACTCCAGCGGACCGTCGAGGATGTCTTCCCGTCCGTTTCCGGCAAACACCTCGATCGTGTCGCTCCCCAGCCGGTGCTGCCACAGCTGATGCGGCCCCGCCATCGCGATATACAGCACGCCGTCCAGCTCGATCAGCGCCCAGGGACTGTTGAGCGCCGTCTCGCGCAGCGTTCCGCCGTTCGTCCGCATCTGGGACTGCACTCCCGTCCCCGCCAGCGTCGCCACGGTGCGGGCTTCCAGATCGACGGCCCGCAGCAGATGGTTCTCGGTGTCCGCCACGTACAGCGTCTCGCCGACGAGCGCCATTCCCTGCGGATGGTCGAACGTCGCCTTCTCAAATCCGCCGTCGGCGTTCCCGATCACCCCGCTGCCGATCACGTCCAGCAGCCGGCCGTCCAGCGAACTGATCACGATCCGGTTGTGGTTGCTGTCCGAGATGAACAGCCGCCCCCCCGCTTCGTCGGCCAGCACCTTGCCCGGATACCGCAGCGGCGTCGGCTCGACATCGTCCCGCTCAAGGTCGAATCGCACCGGCGTCTCATCCAGGGTTCCTTTCGCCCGGTGGTACTCCACCACTTTGCCGATCACCGTGTCGAACAGGTCCCGGATCCCTTCCCCCGTCTGCAGTCCCACGAACTGCCCTTCCGGATCGACCAGCACGAGTTGCGGCCACGCGCGGAACAGGTACTTCTCCGCAATCACCCCGTTGGCGTCGTTCACCACCGGATGCTCGATCTCGTACCGCAGGATCGCATCGCGGATATTGTCCGAGTCCTTCTCGTTGTCGAACTTCGCCGCATGCACGCCGATCACCACCAGTTGGTCGGCGTACTTCTTCTCCAGGTACTTCAGGTCCGGCAGGATGTGAATGCAGTTGATGCAGCAGTAGGTCCAGAAGTCGAGCAGGACGACCTTCCCGCGCAGCTCGCGGATGTCGATCTCACCGGTGGTATTGAACCACTCCGTCCCCCCTTCGAGACTCGGCGCCGGAAACCGCCCCGGGAACGGGTTTTCCGCTGGCGGATCAGCTTCCGCGGCCTCCGCGTCGTCTCCCCTGACGACGGGAACGCCCGGTCCCGCCAGCAGCATCGCGACGAGACTCAATCCGATGATCGCCCGGCCACAGCCCGGCTTCCCAGCGCGAGACACAATCCTCTGCATCCGTTGGACCTCCCCTGGTGATGCCCCGTCAAACGAGTGCAGGAACCTTTGGTCGTCCGCGAAGCGGACGGCCCAAAGTCGTAGGCACACTCCGTGTGCCGTCCCCTGGATTCGCTGCAACCCTCAGCTCTCGCCGGGCCACGCCATGCGAACTCCAGATATCCGCTCCTGCACCCCGTCAAAACCGTCCCTGGCGCCGGCAGCGCCCCATTGGCCGCCGCCCTTAACGCGCTTCACCCATCCTAGCAAAGCCCCCCCCACCGCAAAACTCCCTCACCATTCACCCAGGGCAATCGCCAAGTACCCCTTGACCGGCGTGCGTAGAATGGAGGTGAGTT
>JBGTSJ010000009.1:0-224746 GCA_041940305.1 Planctomycetaceae bacterium
GCGGGAATGGTCAGGGTGGGGGGAGGGGGTGGTCGATTTGAAGTGGGGAGGATCCGCCTCCGGGAGCGGGAGGGCGTGGGGGGGGGGGGTTAGAGGGCAGGCTAAAGCCTGTACTCCAACGGGCTGTACTCCAACAGCCCTTACTCGATGGGGGTGTCACATTCGGGGCAGACTGTCCAGTTCGCCGATTCGAACGGAAACTCCTTGTTTGCAGGGATTTGAGGCGAATGTATCGAAGTTCCCCCATGCCTGAGCGGGGGAGACGTAGAATAAGGTCGATCCCACGGTCGTCTCCCGCCGCATGGACCAGCTTGCCGGCTCAGGTGCCGGCGGCTCTCCGCAGGCCGGCGGTCGTCGGAAGCTGAAATACATCCTGGACAACGGACGAAGGATTCCGTCCGCGTAGCCGCATCAGGACGGCGAGAAGGGGGGGTAGTTATGGCTCGTAAAGACGCGCTCCTGCGATTGCATCAAAGGTTGGTGGCCCAGCGGGATGATCTTAGGAAGAAGCTGGCCGGGACGGCGATGTCGGTGGACATCGGGGCCGGGACGAGCGACCTGGGTGATGTGGCCAACGATGACGCCGAACGGGAGGTGAATACCCAGCTGGCGTCTCTGGAGACCCGCGAACTCGTGAAGATCGAGCGCGCGATCCGGGCGATGCGAGAAGGGCGATACGGGTCGTGCGAGGTGTGCGATCGATCGATCCCCATTGAGCGTTTGCGTGCCTTGCCGTATACGCCTTTCTGCGTGGAGTGCCAGCGGAAGCAGGAGCTGCGCCGCGGCGCCGGAGACGCCGACGCAGACTGGGAGTCAGCCTACGATTACCAGGCGCGGCAGAACGACCAGGAACTGACGTTGAGCGACATTCATATCGACGGATAACGGCCGGTTGCGGTCTTCGCGACTGGTGAACATGGAATCTACCTGCAGCCGACGAAGCGGAGCTTTGTCGGCGTGCGTTCCCGGGGGGAGCCTGGGAACGAGGAGGCGTCCGCGCCTCTGACATCGACTTGCATTTCACTTCACTGCTGATTCAGTCCAAGCCCGGTTTCTGCTGGAGACCGGGCTTTTTGTTGCCTCGCCGGGGCCTCCGCCCGACGACTTTGCCAGGTACCGACTCATGAAGAGAACCTCCCTTGCGGTCGCGGTCCTGATCGTCACGTTTGCCGGCTTCACGGCGCGTCCGGTGACGGCTGCTGGAAACGGTTTCCTGAGCATTCAGGCTGATGAACCGCCGGCCGAACTCCGGGACGGCAGTTCGCTACTGCTGGAAGCGGGCCGGCACATGGCGCAGGTGGCGGCGGCGGTGTCTCCTTCGGTCGTGCACATTCTGGCCGAGCATGAGGCCCGGTCCGGCACGGTGGAGGAGACGGGATCGGGCATACTGATGAGCAGCCCGAAGACGCAGGGGATCTTTGTGCTGACGAACCGGCACGTGATCGTGGATGCGCGGCTGAACAAGATTCAGGTCCACCTGCACGACGGCCGCGTGCTGTATCCCAAAGGAAAACTGGAAGACCCCGCGACCGACGTCGCGGTGCTGCAGGTCGAAGCGACGGATTTGAAACCAGGCCGCTGGGGGGACAGTGACAATCTCGACATCGGCCACATCGTGCTGGCGATGGGGAGCCCGTTCGGGTTGAGCGAGTCGGTGACGATGGGGATCATCAGCGCCAAGGGACGGCGGTCGCTGGACCTCGATCCGCGCCGAGAGGTGATTAACCAGGACTTTCTGCAGACCGACGCCGCCATCAATCCCGGCAACAGCGGGGGGCCGCTGATTGACCTGCACGGGCGCGTGATCGGGATCAATACCGCGATTGCTTCACAGGGGGGCGGGAACGAGGGGATCGGGTTCAGCATCCCGGTGAACCTGGTGCGATACGTCGTCGACCAGTTGCTGGAGCATGGCCGCGTGCAGCGCGGCTTTCTCGGCGTGCGGCTGGATGACAAGTTTGACGACGCGGCGGCCCGCAAATACGCGCTGGATCGCCGCAAGGGGGCGCGGGTGGTGGAGGTGTACGCGAACACGCCCGCGTCGACGGCCGGCATTCAGGTGAACGACCTGATCCTGGACTTCAACGGGATGGCGATCGAGGACGAGAACCATCTGATCCATCTCGTGAGCCTGACGGAGCTCAATCGTCCGGTGCGGGTGGTGGTGCTGCGGAACGGGAAGCAGATGACGCTGCAGATCACGCTGATCGAGCGGCCGGACCGGGACCGCGCGGAGGTCGTACCGCCGGAGCCGCGGGCCGTGCCGGCGGGTTTCCGATTCGAGAACACCGGTCTGTCGCTGCATCGGCTGGATTCCGGACTCGCAGTGCAGCTGGGATATGACGGGGAGCAGACAGGACTGCTGGTGATGCGGGTTTCGGAATCGGATGCAGAGGGTGGTGAGGGGCTCGCGTTGTACGACGTGATCGAGGCAGTGGGCCGGACGGAAGTGTCGACACCGGCGGAGTTTGATTCGGCCGTGGCTGAGCAGACGGGGCCGGTGGTGTTGCGCGTGCGTCGGGAGGTGGAGGGTGAGATGGTGACGCGGCTGGTGGTGTGGGAGCGGTAGGTTGGGGTGTTGGAGTCCAGCCTTCAGGCTGCGAGGGGGCGTGAAGTGCTCGGGAGGCAGGCAGGCTGAAGCCTGTACTCCAACGGCCGCAAAGTTTTCCTGACTGGCGTTCCCGCGCCGTTGCGGAGAAACGACATCAGCGTCAGGGAGAAGGTCTGGCCGGCTGCCGATCGGCTGTCGATATCAACGGGGGAACGAGGCCGAAGGGGCCGTTGCGGGGTGGTGGCGCTGCGCATCATCCCTGTTGCTGAATCCAAGGAGGGAACCGCGCCATGATCACCGGATGGAACTGGAAAAAGCGCCTGCTGGGCGCGTGCGTCGCGTCCGCGACCGCACTGTCGCTGATGTGCACGTCGTCTGAGGCGCAGGTCGTGCCCGGAACCGGCACGCTGTACAACACCGACGACTTCGAGGACGAGAACTGGAGCTACGTCTTCAACTTCCCCAAGAGCAGCAAGGAAGAGGACGAGCAGATTCGCTATCCGCTGGGTGGCTCGACGAACGGGCTGTGGATCGAAAGCCCGAAGCGCGGTACGCCGGACCAGGTGGAGCGGATTGCCACGCCGCCGGGGGGGATTGAGGGAAGCAACGGCGCGCTGCTGCTGCGGTCGCGGGATACGGGGATTCCGGGGCGTCCGATGGGGAAGCAGTGCCAGGACGACTTCATTCTGAAGGCCAAGCCGCTGTCGATCGGCTACCAGCCGAGCTTCGTGGTCCGCGTGTACCTGCCGGAATGGGACCAGTGGGAGCAGCGGAACGGCGTGTCGTTCGGCATCCGGGCGGGCATGCAGGGGCCGCAGGAGAAGCTGGAGCCGGTGCGCGGCTTCAAGAAGCTGTTCGGCGGCGGGATGGAGACCGTCACCTCGACGGAGCCGTACTATCCCGGGTTCTTCATCCAGTACAACCCGGCGACGGCACAGGATCCTGAGCCGCACGCGATCCTGATCATTCGGGCGAACGAGTCGGGTCAGGACATGTCGTCGCGGAAGATCACGCAGCCGGGCTGGTGGACGTTCGGGATGTCGATCACGTCGGACGGCCGCTGCCACTATTACGCGCGGGCGGGCGTGGACGATCTGACCGCGGGGGACTACCTGTTGAGCACGCTGCCTTACGGCATTCGGGGCAACTACTTCAACACGATCTTCTTCAATATCTGCTCGGCGGACAACGGCCAGAGCTGGTCGACGCCGTGGGTGATTGACGATCCGAAGGTGTACTACGGCGGTCAGTCGACGCAGTACGTGCAGCAGCCGAACCAGAGTTACCGTCGGTAACGCTCAAATGAACCGCGGCGTCCGCCCGCCCCGCGGTTCTTCAGCACGGGCACCCCTCCCGCCCGGCAGCCCGGATGCAATGCATCCGGGCTGCGTTTGTTTTTGGTGATGGACAACGCCGTTGTGAGGCGTGTCTGACTCGGCGGTTGCTGCGATCTGCTGACTTTGCGTCGGAGATCACACTGGCCAATCGGGCGATACCGACCACAATAAGGTTGGGACGGAGTGAAGCGGGGGGCCAGGCTGCGGTTTCATTCGGGTGACGTTGCTTCCTGCGGCGCGGAGGAACTGTGATGAATACCATGTCAGCGGATGCAGCTGCGACGGCGACCCGTGCTCACGACGTGGCGATCACCGGCGCGAGCGGACTCGTCGGGGCGGCACTCACGGCGAGCCTGGCTACGTCCGGCCGCAGAGTGTTGCGGATAACGCGGAACGAGAGCGCGGTCTCGGACGACACAGCGGCGTGGGACCCGCAGCGCGGCTTTGCGGCGCCGGAGCGGCTGAACGGGATCCGCGCGGTGGTGCATCTGGCTGGAGAGAACATCGGCGACAGCCGCTGGACGGAAGCGAAGAAGCGCCGCATCCGCGAGAGCCGCTTGCAGGGTACGGCCACGCTGTGCCGATCGCTGGCGGCGCTGGAGGAGAAGCCGGAGGTGCTGGTGTGCGCGTCGGCGATCGGGTTCTACGGCGATCGCGGCGACGAGATCCTGGACGAGACCAGTGCGGCGGGGACGGGGTTTCTGCCGGAGGTCTGTCAGGAATGGGAGGCGGCGACTCAAGCTGCCGCCGGGGCCGGGATTCGCGTGGTGCATGCGCGATTCGGCGTGATCCTCAGCAGCGAGGGAGGAGCGCTCAAGTCGATGCTGTTGCCGTTCAAGATGGGCGCGGGGGGGAAGATCGGCAGCGGCCGGCAGTACTGGAGCTGGATCGCTCTGGACGACGTGGTTGGGGCGATTCGGCATGCCATCGAAGCCGCGGGATTGGCCGGCCCGGTGAATGTGGTGTCGCCGCAGCCGGCTACGAACGCCGAGTTCACCAAGGTGCTGGGGCAGGTGCTGCATCGGCCGACGGTTCTTCCGATGCCGGCGTTTGCTGCGCGGATGGCGCTGGGAGAGATGGCGAACGATCTGCTGCTGGCGAGCGCCCGTGTCCTTCCGAAGAAGCTGCAGACCTCCGGTTATGAATTCCGCTTTACTGATCTCGCCACGGCGTTGCGGCATGAGTTGCAGTAGGGGGTCGATTCGTCGCGGTTGAGCACTGATGAAGGGTTGGGCATGGCGGAGAGTTCGCTGGTCTGGTTTCGGAACGACCTGCGGCTGGCGGACCATCCCGCACTCCGGGCTGCGATCGACCGGGATGTGCCGATCACATGCGCGTTCATCTGGGCGGCGGACGACGAGGGGGACTGGTCGCCCGGGGCCGCGAGCCGCTGGTGGCTGCATCACTCGTTGAAGTCGCTTGAAGAGGAGTTGCAGCAGGCCGGCGCACGGCTGATTGTTCGACGGGATCCCACGTTGCCGGCGTTGAGGAGTCTGATCCGGGAAACAGAGGCGACCGCCGTTTTCTGGAACCGCCGCTACGAGCCGGCCATCGTCGCACGCGATAAGGAGATCGAGGCGGAGTTAAAGGGGGATGGTTTGGAGGTGCAGTCGTTTCGCGCGAGCCTGCTGCTCGAGCCGTGGGACGTTGAAACGAAGCAGGGGGGGCCGTACCAGGTATTTACTCCATTCTGGCGGGCGTGCCGGGAGCAGATGAGCGTCGGCGATCCGCTGCCGCAGCCCCGCTCCATTTCCACGCCGCGAGCCAGACCGGACTCCGTGCCGCTCGAGGACCTGGGGTTATTGCCGCGCATTAACTGGGACGAAGGGTTCTACGATGCGTGGACGCCCGGCGCTGCGGCGGCTCGGAGGCGGCTCAGCCAGTTCATTGAGTCGGATGTGCAGAGCTATCCTGCTGAGCGCGACCGGCCCGACCATGACGGGACATCCCGGTTGTCGCCGCATCTGCACTTTGGCGAGATCAGCCCGCAGCAGGTCTGGGACGCGGTCCATTCGGCAGCCGGCAGCCGGCTTTCCAAGGGGGCCGAAACCTTTCTGAGCGAGATCGGCTGGCGGGAGTTCGCGCATCATGTGCTGTATCACTTTCCGGAGACGGTCGATCAGCCGCTGCGTGAAAAGTTCAATGAGTTCCCGTGGGAACAGGACCGGGGTGCGCTGCGGGCTTGGCAGCAAGGTCAGACGGGGTACCCGATCGTCGATGCGGGGATGCGTCAGTTGTGGGCGACCGGCTGGATGCACAACCGGGTGCGAATGATCGTGGGATCGTTTCTGACGAAAGACCTGCTGCAGACCTGGCAGGAGGGGGCGAAGTGGTTCTGGGATACGCTGGTCGATGCGGACCTGGCGAACAACACGCTCAACTGGCAGTGGGTGAGCGGGTGCGGGGCCGATGCCGCTCCGTACTTTCGGGTGTTTAATCCGGTATCGCAGAGCCGCAAGTTTGATCCCGAAGGGGGGTACATCCGCCAATGGGTTCCCGAACTCGCCGGGCTGCCCACCAAGTGGGTGCACGCTCCGTGGGAGGCGGAGAGGAAAGTGCTGGAGGAGGCCGGCGTGCGGCTGGGCGACAATTACCCTGAGCGTCTGGTGGATCACGGTGAAGCGCGCGAGCGGGCACTGCAGATGTTTGACTCGATCAAGACACGGTGAGCCGGGCGTTGTACGGCGTTGATGTCGGTGGGTGCATGTGACTCGGGGATGGCCCCACGGTGATTGCGACGGCGCTCCCTTATGCTGCGAGCAGTTCTGCTCGAAGTGTTTCAAAGGGGGCTCAATATGCTGCGTGTGCCGTCGAACGCTCTCTCTCGCTCAGTGCTCTCGAAGTTAACGCTGTGCGGAATCGCGGCGGTTTCCGTGCTCTGGCTCGGTTCCCCGGGGTTAATGAGGGCCGAAGATCCGCAGGCGCCGGGGCGTGCAGAGAACAGTTCGCTGCAGGCCGAGCTGGAGGCTATTCGCAGCGAGATCGCTGAGATCCGCAAGTCGGTGGACGGACTGCGGGAGGCCCTGCAGCAGCGCGGCCCATTGTCCGAATCCTCGCCGGTGACGATCCGGGTGGAGTCGCCGGACGGTCAGCCCCTGTCGGGATTCGACGTGGAGATGACCACGCCGCCCAACATGCGCCGGATCAAAGCGACCGGCACGTCCGGCGACGACGGGCTCGGCCTGTCCCGCGACATGCCATATGGTGAGTACTGGCTGCACGTGAAGCACCCGTCGGGCTGGTACGCCGGCTTTGGGTCCGTCACCGTGGAAGTCGGCAAGCCGTTTGAGAAGACGGTGGTCGCGCCGGACCCCGACGAACGCGCCACCCTGACAGTCAGTTCGTCCCTCGACGAGCAGGCCTTTGCCGGACTGTTGTTTGGCGAGAAACGGGACTATAGAGGGGGAGGCGCCTATGCGAAGGCGATGGTCCCCGAGCCGGATGAAGACACTTCGGAGTTTCCGCGGTTTCCTACGCTCGAGTCCGGCATTCTGGAGGCAGCCGCGCAGGTGAGCGTGACGATCGAACGCAAGCTGGAACAGCCTGACGGCAAAACTCAGACGTGGTACTGGCGACCGGACAGAGATCGATTCCCGGCTGCGATCCTGGCCGGGACAGGTCGCGTCATACCGATCGTCGAGTACGACGACAGCATCTACAACCCCGACGATTCCGCCAGGTATTTTCGAGCGGAAGAACCGCCGGAGAATGACTTCGCAGAGGAAGAGGATGAATTCACCGTAGGCTATCTGACCATGCGTCCCCGTCCGGAGAGTGAGCGAGAAGCACAGTGGCAGATTGTGCCCGGCCATGCGACCGTGGCAGTGAAGCGGTTTGTGGGTCGGGCGGCCCCGGACCTCGTGGAAACGCTGGACGCTGAGATGGAGGCGGACCAGCAGGTGTGGCTCGAAGCGCCCTCGTACGGCTCCTCCAACTGGATCCCGCGAATCCTCGACCTTGAGGGATGGGAGCGCGGCGACTCGATCCAATTCCATGCACGGAAGGTGCTGGATGTTCGGCCCGGGGAGGAGGTCGACATCGAGGTGCGGTCGCCTTGAAGCGGGCGCTGCGGGTGGATCAGCGAATGGATTCGAGCATTCGCAGGGCGACGGCGTCGTCCCAGTGCGGGCCTGTTCTGATGCGGAGTGCGATCAGGACTTCGCCGCCGGTCGGGGCATCGACGACGCCATGCATCAGCCGGTAGCGCTGCTTTGAGCCTGGATCGACGCCGGTCTCGAACGTGAACGGGACAGTCTGACCGCGCACCTGCACCATCCGTTCCTCAGGGCTCCCCTCCGGGGTGAGCTGGACGGTGCCGTTGGATTTCTCGCTCAGGACGCGTTCGACGTGCTGCCGGACGTTCGGCTTGTCGAGCGACCCGCCCTCGACACCCAGGAACATCAGGACGCCGTCCTGGGACCGATCCGAGGTCTCAAAGTAGGCCCCCTGCAGCGTGAGCATGAAGGCCATGTTCCACTCGATCGTTCCGCGCGGCTCGAAGGCGGCGGGGATGTCGATCTCCAGCAGTTCATCCATCAGCGGGGTGACCGCGCGGGGGTCGTCCGAGAGCTTCGGCTGGAACAGGTACATTGCCCCGCCGCACAGGCCGCAGATCGCGGCGAGGCCGACAGCGAGGATGATGAGGGCCGCCGTGGCGGGCGCGTTGCGCCGCGCGTCGTCGCCGGGGGCGGGCGACGTTTTTTTCGTTTTCTTCGATCGAGGCTCGCTCGACATGGGGACGTCAGTGCGGCGCGGCCGCAATTCCTGGTGGTCGTTGCGGGATAATTCTAGCGGATCGGATGTTGAGATGCGGGAGGATCGAACGTGTCGGGTTGCAGGGAGCACAGCGAACGCCCGGCCCGATGGGCCGGGGCTAAACGAGTCGCCGATTGACGAACGATCCGGTTCGGCACTTCAGGAGGGGGGTGCTCCGACGGCGAGCGGATGAGTGCGGACGAACTCCTCCAGTTCCTGGGTGTTGAACACGCCGGTCGTGGCGCCGCGGGCGCGGACGCAACTGGCGCCCAGCGCGGCCCCGTAGCGCAGGCAATCCTCAAGGGGGGCGTTCTTCAACCGACCATAGAGGAACCCGGCGACGAATGCGTCGCCGCCCCCGGTGGGGTCGATCTGCTCGATGTCATGCGCGTGTGCATGCAGGGTGCAGGCTGCGTCCATCAGGAGTGCGCCGTCGCCGCCGCAGGTGATGATCACGCAACCGGCACCCCATTCACGAAACGTCCGCGCCTGTTGCAGTGGCGCGTCGATGCCGGTGATGTGCCGCGCTTCGTCCCGATTGGGGAGGAAGTAGTCGGTGAGGGGCAAAGCGGGGCGGAGCATCTCGCCGACGTCCTCGGCGCCGACGACGACATCGAGGACGGTTGTGACTCCGGCATCGCGGGCGATCTGGAAGAGGCGGGCGACGCGCTCGCCGCTCAGGGCGGGGTTGAGGCCGAAACCGCCGACATAGATTGCACGGCTGCGGCGGATGGCGGAATCGTCGATCTCGTCGCCGGTGAATTCGGTGTTCGCGCCGGCGGAGTGAATAAAGCGGCGGTCCTCGCCGCGGACGTTGACGACCATCGTCGTCGACGTCTGGGATGTGGTGGACAGCGTCACCTGGCTGCAATCGGCCCCTTCCGCCGCGAGCGCGGAACAGACGTGCCGTCCGAGCGGATCATCGCCCACGCGGCCGGCGACGCAGGACCTGAGGCCCAGCCGGGCCAGGTCCACCGCGACGTTGGAGGCGCAGCCGCCAATCGTGAGATCGATCCGCTCGGTCATTGCGAGCTGACCGGCCGGAGGAATGCGTTCGATGGGCGCGCAGACATGATCGGCCACGATGAGGCCGGCGCACAGGACGTCGAAGTGGGGCGCAGTGTCGCCGGGCATCGCGTGTCGGGGTGTCGTCGGGGTTGAGCGCTGACAGAAACCCGGCTTCTTGAAGAAACCGGGTTTGCTGCGACGTCATCAGAGAAGTGGTTACGGCAGCCGCTTCACGCGGATGTTCTTGTAGTACACCGTGCTGTTGGGGTCGTGACCCTGCAGGGCGAATGTTCCCTTGCCGAGACGGCGCTCGAAGTCGTCCGAGAACGCCTCTTTGTCCTCCGGCTCCTCGTAGTCCACGACAACTTCGTCGTTCAGCTTGATGGTGATGTGCCGGCCCTTCACGATCACGTGCTCGGTCCACCACGTCTTGTCCTCGATGTGCTGCTCGGTCACGTCCACGACGCCGTACAGGCTGCCGGTCTTCTTCGGGTCTGACGTGTAGGTGTTGTTGACCTGCGCTTCGTGGCCGTACTTCGGCCAGTTCGATTCCTGATACCGGGTGTGGAAGTAAATGCCGCCGTTGCTGTTCGGCTCGGTCATGACGTCGACCTTCAGCTCGAAGTTTTCGAACGGTTTGTCGTCGCCGACGTAGAAGATGTGACTGCGGTCCCCTTTGGCGATAAGCATGCCGTCCTTGAGCGTCCAGGTCTCCTTGTTTTCGTTGATCTTCCAGCCGTCGAGGGAGGAGCCGTCGAAGATGGTGACCCAGCCTTCGTCGTCGGGCTCGGCGGCGCGGTTGTCGGCGTTGATGGCGAACATGGCGAAGGCGGCAAAGACGCCGGCGCCGGTGAGGAGTCGTGCACATCGCATGGGAGTCGCTCCAAGGGTGATTCAGTCGGTGTGGTTCCGGACGTAAGCATCCGGGCTTGCCATCGGGCGATCATAACCGGCGGGGAGTGTTGAATCGACCGCGCCGATCGGCCATGCTGAACCGGCCGGAATGCCCGCTTTTCACGAGGTAACCATGCCGCTGACACGCCGTGATTTCGTCCGTACGACCGCAGCCGGAATCGCCGCGGGTCCACTGCTTTGGCCGCATGGGGGGCGTGCCGCCGCGGGGAACCTGGGGATCGCGCCGTTCCGTTTTGATGTGTCGCCGCCGCTTGGGCACTCCTGCTGCGGCGGATGGATCACGCCGGTTGTCGGGTACGACGATCCGCAGGAGGCAATCGGTTTCGTTCTCACCGGCGCCGGCAAGCCGATCGTGATCTGCGCCGTGGACTGGACCGGAATCCTGAACTCGGGGCATCTGGAGTGGCGGACCGGTCTCGCCGAAGCGGCCGGGACGACGCCGGACCGCGTCGCCGTGCATTGCGTGCATCAGCACAACGCCCCGATGGCGTGCCTCGACGCCGAGCGGATCACGCAGCAGCATGAGGGGCTGCCGCACATCGTGGACGTCGATTTCTTCCGCCGCTGCATCGATGCCGGGCGCGAGGCCATTACGACCGCGCTGTCGCAGACGCGGCCGCTGACGCACATCGCCACGGGACAGGGTGTCGTCCAGCAGGTCGCGGCGAACCGGCGGATTCTGGGACCGGACGGGAAGGTTCGCGCCATGCGCGGCAGCGCCTCGAAGGATGAAGCGCTGCGAGCGGAACCGGAAGGGCTGATTGATCCGAATCTTAAAACGGTCGCCTTCTACGACGGCGCGACCAAGGTCGCCGCCTGCCACTACTATGCGTGCCACCCCATGAGCTACTACGGGGATGGGCGCGTCAGCGCCGACTTCTGCGGACTCGCCCGGAGACGCCGCGAACAGGATGAGCCGGACTGCACGCATCTGTACTTCAACGGGTGCGGCGGCAACATCGGGGCCGGGAAGTACAACGACGGCAGCCACGAGATGCGGCCCGTGCTCGTCGAGCGGATGTACGAGGGGATCGTGGCGTCCGAAGCGGCGCTGGACCCGCAGCCGATCGAGTCCGTGCAGTGGGCGACACACGACATTCTCCCGCCGACCGATCCGCGCTGGGACGTGGAACGACTGCGGCAGCAGATCGCCGATCCGAGCCAGCCGGTGGTCAACCGCAACCGTCCGTCGTACACCGTGGCCTGGATCGAGCGCTGCGAGCGGAAGCAGCCGATCGTCCTGAGCGCGCTGCACGTCAACGACACTTCGCTGCTGCACCTGCCAGCGGAGACGTTTATTGAGTACCAGCTTGAAGCACAGGAGTCGGCGAGCGACCGGTTCGTCGCCTGCGCCGCCTATGGCGACGGCGGCCCGTGGTACATTCCGACCGAGGAAGCGTATCCCCAGGGAGGCTACGAGGTGAGCGTCGCCTGGTGCGACCGTGAGGTGGACGACATCCTCTCGGACGGGATTCAGCGTTTGCTTGCGGCGAAACCCGCCTGATTCGGGGACGCCTCGGCTATTCGAAGGGCCTCCATGTCCGACCCCATTTTCCCGACGCCTCCTCCCGGCCGTTCCACTCCCCTGCGGCCCAATCCCGTCCCGCGCCCGCAAACCGCGCCCACCCCCCGCCCCGCCGTCTCCGCGCTCTCCATCATCAGCCTCATCGCCGGCGCACTCTCGCCACTCCTGGTCTGCGCCTGCTACCTCTCACTGCTCACCGCGCCCGTCGCCATCGTCACCGGGCACATCGCCCACTACCGCATTCGCCGGTCCGCAGGCCGCCTGACGGGTAAGGGCCTCTCAATCGCCGGCCTCGCCCTTGGCTATGCCAGCCTCCTCCTCACCGCCGGCCTCTTCGCGTTCGGCGCCTACTGGTCCGGTAAGTTCGGCGACGCACCCGCCGCCGACATCCCCCGAAAACCCGGCGAAAGCGAACTGCTCACAGTCGAGCGCCGCATCGTCTCCGACGACGAAGGCTACGCGCTCGGCAATAGCGACGAGGCCCGCGAACTCGCACGCGCATTCGCCGACCGCATGAAAGTACTCGACGAAACCTTCTTCACGCAGACCGACGCGAACATCAAACTCTCGGGCGGCAACTACGTCACCTGGTGCGAACGCCGCGATGGCCACTGCGCCTTCATCGTCCACGTCCCCGAGTACCGCAGGTTCGACGAAGAAGCCAAAGACGTCCTCGCCCAACTCGCCTGGATGACCGCTCAGGAAACCGCCGCCGAGTCCCTCGAACCCGGCGAGGAACTCGCCGTCGGTCTCAAGGGCGTCCTCCTCTACGGCGCCGTCATGGTCGGCGAGTTCGACCCCGAATACGACGGCGAGGACATCCGCGTCCGCGGCGACAAGGAACTCCTCTACCCCTGGTTTGCGGCCGCAAGCAGCGAGTCGCAGCCCGTCGAAGTCGCCCAGTCCACCCCCTCCGTCGTCACTCCCACGCCGGACGAGATGCCCGCCCCACCCGACGCCCCGGCTAAGCCGGACATGACGGCCTCCCCCGCCTCGCACCCGGCTGACCACTCAACCGCATCCAACGATCCGGCCCCCTCGTCTCCCCCCCAAAGCATCGCCAAACCAGAGGTGGACCCAACAGACACGCCCGACCCCGCTCCCGACACCCCACGCTCGCGGCCCAACAGCCGCCCCGAATCCGTCGAAGACGCCCTCGCCCTCCTCGAAGAAGACGACTCCTTCCTCCGCACGCAGGCCGTCTATTACTTCCGCGACCACCCTCCCGAGTCCGATCCGAGCCCCGAGGTCGCCGACGCCCTGTTCGCACAGTTCGACGTGGAAGGAGACACGGCTGCTAATCCCTTCTTTGTCGCCACGGCCCTGCGCCCCTGGGCCACCGACGACGACGTCGAACGCCTGGCCGAACTGATCGACCACGACAACGTCCTCGTCCGGACACACGTCGTCGAAACCATCGGCCTGCTCGGCACCAGGGAAGCGGCCGAAGCCCTCGCCGCCCGTCTCGGCGATCCCGAGCAGCGCTCCTCCGTCTCGTTTCCCCTCCGCCAGATGGGCCCCGTCGCCGAAGCACCGCTGCTCGAGCAGCTCCGGGAACTCAAAGACGATCCCCAGGCCATCCAGGAAATCTGCTCCATCCTCGGCGAAGTCGGAGGCAGCAAATCCATCCGCCAGCTGCAGCGACTGACCCAAAGTCAAAACATCACGGTCCGCACCTTCGCCCAGAACAGCCTCGACAACATCCGCCGCCGCCTGCGAGCCAGAGACTGACCTCCTTCAGGCCCCACACCGTCAACAGCGTACAGCTCCCGCGAGTCGCGCGGCTACGGCTAAAGGAACGAGCCTGGTTCGGGAGCACTCGTCGATTCCCGGCCCAAGCTCCCTCGGTAGCGCCCCGCGTCAGCAAGGGAGAGCGTTGCCGACCGTCGTTCCTTCGCAGATGCGTCGGGCCGAAAACCCATCACCATCGACGTCCCATACTCCGGATCGGTCGTTGAGCGCCGACGCCGGCATGCTCCCGATGGTACGCTCTATTGGCGGAGACCGTTCATGCCTGCACCGACAGACGAATCGCCAGACACTCGATTCGTGCTCCCCTACCTTTGGCTGGGGGCGGCGGCGGCGCTGCTTGGGGCGGCGTCCGATGTCATTCAGGCCGGACCGGTGCCGGCCGCTGACGCCGAAGTCCTCTTCGTGCGCGAGGTGCTGCCGCTGTTCGAGGCGAAGTGCTTCGCCTGTCACGGACAGGACCCGGACGACCTGCGCGGCGGGTTCGACATGCTGTCCCGCGACGGTCTGCTCCGCGGCGGCGAAAGCGGCGAGCCCGCCCTCGTTCCCGGACAACCGGATGACAGCCTCCTCTATCGGGCCGTCCGCTGGGATGACCTGGAGATGCCACCCAAGGAGAACGACCGCCTCTCCGAGGAGCAGGTCTCCTTCATCCACGACTGGATCGCGGCGGACGCGCCGTGGCCGGATGAGGAAACGGTCGCACGGATTCGGCGGCAGGCGTGGGACACGGCCGACGGCGTGACGGTCGCCACCAGCGGCGGATTGTCCGACGAATGGACCAGTCGCCGTTACGATCCCGAAAACCTCTGGGCGTATCAGCCGCTGTCGACCGATGCGGCGGGCGGCCTGGAACGGGACGATCGTCATCCCGTCGATGCTCTGCTCGACCGGCGGCTGCAGGAGCTCGGGATTGAGCCCGCACCTGCCGCGGATCGAGCGACGCTGATTCGACGGGTCACGTTCGACCTCACCGGCCTCCCCCCGGCGCCGGACGACGTGCGTGCGTTTCTCAACGATCCGGCCGATGACGCCCGAGCCTTCGATGCCGTGGTCGAGCGGCTGCTGGCCTCGCCGCACTATGGCGAGCAATGGGGACGCCACTGGCTGGATGTCACGCGCTATGCAGACTCGTCCGGGTTCGCCAATGATTACGAACGCGGTAACGCCTGGCGCTACCGCGACTACGTGGTGCGGGCCTTCAACGACGACAAGCCCTATGACCAGTTCGTCCGCGAGCAGCTCGCCGGTGATGAGCTCGATCCCCATGATCCGGAGATGCTGGTCGCCGTCGGTTTTCTGCGGATGGGTCCGTGGGAACTGACCGGGATGGAAGTGGCGAAGGTCGCGCGGCAGCGGTTTCTGGATGATGTCACTGACGCCGTCGGGCAGGTCTTCCTGGGGCACATGCTGCAGTGCGCCCGCTGTCACGACCACAAGTTCGATCCCGTGCCGACGCGCGACTACTACGCGATGCAGGCCGTGTTCGCCACCACGCAGCTCGCCGAGCGCGAGGCCGCATTCCTTGCCGCAGAGACCACAGAAGGCTTCGAGGAGCGGCGGTATCTGGAGCAGCGGCGGGAGTTCTACGCGGAGTGTCTGCGCGAACTCGAAGCGAAGCAGACGCTCGCAGCGGCCCGCCAGTGGTACGCGGAGAACGGCATCGACCCGATGGAGTTTGAGTCGGTGGTCGTTGACCTGGGGGCGAGCCGGGGCGAGGAGTCCGTAACGATCGATGCCGTGCGACAGGCGCTCGCCCGGAAAGAGGTCGATCCGGCAACGATCTTTCCGCGTCACGTCGGGTTCGAACCGCAGGACTTCGGCCTGGAACGCATCGCCCGCAAGGGACTGGAGCGGCTGCGATGGAGAATGGAGCGGTACGAACCGTTTGCGCTGTCGGTCTACAGCGGCCCGACGCCCAACCTGAAGAACGTCGCCGCACCCTTGAGAATGCCGCAGGGACCTGACCCGGCCGGCGACATCGAGCAGACGTGCATTCTGACCGGCGGCGACCCTTTCTCACCCGGCGAACCGGTGGCCCCCGCGGCGTTGAGTGCCGGCGGACTGCCCGACGCCGACCTGCCAACTGATGTCTCCGGCCGCCGCCTGGCGCTCGCCGAGTGGATCGCCTCGCCGGATAACCCACTGGCGGCCCGGGTGATGGTCAACCGGATCTGGCAGTGGCATTTCGGACGGCCCCTCGCCGGAACGCCGAACAACTTCGGCGCGACCGGAAACAAGCCAACACACCCGGAACTGCTGGACTATCTCGCGGGCCGGTTCATTGCCGAGGGTTGGTCGATCAAGCAGCTGCACCGGCTCATCCTGAGTTCCGCCGCCTACCGTCGTGCGTCGCATCACCCGCAGCCGGAAACGCTGGCCGAATTGGATCCGCTCGGGACCAGCTACGCATCGTTCCGGCCGCGGCGTCTCGATGCGGAGGAACTACGGGACGCAATGCTGGCCGCTTCGGGAGAGCTGAATCCCAGAGTGGGCGGTATTCCGATCCGTCCTGAGATGAATCTCGAAGCCGCACTGCAGCCGCGCCAGGTCATGGGAACATTCGCCGAAGCGTGGCAGCCTTCTCCGCTGCCCGAGCAGCGGCATCGCCGTTCGTTGTACGCGTTGCGGCTGCGGGGTCAGACCGATCCCTTTTTGGAAGTCTTCAATGCGCCTTCGCCCGATCTCTCCTGCGAAGCCCGCTCCGCCTCGACCGTGACGCCGCAGGTCTTCGCGTTGTTCAACAGTGAAATCACGTTTGACCGGGCACTGGCGCTGGCCCGGCGGGTGCAGTCGGAAGGGCACGGCGGCGCAGCGGCGATCGATCGTCTCTTCCAACTGGCGTACGGGCGCCCTCCCGGAGAGAATGAGTTCCAGATGTGCATCGATCATTGGCGCCGCATGGTGGAGCGGCACGAGCATTCAAACTTCGACCCGCCGGAATATCCGACGGAGGTGCTGCGCTCGGCGGTCGAGGAAAACACGGGGGAGCGGTTCACATTCGTTGAGCCGCTCGAGGTCTACGCCGATTTCGTCCCCGATCTGAAAGCGGCGGATGCCGATCCGGAGCTCCGCGGACTGGCCGAAGTCTGTCTCGTCCTGCTGAACTCGAACGAGTTTGTGTACGTGTACTGAGAGTGGATGCGCATCACCTGGAGGCTCGACGATGACTGACGAGTGCTCTCCGAATCGCCGCGACTTCCTCTATGGAGTGGGGACATCGCTGGGGGCGGTCGCGTTCAACGCTCTGCTGCAGGCTGACGGGCCCGCCGCAACATCGTCGCCGGCATCTCCCCGTCCGGGACAGCTGCCGGCCAAAGCCCGGAACTGCATCTTCCTGATGATGGAAGGCGGGCCGTCCCACATCGATACGTTCGACCCCAAGCCTCGCCTCGCCGAACTGCATCTGCAGGAGTTCGTGCGCAGCGGCGAGATGAAGTCGGCCATGGAGAGCGGCAAGCGGTACTACGTGCAGAGTCCGTTCGCCTTCCGCAAGGCGGGGGAATCGGGGGCCGACATCGCCCTCAACTGGGAGCACCTGGCCGGGTGCGTGGACGATATCTGCTTCTATCGCGGTTGCCAGGTCGATTCGGTCAATCACCCGACAGCGATGTACCAGATGAACACGGGCAACCGATTCGGCGGCGACCCGGCGATCGGCGCGTGGTGCACGTACGGGCTGGGATCGCTCAACCGCAACCTCCCCGGGTTCATCGTTCTGCCGGAGGTCTCCTATCCGCAGGGAGGCGCGGCCAACTGGAGCAACGGCTTTCTCCCCGCCCATTACCAGGGGACTCCCCTCCGCTCCCGGGGCGCGCCCATCCTGGACCTGGAGCCGATGCCGGGCGTGACGCGGGCGCATCAGCGGGACAACCTCGATCTGCTCGCACGGCTGAACTCCGCCCACGCCGAGCGGCATCCGCACCATGACGAACTCTCAGCGCGGATGGAGGCGTATGAGCTTGCATTCCGGATGCAGACTCAGGTCCCCGACCTCCTCGATCTCTCGCGGGAAGACGCGCGGACGCAGGCGCTCTACGGCATCGGCACAGATCCGACTGACGCGTTCGGCCGCCGCTGCCTGCTGGCCCGCAGACTGGTGGAGCAGGGAGTGCGGTTCGTCCAGTTGTACGCGGGAACCTGGGACTCGCACGATTACATCGAGCGCGCCCACGGCAATCTCGTCCGCCAGGTGGACCGCCCGATCGCCGCGCTGCTGACCGACCTCAAGCAGCGGGGTCTGCTCGACAGCACGCTCGTCGTCTGGTGCGGCGAGTTCGGCCGCTCGCCCGACAACGGCATCCGCGGCGGCACCGCGTACGGCCGCGACCATAACCCGCACGCCATGACGATCTGGTTGGCGGGCGGTGGAGTGAACGCGGGGCGGACCATCGGCGCGACTGATGAAACCGGAGCCGAGGCCGTCGAGTGCGTACACCACGCCCGCGACCTGCACGTGACGCTGCTCCGCCTGCTGGGACTGGATGACAGCAAGCTGACGTACTTCCATGGCGGCCGTTTCAAACAGCTCAGCCAGTTCGGTGGAGAAGTGATCGACGAGCTGATTGCCTGAATCATTCCGTTGACGGACCGGATTGACACGCACCGGGAGATCGTTGATGCAGCGGCCGTGTATTGTCGGGCTTGGGGAGGTGCTGTGGGACGTCTTCCCGGATGGTCCGCGATTCGGGGGGGCGCCGGCGAACTTCGCATGCAGCGTGGCGGAGCTGGCTGGGGACCGCGCCGAGGTGGTGATGGTCAGCAGCGTCGGGACCGATGAACTTGGCCATCGCGCGCTGCAGGAGTTGCGCGGGCACGGCGTTGAGACTCGCTGTGTGTCGCAGGTCGATCGGCCGACAGGACGGGTGGATGTGCGGCTCGATGCGGGCGGATCGGCGAGTTACGTGTTTGCGGCCGATACTGCGTGGGACAATCTTTCCTGGTCGCCGGAACTCGACGAATTGGCCGCACGCGCGGACGCCGTCTGCTTCGGCACGCTGGGGCAGCGCAGCGACTCGTCGCGGGACGTGATCCTTCGATTTTTGCGCTCGACTCGGCCGGACTGCCTGCGGGTGTTCGACATTAATCTGCGGCCTCCCTACTGGACGGAGGACGTGGTGCTGCAGTCGCTGGAACTCGCGAGCGTGCTGAAGCTCAACGATGCCGAACTGCCCGTGCTGGCGGAGATGCTGGGGCTGCAGGGCAGCGAGCACGAGCAGCTGAGTCAACTAATGGGCCGGCGACAGTTGGACGTTGTCGCACTCACGCGCGGCGCGAAGGGTTCGATGTTGCTCAGCCGGGCCGGGGGATCCAGCGATGTGCCGGGCAATGCGACGGATGTGGCGGACACCGTTGGGGCGGGCGATGCGTTTACGGCCGCGCTCGTCCTGGGGTTGTTCGACGGCCTGCCGCTTGGCGAGATGAACGACTGGGCCAACCGCGTGGCGGCGTATGTGTGCTCGCAGTCCGGGGCGACGCCGCAATTCCCGGACTCGCTGCGCCGCGGATGAGGCGGCAGGCCGCAGCGTGCCGCCTGAGCAGAGTCGGGAAAGTCCCCGTCCGGCCTCTATGTGACGCGGTTCAACCAGAACAGCGGTCGGCGGCGAGTATGGGCCACGGCGACGACGACCGTCTCGTCGGATCGGCACACGACAATGACAGCGTAGGGAAAGCGATGAAGCAGGACCCTGCGCACATCGAATCGCCCCGAATATCCCTCCATGCGCGAGCCTGCGTCGGGAGCATGGCGAAGCGTTGTCAGGGCCGACTCAAGTTCCGACAAGAACTCCTCTCCTAAAGAGCCTCGTTGCCGTTCGTACCAGGTTGCTGCTTCCAGCGCCTCGCCCTGCGCCTCCGGGAGAATACGCAAGTTCATCGCGGATCGCTGCTTTCGCCTCGGACAGAGGCCAGAGCCTCCCGAATCTGCCGGACAGCAACGTCGAACTCAATCGCCTGCGTCTGACCGCGATCATACGCCTGGACGCGGCGGTCAATTTCGCGGGACCATGCCTCCGCGACCTCCGCATCAGAAAAGTCGCTCGCCGGCAGACTCCCCTCAAGCAGATCGGCAAGATAGGCCCGATCTTCATGAGGCAAAGCCAACGCCTGTTGGATGACTTGCTCCTTCGAAACCATTGAGGCTTCCTTGATGCGGTGACACGCCCATTTGCGATGACTGCAAACTTCCGAATTCTACTCCTTCAGCAGACGTTCGGTGGCGCGGGGCATGAGTTTTGACAGGTTCGGGGTCTGCTTGAGGTCGAAGCCTTTGATGGCTGTGAGGAATTCGGCCTTGTGATCTCCCAGCAGTGGATGCAAGTTCTGCCAGACGATCTCGGAGAGCAGCGGTTCTTCCTCGCGGGTGTCGAGGATACGGAGCAGCGATTCAATGTCCTGTGCGGCCTCGCTATCGGCGGATGCTCGCAGCTGCAGCTTGTGCTGTGTCACGGCCACCTGCAGTCGGACGATCGGTGACGAATCGTTCGCCTTCTCGGCGGCGAGATCGCTCAATGGGCCACCGGCTGTTCCGCGGTTGCCGAGGAGCCTGACCCCCCAGGCGCGGAGGAGCGGATCATCGGACTGGCCTCCGGCATCCATCTGGATCAGCCGGACGAGGAACTCATCTCCCAGGTCACCGATTGCGGCGCGGGCCCACAGGGCGTGCATCTGCTGGTCGCGCGGCGCGGAGTCGCTCAGCACGATGTTTTCCAAGACGGGGATCGTGGATGGATCGGACCGTTCTCCCAGCAGCCGCTGCGCGGTGTCACGGATGTAGACGTTGGGGTCTCCCAGCAGATTGATTAACTCGTCGTTCGACTTCTCCGAAAGGTTGAACGGCTGGGCGCGCGGGGTGTCGTGATAGCGGACGCGATACAACCGGCCCTTAGCGCGTTCGATCCCTTCCGGATCGGCGTTGGCGTCCTGATAGCAGTGGTAGCGGTCGTACCAGTCGAGGATGTAGAGGCAGCCGTCGGGTCCGGTCTTCTGGACAACCGGCATGAACCAGGCGTCGTTGGCGGTGAGGAAGTCGGCCAGGCGGGCGTCGTCGCCGTCGCCGATCTTGCGGACCGCGTGATGCTCGTCACCCTCGAAGGCGCCCTCCGGCGCGGGGAAACCAGGATGGGCCGACCCTCGATACGTGGCGCCGTTGCGTTCGAGGACGTCGGCATTGATGCAGCCGCCGTGGATGTTGCCCATGTACAGGACGCGGCGGTATTCCTCGGGATAGGCGTCGGAATCGAACCAGGTGATGCCGCAGTACGCGGCCTTCTGGTGCTTGTGCTCGACGATGGATTCGATCGGCCAGGTGTGGGCCGGGTAGGGGCCTCCCTGACGGACGTAGTAGCCGGTTTCGACGATGTGCCAGAGGTGATCGATGACACAGGCGGAGATAAAGAAGTCCCCTTCGTCATTGATGGCGATGCCCCAGGGGTTGCTGGTCCCCTCGGCGAAGACCTGGAACTCGCGCGTGCGCGCGTGGATGCGGAACATCGCACACGTGAATTCCCAACCGGGATGGTCGGCGTCGTAGTTCGGATTGTCTTCGCCGTACTTCACGTGACAGGGATTGAAGACACCGTTGAGGCCGTACAGCCAGCCGTCGGGTCCCCAGGTAAACGAGTTGGGCAGCTCGTGCGTGTCGTCGCGGCCGAAGCCGGTGACGACGACTTCGGATTTGTCGGCGACGAGATCGCCGTCGGTGTCCTGCAGGAAGAGGATGTCGGGGGCGTTGGCGACCCACACGCCGCCGTAGCCGACGGCGATGCCGGACGGGATGTTGAGCCCTTCGGCGAACACGGTCACCTTGTCCACGGCGCCGTCGCCGTCGGTGTCTTCGAGGACCTTGACGCGGTCGCGGCCCGGTCCCGGCTCGCGGCGCGGGTACTCGAAGCTCTCGGTGATCCAGTAGCGTCCCTGCTCATCGATGAACATGCCGATGGGATTGACGACGTCCGGCTCGGCGGCGACGACTTCGACCGAGAAGCCCTCGGGCACGACCATCCGGGCGACGGCCTCATCGGGAGAGAGGGGGGGTCCGGGCGGACGGTCCTGGGCGCGTGGAATCGCGAGTTCCTGAGCGAGTCCGGCGGTGGCAAACACCAGCCCTGCGATCAGGGTGGCCGACAACATCAAGAGGGAGCGCATTGATATCCTGCTAAACGGAGTCTGAGAATCGCTGGTCGTGGATCCAGTTGACGAAGGAGCGAATCAGTGCGGTTTCGCTGATCTCGTGGTCACGTAGGAATGGCAGCAGGTCAGAGACTTTCAGAAACGGAAAGGCCAGGCTCATGGCGGATGGCTGGTAGCGCCTCCGCCGGAGACGATACGCGCGGAGACGGTCGCCGTCGAACCGCCACAACTCCGCGACGCCGAGTCCGGCATAGATGCCTTCGCGATCAACGGAACTGGATGTGACGTCGATCTCAACTGCCAGATCAGGAGGAGGATCGATCTCTGACGACCACTGCTGTTTTCCTGACATCGCGTCGTAGTGAGCGATCCAGTAACACTGGTCCGGCTCCAAACCGCGTTCGACATCCTCTCGGCGAAAGGTCGTTTGCCCGCCGCTACAGATGTCGATCTCGAGTTCGAAGGTCAGCGTCTCAATCATTCGGCCGATCAGCTTCTTGTAGCGTTCGTGCCCGAAGGAGGTGACCATGAGTTCCAGACTGCCTCCGTCGAACGCGGTCCGCAGTCCCGGGGATTCGGGGAGGGCGTCACTGATCGTGACGTACTGCTCCCAGCTCAGACCGTGCAGGACGATCCGCTCGGCCGGCTCAATGGATGGTGTGCGGTGCGCGGTGGTGGGCATGGCGAAACGGAATCCATCCGCCCATTGTGGCGTTCGAGGCTGCCCGCTCAGGATAACCGAGCAGGCGATCGGCGGAAAATGTCTGAAGCCGGCGAGGGGACGGCGCGGCATAATCGGCACATTCCGTGCGACTGAAATTGACCATCAGGCGGGCGCGGGGCCCCGTTCCGCAGGCTGGGAATTCGCGAGCTACAGTTGCTGACACCCATCCTGCTCCGGGTCGCCGTCTGCGCGGCCGGAGGCGTCACTTCTGGCGGTTGGCGGCGGGCGGCCGACTTCTGATCCGACATGCCGATCTCGTTGCAAATCGCCTTCTGGCTCAGTGTCGCGCTGCTGGCCTACATCTATGCCGGCTATCCGCTACTCGTCTGGCTCGCGGGGAAGGTGCGCCCGATCCGGCTTGAACGGGAGACGTGGAGCAAGCCGATCTCCGTCGTGCTGGTGGCGCATAACGAGGCGGGGCGGATTCGCCGCAAGCTCGACAGCATCCTGCGGGCCGACTGCGCCGATCAGATCTGCGAAGTGCTGGTGGGCTCCGACGGTTCGACCGATGAGACCGCGATGCTGGTGGAGACGTATCCCGACGATCGGGTGCGGCTGGTGGCGTTCGAGGAGCGGCGTGGGAAGCCTGCGTGTCTGAATGAGCTGATCGGCGAATGCCGTGCGGAGATCGTCGTGCTGACGGACGTGCGGCAGGAGCTGGAGCCGACGGCCATCAGCCGGCTCGCGTCCTTGTTCGCGGACGTCCGCACGGGGGCGGTGTCGGGCGAGCTCGTATTTCGCCAGGCCGGCGACGACAGTTCGGCGGCGCGGGGAATCGGCGCCTACTGGCGATACGAGAAGTTCATCCGGCGATGCGAGAGTCGCTTCCGGTCGGTTCCGGGAGCCACCGGAGCGCTGTATGCGATTCGGCGCAACGTGTTCCAACCAATTCCAACCGGGACGATCCTGGACGACGTCGCCATCCCGATGCGGCTCGTGGCGCGGGGATATCATTGTGCGTTCGAGCCGGGGGCGGTCGCGTATGACGAGCCGTCCGCCTCGCCCGAACAGGAGGCAGTGCGGAAACGACGGACGATCGCGGGGTGCGCGCAGCTGATGCGGGAGTTTCCCGAGTGGCTGTCGCCGTCGTGGAACCCGATCTGGTGGGAGTTCATATCGCACAAGATCCTGCGGCTATTCTCGCCGCTGCTGCTGATCGTCGCCGCGGTCACGAACGCATTGCTCGTGCGATCTGATCCGTACTTCGGGCTGCTGGCGGCGCAGGGGGTGCTATACCTGGCGGCTGCGCTGGGCTGGCATTACCAGCGGCGCGGAGTCGGCGTGCGGTTTACGGGGGCGCTGCTGATGTTCGTAGCGCTCAACATCACGACGATGATGGCCTGGTGGGATGCCCTGCGCGGGCGGTTCAATCCGGCGTGGCAGCGTGCGGCCTGATCGCGAATCGGCTCAATCGCACCCGTCCGCGAGCGTCACCGCACGCCCGCGGAACCTGACGTCATGGCGTGCGGGGCGGGAAGCCGGGCCTGCGCCTTCCGGACCTCGTCGGCAAACTGTTCGGCGATCTGAGTGAGCCCGATGGAGCTGGGGTGTGCTCCACGGTCGTCATACCAACTGCCTGGCAGGGCAGGAGGAATGGCGTACTGCTCCCAGGCGGCGCGCAAGTCGATGAGGGCCGCGTCCCATTCGGCGGCCAGAGCACGGAGCGCTTCGGCCAACACCAGCTGTGAGACGGTTCCTGATGACCTGCCGGCGTCGAACGGGAGAGGACATGTGGCGAGCATCGGCAGGGCGGAGTGCTCCGCGCAGTGCTTGATGATCTCGGCGACGTCGGATTCCAGTTGAGGCAACTGCGAGACGGGGCAGCTGCACTCGGCTGGTCCGCAGAGCAGGAGCAGGACGTCGGGGTGATGCGCGAGAAGCTCCGGCAGACGGGAGCGAACGTGCGAGACAGTGACGCCGCTCCAAGCCGCGTTGATGATGCGGTCGTGCTCCCGACCGGGGCATGACCGCAGCTCCGAGGTGATCCGATCGCAGAGGCTCGCCTCGACGGGCTGCGGGCTTGCCAAGGCATCGCCGGCAATCAGCCATGAAAGGGGCCGATCCTGCCGGACCAGATCCTGCAGAGTCGGGTGGAGGGCCGGCTCACCAAACCGAGCGGCCTCCGTGGAGGGAATGTTCCAGACGTTCAGTCGATCTTCGTGTGCAGGGGCGTGGCCGCGGGCAGTCGCCTCGGTGGCGGGTTCTGCCGGATCGCGCGCAGCGGGAAGCCGCGACAGCATGGCGACCCTGCGCCGCCGCCGGCTGGTATTGGACAACGGAAAGTCGCCCGCGGAATGGATGGTTGTCACCGGCATGGCGGAATCCGGGCAGCGGATCTGGCGTTGGGAGGGATGTCAGTCGTTCACGTCTTCTGAATGTACCGAGCGGCGCGAGTGCTTGTCGCCTCAGGAGTGGTCGACGGCCGGGGCCCGACTCGAGTGCGTCTCCAGGAGAGTCCGCGCCGGCATCAGAGACATTGGCTGCGAGAGCGGCCGGCTGCACCTTGTCGACGAGAAAGGCCTGCCGCGAGGTAGGAAAAGTATTCCCGATCCGGGGAGTCGCAGAGTGGACGCTTTGCGGCTGCTGTTCCGGGAGTGTTCATCGCAAATGGCGTGCTTGCTGATGGTTACAGCCGTGGCTGTCAAAACGTTGCGACGGTGGCGCGCCGCATGCTCTCTGTCTGTGCGACCCAGTCTCCACCCTTGCGCCCATGCTGCCCGCACAGCTTCAATCGATGATCCCGTTTGGTCGGGGAGCGATGACGCTCTCAGCCCACTCCGGGATGACGTTCGGCCCGCTTGCCGAAGAAGCCGATTTGCTCTCTGCGGAGGCTCCGGAGGCCGCATTCGATGCTCTGCTGCTGGCCCTCGTCGGGACAACGGCCGCTCCTCCGGTCGACGTGCCGCCGCCGATTCTGCCGGTCGCCGGTCCCTCTGAGCCGATCCACAGCGAATCCGTGGTCGAGTTGGAGGCGACGACGTCCGCCGGCGTCGGTTCCGCCGATGAGTTGATTGCTCCGTCTTTGCAGACCCGTCTTGCGTTTCGTGAAGCGGGCCTGAACCTGCCGTTGCCGATACGGGCTCAAACTCTCCCGACGCGCATCGTGACCGGTACTGCGGAGGGAGCCGGTTCCGATGGAGTGTTTCACACCCCGGAGATCGCGCCTTCTCGGCTGCTCGAAGCGCCGATCGCTTCGAATGGCGAGAACGTCGCTGCTCAAGCCGTTCCCTTCGACGCGACGACGTCGATGCCTGCGGATGCGGGGCATCCGTTGATTCAGAGCGCCCTACCGGTTGAGAGCGCCCTACCAATCGATGCTGCCGATCGGATTTCCTCACCCAGCGAAAACGTTCCCGTGGAGGGAAATGTTGAGGCGGCACCGCAGGCAGTCACAGTCAACGCACCCACTGTTGAGCCGCCCCGGCCGCGGATCCTGGTTACAGGGAAAGCCGACGTTGAGCTGAATGGCGAACCTGCGGAATTCCTCACTCCTGCAGTGCCGGTCGAGATCGGTCCGAGGGCAACGGTGAACCCCGAGGGGATGGAGACGGCGTTCAGTGCGACGCCGTCCGTTGCGATGGCGGCAGCAGTCCGGAAATCGCAACCGGATGCCGGCGCAGAGCCTCTGAGGAATGTGGACGGAGTGATCAGCTGGGAGGCTGAGCTCGACGTCGACCCGGAGGGGACGCCACTGGAGACCGATCCCGGCGCGCCTTCGGTCGTGGAGGTCGATCGGGGAGTGGTCGAGCGAGTGCGCGCGGCTGCTTTTCCTGCCGTTCCTGCAGCGACTCAGGAGGTCTCGCCGGCCGTTGCAACGACCTTCGGACAGTCGCTTGAGCTCTCCGGCGTCGAGACCTCTCCGAACGAAGTGACGGCAGTGCCCAGGCCGCTTCCGCAACCCGCTCAATGGAACCCTGCGATCACCGATGTCGCCGCTGCGGCTGAGACACTGCCGCTGAGTGCGGATCCGGCAGCATCGCCCTCCGTTGCTCGGCAGGTCAGTGACGCAATCGTGGCATGGCGGTCGGCTGCGGCCGAGCAGGGGACGGCCCGCTTTTCGGCGTGGCTTTCGCCGCCGGAGCTGGGGCAGGTCTGGATCGAAGTCACCCGTTCGTCGCGCGGGATCTCCGCGAGGCTGACGGCAGTTGAGGACGGAGTGCAGTCGATTCTCGAATCGCAAGGACCGCAGTTGCGTCAGTCGCTGGGCGAAGCGGGGATCCGGCTGGAGGACCTGGACGTCTCCGGCGGATCAGGCCGGCAATCGCATGCCGGCGACGGCGGTGGGGAGGGATCGGCTTTTTACTTTGAACGGGAAGAGGGCGTCGGCGCGCCGCTTCCGGCCGCCGCAGGGCGACACCAGGGGACTATCAACATCCGCGCCTGAACCGATCGGCGCATTCCAAACGGATCACTCGGACTCACGATCATGACGACCGGCACGATTTCGGGCACCGATGCCCGCGACCAGTTCCTGCATCTGCTCGTCACTCAGCTGCAGTACCAGGACCCGCTCGAACCGACGAGCCAGGAGGACTTCATCAGCCAGCTGGCGCAGTTCTCCACGCTGGAAGGGATCGACAAGCTCAACGTGAACTTCGAGCAGATGCTCAAGGTACAGGAGCTGACACAGGGGGCGCAGCTCGTGGGGCGGACGGCCGAATACATCACGAACGACGGCACGGCCCAGGGCGTCATCGAATCCGCCTATCTGCTGGACGGCGAACTCGTGCTCAATATTGACGGTCTGGCGGTTCCGCTCAACGACGTGATCGGCATCGTTCAATCGACCGTTTGAGTTCCCGCAATCACCCGCTCCAGAAACCGGCTTCTTGAAGAAGCCGGGTTTCTCAAACGCACACCCGTAATCCCGATCAGGACGACCCAACCATGGCTAATGCACTCATCACCGGCGTTTCCGGACTCAACAGCCACCAGCGGATGCTGGAAGTCATCGGCAACAATCTCGCGAACCTCAACACGACGGCCTACAAGACGCGCCGCACCCTGTTCTCGGATCTGCTGTATGAAACCGTCCGGGCGGCGTCGGGGAGCAGCGGCAGCAACCTGGGCGGTGTGAACCCCGCCCAGGTCGGCAGCGGCAGCCGGGTGGCGCGGATCGACATGCAGTTCGCCCAGGGAAACTTTGAGACCACCGGCGGCCAGCTGGACTTCGCTCTGCAGGGGAACGGGTTCTTCATCGTCAATAACGGCGTGCAGAATCTGTATACCCGTGCCGGCGCCTTCGGCATTGACGACGCAGGCACGCTCATCGATCCCGCGACGGGGTACCGCGTCCAGCGGTTCGGCACGATCGGCGAGCCGGACGGCATCAACCCCGCCTTCCAGATCCCGGGCGACTCCACGATCCGCATTCCGCTGGGCGCGGTGATTCCGGGCGGGGCGACGGCCAACGCCGCTATGCGGGGCAATCTGCCATCGACTGCCGACGGACCCAGCGCCCAGGTCATTTCCTCATTCGCACCGTGGACGGCGGGCGGCAGCGCGGCCACTTCCGCGACACTGCTGAACAACCTGGACCAGAACTCGACCGCGTACGGCGCCGGCGACTCGATTACGATCTCCGGAACCGATCACGACGGCTCTCCGGTCAGCGTCACTCTTGCGGTGGACGGAACGACCACTCTCGGCGCCCTGGTGAGCGCCGTCAGCGGCGCGTTCGGCGGAGCGACGGCCGCCCTCGCTGCGGACGGCCGCATCACGCTTACGTCAGACTCCACTGGAGAGTCGTTTCTGAGCCTGACGCTCGCTGACACCGCCGGAAACACCGGCGGCACAGACTTCTCGATGAATCCGGCAATCGTCTCCACGAACGGCACTGCAGGAGACACCGTCCAGGCCACGATTGAAGTCTTCGATGACCGCGGCGGGTCGCACTTCGTCAATCTGGTCTTTCAGAAGCAGGCCGACGGCAGCTGGAACGCGACCGCGGGCCTCAATCCCAGTGACGGCACGATGATCGACGGCAGCATCGAGGGAATCCGCTTCAACGCCGACGGCTCGTTCGCGAGCGTGGACGGCACGGGAACGGGGGACGCGAACCTCGTTTTCCAGTTCGCCGGTATTGCCGGTCCCCAAAGCGTGGCGGTATCGTTCGGGCAGAACGGCAGCTTTGACGGGATGACCGAGCTCGCTATGGCCTCGTCGCTCGCAGCACAGCAGGACGGCTTCCCCCCTGGAAACCTCGTCTCCGTCCAGATCCGCGGCGACGGCACACTGGAGGGTGTCTCCAGCAACGGACGCACGTTCGCTCTCGCTCAGCTCGCGATCGCGTCGTTCCTCAATCCCAACGGCCTCGCCGCCAAGGGAGACAATTACTTCGAGTCCACGCTGGCGAGCGGCGACGTGGAGGTGGGAGCCGCCCTCTCGGGCAGCCGCGGCGCCGTGCGCGGCGGGCAGCTGGAGCAGTCCAACGTGGACATCGCGCTGGAGTTCACTCGGCTGATTGTGGCGCAGCGTGGGTTCTCCGCCAACGCGCGCACCATCCGAGTGACGGACCAGGTGCTGGAAGAACTGACAAACCTCATCCGGTAATCAAAGTCGCCGGCACAGTCCCCTGTGCCGGCCGCTGTCCGGTGCGGCAACGGAGAGCGAACACCGGGACCAGCATACGCGGTGTTTGATCGTGTCTCAGCATCCTGACGGGATCCGTCACGTCCCTCCGATTGACGGCCTCGGCCGCATCGGGGAATGTAGGGAGACGGCGAGATCGGGCGTGCGTCAGAACGGCATCGGCGGATCGATGCGGCACGCGTTACCGACGCAATCGCCGTCGAGCTTTTCCCCATGCCGGCTGACCCCTTCAAGACGCTGCGTGAAGCCGTCGAGCGTTCGCCCGAAAACATCCCGCTGCGGCAGCATCTGGCCGATGCGCTCCTCGAGCGGGGACTGGCCGACGAAGCGGAGGCGGAGTACCGGCGGGCGCTGGCACTCGATGCGGCCAACATTGAGTTGAAGACCGGTCTGGCCCGCGCGTTCTACCGGCAGTCCAAGGACAGCGAGGCGTTCGTCATCCTTGAACAACTCGTCAAGCAGGGACGGGCCACTGCGGCGTCCCGCGTGTTATTCGCGCGGTTGCTGTGGAAGGCGGGGGACATCCCCGGAGCGGTCGCGCAGTACAAGGCGGGGGTCGAGGAAGATCCGGACGAAGGGGACGCCGAACTTGCCGAGCGGCTGGGCATCACGCTGGAACCCGAAGTCGACGACGAGCGGGAGGTGGTGGACGGCCGCGTCCGCATGAGCCACGGCCACGCCGATGAGACTCTGCCGGAGGTGGAGCGGCCTGATGTGCGCTTTGAGCACGTCGGCGGAATGGAGCCGCTGAAAGAGGAGATCCGGCTGAAGATCATTTATCCGCTGCAGCACGCGGAGATGTATAAGGCGTACGGGAAGTCGATCGGCGGCGGCATTCTGATGTACGGCCCGCCCGGCTGCGGGAAGACGCATCTGGCCCGCGCGACGGCCGGCGAAGTTCGGGCGGGGTTCGTGTCGATCGGCATCAGCGACGTGCTCGACATGTGGATCGGCAACAGCGAGCGCAACCTGCATCAGGTGTTTGAACGGGCGCGGCAGAACACTCCCTGCGTGCTGTTCTTCGACGAAGTCGATGCGCTTGGAGCGCGGCGTTCGGATATGCGGCTGAGCGGCGGACGCCACCTGATCAATCAGTTTCTCGCCGAACTGGACGGCGTGAACACGCAGAATGACGGACTGCTGATTCTGGCGGCAACGAATGCGCCGTGGCACGTCGATCCCGCGTTCCGGCGTCCCGGCCGGTTCGATCGCGTGCTGTTTGTGCCTCCACCGGACCGCACCGCCCGCGAGGATATTCTGCGGATCCTGCTGAAAGGGAAGCCGGCGGCGGACGTCGATCTGGCTGCGGTCGCGGCCAAGGCCGACCAGTACTCAGGGGCCGACCTCAAGGCGATTGTCGACCTGGCGATCGAGGCCAAGCTGCAGGAGGCGATGAAGGCCGGCGGCCTGAAACCGCTCACCACGAAGGATCTGCTGAAAGCGATCAAGCAGCATCGAGCCACCACGGCCGAGTGGTTCTCGACCGCCCGCAATCACGCGCTGTACGCCAACCAGGGAGGCATCTACGACGATGTTCTCCGGTATCTTAAGATGTGACCGCCCGGGCTGTTCCCCATTCGCCATCTGGCCCCCCTCTCCCGCTCGATTGCCATGATCACGCGAACCGCGCCATCGCGAGAGAGGGGTCGGGGGTGAGGGTCTAACGGAAACGGCCGTCCCGTCACGTTCTGACTTTGTATTTCCGATTTCCACGTATGCACGTCACCATCACCGCAGTCGGGCCGGACAACCGCGGACTCGCCGATCCCATCGTGCACTACGTTGCGACGGCAGGGGCGAATATCCACGAAATCCAGATGTACGACCACGACTCGGAGCGGCTGTTCGCCATGCTGCTCCGGGTGGACTGGCCGCACGAGGAAGAGCCGATCACAGACCTCCGCGCGCGGCTGAACAAGATCGGCCGTCTCAAGGGGCTGACGGTGCGGACGTGGTCCCGCGAAGAACATCGTCGGCCGCCGCGGCTGGCGATCTGCACGACGTACCGGCCCGAGCCGGCGCGGGCGCTGCTGCACGAGATTCAGGAGCAGAGGCTCCGGGCCTCAGCGGCCGTCATGATCGGCAATCGCGACGCCTGCCGGGACCTGGCCGGAGAATTCGGAGTCGACTTTCATCACATCGGGGACGCTGCAGGGAATCCGGACCAGTCACGGTTCGAGCAGCTGTGCGACGAATACCAGGTGGACTACATCATTCTGGCCCGGTACATGCGGATCCTCCCCGCGCGGACCTGCTGGGAATTTGCCGGCGGGCGCATCATCAATCTGCACCACGGCCTGTTGCCGTCGTTTCCGGGATTTCGCCCGTACCATGACGCGTACGCCCGCCACATGCTGACATTTGGCGCGACCGTCCACTTCATCGTCCCGGAATTGGATGCCGGCGAACAGATCATTCATCAGACGACGTTCACCGTGACCCCGGGGACGCCGCTCAAAGAGATCATCCGCCAGGGGGAATCGGAGAACGAGCCGGAATGCCTCGCGGAAGGGGTGCGGAGGGTCATCGACCGGGAAGTGGAATTGCACTTCCACCGCGTGGTCGGGCGGTCGGGTGAGCATTAGCCGCGGCCGAGTATGCGTTGCGCATGAGCCTGCAGATTCAGGAGACGACGGTTGCGAACGTCCTGACACGGACGACGGGTTATCTGCGAACGGTCACGTCGCATTCGCTGCAGCCGTATCGGGGGTGCACGTTCGGCCGGTCGCTGTGCGGGGTCGCGTGCTATGTGCGGCACAACGGGCATGTGACCCGCGGGCGTGAGTGGGGCGGGTTTCTGGAAGTCCGCACGAATGCGGCGGAGTCGTACCGGGCGCACGTCGAGCGTGAGCGACGGTGGGCAATGCGGCGAGGTGACGGGCGGTTCTCGGTGTTCCTGTCCAGTTCGACCGATCCGTTTCTGCCGCAGGAGTCGCGTTACGGGGTGACGGCGGGCGTGCTGGCGGCGATGCTGGAAGCCCCTTCCGATGTGCTGATTATTCAGACACACACTCACCGGGTGGTCGATTCGATTGCCCAGCTGTCGGAGCTGTCAGAGCGCTGCGACCTCCGGGTGCACGTCTCGATTGAATCCGATCGGGATTCCCTTCCCGGATTGCCCCCTCCGGCGAGTTCGGTCGACCGGCGCCTGCAGGCGTGTGCTGCGGTTCGTGACGCGGGGATTCGGACTGTGGTCACGGTATCGCCGCTGCTGCCGATTGCGGAGCCGGATACGTTTTTCAGTCGGATCGCGGAGGTGGCCGACGCCGTCGTCATTGACCATTTCATCGGAGGCGACGGCTCGGCGGACGGCGGGCGCACGCTGCGGACGGAGCTGCCGGCCGCGATGGCCCAGGTCGAACCACGATCGGTGCATCTCGAATATCGCGACCGGATGGCGGATGTCGCGCGGCGCTATCTTCCCGGGCGCGTGGGGATCAGCATCGACGGCTTCGCGGGACGCTATACGTGAGCGGACCGCGCGGTTCGCGCCTCAGATCGTCATGGCTGTGAAGCCGCCGTCGACGACGATGTTGGCGCCGGTCAGAAAGCTTCCAGCGCCCGAAGCCATCAGCAGGATCGCCCCGGCCAGTTCCTGAGGCTCGCCAAACCGCGCCGCCGGCGTGTGCCGCATCACGTTTTCGATGCGGTCGGGGGTGAGCACTTTGCGGTTCTGCTCGGCGGGGAAGAAGCCGGGGGAGAGGGCGTTGACGCGGATGCCGCGCGGCGCCCACTCGCGGGCGAGGTTCTGCGTGAGGTTCAGGACGGCCGCTTTCGTCGCAGAGTAAGTGAACACGCGCGACAGGGCGATGATGCCGCTGAGGGAGGCGATGTTGATGATCGAGCCTTTCGTGCCGCGTTCGATCATGTAGCCTCCCAGCGTCTGGCAGGCGATCAGCACACTGCGCAGATTCGTATCGATGATCCGCTGGAACTCGTCGTCAGGGATTTCCAGGAACGGCGTCGCCGAGTTGACGCCCGCCCCGTTGATCAGGACGTCGCAGTTGCGATCGGCGGACTTGAGATGCGAGACCAGTTTCTGCAGGTCGTCCCGGCTGGTGGAGTCGCAGGCGAAGAACTCGCCGCTCCCGCCGGCGGACTCGATGCGCTTCACCGCCGCAGCGCCGTGTTCGGCGTTCCGGCCGACGACGATGACATGCGCTCCGGCCAGGGCCAATGCATCCGCGAACGCCCCGCCCAGCGTGCCGGTACCGCCGATGACGACGGCGGTCTTGCCGTCAAGGCCGAAGAGGGAGTCGAGGTAGCGTTGTGAATTCGTGCTCATCGATCAGGCATGCAGTAGGGAATTGAACAGGAGGAAACAGAGGGAACGGAGGTGCTCGGTCGGAAACGGTTGTCAGGGACGACGGATCGATGCTTGACCGGAGCTGTAGGTGACCACGGAAGGCACGGAACCGAAGTGATGCGAACCACGGAATGCGCGAAAACAACGAAATCAGGAAGGTGATGCCATGCAGGGTTTTTCGCGCCGCCGTAAATCCTCACTGCCGTCCGAAAAACATGAGAACCACAACGGCACAAAGAGCACGAAGAAGAAGCTGACTGTTGCAACCTCTCTGTTGTCTCCGTTACCTCCTGTTCCCCATCACCCGATGAACTCCAGTTCGACGGGGTTGGGGATGATGCCGGCTTCGTGTCCGTGGCGGAGGAGGGTGGCGACGGCTTCGCGGCCGCGGGGGCCGAAGTCGAGGGTCCAGTCGTTGACGTACATGCCGACGAAGGTGTCGGCCTTCTGCTGATCGAGGTCGCGGCCGTACTGCAGGGCGTGGGCCAGGGCCTCGTCGCGGTGTTCGAGGCCGAACTGGATGCTCTGCTTGAGCAGGGCGGTGACCTCGTCCATCGTCTCGCGGCCGAGATCCTTGCGGATGGCGTTGGCGCCCAGCGGGAGCGGCAGGCCGGTCTGCTGCATCCACCACTTGCCCAGGTCGACGACGAGGTGCAGGCCCTGGTCGCCGTAGGTGAGCTGGCCTTCGTGAATGATCAGCCCGGCGTCGGCCTCGCCGCGTTCGACGACGTTGAGGATCTCGTCGAAGGGATGGACTACGTAACGAAACGTGCCGGCTGAGCCTTCGCGGTGCGGATCTGCGAGCGACTGCCCCTGCTCGGGCCGCCCTTCGAGACACAGGTTGAGCGCCAGAAACGCCGTCGTCAGCGTCCCTGGGACGGCGATCGTCTTGCCTTGCAGATCGCCGATGTCCATCGGCTCTCGCGTGACGACCATGGGGCCGTAGTCGTCTCCCATGCTGGCGCCGCAGGCGCACAGGGCGTACGTGTCGGTGAGATAGGCGTAGCCATGCAGGCTGACGGCGGTCAGCTCCAGTTCGCCGTTGAAGGCCCGGCGATTGAGCGTCTCAATGTCCTGCAGCTCATGCACGAACCGGTACCGGCCGGTGTCGATCTTATCGTTCGCCAACGCATGGAACATGAACGCGTCGTCGGGGTCGGGGCTGTGTCCGACGCGGATGGTTTGGGCTTCGGCAGCTGTTGTCATGTGCATTCCGAGTCACATTTTGGGGGAACGGGTCAGGGTATCTGCGGGTGTACGGGGTCGCAAGGAACCCTGATTGCCGACAACGCCGCGGATTCCCTACGATTCAGCGCGATTAGCCGTGTTTGTCGCGGCGAGCGTTTTGAATCCAACCGCCGTTGCGCGACGAAATTCACCCCCGAACCATGTTGCTGCTTTCCGTTCGCGATCTGGCACGGCAGTTCGATGTTGAACCGGTGTTCCGGAACGTGTCGTTTGAGGTCCGGGCCGGGGAGAAGATCGGACTGGTCGGGCCCAACGGCTGCGGGAAGACGACGCTGCTGCACATCCTGGCCGGTGCGGACGAGCCGGACGTCGGCGTCATCGAACGGCATCCTTCGGCGACGGTCGGGCTGCTCGAGCAGGAAGCGGAGTTTTCCTCGGATCGCACGCTGCGAGAAGAAGTGCAGTCCGGGCTCGACCATCTCTACCGGCTGCAGGGGGACGCCCACGATATCGCCGAGCGGATGGCGCAGACCAGCGACTCCAATGAACTCGAACGGCTGCAGCGGCAATACGACGAGCTGCACCAGACGCTTGAACGCCTCGACGCCTATCACGTCGAGCACCGCGTGGACGAAGTGCTACACGGTCTCGGATTCGCCGAGGTCGATTATGACCGCCCGCTGACGACGTTCAGCGGGGGGCAGCAGAACCGGGCCCTGCTCGGCCGGCTGCTGCTCGCCGCACCCGATCTGCTGTTGCTCGACGAGCCGACGAACCACCTCGACATCGCCGCTACGGAATGGCTGGAAGGCTACCTCAAGCGGTCCTCGCAGGCGGTGATTGTGGTCAGCCATGATCGGTACTTCCTGAATCAGCTGACCGGCCGCACGCTGGAGGTCTACCGGGGCGGCGTCAACGACTACAGCGGGAACTTCACGGCGTACTGGAGCCAGCGGGAAGAGCGGCACAAAGTGCTGCAGCGGACATACGAGAAGCAGCAGGAGTTCATTGAGAAGACGAAGGACTTTATCGCGCGCAATGCATACGGCCAGAATCATGCGCAGGCCAAGGACCGGGAGAAGAAGCTGGAGCGGGTGGAACTGGTCGATCTGCCGCCCGATTTCGACTCCCCACCGATCTCCTTTCCCACTCCCACCCGGACGGGAGACTGGGTGCTGCGCGCCGAGGGAGTCTCCAAGTCGTTCCCGCTGGCGGACGGCAGCGGGCAGGGACCGCCGCTGTTCAGCGGCGTCGACCTGCAGGTGGATCGGGGGGAGCGGCTGGCCGTATTCGGTCCCAACGGAGCGGGAAAGACGACGCTCCTGCGGGTGCTGTTGGGTGATCTCCCGGCCGACACCGGCGACGTGCGACTGGGCACCGGCGTGCGCATCGCGTACTTCGACCAGCAGTTGACGAGCATCGACCAGAATCTGGATGCCGTGGAGGCGGTGCGGCCTCCGCATGACCCGAGCGTCACCCCCGGGCAGTTGCGGTCGCTGCTGGCGAAGTTCGGGATCAAGGGGGAACTGGCGCTGCAGCAGGTGGCGGCGATGAGCGGCGGCGAGAAGACCCGCGTCGCCCTCGCGCGGCTGGCTTCATCCGAACCGAACGTGATGGTCCTCGACGAACCCACGAACCATCTGGACTTCTGGTCGGCGGCCGCCCTGGAAGAGGCGCTGCGGACGTATCAGGGGACGGTGCTGTTCGTCAGCCACGATCGGTACTTCCTCGACCAGGTCGCGACGCGGGTGCTCGTGCTGGAGGAGGGCCGCTGCACGCAATACGAGGGGAACTATTCCGACTACCTGTATTTCGTGCAGGCGACGCGGGCCGCGGAGTCATCGGACGGCGAGGGACGCGACCAGCGCACGGCGCCGGCCGCATCGGTCGCCGCGGGGAATGAGCCGCCGGGGACAGGCCGGAAGAAGCGGAGGTTTCCGTACCGCAAGGTGGAGGACCTGGAGGCGGAGATTGCGGACGTCGAGTCGCGGATTGAGCAGTTGCGGGCCGAGATGATCGATCCGGCCGTGCTGCGGGACGGTGATCGCATCCGCCAGACGACGCGCGAGCATGATGAGCGGCAGTCTCAGCTGGCACAGCTCATCGAGCACTGGGAAGAGGCCTGCGAGATGAATTGAGCCATCGCCGGCGTACTGACCTCGCACTGCAGTTCCCTTCATGGACAGGATGGGTAGCCGTGTGGAGCGGGTTCCCTTCGCGAGGGCCCGATTCGCCGCTCGCGCGGACGCCGTTGTTCGGCGATTGATCCGTTAGAAGGCCTCCAAGTGGCGAAGTATGTCCTGTCGAATGCCTTCAAACCTGGGGTGCCCGAAAAACCCCGGAAAGCCCGCACATTCCAGTATCGCCGTCCGGAGATAGCTTACGAAATCCGGCGGGCCAGGGACTGCGGTATCGGGCCGGCGGTAACCTGACCAATCGAAATTCTCCCACGTCGGTGCCCAGCCAGGTCCACTCCCTACGGCGTACGGCGGCCCTCCGGAAATGTCGTCCTTGTGGTAGCCGTCGGGCGCCAGGGTATACAGAAAGGACGCCTCCTCGCTGCCGTCGGCGTAGTTGCTGTAGTCGTCAACCGTGTACTCGAGCCAATCATCATCACAAGCATCGACGTAGACGCCGTCACAGAACTCATTGGCACCCTTGATCCCGAGGTCATCCCAAAACGCCACGTGCGTGTATTGTCTCAGGTCGACTAGCGCAATCCCTCCTACGATCCGCCAGAACTCGTAAATGAGCTGCGGAACGGGCACGCTGGTCTGAGCCTCGATACGGGCGACGCGTTCATCGAGATCTGCGGGACACGACAGCAGAAACTTGGTTACCGGGTAACCGAGGTCCATCAATTGCGAGCCAAGACAGGTCACAGCTTCCCGACAGCCGCGAAGGGTGTCGTCAACGAGCGCGGCAATTGGCTGACCAGATGACACGGCACCGAGCCATCGCTCGCGGCAGACCATGATGTGCTCGAGCGATGCCATGCCCCATGTTAACTCGCCGAACTCTGTTTCTGTGATTCAAATGCGCTGAAGATTACGGCACTGCACGGAAACGTCAATCGGTTGGACCATCGGGGAGCATGGAGCAAGAAGCGAGAGGTTTCTGTTGACGCACCCCCAGAACAGACGTAACGTCTAGATTGTCAGCACCCGCCCGGCAAACGAAAAGAGCAGCGTTATGCCACGATCCAGCTTTCTGTCCCGAGTTGTCCTGCCAGCGGCTCTGTTCACTGCCGTCTTCGCCGCGACGCGTCTCGCCGCCGAGGATGATCCCGAGGCCCCCTGGCGGCGGCTGTTCGACTCGACTTCCCGTGACTACGAACTCCTGCGTGTTGCTGAGCCGGACAACGCGTCGCGGCTGCAACTTGTGCCGAATGCGGTTTACAAGTGGGGACGCCCCCAGCGGCAAGGCTCGACGTTCGGGACCATCTATGTCTGGACGCACGAAGGCAATGCCGAGGCCGTCGCCAACATCTGGCGATACGTCAATCCCGCTGGAGCGCGGTCGATCGTGCACGAACTTCACTCTCTCTCACCGGAGAAGATCCACTCTGAAGGAGAATTTGACACATGGCGTCCTCAGGCCGGAGTCAGCCGCCAGCCGGTTCCGAATGCTGGCGGTGAGGCGGCGCCGATACCAGCCGCCACGCCTGCCGGGCGGCTGCAACAGATGCGAAACATCGGCCGCAACTTTGAACTGCATTCGGTATCGGAAGCCGGCGACCGGACCGAACTGAGGCTGCTTCCCCAGCCTTTCCACCGATCTGAAAGCAGCGATCCGGAGATTCTGGACGGGGCGCTGTTCGCCTTCGTTTGCTCAGTGGGCACAGATCCGGAAGCGTTTCTTCAACTGACGGCGGTGGAGACCGATAATGGGCCGCAGTGGCAATGGGTGCTGGCCCGGTTTTCTCATCACAATGTCTATGCCAGCTACGAGGGCCAGGCGGTCTGGAGTGACGAGCGAGACGCGCTGAACCCGATCTCCCACAACGAGGACCACACCTACTGGATGTTCCACCAGTCCTTTACACCGTCGATGCTCGAGGAACCGACGGCAGAGCAGGATTCCGATCCCGTGGAACGCTGAGAGCGGTTCGCAGAACCCTGTTTCATGGGAAATTGAATTCGGCCCGGCATTCATGCCGGGTGACTCGGTCTGGCATTCAACTCTACTCAGCCTCGTTCACGAGGCTTCTCGCTGCACGGGCTCGACTCGGCAGCGAGAAGCCCGGTGAACCGGGCTCAGACGCGGTGGGAAGTCGCCATTACCCGGCATAAATGCCGGGCCGAATACAAGCGGCACAGCCTCGCATCGATTTGCATCACCTACGGTTCACATTGGCCATCGACACATCGTTCTGCAATGTGCGGCAGATCGCGAGCATCCGTCCGACGAATCGACCCCGCACTCCGATGCCCGATCTCAGCGTCCTGTCCGAGCAGCCACGTCTCTTTCTTGGCTGCACACGATATAATCAGGGATGTTCTCCCTGCGGAACTCGTGAATTCCCGGAAAGGTGACGTGACGCGTTGTCGGTGCTTGCCGTGACATTTCAGTGGGACAAGGTCTCGCTGGCGTGCTTTTTCAGCAGTTATCTGGTCGCACTCGGTTTCGAGGCGGCCCAACTGCTGAAGAAGCACGCCGCGAGCCACTGGCTTGCGCTCGTATTCGCCGGAGCCGGGCTGATCGCGCAGACGATCTACCTGATCGTGCGCAGCCGCACCGCTGGGATGCCGCCGCTGCTCAGTTCCACGCATGACTGGCTGCTCGTGCTCGCGTGGCTGCTGGTGCTGCTGTATCTGTTCGTGGAACTGATCGACCGCAACGTGTCGCTGGGAATCTTCACGCTGCCGGCGGTGCTGATTCTCGTCGGGGTCTCGCGGTTCGTGAGCGACATACCGAATCCCGCACTGGGACGCCTGCGCGGTCTGGGGATGTTTCACGCCGCCATGCTGGTGCTGGGGATGGCGGGGGTGTTCGTGGGATTCGTGATGAGCATGATGTACCTGGTGCAGCATCGGCGCCTAAAACATAAGCGCGGGGAGCCGGGGGGACTGCACCTGCTCAGCCTGGAAACGCTCAGCCGGGTGAACTGGTGGTCCGTGATCCTCTCCGCACCGCTACTAACGATCGGCATGGGTACCGGGGTGTGGCTGACGTTTCTCTCGACGGGAACAGACACTCCCGTGGACCTCGGCCGCTGGCAGTTCGTGGTGAGCGGGATCGTGTGGCTGGCGATCTCGGCGCTGTTCGTCTGGCTGCTGGCAGTCCGGCGGGCGTCGGGCAAGGTGGTGGCCTGGCGGACAATGTGGGCCTGCGGCTTCCTTATCGCCACCCTCATGCTGCTGCAGATTTTCAGCGGCGGAGGGATCCACGGCACGGGATGAGGGGTGATCGGTGGTCGGTTTTCGGTGCTGGGATCGGCATCGTATCCGCCTCCCGCATCCGAACTCCCGTCACTGATAACTGAATACTGTGAACTGACAACTCCCTGTGAACGTTCAGGTCGTCTATTGCAATCATCACACGGCCGATCTGGCGGTGCGCGAGAAACTCGCGTTTCCGTCGACGGAGGTGTTGCTGCGCGCGTACGACGAGCTGCGTGCGCGGTTTCCCGACTCCGAATGCGTCCTCGTTTCGACCTGCAACCGGATCGAGCTGTACAGCGCCCAGCAGGATGTGACGGCCGCGCCGGGGCATCTGGGGCTCGCGCGGTTCCTGTCCGAGTTCCACGGTCTGCCGCTGGATGAGTTCGTCGGCGACCTGCTGGAAGAAACGGGCGAGCAAGCAGTGCGGCATCTGTTCCAGGTCGCGGCCAGCATCGACAGCATGGTGCTGGGGGAAAGCCAGATTGTCAGCCAGGTGAAGGAGGCCTACGAGTCGGCCCGCCGGGCGAATGCCAACGGGCCGCTGACGAACGCGCTGTTTCAGCGTGCGCTCGCGGTGTCGGCGCGCGTGCGATCAGAGACGAAGCTGGCCGAAGGGCGCGTCTCGATCGCCAGCGTGGCCGTCGGCGATTTCGGCCGCAGCATCTTCGACAGCTTCGACGACAAGACCGTGCTGATCATCGGCGCCGGCGAAATGGCGGAGGAAACGCTGCGGTATCTGCAGCAGGAAGGGGTGGGGCGGGTCATCGTCTGCAACCGTAGCCGCGAGCGTGGCGAGCGGCTGGCAGCCGAGTTCGGCGGGGAGTACCGGCCGTGGGAGCAGCTTGACTCGTGGCTGGCGGATGCCGACGTGATCGTCAGCACAACGGGCGCCGAGCGGCCGATCATTTCCATCGAGCGGTTCCGGCATGCGCGCGCCAAAACGGGGGAGAAGCCGGTCTTCATTCTTGACCTGGGCGCGCCCCGGGACTTCGAGCCCGGCGTCGTCGACATCGACGACGGGGTGTTCCTGTACGACATCGATGACCTGGAAGCGACCTGCGAGCGGAACCGACGTGCCCGTGCGAGTGAGATCGAGAAGGCACACTCCATCATCGAGGAGGAGACGGCGAAGTTCGTCCACGAGCTGCAGCATAAGGCGACGGGGCCGATCATCCAGCGGCTGCGCGAGCACTGGCACGAGATCAGCCGCGAAGAGCTGGAAGGATTGTTCCGCAAGCGCCCGCATTTAGCGGCCGAGGAGGACCGGGCGGCGATCGAGCGGAGCATAGAGCGGATCGTCAACAAGCTGCTGCATCCGCCGCTGGAGACGCTGAGGGAAGAAGCCCGGACGGGGACGCCGCACGGGTTGCTGGATGCGATTCGCCGGCTGTTTCACCTGGGGGAGTGACGTTGAGAAAGGACAGGGCAGGCGTGCGAAGAAATCACGTCGGGCGGATGGAACGGCGCGGGGACACGGTGCTCAGCGGCTCAGGTCGCGGGCGGAATTGATGCTGACCGTCCCCTCCTCGTCGACCTCGATCTGGATGACGTTCTCGTGGCAGCAGACGGGGCATTCCTCCACGAACTGCTGCCGAGAGCCGTCAGTGATATCGACCGGAAACTGAAATTCCTGCCGACAGGAGTCGCAGACGTATGCGGCCTCCTCTTCGAATGAGGCGCGGTGCGGGAGCGGGCCGTTCTGAAGAGAGACCGCTCCGCCCGCGGCTTGCCGGTCGATGAGGCGGATCCGCCGCTTGTGCCGGCCGCCTTCGAAGGGCGTCTCCAGCCAGCATTCGACGATGGCGAGAGCCTCCTCATAGCTGAGCAGCCGCTGTCCGAGCGACAGGACGTTGGCGTCATTGTGCTGGCGGGCGTAGCGAGCCGCGTCTTCGTTCCAGCAGAGCGTGCAGCGGATTCCGGGAACGCGATTGGCGACGATCGCCTCGCCGTTGCCCGAACCACCGAGCACGATGCCGCGATCGAAATCGCCGACGGCGACCGCTTCGGCGGCGGGTCGAATGACGAGGGGATAGTCGATCGGCCCGGTCGAGTCGGTGCCGAAGTCCTCGACGATATGGCCGAGTTCGATCAGGAACAGCTTGAGCCGTTCCTTGTACTCATAACCGGCGTGATCAGAGGCGATGACGATCCGCACCGGAGATCCTCCCGGAGAATGCGGCCTCAAGGATATGCACTGGCCAGTATACCGAATCGTCGTTCCGGTACAGCCTCATTCGATCGTGAACGACAAAGCCGGCACACAACCTGCGGCGGAGCGCCCCGTGAACTGGTTTGCGACGATGAGCGAACCGACCGTACGATCATGGACGGCATCGGCCACCAGGTATCCACCGCACAATAACAGGTCCCATCATGGCTGTCCGCTGGATTGCGTTTGGACTGCTGCTGCTGGGGGGGCGTTTGGCGACGGCCGAGTCCCGGCCGAACATCGTACTCATCATGGCGGACGACTTCGGGTACGAATGCGTGACGGCGAACGGGGGGGAGTCGTACGAGACGCCGCATCTCGACGGGCTGGCGGCGACCGGCATGCGGTTCGAGCACTGCCACGTTCAGCCGCTGTGCACGCCGACGCGCGTGCAGCTGATGACGGGGCTGTACAACGTCCGGAATTACGAGCGATTTGGCGTGCTGCCGCGCGGCGAAGTCACGTTCGGCCATCTGCTGCAGCAGGCCGGTTATGCGACGGCCGTTTGCGGGAAGTGGCAGTTGGGACGGGAGCCGGATTCTCCGCAGCACTTCGGTTTCGAGGAGTCGCTGCTGTGGCAGCACACCCGGCGACCGCCGCGGTATGCCAATCCGGGACTGGAGCGCAACGGAGCGGAAAGGGACTTTGACGACGGCGAATACGGGCCGGAACTCATCAACGACTTTGCCCTGGAGTTCATCGACGCGCATCAGGCGGAGCCGTTTTTTCTGTACTACCCGATGATTCTGACGCACTCTCCCTTTCAGCCGACGCCGGACAGCCCGGACTGGGATCCGGCGGCGCGGGGCGAGAAAGTGAATCAGGCGGTCAGGCACTTCGGGGAGATGACGGCCTACATGGACCGGATGATCGGCCGGGTGGTGGAGCGTCTGGATCAACTGGGAATCCGCGAGCGAACGCTGCTGATCTTCCTGGGAGACAACGGCACGCTGCGCAGCGTCACCAGCCGTTTCCAGGGGGAGGATTACCGCGGCGGAAAGGGAAGCACGACGCGGCGCGGGACGCATGTCCCGCTGATTGTCAGCTGGCCGGGGGTGATTGAGGGGGGCGGCGTGAATCAGGACCTGATCAGCAGCGTGGATCTCCTTCCGACGATCTGCGAGGCGGCGGGCGTGCCGGGACCGGCCGGCACGGACGGGGTGAGCTTCCTGCCACAGCTTCGCGGAGAACGGGGCGCGCCACGGGACTGGCTGTACTGCTGGTATTCCCCCAGACAGCGCGACGATCGGACGGTGCAGGAGTTTGCCGCGGACCACCGTTACAAACTGTATCGCAGCGGCGCGTTCTTCGACCTGGAGACCGACCCTGATGAGGAACGGCCGCAAGATCCGGCGGCGCTGTCGGGCGAGGCCGCGGCGAGGGCTGCGAGACTTGGGGCAGTTCTGCAGCAGTTCGAGGATGCGCGACCGGTGGAACTGGACGGGGGGTGACGGCGGCGGCGGCGAGTGCAGCTCGGGCCGGAGACGTGGACGGGGGGAGGGCTCGACGGTCGTGGTAACCTGTCGCGGGAATGAGCGGTTCGAGGCAGCATTGCGGGAGACTGGCCGATTGACGCCCTCCGGCCGGAGACTTACGATCGCGGGACGCTTCTGCTGCCGTTCGTTCGTGTTGCTCCGCGATTGACTGAGCTCGCCCTTTGCCTCAGAAACTGATCATCGACGCGGACCCGGGAATCGGCGACGCGCTGGCGATTGCGCTGGCCCTGATCGATCCGGAACTGGACGTGGTGTGTCTGTCGCCTACGTCCGGGCGGGTGTCCGGGGCGCAGGCGACGCAGAATCTGCAGTCGATCGTATCGGTCATCGATCCGGATCGCTGGCCCCGCATCGGGGACTGCGAGCGGCCGCTCTATCCGATCCCGAAGGATCCGCAGTTTCCCGCGCCGGCGATGCTCAACGGACCGCAGGGTCTCGGGGAGTGCACCGTGCCTTCCGCGCCGCTGCATCAGCGTCACGACGCGGCGCGGCTGTTGTCAGAGCTAGTCCGTTCCGAACCGAACGAAATCAGCCTGCTGACGCTCGGCCCGCTCACCAACATCCCGCTGGCGCTGGAGTGCCATCCGTCGTTCCTGCAGCAGCTCAAGTCGCTGGTCTGCCTGGGTGGATCGATGACGGGGGAGGGGGACGTGACAGCCGCGGCCGAGTTCAACATCTTTGCCGATGCCGAAGCGGCGCGGACTGCTCTGACGTATCCCGCCACGAAGACGCTCGTCCCGCTGGAAGTCGCCCGGCGGATGATGCTGTCGTTCGACCAGTATCAGCGCTGGGATTTGAGTCCCTCGTCCCGGCTGGGGCGGCTACTGGAGGAGACTGTGCCGTTCGCACTCCGTGCGAGTCGCCAATATCTGGGACTCGAGGGGGTCATGCTGCCGGAATTGGTGGCGCTCGCGGCGGTCACCCAGCCTCAGTTATTCGAGCGGCAGTCGATGAGCGTGGATGTGGAGTTGAGCGGCGAGCTGACGCGCGGCGCGACGGTATTCGACCGCCGCAGGGCGAACGCCTGGCAGACGAATCTCGATGTGCTGACGGACGTAGACATCCAGGGCGTGCTCGACTACGTCACCCGGCTGATCCGGACGGCCACATGACGGCATAGCGGTCAGTCGCCGTGCGCCGTTGACAGATGGTCAGGCTGGCCGGCCGGTACCAGCAAACGCCGAATGTTGCCGAGCCTCGGCTCGTGATATCACGCAGCACGACGCTGCAGGTGGTGAATCGCGTGGGCGTGCGGACCGATGCGTCCGCTCGGCGAACCGTCCCACGCGTGACGCGCGACGGCATCGAGCACGCCGGCGGCCGCCTGCAGGGCGGCGAGAGCCTGATGTCCGTCCACGACAGGACTCGTGCCACTCCGGACGGCCGCGACGAAGCTCGACAGTTCCGCGGTGAGGGCGTCCGCATCCGATCCGGACGTCTCCGTCACCTGGAAAAAGCGCTCAAACATCTGCGACTTCAGTGAGGCAATGTCGGCGCCCGTCTGCTGTGCCAGATCGAATGGGAGTGCGCCGGTGCGGAGGGCGTCGCCCGGTCGAAACTCGGTGAGTTGCCGTTGATGCAGGTCCGCGGTGACGCAGCCGGCGTCTGTCCACATCTGCAGAGACCGGCGTGCGGTGGGACAGACACGGTTCGCGGTCAGGTCGGCAATGCAGCCGTTGGCGAACGTCAGCCGGGCCTGCACGCAGTCTTCATGTCCACCCACGAGGCACGCGCCGAACGCCTCGGTGCGCACGATCTCGGATTTCGCCAGGGTGAGCACCAGATCCAGATCGTGAATCATCAGATCATGGACGGCGCCGATGTCCATCGACCGGAAGGCGTAGGGGCTCAGGCGCTCGGCACGGATGTACTTGGGGGCGCCGCCAAACTCGGACAAGCGCTCGAACGCCGGGTTGAAGCGCTCGATGTGTCCCACCTGAAGCGCGACCCCGCGCTGGTCGGCGAGGTCGACGATGGCCCGGCCGTCGGTGACGTTCGCGGCCAGCGGTTTCTCGACCAGGACGGGGATTCCGGATTGCAGAAAGTCCGTCGCGACGGCGCGGTGGAGGAACGTCGGCACGACGATGCTCACGGCGTCGACACGGCCGGTCAGCGTGCGGTAGTCGGCCGTCCATTCGCAGCCGCAGGATTCTGCGACGCTTTGGGCCTGCGTCTCATTGGGGTCGGCGACGGCGGCGAGCCGGACGCCGTCCATGTTCGAGAGAATGCGGGCGTGATGGCGTCCGAGCGCTCCCACGCCGATGACGGCCAGGCGAAGTGCATCCATGCGGTAGTCCTTCTGGAGCGCGGCCCGCTGGGCCGGTGGCGAGAAAGTTATGCGGCGCGACGTTGGGGAAGTGGGGCGGCGGGCTTTCCTTCGCGGCCGCGGCCCATCTTGCCGCTCCGCTGCTGCTCGAGGAATCCGATGAGCGTCGCCAGTTCGGACGGCAGTTCGGGGAATTCGTCCGTGAACTGCTGTTTGACGGCGTCCAGCGACTTGTGTTCGCGGAACAGCAGCCGGTATGCCTGCTTGATGCGCGAGATCGCCTCCGGGGCCATTCCAGAGCGCTGGAGTCCAACCAGGTTGATCGTGCGGACGCCGGGATCGTCGCTGCCGGCCCACATCATGTAGGGAGGCACATCGTGCGGCACGCGGCAGCCTCCGCTGACGAAGGCGAGCGTCCCGATCGTCGAAAAGTGGTGCACCACGGAGTTGCCGGACACGATGGCCCGGTCCTGTACGTGGACATGTCCCCCCAGCAGGACGCCGTTGACCAGGATGGTGTTGTTGAACACGTGGCAGTTGTGCGCGACGTGGGCATTGGACATCAGCAGATTCGAATTGCCGATGCGGGTGCAGCCGTCTTCCTTGTCGGCGCCGCGGTTGACGGTGACCCCTTCCCGAAACTGGTTGAGATCCCCGATTTCCACGCGCGTATCGGACCCGTGATACGTCTTGTCCTGTGGGTCGCCGCCGATGACGCAGTTGGGCCAGAAGCGGTTCTGCCGGCCGATCGTGGTGCGGCCGGCGATCACGACGTGACTGTCGAGGACCGTGAAGTCGCCGATCGTCGCGTGCGGTCCGACCACGCAGAAGGGGCCGACCTGGACTTCGTCGCCGAGTTCAGCCCGGGGGTCTACACACGCCAGCGGAGAAATGCGCGTCGCCATTCCTTGGCTCCTGTATCGCAAGCACGACCGGATCTCGCTCCGATCGCAGGGCGGGTTCCACCGGGCGGATCATACGCCGCGATGGCCGATCCGGGCAACAACATCCGCCCGAATCAGGCCGCGTATTCGCGTACAGCGGCAGAGATCGACGACATGCGTCGAATCAGGTCGTGATTATGCCGGTGCCCGCTGCGGACGGCGCGGACATCCGCCTGGAGATCCGCGGCTGCCAGCGCGAAATCGCCGATGCAGTCGAGGATTTTGTGCCGCACGCACTCGTCGGGCATCCGCAGCGCGTTGTCGATGGGCCGGCCGGCTGCGTCAAACACCAGCAGATCGCGGGACGTCGTGGTCATCCCGATACCCTGCGCCCGGAGCGCCTGCACTTCGGATTCGAGGACAAACGTCCGTGCCGCGGCGATCTCCCTGAGGAACACTTCGGGCGTCAGCGACAGCGCCAGCTGCTGCGCCGGAATCACTCCGTGACTGTGAGCGAACTGGTACTCGATGTGCAGGCCGGCCGCGCCTCGAGGAGCGGCGGACAGAGCGGCGCCCGTGGCATCATCTGTGATGGTGACCGTTTCGGCGGGAGCGAGACGGGCCGCGACCGCGGACTGGGCGACCGGCATGGCCGTCATCAGCGCATCCGCAAAGATGCGGGCCGAGCCGTCGCCGTTGGGGCACTCAGGGGCGTTCAGCCGCACGAGGCAGTTGTCTATCTGCAATCCCGCCAGCGCCGCCAGCACATGCTCCACGACTTCCACGCGCACACCGTTGCGCGCGATCACGGTGCGCCTGGATTCGGGGACGACGTATTCGATGCGGGCCGGGATGCGGACCGGCTCGATGACGTCCATGCGCTGGAAAACGATGCCGTGGAATTCCGGGGCAGGGAGAAACTCCAGCGCCACTTCGATGCCGCTGAACAGTCCCCGGCCCTTCACCTGGGCCCGTTGCTCGATCGTGCGTTGTCGGCGGAAAGGCATGCTGACCCCATTTCATCCTGGTTCCGCGGGAAGCGGAACGAACTTCGGCTCCGCGCAAGCACACGGGTGGACGGAATGCCGTCCACCCGTGTGGAGCCTGACCCTGTCTGCAACCGTTGACTAATTGCGTCGCGTGCCGGTCGGCGCGGTGGCCGTGCCGGCGGGAGCGGCGGTGCGTCCGGCCGTCTTCCGATACTCGCCGTTGAGGAAGTTGAGAATCGGGTCCGTCAGGTCATCCTCGGCGCGGTGGAACACGACCGGGCGGTTCATGCTCTGGATGATCTCCTGCGGGTTCTCCGCGTCCTCCACCTTGTCGCGGTTAAATCGCATGATGAGCGTGTACTTGTAGTACCGTGCATACTTCTGCACGGCGTCCTGCACTTCGAGGTACACGGTCTTGTAGATGTCGGCTTCCGCCCGCAGGAAGTCCCGCTGCTTCATCTTGCGGAACGTCTCCAGTTCGGCCGACTTGGAGACCAGGCTCTGCTCCAGTGCGGTGTACTCCGCACTTCCCTCGGTCAGTGTGCCGCTGGTGAGCTGCGCCTGAATCTTCTGCAACTCTTCGATCTTGAGCTTGGCGTCGGCGTCACTCGCTTCGACGTCGGCCCGCAGACCGTCGCTGAGCGTCTTGAACTTTTCGTAATCCTTGAAGACCTGCGCCATGTCGATGAGACCGACCTGGTGCGGCCCGGCGGCCGGCTGCGAGGCAGCTGTCTCTTGACCCACGCCGGTGCGGGTTCCGATCAACAGGCCGGCCAACAGCGCGGCGGCCACGGTTCCGACAATGAATCTTTTCACGAGGGTCGCACTCCTTTGCTGGACGGAGGCCTGAGGACGGGAGGGGGCCGGCCGTCGCGAACGTCGCAGGCTTGCGGGAAGGGCGCTGCGAAAGTGGAAACGCGGCTCATCCTGCCGCGGAAAGGGCCGGGATTATGCACACGCTTCGAAATGCGTCAATATGAGTGTGCAGGAACATGGCACGGAGGGTGCAAGAGGCAGTTCGCGCATCGGCCGGAATGCAACACGCCGTACCCCAATCATCACCGGCGCTGTGGCGACTTCTCTGCGTCCTCAGCGACCTCCGCGGTTCAATTCTTAACCGCAGAGGACGCGGAGGGGGTCGGGAATGCCGCAACTGCTTTCTTGCGTGATTTGCGTTTCTTGCGGCGATTGAATCAGCGGCCATCAGCCGGCGGGCCGCAAGCGCAGCAGGTTGTCGATTTCGGAGACCAGGTCGCGGATCAGGGACTCGGCCTCGTCCCGTTCGTGCCTGAGTTGGTCGCGGGCCGCCTGCCAGTGCTGCTCGCGTGCGGTGTTTTCGTGCGCGAGGCGGAGACAGCGATCCTCCCGTGCCTGGAGCCGTTCCTCGCGGGCCGCGATCGTCTCCAGCAGCGTGGCCCGTTCCTGTTCAAACGAGCGCCGCTCGTTGTGCAACTGCTGCTCTGCGGCCTGGATGATCAGCGTGCGTTCCTCGGCGACCGAGGACACAATCTCACCATCAACGGCTTCGAGCTGGCTCGCCAGTTGCTCCACTTGAGCCGAACGACGATCCAGTTCCTGCTCACGCAGCAGCAGGAGTTCGGCGCGGCGTCGGAATTCGGCTTCCTGGACGCGGCGCTGTTCTTCGCTCTCCCGCTGCTGCTCAACCAGCTCCTGCCGTTCGCCGGCCGCGATCTGAGCCAGCCGCTCCCGTTCGTCAGCCAGGTCCAGTTCGGCGCTGCGGCAGAGTGCTTCGCGCGTCTCGAGGAGCTCGCGGAATCGCCGGAGATGCGACAGGCGGAGCCGGATGCCGGTTTCCACCTCTTCCATCCAGACGTGCTGGGCCGCTTTCTGCCGGGCGATCTCGCGCTGACGCTCTTCCAGAGCGCTGCGGAGGCGGGCCAGGTGGTCCTCCTGGAACTTTGCCCGTTTCGCCAAATCGATCTCCCGCTGGCGAACGGCCGCTTCCCGCTGCTGCAGTTCCGCGGCCCGGTCACGGTGCAAGTGCTCGATGGCTTCCCGTTGTTCGCGGCGTTCCTCCGCCTGGCGCCGCGACCACGCTTCAATCTCGGCGTCCAGTTCGGCTGACCGGCGATCCAGGTCTTCCCGTTCGGCGGCAATCCGGACGTGTGCTGCTTCCGTTTCGCTCTGAAACTGGGCTTCGCGGGCGGCGTGCTGCTGCTCGCGAAGCGCGGATGACTCCGCCAGCTGCGCTGACTGGTGGTCGAGGTCTGCGGTCCTGCGCCCAACGGCCTGCTCCTGTGCGACGAGCGATTGCTGCCGTTCATCCAGCTCGCGGGTGCGCTCTTCCAGTGCCTGCGCGGACTGATCTCGCTCCAACCGGAACGCCCGCTGTTCGCGTTCCAGCGCCGTCAACTGGCTATTGAGCGTTTGCTCGCGGCGGTCGAGTTCCGCCAGGTGGAGGCGCAGATCTTCGATGATCTGTGCGGCTTCGAGCAGTGCCTCGGCATCCTGATCGGGCGCCGGCGCTGAACTGAAATGCGGCCCGGGTGATGAAGGATCGCCACCTGTCGAAGGCCGGAGCGTGCGCGCAGCGGGCGTCGGTCGCGCTCCGGCGATATCGCTCATCGGGAATCCTTTCCCTCGACGCAGCGGCCCGGCCGTCACAGAGAAGACCGGGCCATGACATGTGTCGCGTCAGTCGTGAATTACTGCACGTGCTTGCTGAGCATGGCTGTGATCTGCTGCTTGGGTACGGCGCCCATCAGCTGGTCGGCGACCTGCCCATCCTTGAACAGCAGCAGCGTGGGGATCGACTGGATGCGGTAGTTGATCGCAGATTGCCGCGCCTCGTCGGTGTTCACCTTCCCGACGCGGACCTTTCCCTGGTACTCGTTGGCGATCTCTTCGACGGTGGGGGCGATCATCCGGCAGGGACCGCACCACGGAGCCCAGAAGTCGACCAGCACCGGCTCCTTGCTCTCAAGGACCTCGGTCTGGAAATTCGCGTCGCTGAATTCAAGGACGTTGCCGGCCATGATATGTCTCCCTCAATGCGGTTCGCGGCGATGGGTCGTTCTGAGTTGCCGGGGGATTATTATGCACCCCTCCCACCCTGTCAACGGGCGATCCGGGTCCACCCGATGCCGCAAGTTTCGTCGCGGCAATCAATTGCGACTGAACGAGCACTGGCCGCGGGTTACGTCGCGGGAACCTGGACACGGCGTGGAGACCGTCTCGCTCCCGCCGGAAGCAGATCCGGAAACGAACCGTAGCCGAAAAACACGCGCTCTGCGAACGCCTGCAGAAACGGCTGACGCATGACCGCACAGGCGGCCTCCACCATCCACGGAGACTGCATCCGGTCCCAGGTATAGCGCAGCATTTGCCTTCGGCGGAACCGGGCCCGCAGTTGAGCCCCGTCATACGAACGCAGTGCGGAGGCGTCCCCCGATCGCACATACCGTTCGGCAACCGACGCCGCCAGTTCCGACAGGCGCATGCAGCCGTCAAACCCGCCGGCCGTCAATGGAGAGACCGCCCCGGCCGCGTCTCCCACCAGCATGCCGCGCTCGTTCGCCAAACGGGGCAGGACGCCCCCGATGGGAATGCGGCCGCTGCGATGCTCCCGGAATCGGGCCCCTTTGAGATTGATGACCTCTCCCGCCCTCTCATTGAATTCCTTCAACGCCGCCAGAGGCTGGAATCGGCGTGCGTCTCCGCCGACTCCCAGATGCGCTTCTTCACCATCGCAGGCAGCCCATGCCAGATAGCCCGGCGCCAATCTTGGATCGAGGAAGCAATGCAGCCGCGGCGGTCCCGGCACTCCGCTATGCACGTTTTCCACGCCGACGATCCAGCGCCGGTTCTGGCTTAACCCGAGATCGCCCGCCACGCGGGACCGCGCGCCGTCGGCCGCCACAATGAACCGCGTTTGCAGCGGACGCGTCTCCTGCCGCAGTTGCAGATTCACCGTCAGGTGCTGGGGTCCCGCTTCGTACCCGGCATAGCTGGTTTCCAGCAGCACCTGCACGCCGGCCTCTCGGCACTGGCGGAGCACGTCGCAGTACAGCGGGCCCATCCGGCCGATGCGAAACTCGGTATGCTCGCTCTCCAGTTGCAGCGGCACGCCGCGCGGCGAGTACAGCGTGACGCTCCGAATCGCCGGCCCCAGACAGTTCGCCGGGAACTCAAAGTCGTCCAGCGTCCGCTTGACGAAGATCCCCGTCGTATGAATGCCGTATGACAGCGAGGGCTTGCGGTCGATCAAACAGACCTGCAGACCCGATTCCCCGAGCAGACGGGCGGTCTGCAACCCCGCCAGCCCCGCCCCCACCACCAGTACGTCGCATCGGTCCATGGCCCGCTCCTGTTGTTGAGCCTTCAGCATCGCACGCCCTCCCATGCACCGCAATCCCAACCGCAAAGACAGACCACGGATAACGTTCACACGAGGTTCAACTGCGTCTGCCTGTGTGCAGTTGTGTTCGCTTGTATCGCGGGGTGCGTCCGGGCAGACTGGTCTCGTCCTGTGGTTTTGCGGAACACCGAATCTTCTCGGGAGGGGCCATGCGAACCTGCCTTCTGCTGTGCGGTTGCCTGCTGTTCGTGCTCGCGGGCGATCTCTTCGCCGATGATCCGCCCGAAGCCGCCGCCGCTGACGCCGAGGCCGATGCTGAGGTGACTGTCACGGAAAAGTGGACCGTTCTGTACACAGCCGGCCGCAGAACCCAGGGGGTCCGTCCCCTGCCGCCCAACGGGAAGATCCAGCCTCTCCCCGATCTGAAATTCACGGGACCCGAACCCGGTCACCCCTTCGTTCTCGGAGAGTTCGCCGCCGACGGCCAATGGGGCATCGCTGACGGCGGCATCGTCCGCGTCAACGGCAACAACGCCGCTCTCAAGCTGGGACGCGCCGAGAACTTTGAACTCGACGGCACGCTGGAGTTGGGAGACGAAGGAGGATGGTTTCTGCTGGTGGGGTGGAACGAAGGCCGCGGCTACTCCATCATCAACATCGGCTTCCGCGAAAGCCCCAGCCCCTGGTTCATCACCGAGTATCGCGGCGGCGCGGCGATCGCCGAAGCGCATGAGCACATCACGCACCACGCCTGGCGCGACGCCCAGCCGCTGAACCTGACTGTCAAAGACAAGGTGCTGAACCTGCACGTGGGCAAGGTGCATGTGCTGCAGGACCAGCAGTTGGCGCAGTACAGTGTGGGGGACGTGATTCTCGGCGTATACGACACACGCTACGGTCCGCGCCCGGTCCGCATCCGGGCGCTGCGCATCCGGGCATTGGAATAGAAGGACGGTACGCACTCGTCGTACTTCGCGCTTCTGCGAACCGCTTCCGCACGTCATGCACGACGATATTCGACACAGCGGACTTCGGGGTGCGCTACCTCAGCGGAGGAGAAACCGGGAACTTGACGACTCTGCCGCAGCGCGGCCATTCACTCATCTCACACGCGCTGCCGGTGCCTTCAACCTGTTCGTCGGCACGGTATTCGTTGTGACAAGCGCCTCTTTGACTCATGTCGCAGTAACGACGCCAGCGCGAACCGAGGAGTTGTGGCGAGCCTCCGTGGCGACAACTCTGACCTTCACTCTTCCTATCGCTGGAATTGGTATATACCTGATCTGGTGGTCCGTTCGGCAGCGTCCATGGAAGTAGTTGAACGTACCAAGTGTAATTCCAGGTCTCCTTTCTTGATTGCTCAATGCCTCAAAACCATCCGGACCCGGTCTCATTGCTGCAGCAGCTCGTTGCCATTCCCAGCGTGAACCCGATGGGTCGCGATGTCAGCGGTGAGATCTACTTCGAAGGCAGAATGACTGAGTACCTCGTCCGCTTCTTTCAGCAGCTCGGCGTCGAGGTCGCAACGGACGACGTTTTCGATGGCCGTGCTAATGTGCTGGCTCGTGTTCCGGGTGCGGACGGCGCCCCGGTGATTCTGCTGGATGCCCATCAGGACACCGTCCCCATTGATGGGATGACGATTCCGCCATTCGAGCCGGTGATCGAAGGGGACCGGCTCTACGGCCGCGGGGCGTGCGACGTCAAAGGGGGCATGGCGGCGATGCTGTCGGCATTCGCCCGGCTGGCGCACGAGCGGCCGGCCGGCGCCCCGACCGTCATCATGTGCTGCACCTGTGATGAAGAGGCCACCGCTGCCGGAGCCGGACGACTGGCCGACCACTGGCGATCCGGCGCGAGCGGCGACTGGTGGATGCAGCGCCCCGATCTGTGCATCGTCGCCGAGCCGACGGAACTCGATGTCGTGGTGGCCCACCGCGGGGCTTCCCGCTGGAAGATCCGCACCACCGGCCGCGCCTGCCACAGTTCCGATCCATCGCAGGGCGTCAACGCCATCTACAAGATGGGGCACATCCTCACGGCGCTGGAAGAATACGCGATGCAGTTGCCCGGGCGTGTCACACCACATCCGTTGTGCGGCGGCGCCACGCTGAGCGTGGGCCGCATCGAAGGGGGCGTGAGCGTCAACACCGTCCCCGACGAATGCACGATCGAGATCGACCGCCGCGTCATCCCCGGCGAGGACGGCTGGACGGCCATCCATGACGTGGAAGCGTTCCTGCGAGAGCGGACGAATGTCGATTTCGAGATGCTCCCTCCGTGGCTCGTTGGCGAGGCGCTCTCCGATGAGCGCAATGCTCCACTCGCGCAGCGGCTGCTGTCGGCCGTCGAACAGGTCGCCGGACCGCATCGACTCGTCGGCGTCCCCTACGGCACCAACGGCTCCCGCTTCGACGCCGCCGGCGTCCCGACCGTCGTATTCGGCCCCGGCTCCATCGCTCAGGCCCACACGAAGGACGAGTGGATCTCGATCAGCCAGCTGCGCCAGGCCGCCGACATCTACTACCGCGCCTGCCTCATTTAGCCACGTTTAGCCGCGACCCGCCACAGGAGCGCCTCCTCGACGCCCGCTCCCTTCTGCCTCCGCGTCAATCCGCCTAATCTGCGTCATCCGCGGCCCCCTTTCTCCCCACGTCCCAACCAGGCCCATGTCCGCACAGCGTCCCATCCGCTCCTATCCCCACATCGCCGCGGGTCGTCGCGCCGATGAGCCACAGCGGGACTGGGAGATCGTGATCTGCGGCGACCTCACCGACAAGCAGATCGATCTCACGGAGAAGCTGGTCTCGGTCCCCCGCCGCAGCAAAGGGACCATCTTCTTCGATTCCTGCGGCGGCAGCGCCTACGTCGGGCTGGCGCTCGCCGCACTGATCCGCCTGCGCGGACTCGAGCCGATGGCGGTCGTCGCGGGCGAGTGCTCGTCGGCGGCCCTGTTCCCCTTCGCGGCCTGCCGGCGCCGCTACGTCACCCGTTACTCGACGCTGCTGTTCCACCCCATCCGCTGGCACAGCGAAGAGAACGTCCGCGTCGAAGAGGCCGCCGAGTGGGCGCGGCACTTCCAGCAGCTGGAACCGGTCCTCGATGAACTGCTTGCCCAGATGTTCGAATGCCCGATCGAACGGCTCAACGAATGGACGCGCCCCGGCCGGTTCGTGACTGGCCAGGAACTCGCTGACGCCGGACTCGCCGAAATCATCGACCTCTTCTCCGGCGACGTCTGGAAGCAGACGGCAGGAGGCCGCGGATGACGCGGATCGGGCGGATCTTCACAGATTTCAAACCGGGTTTCGCCCGTCTGTTTCGAGGGAGAGCGACTGCCTATGATCGAAGTGGTTGTTCCAACCTCCTTTGATCCGCGTAAATCCGCCCGATCCGCGTCATCCGCGGCCCCTCTTCGGTGATCAATGTCCGGCTTCGGCTTCGAACTCCCCACGATCCAGAACTGGAGCTGTCACAACTGCGGCGGGTGCTGCAAACAGCACGGCATTTTTATCACCGACGCCGAGCACGCCCGCATCGAGCAGCAGGGTTGGACCGCCGCTGACGGCATTCCGGCCGGACAGCCGATCTTCGTCCGGATGAAAAGCTGGCTCGGCAAACCCTGGTGGCGGCTGGCGCATCAGCCGGACGGCGCCTGCGTCTTCCTCGACGACAAAGGTCTCTGCCGCATCCATGCAAAGTTCGGCGAGGAGGCCAAGCCCCTCGCCTGCCGGATCTATCCCTACGCGTTTCATCCCGGCGGAAAGAAAGTCGTCGTCAGCCTGCGTTTCAGCTGCCCGTCGGTGGTGCGCAACCTGGGAAAGCCGGTCCGCGAGCAGTCGAAGGACCTGCGGCAGATGGCGCGGCAGGTGGTGCCGGAGAATGTCACCGAGGCGCCCCCCCCTGATCTGATGCCACGGACCGCGCTCGGCTGGCCCGACCTGCTCCGTTTCGCTCGTTCCCTCGAAGAGACGTTCGCCGATGATCGAGCCTCGTTTCTCTCGAAGCTTCTCCGGGCCGTGATGTGGATCGGCGTCGTCGAACAGTCCCGGTTCGACAAGGTGCTCGGCGACCGGCTGGATGAGTTTCTCGGCCTGGTGCGTGACGCCGCCGCAGCCGAGACGCCCGACGACGTCACGCCCCTGATGTCGCGAGTGACGCGGCCCAGCGGCGCGGGGCGCGTGCAGTTCCGATTGCTGGCCGGTCACTACGCCCGCAGCGATACCTATGCGTCCGAGCGCGGTGCGCGGGCCCGCTGGCGGCTGCTGCAGAATTCATTGAGACTGACTCGCGGCCGCGGCTGCGTTCCTGCCGTGCAGGACTGCTTTCGCGAAGTGCCGTTCGATGCTCTGGAGCAACCCTTCGGCGTGCCGCCGGAGGCCGACGAGCTGTTCACCCGTTACTTCCTGGTGAAGATCCAGGGGCTGCACTTCTGCGGGCGTCCTTACTACGGCGTGCCGCTCGTCGAGGGTTTCTACAGCCTGGCGCTGGTCTACCCCTGCGTGCTGTGGCTGGCCCGCTGGCTGGCTTTGAGCGATGCCCGGAACTCGCTGACGATCGACGACGTCGGCCGGGCGCTCTCCATCGCCGACCACCACCACGGCTATTCGCCGGCCCTGGGCACGTGGGGTTTCCGCAAGCGCGTCCAGTCGCTGGCGAAGCTGGGAGATATTCCGAAGCTGTGCGCGTGGTATACCCGTTGAACTCCGCAATTACCACGTTTCGCTGCGACCCGACCGCGGACCACGCCGCTGCAGAATCCCGGCTCCCTTCATTGACATGCTTCCGACATAACATTTTCATGCACCCATAGATGTCAGCAGCGGGCGACATAAGGGAGACCGGGGTGATGTCTGCACGAATACTGGCGGCGTTGCTGCTGTCCGCGTGGATCACAGCGGCGGGCTTCGGCCAGGATGAGCCGGTCCTCATCAACGACGTCGGCCCCACCGCGCCGCTGCTGGACGGCATGGGGACCTACCATCGGCCGGTGTCGGATGATCCGCTGGCGCAGCGGTACTTCGACCAGGGGATGGTCCTCGCTTTCAACTTCAATCACGCCGAGGCCGCTCGCTCGTTTCGCGCGGCGCAGCAGCTGGATCCCGCCTGCCTCATGGCCTACTGGGGCGAGGCGTGGGTGCTCGGACCGAACATCAATGCCCCGATGGACCCGGCAAGCGCCGAGCCGGCCTGGAAGGCGCTGCAACTCGGACTCGAATACATCGAGCACGGCTCGCCGCAGGAGCAGGATTACCTCCGCGCCCTCCAGAGCCGCTATGCGGAGTCTCCGCCGGACGACCGTTCGGAACTGGATCGAGCGTTCGCCGAAGCCATGCGCGACGTCGCCGCACAGCACCCCGACGACTACGACGCCCAGATCGTGTTCGCCGAATCGCTGATGAACCTCAGTCCCTGGAACTACTGGGACGGCGACCAGCCGCGCGAACACACGGCCGAGATCCTCGACATCCTGGAGCGCGTCCTGGCCCGCGCGCCGGATCACCCCCAGGCCAACCACCTTTACATCCACGCCGTCGAGGAGCCGCATCCCGAGTGGGCTGAAGCCTGCGCCGACCGTCTCGATTCGCTCTGCCCCGGGGCCGGGCACCTCGTGCACATGCCGTCGCACATTTACATCCGGCTGGGCCGCTACGGCGACGCGGTGGACATCAACGAGATGGCCGTCGAGGCCGACGACGCGTACACGGGGCAGTGTTTCGCGCAGGGCCTGTATCCCGCGGCCTATATGCCGCACAACCATCACTTTTTGTGGTTCGGCTGCTGCATGCAGGGACGCAGCGTGCGGGCGATGGAAGCCGCCTGCCACATGGCCGATCACGTCGATGAGGACCTGATGCGGCAGCCCGGCATGGTCGTGCTGCAGCATTTCAAGATGATCCCGCTGTACTCGATGATCCGCTTTGGCGAATGGGAGCCGATTCTGCACGAGCCGAAGCCGGCGGAGGACCTCAAGTACCCCCGCGGCGTGTGGCACTTTGCCCGCGGATTGGCGCAGGTGCGCATGGGAGATCTCGATGCGGCTGAGCAGGAGCTCAAGGCGCTCTCGGGGATCGCGGCTGACGACGAACTCGGCCAGATGTTCACGATGCAGACCAACAGCGTGCAGGCGCTGCTTCAGATCGGGGAGCAGGTGCTCACCGGCGAGATCGCCGCTGCGAAGCAGGACTACGAGGCGGCCATCGCGGCACTGCAGCAGGCGACGGAACTGGAAGACGCGCTCGTCTATGAGGAGCCGCAGGGCTGGTATGCGCCGACGCGATTGACGCTCGGTGCGATCCTCCTCGAAGCGGACCGCCCCGCCGACGCCGAGCGGGCATTTCGCGAGGACCTCGTGAAGTATCCCGGTAATGCGTGGGCGCTGTTCGGCCTGAAGCAATCGCTCGAAGCGCAGCAGAAGCCGGATGAGGCTGCGGCGGTTGCCGAGGCGTTCGAGCGCGAGTGGAGCCGCGCCGATGTGGAACTGAAGTCGCCGCGGTTTTGAGGTTGAAGTCCGGTGTCCGGACCATTGCACGAAGCCAAGGCGTCAGTATCCGCCTTTATGGCCGGATGAGACAGGCTCGCTCAGCGGAGCAGGCTGAAGCCTGTACTCCAACTCAAAGCCTGTACTCCAACCTATAGCCGACCGCTGCGCATGATGCCCCAGACGACCCAGGCGCCGAACAGGCAGCTGGCCCCGAACGTCAGGCCGGGGATGATGTAGCCTCCCACGCCCGCCCGCAGCACCAGTGCTGAGGCCACGATCAGGGAGGACGTGATCAGTCCCACGACGATGCGGTTGCTCGACCGGTCAAACTCGTGCACCACGTTGTCGAGCTTCTGGTGTTCCAGGTGGATCCTCAGGTCGTCGCTCGTCAGCTTCTGCAGCGTCCGCCGCATCTGCACCGGGATCTCGTACATGGCGCTCGCCAGCGAGCGGGCGTCGTTCATGGTGCGGTCGAGGATGTGCCTGGGCTCGTACCGCTGACGCACCATCTTCTCCACAAACGGCGCAATCTCTCCGGCGAGATTGAACCGTGGATCGAGTGAGCGGCCGACGCCTTCGAGCGTGACGACGGCCCGGATCAGCAGCATGAAGTCCGCCGGGCAGCGCAGGCCGTGATCGACGAGCAGGTCCACGAAGTCATCCAGCATGTTCCCTACGTTGAGCCGCTCCAGCGAGACGCCGTAGTACGTCTCGATGAAGTCCTGCACGTCGGCCCGCAGCAGAGCATCGTCGATCGGCTTCGAAGGACGGCCGATCTTCTTGACGAGCCGCTCGGCTTTGCCGACGTCCCTGCTGGCGACGGAGACGAACAGGTCCACCAGTTGTTCGCGTTTCTCGTCGGTCAGCATGCCGACCATGCCGTAGTCGAGCAGGGCGATCGAGCCGTCCTGCAGGACGCGGATGTTGCCGGGATGCGGGTCGCCGTGGAAGAACCCGAACTCAAACGCCATCCGCATGAAGATATGCGTGCCCACGACCGCCAGCTGCGGCTTGGTGAGCGGCGCGAAGCGGAGGCACTCGTCGTCGCTGACGCGGCAGCCGTCGATGAACTCCATCGTCAGCACCGCCTCGGTCGTCAGGTCGTCGTAGACGCGCGGCACGTGGAGCGTGGCATCCTGTTCGAAGAGGCGGTCGAACTCCTGGATGGCCCGCGCCTCGCGGCGAAAGTTCATTTCGCGGCGGATCGTCCGCGCAAAGTGCTGGACGAGGCCGACGGGGTCGAAGGTATCCCAGCCCCGGCCCTCCGCGTACTTCGCCAGCACGGCGAGCAGGGAGATGTCCCGTTCCACTTCGCGGACGATGTCCGGCCGCCGGATCTTGACGGCCAGCAGCGTGCCGTCGTGATGCCGCGCGCGATGCACCTGCCCCAGCGAGCCGGCAGCCAGCGGCTCGCGTTCGAACTCCGCAAACAGCTCGCTGACGGGACCGTCCAGTTCCAGTTCCACCAGCCGGACGGCGAGGTCCGAATCGAAGGGGGGCACGTTCTCCTGCAGCCGCGTCAGTTCCTCGATGACGTCCTGCGGGATGAGGTCGGGCCGCGTGCTCATCACCTGACCGAACTTGATCGCCGCCGGTCCGAGTTCTTCGAGGGCGAGGCGCAACCGGTGTGCGAGAGTGCGTTCGGGTTGAGCTTCGGCCGCGCGCCGGAGGGCGCGCCGCTTGAGCCGGGGCACGTAGCGCCGCAGGCGCAATTGATCGACAAATTCGTCGAATCCGTGCTTGAAGAGGACGGTGGCGATTTCGACGACGCGTCCCAGGTTGCGCATGGCGCGCAGCGGCGGCAGTTCCAACGTCGTCTCCCGGACGGTGATGAAAGCAGGTGGCAATTCGGGTGCATTCTCGCGCCCGCCGCGTCCGAACGCAAATGGCTGTGAGAAGGAGTCGAGGATTCAAGGAGTCGAGGAAATCAGGGTTTTCACTATGGCGCCAATTCCCTTGTCTCCTTGAATCCTTGATTCCTCGACTCCTCACTTCAGAGCTACACTTGGAACAGCACTCACTCGACTCCGGAGCGATCGGCATGTGGCGAGAATACCTGCAGCGGGTCCTGCACTGGATCGGACTGGTCATCCGTCAGCCGCGGCATGAGCTGGACCGCTGGCAGCGCGCGGCCCGGTTCTCGTACGACCTGGGGCGGTACGGGACGCGGCAGCTGCGCGAGGATCGCGCACCGCAGATGGCGGCGGCGCTGGCATTTCAGACGCTGTTCGCGCTGGTGCCGGTGCTGGTCGTGGTAATGATCATCGTGCAGGCCTTCACGAACTGGCAGAACTTCGTCGCGACCGTCAACAACATGCTGGACTCGGCGGGGCTGTCCGACGTGAGCGTGACTCTCTCGTCCCCCATGCCGGATGCGGCGCCGCAGGTCGTCTCGCTGCAGTCATGGCTGGTGGGGCTGATCCGGCAGGCGGCGGACGTTGACCTCACGGTTGTGGGCTGGGTGGGGTTCGTTGTGATCGTCTATGCCGGCATCAGCATGCTCACGACGATCGAAAACAGCTTCAACACGATCTACCGTGCCCCGCAGGGACGGCCATGGTCGCGGCGCGTGCCGCTCTACTGGTTCCTGATCACCGTCAGCCCGCTGGCGATCGCGTCCGAAGCCTGGGTTCACGGCCAGGTCGTCGAGTCCGCCGCCGAACTGATCTCCGGCGACTGGTTCGGCCGGCTCGTCGGGATCGGGTGGAGCATCTGTATCGGCTGGCTGTTCTGGTTTGCGGTGTATTCGCTCGTGCCGAACACGATGGTCAACCTGCGATCGACGGCCATCGGCGCGTTTGTCTGCGTGCTGTTCCTCGAGATCGCCAAACAGAGTCTCGGCGGATATCTGTCCAACGCGTTCACCGTAAGCAAGTTCTACGGGTCGCTGGGGCTGATCCCGCTGTTCATGTTCTGGGTGTACCTGATGTGGCTGTTCGTCCTGTTCGGTCTGGAGGTCGCCGCGACGCTGCAGTTTCTGGGGGACCGGGCGCTGGAGGAGATCGAGACGCGGCGTGAGTTTGCGGGGCTGGTCGAACCGGCGGCGGTGGTGACGGTGATGGAAGTGGTCGCCGAGGATTTCCGCAGCGGACAGCCGACGCCGCAGCGGCGGATCAGTGACCGGACGGGGGTGCCGGAGCGGATTGTGCAGTCCATCATTCAGGAACTGTGCACGGCGGGGCTGCTACACCGCGTCGAGCGGGACCAGAGCGCGGTGTGCCTCGCGCAGCCGCCGGAGGATGTGAAGGCGGACCGGTTGATCGACATCGGCTTCCGGCTGGCGGATCCCAGCGGAGAGCGCGAGATCTCGCATTTCGCCGAGCGTTTGCGGGAGCAGCAGCGGGCATTGGCGGGATCTGTCACGCTGGCATCCCTCCTGCCGGCACGCTGACGATAGCCGGTCGCTGATCGAGCGCGTTGCGATATCCGCAACGATGACTGGCCGAAATGCGCCACTTGGACGGAGCGCCACTTGGACGGAGACTGTCAAAAGATCGCCGTGACCGGCTGGCCGCTGCTGACGCGGACTGGGCGGCCGGCGGGATCGATGACGGCGGTCTCGGGAGAGAGTCCGAAAGCGTGCAGGATGGTGGCGTGGAAGTCGTCGGGCGTGACGGGACTGTCCTTCACGTAGGCCCCGGTCGCGTCGCTGGCGCCGTAGATGGCTCCGCCCTGCACGCCACCGCCGGCCAGCAGGCTCGTATAGCAGTGAGCCCAGTGGTCGCGGCCGCTGGTCTGGTTGATGGCGGGGGTGCGGCCGAACTCGCCGAAGACGACGACCAGCGTTTCGTCCAGCAGTCCGCGGTCTTCCAGATCCGAGAGGAGTGCGGGGAAACTGCGGTCGAACGAGGGGGTGCAGTAGTCGTGCGTCAATTGCTGACGGCCGGTGAGCTGGCCGTCGATGCCACAGACGTCGTTCGGCACGCCGTGATTGTCCCACAGGTTGAACTGGCATCCCTTGGCGTCGAAGAACGACCAGAAGACGTTGACGAACCGCACACCGGCCTCGATCAGGCGGCGGGCCATGAGAAAGCTCTGGCCGTACTCGTTGCGACCATAGCGGTCGCGGAGCTCGACCGGTTCCTGTTCGAGTTCGAAGGCCTGCCGCGTATCGGCGGAGGTGAGCAAGGAGAAGGCCTTGCGGTAGTTCTCGGCGAAGGAGACATCCGATGCACGATCGATGAACTGCCCGTTAACGGTTTTCAGGAGGCCCTGCCGCCGGTCGAACCGTCCGGTGCTCAGGTCGTCGGCCGGGCGAATGGCGTCGAGCGTGAGGGGTTCGTCGCTCAACGAACCGATCTTCGGCTTGTCGAACAGGAGCGGATCGTACTGCGCTCCGAGGAAGCCGGCCGACTGCCCTTTGTAGACAGGCGAGTTGGTGTCGAACGGGCGCGGGAGCACGACCCAGGGAGGCAGCTCGCCGCTCGTTCCGAGCACGTCGTGCAGGATGGCGCCGATGCCCGGGTGGTCGTGGCGGGCGACATACATGTCGGTTAACTGCGGGGGCTTCTGGCCGAGCAGCGAATGGACGATCGCTCCGTTGTGATCGTTGTTCGCATGCGTCATCGAGCGGATGAGGGCGAGCTTGTCCGCATGCCGGGCGACGTTGGGGATCAACTCGGTAAAAAGCGTGCCGGGGACGTTCGTCTGCACCGGGGCGAACTCGGTACGGATGCCGGCCGGGGCGTCGAGCTTGATGTCCCACAGGTCGGGCTGCGACGGGCCGCCGCAGAGGAAGATGCAGATGCAGTTCTTTGCCGTCGCCGGATGCCGCTCCTCGCCCGTTCCGGCGAGAAGTCCGCGCCCGCCGGCCAGGCCGAGGCCGGTGAGCGCACTCATCTGCAGCCACTGCCGGCGCGTGACAGCGGGTCCGATCCCTCCGTGCGGGAAGAGGGAGAGAGCCGGCCGGGCGTCGCTCGCACGATTCGGATTCATTGCGAGAGGTTCTCCGAAGCCAACTGTCCGGGTTCGTCGAACAGCGCGGTGGATCGGCCTCGATTGCGGCGGCGGAGTGCGCGCTCGCCGATGACTTACTACCAACAACATACCGCGCCGACAGCCTCAACTTCCATAAGGTTCCGTCAATACCTCTGTAGCCGGCCTCTGTGAGGCCGGGCGAGCGGGTGAAAGCTCGACGACCCGGCTGGTTCGGACGGGGTCACAGACGCCGTCTACAGGTCTTGACGGAGGTTCATGTTACGGACAGAAAGCGATGCCAGGGGGGCACTCCGGCTCTTTGATTCTCCGTTGGTTTCGTGATATTCGACCGTCCTCTACAATCCTGCCTTGGGCGGTAGGATGGATGCGATGACGCTCCCGCAGGTTGGTGCGTTATGGGCGTCGGGCGGAATTGTGGACGATGGCCGCAGCAGAATCGCCGGGTGAATTGCTGAAATCGCTCGGCGGCCGCATCGATGCGGCGCTGGCCGCGTCAATGCAGTTGCCGCGGGAGTGTCCGGAGCGGCTGCGTGCGGCGATGGAGTACAGTCTCCTCGGCGGTGGGAAACGGTTGCGGCCGGCGCTGGTGCTGCTGGCCAGCCGTGCCTGCGGAGGAGACGACGAGCGGGCCATGCCGGCGGCGTGTGCGATCGAGATGGTGCACACGTATTCGCTGATCCACGACGATCTGCCGGCGATGGACGATGACGATCTGCGGCGGGGGCGGCCGACGTGCCACCGGCAGTTCGATGAGGCGACGGCGATCCTGGCGGGGGACGGGTTGCTGACGCTGGCGTTTGAAGTCGTGGCGCGGGACGTGAGGCCGGGTGAGGTGGCGGCGGCGTGCTGTGTCGATCTGGCGAACGCGGCGGGAGTGGTCGGGATGGTGGGGGGACAGATGGCGGATCTGGAGGCGGAACGGAGCGGCTGGCCGCTCACCCCCAGCCCCTGTCCCCCGAAGCAGCGTGATGCGTCATTGGACGGTGCGGAGGAGGAGAGGGGGGACGCAACGGACTCGCTGGAGTGGCTGGAGTCGATTCACCGGCGGAAGACGGGGCGGTTGCTGTCGTGTGCGCTGGTTTTAGGGGGCCGGGTGGCTGGAGCGGCGCCGGAGAGTTTGCGCAGGCTCGAAAACTACGGCCGGCATGTTGGTTTGGCCTTCCAAATTGCGGATGATCTCTTGGATGTCCTCGGTCAGGAGGACAAAATGGGGAAGGGCGTCCGTAAGGACGCCGGCCGCGGGAAGCTGACGTATCCGGGCCTCCTGGGGGAGGTTGGGAGCCGTCAGAAGGCCGAGGCGTTGATTGCACAGGCCTGTGAGGAACTTGAGCCGTTTGGAGAGAGTGCGAGAGATTTGCGGGCGCTGGCGCGTTACGTGATCGAACGGGATCGGTGAACGAGAGGAGTCGAGGATTCGAGCAATCAAGGATACGAGGGGTAGACGATCTGCATCCCCCCCTTTGAGTCCTTGACTCCTCGAATCCTCGACCCCTCCACGGAAGAAAACTTGCGATGGACTATCAGCTGTTACCCATGATCGGTTCGCCCCAGGAGCTCAAGTCGCTGAGCGACCCACAGCTGCTGCGACTGGCGGACGAAATCCGCGAGGCGCTGTGCTCGGTCGTCGAGGACCGGCCGGCTCATTTCGCTAGCAATCTGGGCGTGGTCGAACTGTGCCTGGCGCTGCACACCGTCTTCGACTTCTCCAAGGATCGGCTGATCTGGGATACGGGGCATCAGATCTACCCGCACAAGCTGGTGACGGGACGGTTTCACGAGATTCAGACGATCCGCCGCCGCGGCGGGCTGATGGGATTTCCGAACCCGGCGGAGAGCGACTACGACCTGTTCATGACGGGGCACGCGGGGTCGAGCGTCTCGACGGTGCTGGGTCTCAAGGCAGCCGACGATCTGCTGGGTGAGAATCACCGCAAGTCGGTGGCGGTGGTGGGAGACGGAGCGCTGCCGTCGGGAATCGTGTTCGAGGCGTTCAACAATGCCGCGGGGCTGAAGAAGGACCTGCTGGTCATCCTGAACGACAACAAGATGGGCATCTGCCCGCGCGTGGGGGGGCTGGCTCACTACCTGGACCGGGCCCGCGTGGCGCCGGTTTACAACGGTCTGAAGAAGGACGTCTCCTGGCTGCTGAACAAGGTGCCGGTCGTCGGCGAGTCCGCCGAGAAAGTCCTCATGCAGATGCGGGACGCACTCAAGACTTTCTTCCACGGCGGGATGCTGTTCGAGGAGTTGGGCTTCCGTTACGTGGGACCGGTGGACGGCCACGATCTGTTCGCGCTGCGGGAGTATCTGGAACTGGTCAAGGACGTGCAGGGGCCGGTGCTGCTGCACGTGTTCACCGAAAAAGGGCACGGGTTCAAGCCGGCATGCGAGGATCCGGTGCGGTTCCACGCACCGTCGCCGTTCGCCCGCAACGGGGACAGCGTCGAGTATCGGAAGAAGGGATCGTCCCGCGCCTACACGGACGTGATGAGCGATTCGATCGCCGCCGCAATGAGCCGCGATCAGCGGGTCTGCGTGCTGACGGCCGCAATGTGCGAGGGGAATAAGCTGCAGCGGATCCGGGAGGAGTTTCCGGAGCGGTTCTTCGACACGGGGATCTGCGAAGGGCACGCGGTGGCGTTCGCCGGCGGGATGGCGAAAGCGGGGATGCGCCCGATCGTGGACATCTACAGCACGTTCCTGCAGAGAAGCTACGACCAGATCTTCCAGGAGGTGGCGCTGCAGAACCTTCCGGTCACGTTCTGCCTCGACCGGGCAGGGCTGTCGGGACCGGACGGGCCGACGCATCACGGGGCGTTCGACAACACGTACATGCGGGCGTTTCCGAACATCGTCGTAATGGCTCCGGGGGACGAGCGGGACGTGCAGCCGATGCTGGACTTCGCCCTGGAGCATCACGGACCCGTCTCGCTGCGCTATCCCAAGGCATCGGCGGAGCGCGTCGAGCGACCGCTCTCGCTGGTGCATGAGGGGAAGGCAGAAGTGCATTCGTGGGGGACGGACGGGACGTTCGTCGCGTTCGGGGCGTTCTTCCCGGCGTGCGTCCGTGCGGCGGAAAAACTGCGGGAAGAGGGGCTGGACGTGGGGGTGGTGAACGCCCGGTTTCTGCGGCCGCTCGATACGGAAACCATCTTGCGGGCCGTGTCGGAAACGGGCTTTGTGATTACGGTGGAAGAGGGTACTCTCTGCGGCGGTTTCGGCTCGGCCGTCCTGGAGGCGGCGAACGACGCCGGCCTGCGGACGAACCACATCAGGCGGCTCGGTCTGCCGGACCGGTTCATCGAGCACGGCGAGCGGGGCGAACTGCTCGCCGACCTCGGGCTGGATGAAGCCGGGTTCATCGCGGCCGCCCGGGACATGGCCGAGCGAACCAGTGACATGAGCACGGCTGACGTGTAGCGGCCGGGTTCGATTCCAGCCCGGAGCGAATCACAATTTGCAGCGGTTGCCGCAGGTCAGGGTCGCCGGGAATCGCGGTTGATTTTGTTCGAGCGTGCCGTTGGGTGGAGTGCCCAGCGACGTTCGGCCCTCGCTGGCGCGTCGGGCTGGTGTGGGGAGTGCGGACTGGAAAGTCCGCACGACGGGTTGGTCCAAGGAAGGTGATCCGATGCTGCAGCGAATGCTTGTCGCGCGCCGGCTCGCGGCGTGCGTGTTGTCCCTGATCGGCCTCGCGTCGCAGTGCTGCGCATTCGACGCCGTCACGCTCGCCGAACCGGCGGCCGACGTACGGGTGCGGCTGGTGGCCACGGAGGTCCGCACGGACGGCAAGGTGTACACCAACGCCGGCAACGGGAAGTCAAACGAGCATCCGCTGTCTGCAATGGCGGCGTTCCGCTACCGCGAGCGGCGGCTGCCGCCCGGAGGACGGGAAGCGCAGTCGCTGAGGGCGCTGCGCGAGTTCGAACTCGCCACTCTGCAGACCCGCGTCGCCAATCATGACACGAGCGTCGATCTCCCGGCCGGTTCGCGGCTGGTGGTCGCCCGCGGAGAACGGAGCGGGATTCAGTGCTACGCGCCGGGTGCTCCGATGACGCGCGAATCGGCCGATCTGCTGGAGCTTCCGGGCGACCCGCTGATCCTGACCGCCCTGCTCCCGCTGACGCCCGTCGAGATCGGCGCCGAGTGGAAGCCGTCCGACTGGGTGTCGCAGATGCTGGCGTCGATCGAAGCGATCGATGCCATCAACATCACCTGCCGGCTGGCCGCTGCGGACGCGCGGACGGCGACCGTCGAGTTTTCCGGCAGCGTGCGGGGGCAGAAGTTCGGCGCGAATACCGAGATTGGTCTTACGGGCGAGATGACCTTTGATCGTGAGCAGGAGTTCATCCGCGCGGCGACGATCCATTACACGATCAAGTCGTCGATCGGGACGATCAATCCGGGCATCGATGCCAAAGTGGATGTGACGATCGAACGGTCGGCCGCCACGAGCAGCGGACGGCTGACCAGCGCGGTCGCCGATGCGATCCCGCTGGAGCCGGCGCCGGCCGACCTGCTGCTGACCTTCCCCGCCGCGCCGTGGGGCATTCAGTTCCGGCACGACCGGCAGTGGCATGTGTTCCAGGCGCTGCTGGAAGGGACGCCACGGGTGGTGATTCTGCGGCTGATGGAGCAGGGGAGCCTCATTTCTCAGTGCAACATCTCGCCGATTGCCGCGGCTCCTCCGGGAAAGCACACACCGCTGGAGCAGTTTCAGGCCGACATCCGGCAGGCGCTGGGAGACAAGTTTAAGCGGATCGCGGCGCAGGACACGATCAGCACCGACGACGGCCGCACGATCCTGCGCGTGCTGACCGAGGGGGAAATGCTCGTGAAAGGGGAGAAGGCCGACGTGAGCATTCCGACGAACTGGATTTACTACATCTGCGCCGACCGGAGCGGGAAGCAAGTGTCGCTGGTGTTCGTGATCGAACCGGCCTACATGGAGATGCTGGCGGGTCGGGACCTGGAACTGGTGAAGAGTTTGACGTTCAGTGCGCCGTGAGCGGCAGGAAGGAACCACGGAGGCACGGAGGTGCCACCGAGGCTGCACGGAGTGACGTAAGGGAGCGACTCGCTGACTTCCTCGTCGAATTGCCATGCAGGTCTCCGTGCCTCCTCAGTGTCTCTGTGTTGAAACATGAGTGACTCGCGCGTGATTCCGTTTCCGCGGATGCTCAGCGACGGGGTCGCGGCGCGGGGGCAGGCCGCGCATCTCATCGGGCTGTGCGGTTCTGGGATGAAGGCGCTGGGGGAACTGCTGCTGGATCGGGGCTGGCGGATCACCGGGTCGGACGCGCGCCCGACGGATGTGATGGCGGCGCAGTGGCGGTCGCGCGGGGTGCGGCTGCTGCCGGGGCATCGGGCCGAGCATGTGCCGGCGGATGCGGACCTGGTCGTTTACAGTCCGGCGATCCCGGAGTCGAATCCGGAGCGGCAGGCAGCGGCGCGGTCTGACATTCGACAGGTTTCGTATCCGCAGATGCTGGGCCGGCTGATAGCTGAGCGCACCGGCATCGCGGTGGCCGGAACGCATGGGAAGAGCACGACGACCGCGATGACGGCTGCGATCCTGCAGCAGGCGGGTTTGTCGCCGTCGGTGATCTGCGGGGCAGAGCTGATCTCACACCGGGCGAGCGGGTGGAGCGGCGCGGGCAAACTGCTGGTGGCGGAGGCCTGCGAGTATCAGCGGCACTTTCTGGAGCTTGCTCCCCGCATCGCGGCTGTCCTCGATATCGAACTGGATCACTTTGACTGTTATCCCGATCTTGCGTCGGCGGCGGATGCCTATTCCGAGTTCGCTGCGCGGGTGCCGGGAGACGGAGTGTTCGTCTGCCGGGCCGGACATGACACTCTGGAAGCGGTGCAGCGCCGCACCGCTGCGCGCGTGGAGACGTTTGGCATTGACGTTGCTGCGGACTGGACGGCCAGCGATATCCGCGTGCGTCCCGGAGTGACGAGCTTCCGGACCGTCCGCGAAGGCCGGGCGTGGTGCGATGTTCGACTCCAGACTCCGGGGCGGCACAATGTTCTCAATGCGCTCGCAGCAGCAGCAGTGGCCGCGGCGGCCGGCGCGACGGCGGCCGACGTGAGCGACGGCCTGGCGGGGTTTCGGGGCATCCGGCGGCGGTTTGAACGACTGGGGTCGTGGCGCGGTGTTGAGCTGATCGACGATTACGCGCATCATCCGACGGCGGTCGCGGCGACGCTGGCGGCGGCGCGGGGAGAATTTCCCAGGCGAAAGCTGTGGTGTGCATTTCAACCTCACCAGGTGTCCCGGACGACGCGGCTGCTGGACGAGTTTGCGTGCGCTCTCAGCACGGCCGATGAAGTGCTGGTCCCGCCGGTGTATTCGGCCCGGGAGACAGGATCTCCGGCGTCGCAGCAGGCGGCGGAGCAACTCGTCGAACGCTGTACGGCTGCGGGAGGCTGCGCGCGGTTTGTGGCGTCGCTTGACCGGCTGGTGAGCACTTTGGAGACTGAGCCGCGGCCCGGCGATGTGATCCTGATCATCGGGGCCGGAGACATTGACCGAGTCCGCGATGAGTTTGCTCGACGAGTTCCCCGACATCACGCGTCGTGACGTCCCTTTGGCCGACTACACGTGGCTGAAGGTGGGGGGACCGGCGCAGTATTTCGTCGAGCCCCGCACGACCGACGAGCTGCAGGGAGTGGTGCGGGCCTGCTTCGCCGAGGAACTGCCGGTCCGCGTGATCGGCGGGGGCTCGAACCTGCTGGTGCCGGACGAGGGGATCGGCGGCGTGATTATCCGCATTGCGGGAGACGTCTTCGCCGAGATCTCCATCGAAGGCTCGATCGTCCGCGCCGGGGCCGGTGCGCTGCTGTCGCATGTGATGTCGCAGGCGGTCGCGCATGGACTGGCCGGGCTGGAGACGCTCGTTGGGATTCCGGGGACGGTCGGCGGGGCGCTGCACGGCAACGCGGGCTCGCGGCATGGCGAAGTCGGCGAACATGTGCGGTCCGTCACGGTCGTCACGATCAAGGGAGAGAAGTTCGTCCGTACGGAGGACGAGCTGACGTTCGCCTACCGGCAGAGCAGCATCAACGAGCTGGCCATCGTGGAGGCCGAGTTCGAGCTGACGCCGGAGGAACCCGATGAGATCGCCCGACGAATGCGGAAGCTGTGGATCATGAAGAAGTCGACGCAGCCGCTCTCGTTCCAGTCCGCCGGCTGCATCTTCAAGAACCCCCGCGGCCTGAGCGCCGGCGCGCTGATCGAACAGGCAGGGCTGAAGGGGACCCGAGTCGGCCAAGCGGAGGTCAGTGACCGGCATGCCAATTTCATCGTTACGCACGAGAACGCCACGGCTACGGACGTCCGCAAGTTGATCGAACTGATCCGCGGCAAGGTTTCCGAGATGCACGGCGTGGACCTGGAACTGGAGATCCAGTGCCTGTGACGGCGCTGAATTGAACAGGAGGTAACGGAGGGACCAGAGGTTCGTCCATTGCCAGGCACGAATCTGCATGCGGGATCCGGCGGATGAATTGGCCCACGAGCCGAGTGATCCGGGCGAGAAAGCTCGACAGCAACCCGCAGCCGAACTGGATTTCTGCTTGCAGCAGGTGGACCGCCCCCCGATGACTTTCTGAACTCCGTCAGGTGACGGAACGGCGCTCGCTGCGTCCTCTGTTCCGTCTGTTTCCACCTGTTCAGAATCCTGCATCTTCCAATTGGAAACTCCAGCCTGTGAATCCTCAGCAGCAGCTTGGCCGGGTCATTACGGCATACTGGCATTCGCAGGCGGTGTATGTGGCGGCCGAACTGGGGATTGCCGACCTGCTGGCGGACGGGCCTCGTGGAGTGGATCAGCTGGCGGAGGCGACGGGGTCGCACGCGGACTCCCTGTTTCGGCTGCTCCGGGCATTGGCGAGCATCGGCATCTTTGAGGAGACCGAGCCGCGGGTGTTCGCGATCACACCGTTGGCAGACGCGCTCCGAAGCGATGCTCCGCAGTCGCAGAGGGACCTGGCACGAATGATGGGGGCCGAGCAGTATCAGGCCTGGGGCGACCTGCTCTACAGCGTGCAGACGGGTCGGATCGCGTTCGACCGACGGTTCGGCAAGCCGATCTTCGACTGGCTGGCGGAGCATCCCGAGAAGGCTCGGATCTTCGACGCCGCCATGACGGGGATCCATGGCCGGGAAACCGGAGCGGTGCTGGCGGCGTATGACTTCGGCGGCATCCGGACGCTGGCGGATATCGGCGGCGGCAACGGCAGCAATCTGTCAGCGATCCTGCAGGCCCATCCGGACATGCAGGGCATGCTGTTTGATCTGCCGCACGTCGTGGAACGCGCAGAGCCGCACCTGGAAGCGGCCGGAGTGGCGGATCGCTGCCGGTCGATCGGGGGGAGCTTCTTTGAGTCCATCCCCTCCGGGGCCGACGCGTACCTGCTGCGGCACATCATTCATGACTGGGACGACGAGAAGTCGCTGACGATCCTGCGGCACGTTCGCAGCGTGATTCCCGATCACGGCCGGCTGCTGGTGATCGAAGCAGTGATCCCGCCCGGCAATGAGCCGTTCCCGATGAAGTTCCTGGACCTCACGATGCTCACCATCCCCGGTGGAAAGGAGCGGTCTCGGGAAGAATACGAGGAACTGTTCCGGAGCGCGGGGTTTGAGCTGTCGCGAATCGTGCCGACCGAGACCGACATGAGCGTGATTGAGGGGCGGCCGAATTGAGCGCCGGTCACCGCAGCGGCTGCCATGCGGTTCAACGTCCGCGTCCGGCGGCCCGTGACAACGATCCCGCGCTGGGACCGCGCGGCGAGCCGGCGGTTTGCGCGTAGGTTCCTGCGGGCGCCCGGTAGTAGGGACGCGGCACATAGACGCTCTCCTCGTCTCCGGTCAGGAGCGGCATGGGCTTGTTCTGCTCGTGCAGGTCGTCGTGGAGGGCACGCAGCTCCTCGGTGGACCAGGCCTCAATGCCCCACTCCTGCGGGAACAGGGTGTTGTGGTTCGGTCCGCGGAGATGGCCGATCAGTTCCGCATGGGTGGGGGACCAGTCGCCGTCGACCGACCAGTGGTTGCCGCGGAGGGGGTACTGGCCGCTGGTTTCCACCTTGACGGCTTCGGCCACGGGCGGGCGCTCGCGCTCGTCGAAGCCCTTCAGCAGCCAGCCGAAGGTGTAGGGATCAAGGGGCGTCGAACACCCGTCCTTGTAGGAGCGGAGGATCTCGCCGTCCGCGATGCAGATGACGGCCGGGTACTCGGGGAGCTGCCAGCGTTCGACGAGTTCGTGGATGTCCGCGGCAGCGACGATCTGGATGTGGTTGGTCGGCTCGGCGCCGATTCGCCAGCCGTTCTCGCGGAGAGCGACGAAAGCTCCTTCGGCCGCCTGCAGTCGTTCAAGGACCGCGTCACATTCCGCGCAATCGCTACGCACAACGACCAGGACGCGCGGCTCGCGAGCCTTGAGGTCAGTGGCGGCATCGTCCGCAATGCATCGCGGAGTGAAGCCAATGAGCGAAGCCGCCAGGACGAGTACGAGCCCGAATCGGTGCAACATGGAGGAGTGTCGAGTTGCGGGTGACGCCTCCTGCCGCTGATGTCGTGCTGTCCTTCAGCTCGCGGAATGATTCACCGGCGTATTCGCAGCAACGATTGTGCCCTGCACCAGACACTAAAGGCGCCTCACAGTCTGAAGTATCTGCTATCGAAGGGATTACGCCGTGAGAAGAGGCTCACACCCATCCGGACTGCAGCGTTGCAAGTCATCAACATCGGGCAGCGCTGCCTGCGACCAATGCGGTCGTTGGGCGTCTGCGAGCGTTGCGATTCGCGCTGCCGCGGGTTGCCTCAGACCAGATCGCGGATGACGCGCCCTTCGGACAGCCGGCGGTGCTCGTGCTGGAACTGGTCGAGGTACGTCTGGTCGGCATCGACGCCGAGATGGTCGAGGACGGTGGCAGCGAGGTCGGCCGGCGTGACGGGCTGGTCGGCGACGTAGCCTCCGGTCTCGTTGGTGGCGCCGTAAACCTGTCCGCCGCGCACCGGCCCGCCTGCAAGGAGCGCGGTGAAGGCGTGCGGCCAGTGGTCGCGACCGGTCTTCTCGGTCATGCCGTTCTGGGTGACGACGCCGATGTGCGGCGTGCGGCCGAACTCGCCGAGAGCGACGACGAGCGTCGACTCCAGCAGTCCGCGTGCGTGCAGATCCTCAAGGAACGCGGCGAACGCGCGGTCGAAGGGGGGGCAGAGGTCATTGCGCAGCTTGGGGAAGTTGTCGTGGTGGGTGTCCCAGTGGGGCGAGACCTTGTCGAACTTCGTGTCGTCGTCCCAGTTGACCGTCACCAGGGAGATGCCGCTTTCGACGAGGCGGCGGGCGAGGAGCAGGCTCTGGCCGAAGCGCGTGCGACCGTAACGCTCCTTGAGCGCTTCCGGCTCGTCGGTGAGGGAGAAGGCATTGGTGGACTGGGCCCGCTCGACGAGCTGCCGGGCGGTGTCGTAGTTCGATTCGAGGACCGTCGCCAGCGGGCGGGGCGTGCGGAACGTGGTGAGCTCCTCGACGTGCGAGAGCAGATGCGTGCGATGGGCGAACCGGTCGAGCGAAATGTCGGGGGGGAGCCGCACGCCTTCGACCTGGAAGTCGCTGGCGGTGGGATCACCGGAGATCAGGAAGGGGTTCCAGCGCTCCCCCATGCGGCCGCCGGTCTGGCCGGCAATGCGACGGTCCTGGCCGACGAACTGGGAGTACCATGGCAGGACGACAGATGACGGCAAGCCGCTGGCCGTCTCTTTGAAGCGCATCGTCATGGCGGCCAGCGACGGCCAGTCCTCGGGTTTGGCCTGGTCGGTGACGGGCGGACCAAAGTACTCACGGCCTGAATAGATCTCGCTGCACGCCGGCCCGTGGACGTTCATCTTGTGCGTCATCGACCGGAGCAGACAGAGCTTGTCCATCTGTTGCGCGAGGAGCGGCAGATGCTCGCAGATGCGGATGCCGGGGACGCTGGTCTCGATCGACTCGAAATCTCCGCGGATCTCGGCGGGAGCGAGCGGCTTCATGTCCCACAGGTCGATGTGGCTGGGGCCGCCGAAGAGGAAGATGAAAACGCAGGACGCGGGGGGCGCGGCATCGCGCGCGGAGGCCGCGCGGTGTCGCGCGAGCTGGGAGGTGGACAGGCCGAGCAGACTGAGTCCGCCGATGCGAATCAGCTCCCGCCGCGAGTAAGCATTTGACAATGCGGTCGCCGGAGGCATGTGCACTCCCGTGCCACGTCTGGTTCGACAGCCGTCGCTACAGTTCCTGACCGGCGATACGAATCGTGGTCTGCTGCAGCGACTTCTGCTTGAGATCGCGAGCAGCCTCCAGTGTACACCGGGTGCCGTCGAGACTCAAAAGTTCCAGCTGCTGCAGTCCGCGCAGACGTGCGAGTCCTTCATCGGTGACGGCCGGATTGCCGTGCAGGTCGAGCTCCTTCAACTGCTTGAGGCGCGTCAGCGATTTCAGGCCTTCGTCAGTGAACTTGTTCTCTCCGAGTCGCAGGAATTCGAGAGTGGTGCAGGTCTGGAGATCCTGCAGGGCCTCGTTCGTGACGTCACAGCGATTAAGGCCCAGCGTCTGCAGCTCTTTGAGCTGGCCCAATTCCTCGACGCCTCCGTATCCGAAGAGAGTGCCGTCGGCGATCAGGACCGTCAGTGCGGAGAACCGGCGGTCCTTGACCAGTTCCGTGAAGGTGCGGCCCATCAGCAACTCGTTGCCAGAGACATCGAGCACCCGGAGCGACTCGATCTGCGCCAGATGCTCGAACGCGGCGTCGTTGATGCCGGTCCCGCCGAGACTGAGTTCCTGCAGTTGAGGTGCCGACGCCAGCGACGCCAGTGCATCGTCATTGATGCGGACGTTGTTGAAGTTGAAGACCTGCAGCGCCGGCATCATGGCCACGTAGGTCAGGGCCTTTCCCGTGACGCGCGAACCCGCCACGCTGAGTTCCGTCACGGCGGTGAACTTCGGGAGGCACTCCGCGCCGCCGTCGGTGACGGCGCTTCCGCCGAGGTCGAGTGCGGTGATCCCGGCGAGTTGATCGGCCTGCTCAGAAAGCTCGATCAGCCGCTCGTCAGTTCGCCGGGGAGGTGATAAGCCGTTGAACTCCTCCACGATCTGAGCGCTGGAGCGCGGCGGGCCGGCGATGGGTTCGGTCGGCGGAGGCGGCGGACTCGCTGCGGGCGGAGGCTCGGCGGCGACTTCCTCCGGCGGCGTGAGTTTGTCGCAGCCCGAGAGGAGAGTTGTGACCAGTACGACGAGAAACAGCAGGGAGTCGATGCGGCGCGGTGAGGCACGCAACCCGGCAGCAGGCGTGACCATGTGGATGCCCCTTCAGAAGGAAGAACCGTCGATGCGGGAGATGAAGCGCCGTCATGCTACGGAGCGTTGCGGCCGGGCGTCAAACTTTTCTTGCGAGATGAGTACCGAGAGCGGAGGCGCGGCGTTGATCATTGACTGACGGACACGCCCGGAGGTCGCCGATGGGGGGGTGGATGTGCGGCGGACGGCATATGGAGTGTGCCTGCGGCCTGCGGAGCGACTCGCAGCGGTTCAGTTCAGGAGTTTCAGCGTGGCGGCTGCAAGGGCGGGGGGGGTGAAGTGTTCTCGGACGTTAATCTGGCCAGTGGCGCCGAGCGAACTGCGGCGGTCGGGATCGTCGGCGAGTTCGAGGAGGACGTCGGCGAGTTCCTGCGGGTCGCCGGGTTCGACCAGGCAGCCGCCGCCGGTCGCGGCAATCAGTTCCGGGAATGCGCCATGTCGAGGCTGCACGACAGGCACACCGTTGGCGAGGGCCTCCAGGACATAGAGTCCTTTGGGCTCCAGGAACTCCGTCGGCACGGAGAGCACGTCGAGGCTGCGATAGAAGCCCACTTTCTCGCGGTGCGTCGCGGGGCTGCCGATGTATTCGAAGGCGCTGCCGAGCGGTCGGGCGGCACTGCGCACGTCCCGAAAGTAGGAGCGGTCCGGTTTGCCGAGGAAGCCGCCCACGCGCAACCGGGCGTCCGGACGCCGCGCACGAACGATCTGGAACGCCTCAACCAGTCGATGCAGTCCCTTGGGGGGCGCGATCCGCGCGAAGTAGCCGACGGTAAAGGGCTGACCATCGCGTTCTCCGGGGCGGCCGTCGTGTCCGGAGAGATCGATGCTGAGGGGGAGCCGATGAAATCGGTCGCCGGGCAGCCTGAGATAGCGGGCGATGTAGTCGCGATAGAAATCGGTGTGAACGAGAAAGCCGTCAAATTCCTGCGCCCGTGCGGCGATGGCGTCGATGGCGCGGGCCCGATATGCCTCGGGTAGAAAGTCCAGGAACACATCGTCCCCCTGCAGCGTGCAGAAGACCGGTCCGTCAAAGTTCTGCCGCAGCCGCCGCAACGCGCCGACGAGCAGGGCGTTACTGAAGAACACGCAGTCGGGTTTCAGTACTTCCGTAACGAAGTGGGTGAGTTCGTCGATTTCGCGGCGCTGGGGTCCTTCCTCTCCCGCGAGCATGGCGAGAGTGAGGTCGCCGAGCCGGGCGGCGTCGTAGCGGGTGGAGAGGCGCGATGCGAATCTGATGACCGAGGGGGAGTCGAGCCAGCGCGTCAGGCCCCGGGGAAGTTTGTTCCAGAGGCCGATGCGCTGATCGAGATAGACGTTGATGCCGCCGAGGAAGACGTGGCGGTCGCTCTGGTCCGGCTCATCGACGCGGATGGGAGTGTAGGTGGGGAGCAGGGTCGCTTCGCATCCGGCGTCGATGAGGGCGCGGGCCCAGGTATTGTCGTGCATGCAGGAGCCGCAGAACATCCCCGCGCCGCCGGCCGTGATGATGGCGATGTGCATTGCGTGGCGTTTTGAGGTTCCTCAGGAGCGAATCTGGCGGGAGACAAGCGGTCGTTGAGCGGGACGCACCATTGTATCCGCCGCGTCGCGCCAGAGGAGCCGCTGACGGGATCGAAGGCGGCACGACGAGCGCGGGACGCGGACCCGGTGATCGTCCAGCTTGTCGGGAGGCGGCGGCACAGGGGACTGTGCCGGCGACTTTGGGGGGACCGTCAGCGAAAGAGGTGCAGGCGATCGGCGGCTGTGGTCGAGCGGTGCGTGTGCGGTCCGGAGATGGCGGGCGCTTTGCCGGCGCGCTCGGACTCGGCGGCGTCTGAGTAGGGCTGGAGATGCACGAGCCGTGGGCGGAAGACGACGACCAGCAGCAGCGGCAGGTACCACAGCAGATACACTCCTCCCTGCACCGGGTACCAGAACTGGATGGCCACGATGATGGCAGCGGAGAAGGCGGTGAGGTGCTCCAGTTGTTTGCGGCGAGGCCAGATGGTCAGGCCGATCAGCATCAGGAAGAATGTGACGACGACCGGAATGCGGTAGTAATTGAGTTCCTCGGTCCAGAAGCCGGGGTTCGTCGACTTGTTAAAATCGAAGAACTCCTTGAGATGAATGGTTCCCAGCGTGCTGCGAATGAAGGAATCGGGGCTGCTGGTGGTCAGAGCGGTGAAGGTCGCCACGACCGAGGCGACGAGCAACAGGGCGGTGCCGAAGCGGAGTATCCCGCGGCGGCCGTAATAGGCGGCCCAGACCGGGAGGAGGAAGACCGGAAAGAACATGATGCCGCAGGCCAGGCCGAGCAGAAGGCCGGCGATCATTGGCCGGCGGTAGGCGAGGAGCGCCCAGACGATGAGGGCGGAGGGCAGGACGTGGTTGACTTCACCGACGTCGTAGGCCGTGCAGGGGAGCATCAGGTAGAGGGTCGCCATCGCCAGGCCGAGCTGGTAATCGCCGAACAGGTTGCGTCCGACCAGTAGCAGTCCAACGACCACCATCAGGTGGGCAAAGACGGCGACAGCCCGCGCAGCCGCCTCCTCGACCTCAAAGATGACACCGAAGGGGGCGTGCAGCATCGGCGCGACCGGCCCGGCAGCCGCTTCCACGGCTCTCTCATTGGAGTCGCGGTCATCAACGCTGCTGCCTTGCGGGTCGACGGGTGTTTCGTCGGTCGTAGCAGGCAGACTTGCGGCATTGGCGACGAATTCGGTCCCCGTCAGCGGATCCCCTTCGGCATCGGCCGAAACAGGGGGCTGCCCGATGGAGGTCTCCCCCGCAGGCGCCGCCGACTCGGGGGATTCCATCTCTGTCGCAGCAACGGAGGCAGCGGCCTTTGCTGAATCCGGCAAAATATCGGGGGACTGCACTCCTTGGATCGCGAGGAGCAGCATCGACGCCAGACAGAGAAATGCGGACCCCTGCGAATTGAGGTTCTGCCCCAAGTGGGGACGCCGGCGCAACAGCGGGTCAGCCAGCAGCCGGACCAGGAACAGACCTGTGACCGCAAACAGCCAGGAGTAGCCCCAGCCCTGCGTGGAGGGATTCTCGACGAGCAGAATGCCGGGGGAGGCCGCGAGCAGGAGGCCCAGGTCTAAGTTTCGCAGAGACCAGACCCGGTTGAACCGGAAGAACACGGCAACGATCAGCACGAGCGACAGGTAGAACCAAGTCGCCGGGCCGACATCATAGCCGGGAGGAAACGAATCCATAAAACCGCACTCCAGCAGTCCACACCGCGCGTCACCACGCGCGGCAGCCAGCGGTCAGCGAACACTGACGCGCCAACGTACGGCTGCGCCGCTCATCCGTGACGGATGCAGCCCGAAGGATGATCCCACTCTGAAGCCGACGTCCTCGGGCAGACTTGTCGACCGACAGATCGGCACGGGGGACAGAACCCAGCCAGAGTCCCTTTCTCTCCCCTGCCCACCCGACGGTCAGCCGGATCGGTTAGTGCCCACAGGATTACACAGTGTCGGATGAACTGCAAGGGTTGACACGGTGGACCCGCGTCGACAAATCGCAGTTTCTCCTTACGTGCACAGAAGATAACCGTTGCGGAGAGTTGGCGGGCCAGGCAAGGAGGGCCTATCATCGGGTCAATCTGGTTTCTGACGGGTGGGCGCATGAACTCGATTCTGCTGATCGTTCCCGGCACAGCGGAGGTCGATTCGGCCGCGAGATACGTGCGGCGGGTGGACTGGAACCGGAGTGGGGCCGTCTGGGAGGCCATCTCCGGTACCGCGGCGGGAATGGTTGCTGTCGCCCCCGTCAGCAATGTGTCTGACACACCTGCCGTCGAGCGGGTGCTGGAGAGCGGTCGTCACGGCGACGCGCGACTTCACTGCCTGTCCGGTTACGAGTGGTTGCGGGACCTGGAAGGTGTTTCCGGGTCGATCGTTGCGCAGATTCCGGGAAGTCCGGACGGAGTCGTTGCGATCCTGTCGCGCACGGAGATCGAGCAGCACCAGTCGCTGGCGGCTTCGGAGATCGTTCCCGCCTGCATTGCGGCCCCGCGCGCATTCCGCCTCGGAGAAGCGATTGCTGTTGAGCCACTGAGGCCGTTCATCCCCCCGCGGCTGGCCCCGGGGAAGGCGGTTCCCGTGCCGAGCGTGTCCGAACTCGAGTCCGACGTGGACCGACCGGTGACATCACGTTCCGATCTACTCGCGGTTCGCGCCGGCCTGCTGCAAATGCACGACCTGCTCCACGACAGCCACGAGGTGTCGCAGGGGATTGAAGGAGAGGGACGGCGAGCTGCGGGAGACTACTGGCATGCGATCATGCATCGCCGCGAACCTGACTACGGGAACTCCCGATACTGGTTCCGGCGAGTCGGCAGACATCCGCTGTTTGACGAACTGCGGGAACGCGCAGCAGACGTGCTATCCCGCGCAGCAGGCGTCGTGGCCGATGAATGGAGAGGGAGGCTCGGTGTGGAGACGGAGTGGAATCCGGGCGCGTTCGTGGAAATGTGCGAGGCAGCGGCCGGGGATGAAGAGGGGCCGCTCGGACTCGCGGCCCGGCAGATTCAGTGGCGCGAGATGGTGCTGCTGCTGCGTTGGACGTGTGACGACGCGTTCGGCAAGTCGTGATGCGTCCCGAGCGCCCGGCCCGTTGGGCCGGGGCTAAACGCAGAGTGGCACACGCTCATTCGCGATGGAGTCGGGACCGCGGTGCTATTTGAGTTCCCAGCCGTCGGGCGTGACTTCGAGCGCTTTGTGTCCCTTGTGGGCGTCGTAGACAGTCTGCATCTCTTCGATTGAGTCGAAGTAGCCGACGATGAAGGCGGCGCTGAAGGACTCGCCGGCTTTGATGGGCCGCCCGCCGAATTCCTCGATCATGCAGACGTAGCCGCGCTGGTGGCACCAGGCTTCGGAGACGACGGTTGGGTCGAGCGTCATTCCGGCCAGCCAGGGGCCGGTGTCGCCAGACTCGGGATTTCGCAGCTGATAGGCGCGGATGAAGCGCTCGGGGACCTCATTGACGTCCCGCCGGTAGTTGAACTTCTCGTCGGGGGCGAAGTTCTCGAAGAACTCGCTGGAGGGGATTTCGCCGTGGTAGCTGAGATAGATGCGCTCGAAAGTGTCGCCGCGGTCGTGGCGGATGTGGCCGGGCATGTCGAGGCGGAGGAACATGGCGTCGGAGTCGTTGACCGCGTCGATCCGGTCCATGGAGATGAAGTACCGCTTTCCCCGGGGAAAGACGATCCACTGCGTCCACAGAGAGCCGGTGTTCTTGCCGGGGGCCGCGGTGCGATAGCGAAACTGCTGGCGGACTGCGACAAAGTCCGGACCGCGGATGACCACGGGCTGCATCTCCTTGGCCTGGGTGCAGATCTGTGGACCTTCGATGGAGCGCTTGGGGGTCTTGCCGTGCCATTCGTTGCCGAACTCATAGACGAGTTCCGGCTCAAGCTGGTCGCGATAGGCTTCGTCGCTGCCGGGCTCCATGATCCAGTCGACGATATCGAGGCCGAACCCGACGTCGCGGAAGCCGGTCTGTTTGTCGAGGAACGTTCCGCGCATGATGCCGGTTACGTAGCCCTGCTTGTTGACGGCCGCCTCCAGTTGCGGCGTGGCGATGTGGAGAGACTCCGGCGTGTCGGTGATGACGACGTCCTGTGCCGGCACTTGACGGCCGAGAACGGCCAGCCCGATGAGGAGCAGGATGCAGCGCATGACATCGCCCTTGTGAGAAAGAATGCAGGATCCGATCGTAGCCGGGATGCGTCGCGCCGCCCGACCCGGAAACAACGTATCCGCGTCGCTGGCGGGGGACAAGCAGATGCAGAATGTGCGGTGACTGGGATACAATTGAATCCGATGTCTGTCAGCACAGCGGTGCAGAAGCCCGGTTTTCTTGAAGAAACCGGGTTTCGCCGTGCGTCGCGGCGTATCTGGATGAGGAACCTGGCTTGAACGAGACTCCGAAGGCATCCGGAGAGATTGACCTGCAGTCTCTGGAGGCGCTGCGCGCCGCGTACGGGCGGATCACGGCCGAGTTGTCGCACGTGATCGTAGGGCAGCAGTCGGTGGTGCGGGAACTGGTGATGGCGCTGCTCTCGGGAGGGCATTGCCTGCTCGTGGGAGTGCCGGGCCTGGCAAAGACGCTGATGGTCCGCTCGCTCGCCGAGACGATGAGCCTGTCGTTCAACCGCATCCAGTTCACTCCGGATCTGATGCCGGCCGACATCACCGGCACCGAGGTAATTCAGGAGGACCGGGCCAGCGGGACGCGCGGGTTGCGGTTTCTGCAGGGGCCGGTGTTCGCGAACGTGGTGCTGGCGGACGAGATCAATCGCACGCCTCCGAAGACGCAGGCCGCCCTGCTCGAGGCGATGCAGGAGCAGCAGGTGACGGTCGGCGGCCAGCGGCACCCGTTGCCGGACCCGTTCTTCGTGCTCGCCACGCAGAACCCGATCGAGCAGGAAGGGACGTATCCGCTGCCGGAGGCGCAGCAGGACCGGTTCATGTTTGAGGTGCGGATCTCGTATCCGTCGGAGGACGAGGAATTCCAGATCGTACGGCAGACGACGGCGGGGCGTGGACCGGCTGTCCGAGAGGTGCTGTCCCGCGACGAGCTGGTTTCGCTGCAGCAGACGGTGCGGGCCATCCCGGTCGCCGACCATGTGATCCGGTTCGCACTGGCCCTGACGCGGCTGACGCGCCGCGGCCAGGGCGAGGTCCCCGACTTCGTGCAGCAGTACGTCAGCTGGGGAGCGGGACCGCGGGCCAGCCAATACCTGATTCTCGGCGCCAAAGCCCACGCGGCTCTGGAAGGCAAGGAGTTCGCCGGAGTCGATGATGTGCGGGCCATCGCCGCTCCGGTGCTGCGGCATCGCATCATCACGAACTTCAACGCGGAGGCGGACGGCGTTTCGTCGGACGAGATCGTGCGGCGGCTGGCGGAGCTGGTGCCGGACGATGGGGGAAGCCGCGGGGCGCGGGAGCTTTCCCGGCTCTTCCGGACGGCATGACCCATGCATGCCGTCGTCGTCACGTTCGAGTGTCTTCCGGTCTCGATGCTGGGTTGCTACGGGAACCTGCGGGCGCGAACGCCGCGATTGGATGCGCTCGCGACGGAGAGCGTATTGTTCGATGCCTGTTACGCCCAGGACGTGAGTCCGGCGGTCGAAGAGCATTCAGCGCTGAGGGAGGAGCTGTCGGCAGCCGGGATTCGCTGCGTTGACTCGTGTGGGGCGGCATGGGACGGGGCGTTTGATCAGGGGGAGCTCTCCTGCGTCCACGTTCGGTGGCCGGCGGTGTTACCGCCCTGGAATCCGCCGGCAGAGTTGCTCGCCGAAGGAACTCCTGCGATCACTCCAGCAATCTGGAGAGACGGGTTGGTTGCCGCATTGGGTGAGGAGGCGTCGCAGCCGCTGCTGAAGGAAACTGAAACCGTCGGGGGAATCTCCCGTGCCATCCGGGAACTCACGGCCGCGGACTGCCTGCATGAGGCCGCGATTCAGCAGCATCCCGAAGCCGCACCATTGTTGCGGGCGATCTTCGCCGCGTGCGTGTCCGAGCTGGATCGGGCGTTCGGCAAGTGGCTGGACGATGTGATTGGTCCGCGGATCGACGATCTGCTGCTGATCGTGATGGGCCGCGCCGGAGGGCTGCTGGTCCCACATCCGCCGGTGCAGCAGGGTTGTCCGCGCGTGGTGGATCCAGTCGTTCGCGTTCCGCTGCTGATCCGAATTCCGCGATCGGACCAGGCGGGGACGCGCCGTGGCGGAATCGTACGCACGCGTGACGTCGTGCCGACTCTGCGGCAGTGGCTGAGTGGAGGTGAAGCGCCGGGGACGCCGGACGCATGCAGTCTGTGGCCTCTGCTGACAGGGGAAACGGAGACGATCCGTCGTTCCACGCGGTTTCGTTGCGAGGGCATCGGGGCAGGGATCCGGGACGAGCGGTTTTCGTGCCTGGTGCCCGAATCGCTGCTGTCGCGGCCGGCGCTGGAGACGTGCGATCTGGCGAGCCCGGTCCGTCCGTGGCTGTTTGTCAAACCGGACGATGCGTGGGACATGCTGGACGTCAGCCGTCAGCATCCCGACGAGGTCGAGCGGCTTGTCGGGGAGTTGCTTGCGGCGGAGTTGTAATGCAGGCGGGCCAGGCGGCCGCGTGTTGCTTCCCGCGGGTGGGCGGGGTTGCGTACCATTCAGAGACGGCCTGATTACAAGGTACCCCGATCGGGACGAGGGGCCGGTTTCCAGCATGCCAGAGCAGACCGCACGATGACATCTCAGGAATCGATCGAGAAACTGAGCCGGGCCTATGCCGGCATCCGCGACCAGATGGCGAAAGTCATCGTGGGGCAGAACGAAGTGATCGACCAGTTGCTGATCGCGCTGTTCAGCCGCGGTCACTGCCTGCTGGAGGGGGTGCCGGGCCTGGCGAAGACGCTGATGATCAGTACGCTCGCGCGGTCGCTGTCGATGACGTTCGCCCGCATCCAGTTCACGCCCGACCTGATGCCGGCCGACATCACCGGCACCGACGTGCTGCAGACGAACCGCGACACGGGGGAGCGGGAGTTCCGATTCATCACGGGACCGCTCTTTCATAACGTGGTGCTGGCGGACGAGATCAACCGTACGCCCCCCAAGACGCAAGCGGCCCTGCTGGAGGCGATGCAGGAGCGGCAGGTGACCGTCGGCCAGACGCGGCACATGCTGAGCGATCCGTTCTTCGTGCTGGCGACGCAGAACCCGATCGAGCAGGAAGGAACCTACCAGCTGCCGGAAGCGCAGCAGGACCGGTTCATGTTCAAGGTGTTCGTGAAGTATCCCTCGTTCGACGAGGAGCGGCAGATCGCCCTGCAAACGACGGCTCTGCAGGAAGACGACATCAAGCCGGTGCTGAGCGGGGCGGAGATATTGGCCCTGCAGAAGGTGGTGCGGCAGGTGCCGGTGACCGACCACGTGGTGAACTATACGCTGGCGCTGGTGCGGCAGACGCGGATCGGCGAGCCGGGATGTCCGGAGTACATCAATGACTGGCTCAGCTGGGGGGCCGGACCGCGGGCGGTGCAGAACCTGCTGCTCGGCGGGAAGGCGCGGGCGCTGCTGAACGGGCGGACGCACGTCTCGACCGAGGACATCCAGGCGCTCGCCGCGCCGGTGCTGCGGCATCGCATCGTCACCAACTTCGCGGCGGAGAGCGAAGGCATCACGGCCGACAAGGTGATCGAGCGGCTGGTGGAGTCGACTCCGTCGAAGGAAGGGGAGCTGACGAGCGACCCTCGGCTGCAGAAGATCTTCGCGGCTTAGCCCACAGGGGGCCGCGGATGACGCGGATTGAACGGATTTTCGCGGATTCGATGAGTCAATCAGAGCGGACTTGCGATGCCTGTTCGCCTTTGGCGCACTTCGCCGTGATCCGCGCAAATCTGCCGGATCAGCGTCATCCGCGGCCCCCCCTTTGCGAGTAGTCCTCAACTCGAAACACGTGTCATGCCCGTTGACCTGAAGCAGTATCTATCGCCGGATGCGGTCGCGCGGATTTCGCGGCTGGAACTGCAGGCGCGGAACGTCGTGGAGGGCTTTCTGTCGGGGCAGCACCGCAGTCCGTATTTCGGACAGTCAATTGAGTTTGTGCAGCATCGCGAATACACGCCGGGGGACGACGTTCGCCGCATCGACTGGAAAGTGTGGTCGAAGACCGATCGGTACTTCATCAAGCAATACGAGGAAGAGACGAACCTGCGGACGACGCTGGTGGTGGACGTCAGCGAGTCGATGCAGTTCGGATCGGGCAAAGTGACCAAGTACGACTACGCTTGCTCGGTGGCGGCGGCTGTTGCGTACCTGTTATTGCGGCAGCAGGACGCCGTGAGCCTGATCGCATTCGACGACGAAGTGCGGGGCATCGCGCCGTCGCGCAGCCGCCAGACGCACCTTGGGTCGATCCTGTCGGTGCTCCTGCAGTCGGGGCCGTCCCGCAAGACCGACATGTACGAGATCCTGCGGTACGTGGCGAACGAGAAGTCGCAGCGGGGCATGGTGGTGCTGGTCAGCGATCTGTTTGCGCCGCGGGACGGGTTGTTCAAGGGGCTGCGGCTCCTGCGCAAGCGCGGCCACGATGTCATGATCTTCCATGTGCTGGACGACGAGGAACTGGACTTCAACTACGCCGGCACGACGAAGTTCGAGGGACTGGAAGAGGCGGGGGATCTGGTGTGCGACCCGCGGTCACTGCGGGAAGGATACATGGCGGCGCTGCAGACCTTTCTGGACGACGTGCGACGGCGCTGCGCCGGCAACGTGATCGACTACCAGGTCCTGCGGACCAGCGAGCACATCGACGCGGCGCTGCGGCATTATCTGAATCATCGCGTGGGCATGCGCGGCAGCGTGAGGACGTAGAAAGTTCACAGTTGACAGTAAACAGTTGACAGTGACCGGGTCGCATGCAGGACTATCGACGGCTTGACGTGTGGCACAAAGCTCACGCACTGGCCCTGTCGGTCTATCGAGTAACGAGAAATTTTCCGAATGAGGAGCGATTCGGCCTGACCAGCCAGATGCGACGGGCTGCGGTTTCGATTTCCGCGAACATTGCCGAAGGTTGCGGACGTGGTAGTAACAATGATCTTGCTCGCTTCCTGCGAATCGCATTGGGATCGGCGAGCGAACTGGAGTGCGAGCTGTTGCTGGCACGCGACCTGGAAATGATCGATCCACAAGAGCACACCAGGCTGGCGTCACATGTTGAAGAGATCAAACGCATGCTCACGTCACTTGCCCAGCGAGTCCGTCCGCAATAGAGACCGGCCGTAGTCTGTCCAACTGTTAACTGACTACTGTCAACTGAGAACTGACAACTCCCCCCATGTGGATCACTCAACACTTTCTGAATCCCGCCTTCTTCTGGCCCGGCGTGGCGCTGGTGGCGGTGCCGATCGTGATCCATCTGATCAACCGGCTGCAGTATCGGCGGGTGCGGTTCGCGGCGATGGAGTTCCTGCTGGCGAGCGAGCAGAAGAACCGCCGGCGGGTGCTGCTCGAACAACTGCTGCTGCTCCTCCTGAGGATCCTGATCGTGCTGCTGCTGGTGGCGCTGATTGCGCGGATGATCCTCAGCGCCGATGAGCTCACGCTGTTCCGCGGGGCGAAGTCGCATCACGTTGTGCTGCTGGACGACAGCGGCTCGATGCGCGACCGGATCGGCGAGACCTCTGCCTTTGACGAGGCCAAGGCCGTCATCCGCCGGCTGGTGTCGGAGGGGGCCAATCGCCCGGGAACACAGCGGCTGACGCTGCTGCTCGCGTCCCGGCCGGATGAGACGCTGGCGGGCCTGAGCGAGCGGGACATCAACGACGCGCTGGTGGATGAGGTGTCCACGCGGCTGGAGGACCTGGCCTGCACGCACCAGTCGGTCGACATGGCGGCGGCGCTCGATGCCGTCAAGGACCGGCTGTCGAGCGACCGGACCGACCTCAAGCAGCTGCACGTGATTTCCGATTTCCGCCGCCGCGACTGGTTCGACAATAAGTCCATTGCCGCCGTGCTGCGCGTGCTCGATCAGAATGACGTTGCGGTGAACCTGGTGCGGACGGTCGAGTCGCCGCACGAGAACCTGGCGATCACGGACCTGTCGGGCGCGGTGGAAGTGGCTGCCGCGGGCGTGCCGGTCACGTTCCAGGTGAAGGTCGCGAACACCGGCACACGCGCCGCGGACGGCGTGCGCGTGGCGATGTCGGTGGACGGAAGGCCGGTGCCGAAGAATATCGTGTTTGATTCGGTCGAGGCCGGCGCGGAAGTGACGCGGCAGTTCGAACTCAGCTTCGACAGCGCCGGGGCTCACCGCCTGGCGGTGTCGCTGGAGAGCGATTCGCTGGAACAGGACAACATGCGCTATCTGGCCGTGCAGGTGCCGGATTCCAACCCGGTGCTGATCATCGACGGCACGCCCAACTGGGAGCAGGGGCAGTACATCGCCGATGCGCTGGCGGCCGACCGGTCCATCACCGGCTACACCGCGACGCTCGACGGGCCGGATTACCTGCGGAAGTTCCCGCTCGACGGATTCCATGTCATATACATGGTGAACGTGGCGGAATTGCAGCCCGACGGCCTGGATGCGCTGGAGAAGTACGTTGCGGGCGGGGGTGGACTGGCGTGGTTTCTCGGTGATGCGGTGCTCCCGGCCTATTACAACGACAAGCTGTACAGGCAGGGGAACGGGCTGTTTCCGGGACCGGTGGCGAGCGCGCCGGCGGCGCTGCCGCGCGATGCGGCCGGGCTGAGCGGCACGGACCTCGTGCCGACCGGGCATCCGGTGCTGGCGATTCTGTCGGGCGAGGAGAATCCGTTTCTCGATCTGCTGTTCATCAATGCGTATTACCCGCTCGATTCGCAGTGGGTGTTCGACACGCTCACGGACTCGACCAGCGTGACGCGCGTGGCGTCGCTGCGGGACAAGCAGCCCTTAATGCTGGAGCACTCCTACGGAGAGGGGCGGGTGTTTACGTGCCTGACGGCGGCGGGTGCTCTGCTGACGCCGCAGGGAGACCAGTGGAACAACTGGGCCAACGGTCCACCGTCCCCCAGCTATGCCGTGTTCCAGCTGGACCTGGCGAAGCACCTGGCCCGTCGGGACCGGGCGCTGCCGACGCATACCGTCGGCGAGCCGATCGAACGGACGTTCAGCCGGGCGCTGTATGCCGACGAAGTCGAGTTCGTTTCGCCGGACAACCAGGTCGCGCAGATCAAGGCGGTGACCGTTGAGGAGACGGCTCCCGAGGGAGAGAACGCGCCGCCTGCGACGGCGCTGCGGCCGCTGTCGGCGGCGTACCGTGAGACGGATGCACCGGGTTTCTACGCGGTGCGGATGACGACCAGCGACCGTCAGCAGCAGGAACAACTGCTGGCGTTTAATGTGCCGGCGGAGGAAAGCCTGCTCACGCTCGCCAGCGACGAACAGATCCGGGCGGAGGCGGGGCCGATGAAGCAATTGACGATCCAGGCTCCGGGAGTGTTCGACTGGATCCGCAGCGAATCCCCCGGCGAGGACATCCGCTGGCTGGTGCTGCTGCTGCTGATCGTGTTCGCTGTGTGTGAACAGGCTATGGCCTACCGGCTGAGCTATCATCCAAAGGAAGGGGGCGCGGTTCGCCGCGGCCGCCTGCAACCGGCCAGCGCCGCCTGACATCGGCGGCCCGCTGCCAGAGAGATTACGTCCTGAATGTTCCCGTTCGCATCGATCCTGAACCTCCTGACGCTTGCTCAATCGGCGGCGAGCGAATCGACCTCGACGACGCTCGAGTTCGACTGGCCGGAGAGTGCGCGCGACTGGGTGCTGTTTGTGGGGTTCGGACTGGCGATCGTGTACGTCGTCTGGATGTACATTCGCGACACGCGGACGATGTCCTGGGGCTGGACGATCTGGTTGACGGCGTTGCGAGTAGGAATGATCGCCGGCCTGATTGTCATCGCGCTCAACCCGCAGCAGCGCACTCAGAAGGATGCGTTTCGCCCGTCCCAGGTGGCGCTGCTGGTCGATACGTCGACCTCCATGCAGCAGCCGGCGACCGATCCGCATTCCAGCGGTGCGGAGGAACTCGCAACCCGGGCGGCCGCCGTCCGAAAGTTGCTGGCGGATTCACCGCTGATCCGCGAACTGCAGTCGCTGCATCATGTGGACCTGTACACGTTCGACGGCGATCTGAGCGAAAGTCTGCACCGATTTGAGACAACATATGATCCCCGCCGTAACGACGAGGAGGCGACCGGCGGATCAACGTCGGACACGCCTGCGGCCGAAATGGCCGCGGGGCCGGACTGGGAGGAACTCCTGCAACCTCGCGGCAACTCGACCCGGCTGGGGGATGCCGTGGACAAGCTGCTGGCGGAACTCAAGGGGAAGACGCTCTCCGGCATCGTGGTCATCAGCGACGGCGCGTCGAACGTGGGGCGGGACGTGCGGCCGGCGAACGAGCGGGCGAAGAACTCGGGCGTGCGGCTGGTGACAGTCGGCGTCGGCGGGACGGAGCCGCCGCTCAACGTGCAGATCGCGCGGGTGATCGCTCCCACGGACGTGCAGCTGCCGCAGGCGGCCGACGCAGCCGACGGGCAGGATACGTTTGAGCTGACGGCCTTTCTGCAGTCGCAGGGGCTGGGGGGCCGCACGGTGCAGGTGGAGCTGCTGAGGAAATTCGATGGAGATGAGGATGCCGTCGTGATCGGGACGCAGGAGGTGACGCTCCCCGAAGGGGCCGATCCCGCGAGCGTGACGTTCACCCAGACGGCGGAGCGGAAGGGGCCGGTGGAATACACGCTGCGGGTCGTCTCGCCGTCGGGAGTGCGCGAGAGCCGTGACGACGACAACGAGCAGACGCGGACGGTCAACGTGTTTGACGAGCCGCTCAAGGTTCTGCTCGTCGCCGGCGGGCCGATGAAGGACTATGTCTTCACCAAGAACGCGCTGCACCGGCACAAGTCGATGAAGGTGGACGTCTGGCTGCAGACGGGCCGGCCGGGCATCAGCCAGGATGCCAACGAGGTGCTCTTCGAGTTCCCGTCCAGCCGGGAGGACCTGTTCCAGTACGACGTGATCGTGGCGTTCGATCCGGACTGGCAGCAGATTCCTGAAGCCAGCCAGGAGATGCTGGAGGATTGGGTCTCGACGGAAGGGGGCGGGCTGATCTTCGTCGCGGGGGATGTCTACACCCCGCAGCTCGCGGCTGCGCTGTTGGACACCAGCGATGCAGAGGCGATGGAGCACATCGCGGCCTTGTATCCGGTCCTGCTGGAGGAAGTGCGATACGGCATCGGCGCGACTGACCGTGCGGACGAGTCTTTTCCGATCGGTCTGACGCAGGAGGGGGAAGCGGCCGGTTTTCTCAAGCTCGAAGACCAGCCGACGGCCGAAGACGTCTGGGAGCAGTTCCGCATCTTCCGCTGTTATCCAACGCGCGGCCGCAAGGGAGGCACGACGGTCTACGCGGAGTTCACCGATCCGCTGGCGCGCGGCCAGGACGGCCAGCCGGTGCTGCTGGCGGGGCAGCGCTACAGCCAGGGGCATACGTTCTACCTGGGGAGCCCCGAGATCTGGCGGCTGCGGTCGCTGGATGAAGAGTACTACGACCGGTTCTGGATCAAGCTGGTCCGCAAGGCGGGCGAAGGGCGCACGCGTCGCGGCGTGCAGGGGAACATGCTGATCCTCGAAGGGCGGGACTATGACGTGGGGCAGACGGTGCCGGTGCGGGCCAGAGTGCTCAATTCGCAGTTCGAGCCGCTCGATCAGGATCGAGTGAGCATCGAGGTCTACGACCCGACCGGCAAGCCGCTGGTCCCGCCGCTGGTGCTGACCCGGGATCGCAACCGGCCGGCTGAATACACGGGGGACTTTCTGGCCGCGCTGCCGGGCCGTTACAAGCTGGAACTCCCCGTGCCGGACTCTCGCGACGTGGTGACGGCCGACGTGAGCGTGACGCTGCCCGCCCTGGAGATGGCCGAGCTGCGGCAGAACGTCGTCGCACTGACAAGGCTGACGGAGGGGACCGGCGGCAGTTATGTGTCGATCGACGATGCCCTGGCGCGCGTGCCGGAGCTGCTTCCCAACATGGGCCAGCAGATCATCATCGACCAGCAACTGCGCGAGCTGTGGGACCGGCAGTGGGTGCTGTTCCTGCTCGTCGGACTGCTCGCAGCCGAATGGCTGACCCGCAAGCTGCTCAAGCTGGCCTGACGGACGGCAGCGAGCGATGCCCGAACTGCCCGAAGTCGAAACGATGGTCCGCGGGATCCGCCCGCATGTGGCCGGACGGCGGATTGAAGACGTGCGCCGCCCGAGGTGCACCTGCCGGCCGATCGCGATGCGGCCTGAGATCCGCACGCTGAGGGCCCGCTGCCGCGGACGGACGATCGAGGCTGTCGAGCGGCTGGCGAAGCGGGTTCTCCTGCGGCTGGACAGCGGGGACGTGCTCGCGATCGAGCCGCGGATGACGGGGCTGATGCTGCTTTCCGATCCGCCCGACCGGGGACATCTGCGGCTGGAGTGGCGGCTCAACGGCGACGGCGAGCACCGATCGCTCTGGTTCTGGGACCGCCGCGGCCTGGGGACGGTGACGCTCTACACGGCTGACGAATTCCGCGAGCGTCTGGAGTCCGGCCGCATCGGCCCGGACGCGCTCGGTCTTTCCGATCAGCAGTGGCGCCTGGCACTGACGCGCACGTCGCGCCCCATCAAGGTCGCCCTGCTCGACCAGAAGCTGGTGGCGGGCATCGGCAACCTCTACGCAAGCGAGATCCTGCACGAGGCCCGCATTCATCCCGCGCGGCCGGCCGATTCTCTGAGCCGTGGAGAGATCGTCCGCGTGCGCGCGGCGACACAGCGGATTCTGGCGGAAGCCATCCAGTACGAAGGCTCCACGCTGGGAGACGGCACGTATCGCAACGCGCTCAACCAGAGCGGCGGATATCAGAACGCGCATCGCGTGTACGCCAAGGCCGGGGAGCGGTGTCCGCGTTGCCGTCGCGGAGTGATCGAGCGAATCGTCCAGGCTCAGCGCTCGACGTTCTATTGCGAGCGATGCCAGAGCTGAGAGTGGCTTGCATACCGGGCCTCGCGTGCGTCGACCGGCGGAGCATCTGCTTGGATGCGTCCGCGGGATCGGGCATAATCGCGGCCTCCTCTGCACCCGCTCTCGAAAGGGGACGTCATGATTCGGACGGTTGTGCTCGCACTGTTCGCGGTCGTCGGGCTGTGCTCGGGACTCTGGCTGAGAGCGGACGACCGTGAAACCAGAGCGGCGACGGAATTGCCGCCGCGCGTCCTGTGGACGACGTCCAACATTCGCGGGACGCCAGAGCCTCCACCGCCGTATCGCGTCGAGCCGGCGTTCGCGAACCTGAAATTTGAAGAGCCGCTCGACATGAGCGCAGCGCCCGGGACCGGGCGGTTGTTCGTGGCCGAGCGCTTCGGGCGCATTCTGTCATTCCGCAACGAACAGGACGTTCCGCAGGCGGACCTGTTCCTTGAACTGGGCAAGACCATCTATGGGTTCACGTTCCATCCCCGGTACCAGGAGAACGGATTCGTCTTCGTGACGTACGTCCTCGATCCGGCCCAGGAGGAGCCGCTGGGGACTCGCGTCGCACGTTTCAAGGTTGCGGACCCCGCTGCGGAACCGCCCCGTTGCGATGCGGCGACGGAGCAGGTCATCCTCGAGTGGCCGTCCGGCGGACATAACGGGGGGTGCCTCAAGTTCGGTCCGGACGGGATGCTGTACATCGCGACGGGCGATTCGAGCGGCATCGCCGACGAGCTCCTGACCGGACAGGATTTGAGCGACCTGTCGGGGGCGATCCTGAGAATCGACGTCGATCACGCGGACGGGGAGCGGCCGTACTCCATTCCGGACGACAATCCGTTCGTGGGAGTGGAAGGTGCGCGGGCGGAGAACTGGGCGTACGGGCTCCGGCAACCGTGGAAGATGCACTTTGACCGCGCGACCGGCGATCTGTGGACGGGCAACGTCGGCCAGGACCTGTGGGAGCAGGTTTTTCTGATCGAGAAGGGGGGCAATTACGGCTGGAGCGTGATGGAGGGCGGGCACCCGTTTCGTCCGGAACGGCCGCGGGGACCTTCGCCGTTTATTCCTCCGATTGCGGAGCATGACCACGCCGACTTCCGCTCGGTCACGGGGGGCGGCGTGTATCACGGCGACCGGCTGCCCGAACTGCGCGGGGCGTACATCTACGGCGACTATGACACCGGCAAGATCTGGATGCTGCGCTATGATCGCGAGCGCAAGGTCGTCACCGAGCAGCGCGAACTGGTGGACTCCAGTCTTCGACTCGTGGGATTCGCCGAGGACTCGGCGGGAGAGTTCTATCTCGTCGACCACATGGGGGGCGGAATTCACCGGCTCTCACCCAACACGGCGCCGGACCGGTCCGCCGAGTTTCCCCGGCTGCTGAGCGAGACCGGGCTGTTGGCCGACACACCGAATCACGAACTGGCGTCCGGACTGATTCCCTACTCGGTCATCGCCCCGCAGTGGTGCGACGGCGCCAGCAAGGTCCGGTTTTTCGGGCTTTCGGGCGATTCCCGGATCGAGTTCGATACGGTGACGTACCCGCAGCCGGCCCCGGGCGCGCCGCCGGGGTGGCGCTTTCCGGACGGAGCCGTGCTCGCGGAGACGATTCTGATGGAGATGGAGGCGGGTCAGCCGGAGAGCGCGAGGCGGCTCGAAACACGCATTCTGCATTATGAGCAGCTGACCGGCAGTGAAGCGGTCGGCGACCAGTTCTGGCGCGGATACACGTACGCCTGGAACGAAGAGCAGACCGATGCCGTCCTCGTCGATGCGGGCGGCGAGAACCGGCCGCTGACAATTGCCGACCCGCATGCACCGGGCGGCATGCGCACGCAGACGTGGCGATTTCCCAGCCGGGCGGAGTGCACGGTCTGCCACAACATGGCGGCCAAATACGTTCTGGGGCTGACGACCATCCAGTCGAACTGCGATTTCGACTACGGCGGCGTGACGGTGAATCAATTGCGGGCGTTCGACCGGTGGGGATTGTTCTCGTCGCCGATTGACGCGGACCCTGCGGATTTGCCGCGGCTGACCGACTACAGGGATGCATCACAGCCGCTCGGCGACCGCGCCCGCTCGTATCTGCATGCCAACTGCTCCCACTGCCATCGCAAGTGGGGAGGCGGAAACACGGAGTTCCAGCTGTTGGCAACTCTCGGACTCGATGAGCTGGGAGTTGCGGGAGTGCGTCCCGCACACGGGGGATTCTTTCTACCGGAGGCGGAAGTGCTCTCGCCGGGGGACCCGCTGCGGTCGGTGATGTTTTACCGCATGGCGAAGCTCGGGCCCGGCCGCATGCCGCGGCTTGGGTCCGACGTGGTTGACCAGCAGGGAATGCAGCTGATGCACGACTGGATCGCGAGCCTGCAGGGGGAGAATCACGAGCTGCCGTTCCTGAGACGGCAGGATGCGGACGTCGCCTGGCTGCTGACGGAGCTGGATTCGACGAACGATGCGACGTCGCGAAGTGCGACCATCGAGAGTCTCCTCGCGGAGACGCGTTCGGCCCTGCGGCTAATGCTGGCGATCGAGGGCGGCGAGCTAGGTGCGGAGACGCGCGCGGCCGTCATTGCAGCGGCGAACGCATCCGACCGCGCGCACGTGCGGGAGCTGTTTGAGCAGTACGTGCCGGAAGCGGAGCGTCCACAGCGGCTGGGGAGCAACATCGACGCGGAGGCACTGCTGGCGCTGCCGGGCGATGTCGAAAGGGGACGCCGGCTGTTCTTCGAAACCGAAGGCATCCAGTGCAAGAGCTGTCACCGGATCAACGACACCGGAGCCGAAATCGGTCCCGATCTGAGCAAGATCGGCGGCAAGTACGACCGGACCCGCATCCTGGACAACGTCCTCAATCCATCGCGCGAGATCGATCCCAAGTACGCCGTGCATCTGGCCCTGATGGCGGACGGGCGGGTTCAGACCGGTCTGCTGGTCGAACAGTCGGACGAACTGGTCGTGCTGAAGGACAACAAAGGAGAGCTGCACCGGCTGCCGGCGGACGAGATCGAAGCGCTGACACGGCAACAGCAGTCGATGATGCCCGATCTGCTCCTGCGGGACATGACGGCCGAACAGGTGGCCGATCTGCTGGCGTATCTATCCGGTCTCAAGTAGTGCCGCTCGTTCGCATCCGGAATCAGTCGTTGGACGGCGGCTCGGTATCGACGTCGAGCCACTTCATGGCCTGGTCGAAGGGCTCGATGCGCAATACGACGACGCCGTTCTGAAAGAGCCGGACGGTGCCGGTGGACTCTGAGACGGCAATGGCGACGGCGTTGGTTGATTTGGAGATGGCGGCCGCCGCCCAGTGCCGGGCGCCGAGCCCTTTGGAAAGCGTCAGGTCGGTGGCCGGGGCGTCGAGGATGCGTCCGGCCGCCATGACGCAGCCTTCCGATGAAATCACGAACGCGCCGTCGATCTGGGCCAGTTCCTTGATGCTCTCCCGCACGCGGGGGTTGGCAATCATGCGGTCCTTCTTCTGGTATCCGCGGAACGGGTCGTGGACCTGTTCGTGAGACATCTCCAGCACGCGGCGATGATGTCCCACGACGAACAGGGTGCCGACCGGCTTGCCTTCGCGTCCTTCGCGTCCGATCTCGACGGCGAGATCGACGACGCGGCGGAGGGTGGAGAGAGGGACCTGGGTTTCGAGCCGCTGGAGGTCGCGGCTGGTGAGCTTGGTCAAATGCTCGGAGAGGCTGATGATGCTGAGGGTATCGATGTTCTCACGTTCGAATCCGGCATAGAGGGCGATGACGCGGGCGCCGGTCTGAAGGAGATTATCGGCGATCGCCTCGAGCAGCGCCTGGCTGACCTGGACCTGCCGGGTTTGCGGCTCGTGCAGCAGGGGAACGAGCGGGACGTCATCGTCGGTCGCGGCCAGCTGCACGTCGGGGAGGTGCGAGGCCACGATCAGCCGCTGGGAGTCGAGTTCTCGGGCGATGGCCTTGAAGTCGTAGGCGAGGTCGGAGATGAGGATGACGGCGGGGACGCTCAGATCGGGCGCCATCGCCTTGACCGCCTGCAGCAGCCGCTGGAGCACCGGTGGAACGTCAACGCGCGACATGCAGAAGTCTCAGGTCTGGAGAGATGAGCGGAATGGAATTGGGTCCAGCGCGCGGCCCAGCCGCGCAACATCATGGCGCCAGCGTGCAGTAGCGAGGGAATCGGGCCAACGCGCGTCGGGGGGATGCAGCGACGCGTCAGCCGGAACGACAGCGCGCATGGAGCGGAACCATGCGAGTGCAGCCAGTTTAGGGGATGTGATGTCGGCGTCAACGTTGTGGCCGCGTGCGTAATTGGCCTGCGATTGGCGGTCGGGTTAGACTGTTCGGAGTGCGTCAGCCGGAGGCTGCTGCGGGACGAACGCTCGACATCCTGTCCGCGGCGGCTGACGGTGAAATCGGAGGGTCGCGGGGTATGCCGCAGGATTCGAGGATCGACGAGGGGGCATGGAGGCAGTTTCCATTGCCGCTCGCCCAGTTGTGCCGGCGAGCGGCGAACGCCAAGACCGACGTGGACGGGCATCTGACGGCGTTCTCGCTGGCGGAGGTCGCCATCAAGCTGATTTCGTCCACGGCGATCGTGCACTACGCCGAGCAGCCGGCGCACGACGAGCGGCTGGTGGAAAGCCTGCGGAAGTTGGCGCGGCCCTCGCTCGGGCACTGGTGGGAGTTTGCGCGGACGCTCACGCCGGTGCTGGCGGAGCGGATGCCGGCGTACGAACGGCTGCGGGAGGTGCTGTTCGAGAAGGTGCATGACGATTGTCCACGGGCCGCGGGACTGAACGCGGCGCTGCTGCAGGCACTGGGACGTTCGAAGTCGCCCGGATTGTCCGTACGGTTTCGGGACCTGTTCGACCACGTCATCGAGTACCGGAACAAGGTGCTGTTCCATGCGGCTCCGGGACAGCTTCCCCCGGACCTGCACCGGCAGATGTCGGGGGCATTCCTGCTCGGAATGAACGAAGTGCTGGCGAAGGTGGACGTGCTGGCCGGCAGTCAATTGACCTATGTGAGCGAGGTCAAGCAGTCGCAGGGGAAGTGGCAGGTCACGCGATTCGAACTGACGGGAGAAAACCCGCGGCGCCAGCCGGCGTGGGAATTACCTCGCGAAGCCGTGGACCGTCTGCCGGACGCGGAGCGCGTGTACCTGCTGGGGAGCGATCAGCGGTTCCGGTCGTTGTACCCGCTGGCGCTGTACGATCCCGAGCATGAGGAGTTTCTGCTGCTTAATTCGCGGCGGGGGACGCAGCGGACCGACTATCTCTGCTACACGAGCGGCCGCACCGAAGAGATGGCCGGACTGTTCACCGAGCAGCGGAAGCTGCTGGCGGACATCCTGCAGATTGAAGTCTCGGACGAGGAGGTGGTGGCGTGGGCGGCCGCCAGCCGAGCGGAGGAGACGCTGGCCGATCCGGATGACGGGGGAGAGCCGACGCACAAGACGCTGGGGGAGTTTGAGCTGATCAGCGAACTGGGGCGCGGGGGGATGGGGGTCGTCTATCGCGCGCGGCAGCCGTCGCTGCGGCGCGAAGTGGCGCTCAAGAAACTGCTGCGAACCGGAGGCGGCTCGGAACAGCGGTTCCTGCGGGAGATCCGGGCGCTGGGGCGCGTGGAGCATCCGCACCTGGTGAAGATTCTGACGTCGGGATCAGTCGGGGAGGACTGGTACTACGCGATGGAGCTGGTGGACGGCGTGCCGATGTCGGCCGTGTGCTCCAAGCTGAAGCAGAGCGGGTCGGTCATTGAAGATCTGGACCTGTCCACGTGGGAACACGCGCTGACGACGGCCTGCACGGAAGTCCGCAACCGTGAGAAGCCGGTGGGCGACTCGACAGCCAGCGGGACGAAGCGCGTGCGCGCGGCGGCCGCGGCGGAGATCCCGCAGCGGTTGAAGGCCGGACGCGGTTATGTCGAGCGCGTGGTGGACCTGATCCGGCAGGCGGCCAGCGCCGTCAATGCCCTGCATGATGAAGGGATCACTCACCGGGACGTGAAGCCCGGGAACATCATGGTGACGGCGGATGGTCAGCGGGCGCTGCTGATGGACCTGGGACTGGCGCAGCTGGCGGATGAAGAGGAAGGGCGGCTGACGCGGACGCGGCAGTTCGTGGGCACGCTGCGCTACGCCAGTCCCGAGCAGGTGCTCGCTGCGGAAAAGGTGGATCGCCGCAGCGACATCTATGGATTGGGAGCCACGCTGTGGGAGCTGCTCACCTTACGGCCGCTGTTTGACGCCGACGAGCAGGTGCCGGAAGCGGAGGTGATGCGGCGGATCCAGCTGGACGAGCCGGAGTCGGTGAGGAAGCACAACAACCGGGTCGACAAGGACCTGGACGCGATCATCGGGAAGTGCCTGGAGAAGCGTCCCGACCGGCGGTATGCAACGGCGCGGGAGCTGTCGGAAGACCTGCGCCGCTGGCAGCGCCGCGATCCGGTGTTGGCGCGGCGCGTGACGAAGCTGGAGAAGGGAGCGCGGTGGTTTGCGCGTCGCCCCGCGCTGGCGACGGCGTGCGTGCTGGCGTTCCTGACGATTGTCCTCGGGACCGGCAGCGGGTTGGCGCTGTGGGGTTACTGGAAGGCTGATGAAGCGCGGGATGAACTGGCAACCGCGAACGTGGCGCTGAAGTCGTCGAACGCCAGCCTGGAGGACGCGCGCCAGGCGTCGGACGAGCAGGCCGAGAAAGCGCGGGAAGCGGAGCGCAAAGCGCGCGAAGCCGAAACGCAGGCCACGCAGGCGGCCCGGGAGGCGAGCGATGCACGGGACGAACTCGCGGCGTCGAACTCGCAGCTGATCGAAGCGCAGCGACTGCTGCAGCGCGGCTCATACGCCGACCAGGTATTGTTCGCGCAGAATCTGTGGCAAATGGGCAACCCGCTGCGCGCGAGGGAACGGCTGGTCGAGTGCCAGCCGGAGTTGCGGGGCTGGGAGTGGGATCATCTGCGAACCGCCTTCAGTCAGCACGAACGGGCCGCATCGCCGCCACAGGGAAAGAACCTGTACGGAGCCATGAGCGGTGATGGACGAACCGTGGCCATGGCGTCCACCGAGGGGGAGATTCTGCTGTGGGACGCCTCGGAGATCGTGACGGATGCCGATGGCGGCCAGGTGGCGGGAGAATTGCGGTCCCGGCTGGCCGAAGCGGGACGCAAGGTCCGCGGGCTGTTCATCAGTCGTGACGGACGACGCGTCGCGGCGGTTGACGAAGGGGCCGGAATCCGCGTCTGGGACGGCGAAAGCGGCAAGCTGCTGGGGGAAGGGACGACCGGCACGACGGCCCTGATCTCGTTTTGCACGTTCAGTCCCGACGGCAGTTTGCTGGCGGCCGCGTGCGACGACAATCGCGTTCGCACATGGAAAACAGAGAACGGCCTGCAACCGCTGGAGGTTTTCGCCGAACACGCCGACACCGTGAACACCGTCGTGTTCACTCCGGACGGCGAGCGCGTGGCCTCCGGGGGGTACGACGGCCAACTGCTGATCTGGGACCCGAGGACGGCCGACGTGCTGCAGCAGTTCACGACGGCATTGAATCCGCTGGATGCGTACAGCGCGTATTCGACCAACACGATCAACCAGATCGCATTTACGCGAGACGGTTCGCTGATGGCGTCGTGCGGCTCCAGCGGGGAGGTGCGGCTGTGGGACGTGCCGACGGCCCAACACCTGGCCACCCTGCAGCGCGACCTGAATGAAGAATTGTCGTACGCCTTCCACTTTCTGTCTTACCTGATGTTCAGCCCGGACGGGCGCTATCTCGCGGCGGCGGAGTCTCAGGAGATCCTGGTGTGGACGGTCCCCACGCCGGAGCAACTGGCCAATCCCAACCCGTTCTCCGATTCGCTGTTGCCGCGGTTCCCGGTGACGGCGGTGCTGCAGGGGCACACGGACTGGGTGTTCGGGATGGCCTTCAGTCCCGATTCGATCTACCTCGCGTCATCGGGATCAGATCAGTCGATTCGCCTGTGGACGATCAGCACCGGCGCACAGGTCGTCGCGCTGTACGGTCATGAGAGCGATCCGGGACCGCTGGCATTCTCGGAAGACGGAGGCGAGCTGGTGTCGGTCGATGCGAGCGGTTCGGTCCGCTGGTGGGACCTGGCGTTCTCTGCGACGCACAGCGCGGCGGAGACTGTTCTGGCGGCTCATACCGACCGGGTGAGCGACGTGGAATATGGCCCCGACGGGCGGAAGCTGGCCACCGCCTCGTATGACGGAACGGTAAAGCTCTGGGACGCGGAAACGGGCCGGCAGCGGCGATCGATCAACGCGCGGGGACAAGTCGATCCGGACGACTACTCCTATGAATGGACGCAGGATGTGGCGTTCGACCCGGACGGGGAGCTGATTGCGGCCGGCACCGATGCGGGGCGCGTGCAGCTGTGGCGGGCCGAGTCGGGCGAACCCGTCGCGACTTTGCAGCAGCCTGCTCCCAAGAGCGGCGACCTTTCCTATAAGGGACTGATGCGGACGGTGGCTTTCTCGCAGCCTGGCATGAAGGTGGCGATCGCCGGCGAGTCCGCCGAGGTGCATCTGTGGGACGCGAAGACCAACTCCCAGATCGCACGACTGGTGGAGCATACGGGCGAACTCACCTACCTGGCTTTCGGTCCGCGCGGAGACCGGCTGGCGTCGGCGGGCAGCGACGGGAATATCTGCCTGTGGAGCATGGAACTCCTGGCGCTGGAGCGCACGCTGGAAGGGCATGCCGGCGCCGTGAACTGCATCGCGTTCAACGGGGACGGCAAGCTGCTGGCGTCGGGGGGGCAGGATCGAACGGTGCGCGTCTGGGACGCGGCGACGGGCGAACTGAAGTGGTCGCATGACGAACATGGGACGGCCATCGACGTCGTCGGGCCGATCCATGTGGCGTTCGATCCCGGCGGCAAGAAGCTCGCTTCGGCGGGAGATGACGGAGCGATTCTCATTTGGGACGTCGCGAACGGCACTGTCGAACATCGCCTGGAAGGCCACACCGATGTCGTCCGCTACGTCGCGTTCAGCCCCAAGGGAGATCGCATCGCCAGTGCGAGCGAAGACTACACGGCCCGCATCTGGGACGTTGCTTCCGGGCAGTTGCTGCATGAACTGAAGGACCTTCAGGGGGTGGGGCGCTACGGCCACAAGGACTGGGTCAACATGGTGCTCTGGCATCCCGACGGCATTTGGGTCGCCACCTGCAGCGACGACGGCACCGTGCAGATCTGGAAATCGGCGACCGGCGAACATCTGCAGACGTTCGGCGAGCACGCCGACTGGGTGCGGGCGATCGCCCTGACTCCCGACGGCACGCGGCTGGCTTCGGCGTGCGACGATCACAAGGTCCGCATCTGGGACACGTCCAACGTCATGGCCGATCTGGCGCCCGACGCGCCGGACTCACCTGATGCGCCGGCCGCGCCCGGCACGGAGGAGTTCGAGATGAGCAGCGCCGGGCTGCCGTCGGATGCCTGGTCGGTCTTTTCCGGACACAGCAGCACGGTCCGGTACGTTGAATTCATCGGCGAGGGGACGAACCTAATCTCGGGCGTCACGTCCTACTCGCGGTCTGCAAAGATGTGGACGGCCGACTCGGGGACGGAGGTCGCGTCGTATGACATTGCCGTCAGCGGCACGGAATCCGGCTCGGGCACAATGGGTCGGGTCGCCTTTAACGCAACGGGCGACTGGCTGGCCGGGACCGGGCTTGACCGGAGGTCCGTGCAGATCTGGACCATTCCGGCGGGAGACCGGCATGCCGAATTCGAGCATCCGCGGGCCGTTCAGACTTTCGCCTGGAGTCCGGCCGGCGCGTTGATGGCGACGGGCTGCCTCGACGGCGTGGTGCGGCTGTGGGACGCCGATACGGGAGAGCTGCTGCAGGAACTGGAGGGGCACTCTCCTCTGACGGAATCGTTCTCCGTGGACGGCGGCGTGCGGCACGTCGCTTTCAGTCCGAGAGGAGACCTGCTGGCGAGCGCGGGGGGAGACCGCACGGTTCGGATCTGGGATGTGGATGGACGCCGCCTGGCGAGGACCCTCACGGGGCATCAATCGGAAGTCGAGCGCGTGGCCTTCAGCCCGGACGGCAAGGTGCTGGCATCGGCGAGCACCGATGAAACCGCCCGGCTGTGGAGCATCGCCGACGGTGGGCTGATCCACACGCTCAACGGGCACGACAAGGCGCTCGAAGCCGTGCTGTTCAGTCCCGACGGCGCCCGGCTGCTGACGACGAGCAGCGACGGGTCGATCCGTCTCTGGGATGTCGAGACGGGACGCGCCGTTGCGATTTTTCAGACCCTGAAGGCTGCGGAGGGAACTGCGCCGCGGGCGCAATTCGATCCGGAGGGAGGTTGCATCGCGGCGACCGGGGATGAGTACCACGTCAATGTGCTGAAGACGTCCGAGTCGGAATCGCAACGCGCGGAGCGCCGGCGTCAATGGCGGCGCTCTTCGGCGGACTCCGCCGCGGCCGGCCGGAACTGGGCGGGCGCGCTGTTTCATCTGCGGCATCTCGTCCCCGAAATGCCCGATGACGTGGCGATCAACTATCAGTACGCCAATGTGCTGGCGGAGATGGAGCGGTGGGACGAGGCGCGCGAGGCGTTCGTCCACACGCTGAGCATCGCCGCCGCGAACTCGACGGACCGGTCCACGATTCTGCTGAGGCTGGGACTGCTGCAACTGGCGGGCGGCGATGTCAGCGGCTATCGCAGCTCGTGCGAGGAGCTGTATCAGGCCGCCGCCGACGCACGGGCCGCCGCTGTGAATCCTGACATCGAGATCTACGACAACGAGATCTACGCGGCCTGGCTCGCGGGCGTCAGTCCGCAGGAGCCGCCGGACTGGGAGAAGTTCCGCCAACTGGCCCTGGACCCGCTGACCAACGGCAGCGGTGACGAGCTGTTCTATCGGGAGACATATGGAATCCTGCTGTTCCGCGCCGGTTACTATCAGGACGCGGTCGAGGAGATCGCGTACGTCGACCGCCGCTCCGGATCGACCACGAACCCGGAGGCCCAGTTCGTGATGGCGATGGCGCTGCAGAAACTGGGGCGTCACAAAGAGGCGCTGGGCTGGTATGTCGACGCGCTCCAACTCGTGGGCGCATGGGAGGAGGCGCTGGCCGTGAGCGAGGAGGACCCGTTCGGACTCACAACGACTGCGGCGGCGGCGCCAACGCCGGTCTGGGAAGTGCGGTTGCGGCGTTCGATGCTGCGGGCCGAGGCGGATGCGGTCTTCAAGGACGAGATCGCTCCCGCGGCGCCGCCCTGAAGCCCGCACAGATGCGGGCAGCGCTCCCCGGGAAGAAGAATCCCGGGATCTTTCGACTACGGCAGATAGCCGGTCCATCCAACAGGAATTTCACTATGCGAGTTACGCGTGTGGTCACGCATGCGGTGCGGAATCCGCTGACGCCCGAACGACGGATGATCTCTTCGCTCGGGCAGCACGTCGTTTCCGACTACGTGCTGGTGCGGATCGAGACGGACGCGGGGATCGACGGCGTGGGGGAGGCAACCGTGATGCCGCGGTGGAGCGGCGAAACGGTCTGGAGCGCGCAGGCGATCATCGACCACATCCTCGGTCCGCTGCTGGTGGATCAGGATCCGGCCGACATTGCGGAGATCGACCGCATCATGGACGCTGCGGCGCAGGACAACTGGTTCGCGAAGGCGGCGATCGAGATGGCGTGCTGGGACATCCGCGGCAAGGACTCCGGCAGGCCGGTGTTCGAACTGCTGGACGGGAAGGTGCGCTCGACGGCTGTGAAGTGCCGGTTCTCGATGGGGGCCTATCCGCCGGAGCGCGTGCGGAAGACGGTGCCGCCGCTGATCGAACGCGGGTTCACGACGATCAAGGTGAAAGTCGGCACCGATATCGAAGAGGACGTGGAACGGGTGGCGCTGGTGCGGGAGATCATCGGCGACGAGCGGGAGATTGTGATCGACGCGAACTGCGGCTACGAGCCGGCCGATGCGATCGAAGCGGCGCGGCAGATGGAGCCGTACCGCGTGACGCTGTTTGAGCAGCCGACGCCGCGGCATGATTACGAGGGCCTTGCGGAGGTGCGCCGCAACGTCAACATGCCGGTGATGGCCGACGACATGGTGTTCGACTTCGAGCAGGCGCGGGAGTGCGTGCGCCACGAGTCGTGTGATGTGATCAGCATTTATCCCGGCAAGTGCGGCGGCATCCGGAAGTGCCGCGAAATCGCGCGGCTGGCGGAGGAACACGGCGTCGCCTGCAGCATCGGGTCGAACCTGGAGTGGGACGTGGCCAGCGCGGCGATGTGCCACCTGGTGGTCGGCACGCCGAACATGAAAGTCGAGACCTACCCGGGTGACGTGCTGGGGCCGATGTACCACGAGTTTTCCGTGGCAAGGAACCCGCTGCGGATCGAAGGTCCCGTCATTCACTGTCCCGAAGGCCCGGGCCTGGGTGTCGATATCGATTGGGGCGTCGTCGAGCGGCACGCCGTGCCCTAGCCGGAACACGGACGTGCAATGGGTCCGGAAGATGGTACATTGGCTGAGGTCTGACGCTGCTGCGCGCGTCGCCTTCTTCTGATCCGGCAAGAGTTGCTGCCCATGCCCGTCAAGATCCGTTGCCGTGGTTGCGAGAAGGTGCTCAGTGCGCCCGACAAGGCCCGCGGCAAGGTCATTCAGTGTCCCCAGTGCGGCACCAAGCTGAAGGTGCCGGGCGGGGACGCGGGCGCCGGCGGGAAGAAGCCGGCGAAGATGAAGACCAAGGCGCCGGCGGCTATGCAGGACTCGGGCGAGTTCCTGGCGCGGGTCGATCTGTCCTCGCTCGATCACGAAGACGAGAAGATCTGCCCGTACTGCGCGGCGGAGATGGACGAGGAGCAGGTGGTCTGCCGCAAGTGCGGCATGAACATCGAAACCGGCGCGATGGACGCGCGCGAAGCAAAGAAACGCTCCCGCAAAGGTCCCGACCCGGCGCTGTTCTACTCCAAGGCCTGGTCCGACTCGTTTACGTTCGTCAAAGAGCACTGGGGCCTCGTGCTGCGCACCGGCTGGTATATGACGGTGATGTACGTGCTCAATACTGCGTGCGTTTCGATGGTGGTGTGGTGCGACCGCGGTCCGCCGATCTTCTTCTGGTCGATGCTGTCGCTGCTCACGCAGCTGGGCATCTACGGATGGTTCTGGTTCCTCACGTACAAGGTCATTGAATCAACGATGACCAAGGACGAGAAGATGCTGGAACGGGTCCATTTCGACTTCTTCGCCGTGATCGCGCTCGGCATCCGTCTGATGTTGTGGCCGGTGGTCGTCATGTGGCCTGTGTTGCCGTTCGCGTTCATGCTGGCCGCCGTGCTGGGGGTGACGACGGCCGCCGTATCCCAGAACCCGGCGGCAGCCGTGATTCCGATCCTGCTGATCTTCGGGCCGCTGTTCCTGTTCTGCATGTTGCTGTACCCGCTGGCCACCGTGCATCTAACGCAGAAGTACACGTACAAGGCGTGGATCCTCTGGGAGCTGTTGAAGATCGGCGGACGGAACCTCGGGCCGGCGCTGTACTACTTCGTGGTGGCCCTCGGCGTGACGCTGCCGGTGGTTCTGATCGTGGGCGTCCCCATCGCACTGCTGATGGGCGGGATCGTCAACCCGTTCCTGAGCCCGACGGTGAACTGGGCGACGGCCGGCATCACGGACTGGTTCCTGCGTCTCATCGGTGAGACGCCCGATCCGGAAGGGTGGCTGTTCATGGTGATCAAGCTCCCGCTGAATCTGATCGCGGGCTTTCTCCTGATCACCCCGCTCTATCTCGCGATGGCGTTCCCCGCCGTGTTCATGATGCGCGTGAACGGATTGCTAGGGCACTACAACCGGGAGCGGCTGGGACTCGTCAATCACATCAATCCGGATACGCCCGCCAACTTCTGGGTGCGGTTCCTGGCATACCAGATCGATTTCTGCCTGTTCTGGTTCGCCAGCCTTCTGGTCGTCAAGGAGCCCAAGGCCGTGATCGTCGCGTGGTTGATTAACGCCATGATCATCATCATGGTCCTGTTTCTGCCCGCGGCATTGCCATTCTTCTTCTGGGTCTGGCCGCTCTACAACTTCTGGATGTACTTCGCGGTCTCCGAATCGACGACAACCCGCACGACCATCGGCAAGGATGCGTTTGGCCTGATCGTTAACGATCTCAATGGAAAACAGCTGACGCTCGGCAAGGCCTCGATGCGCGTGCTGGGGCGGATTACTTGCAATTTGACAGCAGGGTTGGGTTATCTCATCGCCGCCTTCCACCCGCAGAAAAAGGGTCTGCACGACATGATCGCCGGGACGCAATGCGCCTGGCGCGGCGACCGTTAAACCGGACGTCGCGATCAAGAGCCGCGACCGGCAGGGAGCGGTAGCCGACAGCGGTATGCGACCTGCGGGCCGCTTCCTGCCGGGCGCGGCTCGTCTCGCGCTGTGTGGAGACTTGAGAATGAGGACGCTCGCACCCGTCTGGCTGGTCGCACTCGGTGCGACTGCACTCTCCGCCGCATCCCCCCCCAACGTCATCGTCATCATCACCGACGATCAGGGTTACGGGGACATCGGCGCCCACGGCAACACGCTGCTCAAGACGCCGCATCTTGATGCGCTGCATGCAGAGAGCGTGCGGCTGACCGACTTTCACGTCGATCCCACCTGCTCGCCGACTCGCTCGGCCCTGATGACGGGGCGCTACTCGACGCGGACCGGCGTATGGCACACGATCGCCGGCCGTTCTCTCATGCGGACGGGAGAGACGACCATTGCGGAAGTGCTGCGCGACGCGGGATATGACACGGCCCTGGTCGGCAAGTGGCACCTCGGCGACAACTATCCGCTGCGACCACAGGACCAAGGGTTCGGCCGGGCCCTGCATCACGGCGGGGGCGGAGTGACGCAGACGCCGGACTACTGGGGGAATGACTACTTCGACGACACGTACTTTCAGCACGACGGCACGACGCGCGCAACGCACGGCTACTGCACCGACGTCTGGTTTGAGGAAGCGCTGCGGTTCATCGGCGAGCCGCGCGAAGAGCCGTTCTTCTGCTACATTGCGACGAACGCGCCGCATTCACCGTACCTGGTGGCGGACGAGTGGAAGCGGCCGTACCTGGACGCCGGCGTTACCGAGCCGATGGCGTCGTTCTACGGGATGATCGCCAACATCGATCACAACGTCGGGCGGCTGGTGGAGAAGCTGGACGAGTCGGGGCTGGCGGAGAACACGATCCTGATCTTCATGACGGACAACGGCACGGCGGCCGGCGTCGCGCGGAACCCGGCGGAGGGAGAGTGGACGGGCTTCAACGCGGGGATGCGCGGCCAGAAAGGCTCTCCGTATGACGGGGGACACCGTGTGCCGCTGTTCGTTCGCTGGCCGGCGGGCGGGATCGGTGGAGGCCGCGACATGGACGCGCTCACGGCCCACATCGACGTGCTGCCGACGCTGCTGGAACTGTGCGGCATTCACCACGACGCCGAACTGCCGCTGGACGGAATCAGCCTGGCTCCCGCACTTCCCCAGAACGGCGAGCCCATTCCCGAACGAACGCTGTTCGTCCATTCGCAGCGGATCGAACGACCGGAGAAATGGCGTCAGTCGGCGGTGATGACGGGCCGCTGGCGGCTGATCAACGGCGTCGAGCTGTACGACATCCGTGACGACGCCGGCCAGCAGCACAACGTGGCGGGAGCACATCAGGAAGTCGTCGGGAAGCTGCGTGCGGAGTATGACGGCTGGTGGAGCAGCCTGACTCCGGTGTTCGACGAGGAGGTGCGGATTGTCCTGGGAAATGAGGCGGAGAACCCGGCCGTGCTGACATGCCACGACTGGCATTCGGACGAAGTGCCGTGGAACCAGGGCGCCGTTCGACGCGATCCGGCCGCCAACGGGTACTGGTCGGTCGAGATCGACAAGGCCGGACGCTACTCGTTTACGCTCCGCAGCCGGCCGGAAGAGGCGGCTGAGCCTTTGGCGGCGGCGCGCGCGCGGGTCCGGGTGGGAGAGCAGACGGCCGAAGCGGAGGTCTCGCCCGAAGATCCGGCTGTGACGCTGACGATGGATCTGCCGGCTGGCGCGGCGCGTCTGCAGACGTGGCTGGAGTCCGGCGACGGCGAGGGTCGCGGCGCGTACTTCGTCACCGTTCGTCGAGTCGGTGAATGACGCCGGATTGAGTCGGCGCTTCGACGGCCGTGGGAGTGAGCAACGAAGAAACCCGGTTTCTGGAAGAAACCGGGTCTCTGGCGGAGTCTCAGGCGCGTCGACGATGGAGCCTAGCGGAGGCCGAAGAAGCGGAGCAGCGCGTTATTCTTGCGGCGCTCCAGCTCCATCATGCGGCCCCAGAAGCCGGGCTGCTCGGGCTGCTGATAGTTGTAGTTGTAGTAGTACTGCTGCTGCGGCTGGTTCTGATAGTAAACCTGCTGCTGCGGCTGGGCCTCGACGTCGGCGGCAGGGGCCGGGGCGGGCTCGGCCGAGACGGCGAGTCCGGCGGTCAACAGCACAGCGAGCGTGGCAACAGCGATCGTGAATCGTTTCATGCAGGATCCTCCTCAAGGATGTACGTGGCTGGCAGCCGGGGCATTTCCGTGGATCGACCATGGCGGGGATGAAATTGACGTGTGTCCGGGGTTATGCTGGCGTCCCTTCAAGGAAGGCGCTCAAGGCAATCGACGTACGGATCAGTCCGGGATGACGGCACGGCGCGGGTGTGTCGGTCGTTCGGCCGGGATGCATCGTTCGGGCTGTCTGGCGGATGCAACACCCCTCACACCTCGCCCAGTCGCCTTCGACCACCTGTCGAGCGATGGCTTCATAAGCCGCTCAGTCACGCAATCGGGAATGCCCAGACACGTTCGAGGCGCACATGGACAAGACCCGAAACGTGCTGCTCCAGGTGGGCACGCTCATCCTGTGCATCAACGGAGCGCTGTGGTTCAAAGATTCGCTGTCCGGCGACGACGTCCAGGGGCCGGCGGTGGTGATGTTCCGGCTCGGCGTCGTCCTGTTGGGCATGGTGCTGCTGGGAGGAGCGGGGGTGATGTCGCTCGTCCTGCACTTCGACCGGAGCGCCCGGAAGCCTCTCAATCGGCCGGTCGATGAGATCACCGACGACGAACTGTTTGAGTAGTCGTGGGAGTTCAAGCCTTACTTCGGACGAGCAACGATGCCGGCGGATCTGTTTTCGGTGAGTGGCCAGGTGGTGCTGGTGTCGGGGGGGAGCCGCGGCATCGGGCTGGCATTGGCGCGCGGTTTTGCCGAGCGCGGGGCGCAGGTCGTTATCACGGGGCGGGAGCAGTCGACGCTCGACGCGGCGGCGGCGGAGATCTCGGCCGAAGGCGGCGCCTGTGCGGGGATGGCGTGCGATGTGGCGCGGGTGGAGGAGATCGAGCCAGTGATCGAGCGGGTCGTCACTGAGTACGGCCGGATCGACACGCTGCTGAACGTGGCGGGGGTCAACATCCGCCAGCCGGCCGCACGGTTCTCGCCGGAGCAGTTCGACTTCGTGCTGGACATCAATTTGCGGGGGGCGTTTTTCATGGCGCAGGCGGTCGGCAAACGGATGGTCGAGCTGGGGAGCGGGGCGGTCGTCAATATCGACTCACTCAACAGCGACGCCCCGCTCAAGCACGTCGCGCCGTATGCCATGAGCAAGGCGGGCGTGAATGCGATGACGCGGTCGCTCGCGATGGAATGGGGGCCGCACGGCGTGCGGGTCAACGGCCTGGCGCCCGGATTCATTCTGACGGACCTGACGCAGAAGCTGTGGTCGAATCCGACGATGGGGGAGTGGGGGCGATTCAATACTCCGCTGGGCCGGCTCGGGCGACCCGAGGATCTTGTCGGGACGGCGATCTTTCTGGCGTCGCCCGCGGCCGCGTTTCTGACCGGGCAGACGCTGTATGTGGACGGGGGCCTGATCGCGGGGCGCGTCTGGCCGATCCCGGAAGGAGGCGGACAGTAGCAGGGCACCGGAGGCCCCCGGACCCGTCGAGACCTGTGGGGATGTCCCGCTAAAAATGCGATCCCACGGGATTGAAGGCCGCCGGTTCAATCGCTACAGTGCTGGGTCTTTACGGCCCTCGGGAAAGAGATTCCGCGCGCGTTTTGCGCGGCAGTTGCAACGGGAATTCGAGACGTGTCAACGACTTACATGGCAAACCCGGCGTCGGTCCAGCCCCGTTGGTACCACGTGGACGCCGATGGCGAGATCGTCGGCCGGCTCGCATCGCGGCTGGCGATGATCCTGATGGGCAAGCACAAGCCCACGTACACGCCGCATGTGGATTGCGGCGATTTCGTCGTTGTGACGAACGTCGAGAAGGTGCGATTCAGCGGGGCCCCGCTCGCCCACGATTCGCATCCGTACTTCACGGAAAAAATGCTGCGGAAGGAGTACCAGCGGTTCACCGGCTACGTTGACGGGCAAAAGATCGTCACGGCCGCTCAATTGCTGGAGCGCAAGCCGGAGGAGATCCTGAGGATGGCCGTCCGCCGGATGCTGCCGAAGAACAAGCTCGGCCGGCACATGCTGGCCAAGCTGAAGCTTTACGCGGGCAGCGCCCATCCGCACCAGGCCCAGCAGCCTGAGGAGTTGCCCGAGCACCTGCGGAAGTAGATTATCCGGGGGCCGCAGAGCGCCCGATCCAGAGAGGCCGGCACGCGCGTAGTGCCGCCAGCTATCGACATTGCGTGAAACACACTATGGCCGACGAACCCGCCACCATTGATCCGTCTGCAGCGTCCGACGCCCCCGAGTCCCCGGCGCTCGATATCGGTTCTCAGTCCGCGGAGCTGGAGATTGGCTCTGAGGCTGACGAGTACGAACGGTCTTCTCCCGCCGTTCGCGGGCATGTGGACAAGTTCGGCGTCGCCATGGGGACCGGCCGCCGCAAGACGGCCGTGGCCCGCGTCCGCATCAGCGACGGCAGCGGCAAGGTTACCATCAACGACCGGGACCTGGAGGATTTCTTCCGGATCGAGCGGGACCGGCAGATGGTCCTCGCCCCGCTGGAGGCGACCGGCACGCGGAAATCGGTCGATGTGTGGGTGCGGGTCGTGGGGGGCGGGCCGACGGGACAGACCGGCGCGGTGGTTCTGGGAATCGCCCGAGCCCTGCAGGCCAAGAATCCCGATCTGCATCATCAGCTGGGCGAAGGCAACTTCCTGACCCGCGATGGGCGCATGGTCGAACGCAAGAAGTACGGTTACAAGAAAGCCCGCCGCAGCTTCCAGTTCTCGAAACGATAACCAGAAAACCGGAGGGACCGTCGCCGCGGGAATGTGTATCGCGGATTCGTCCGCCCGATCGCCGCCGACTCGTCCTGCTCCCGATATTGCCATGAGCACGCTCAAGAAGAACAAGCGGATCAAGCTCGCCAAGCGGATCAAGCTGTATGGCGAGAACAAGCCGGCCAAGGGGAACTCCGTCGCCCAGCGCGGTAAGGCGAAGTACCTCGGCGGCAACGGCCGCAAGACGACCGGCATTACGCGCCGGCAGTTCAAGAAAAACCTGCAGCGGATCCGGGTGGTGGAGGACGGACAGATCGTCCGCCGCCGGGTGCCGGTCTCGATGATCCGCAGCGGTCAGATTGAGAAGCCGGTCGTGCGCGAGCCGTTTACGCTCGACGAATAATCGCCGCGGGTCGAGCGGCGCGAGGGCTTACGACTCGGGGGACGAGAGTTCCGGCAGCAGGTGCCCGAGCTTGTCGCGCTTCGTCTGCAGGTATTTCCGGCGCCGGGGATGCGGTTCGGCAACGAGTTTGACCTGCTCGGTCACTCGGAGTCCGACCCAGTGCTCAAACAGGTCGATGGCCTCGCGCTTCCGCGGATTGTTCGTCAGCAGCCGCACGTTGCGCAGCCCGAGATCCTTCAGGATCTGCAGTCCGACCATGTAGTCCCGTTCGTCGGCCTTAAATCCGAGCCGGTGGTTCGCCTCGACGGTGTCGAGACCCTCATCCTGCAGCTTATAGGCCTTGAGCTTGGAGACCAGGCCGATTCCGCGGCCCTCCTGCGGCAGGTAGACGATGGCTCCGGCGCCCTCACGGACGATCATCTCCATTGCCATATGCAGCTGGTCGCCGCAGTCGCAGCGGAGCGAACCGAGAATGTCTCCGGTGAAGCAGGATGAGTGCATCCGGACGAGTGGTGACTCGACCGTCGTCAAGTCGCCCCAGACGATGGCCAGCGGCTCCTGGACTTCGTGCTCGACGCGGTAGGCGATGAAGTGCGGCGTCCCGTAGTCCTCCGTAGGGATATCCACTTCCACGATGCGGTGCACGAGTTGCTCGCGCAGCCTGCGATGCTGGATGATCTCGGCGATGGAGACGATCGGGATGTTGTGGCGTTCGGAGAGGTCGCGAAGCTCGTCGGCGTCCGCCATGCCCGAGCCTTGCTGGCTGCAGACTTCGATCAGGCAGCCGACAGGGACGAGGCCCGCCATCCGGAGCAGATCGATGGTGGCCTCGGTGTGGCCGGCGCGCCGCAGGACGCCCCCCTCCCGTGCGAGGAGCGGGGGGACGTGGCCGGGCTGGACGAAATCCGTGGCGATCGCATGCGGATCGGCCAGGGCCCTGAGCGTGGTCGCCCGGGCGGCGGCGCTGACGCCTGTGCCGCTGTCGCGATGGTCGACCATGATCTGGAACGGGGTGCGGTGCAGCGACGTGTTGGACTCCGGATCGACCATCGGCCGCAGACGCAGTCTCTCCGAGATCTCCGGCGCGACGGGGGCGCACAGCAGTCCGGCGGCCTGCCTCAGCATGAAATTGACCGTTTCCGGCGTGATGGACTCGGCTGCACAGACGAGGTCTCCCTCATTCTCCCGCTCCTGGGCATCGACGACGATCACGAGACCCCCGTCGCGCAGGGCGCGGAGGGCCGCTTCGATCGGCGTGGACTTGAATGGAGAGGGTTCGCTCATCGCATTGCCTGAATCGGTGTGCGGCCGGCGGGAGACGGAATTGTCTTCAACGGCCGAATGTATTGTTTCACACGTGCGGGCCCCGTCAACGCAGACCCGATTCAAGCCGCGAAATCGAAGCCGGGCCAGCATGACTTCGTTGCAGACTGCGTCAGGGACGCATCGCGAGACCGATGTCTATAGGCCGGGTGCGGATGGGTGCGTTACGATCTCCCGGCCCGGCTTTGGCGATCCGTCCTTTCAGGGATGCGTTGTTTCATGAGCACGTTCTCGCATTCAACGATCCTGATGTGCCCGCCGGATTTCTACGGGATCGAGTACGAGATTAATCCGTGGATGAGCCGAAGCCGGGCGAGCGACTCCGCGGTGGCGCGTGACCAGTGGCAGCAGTTGCACGACCTGCTGGCGTCGCTGGGCGCCGATATCCGGCTGATGGAGCCGGTGCAGGGGCTCCCCGACCTGGTGTTCACCGCGAACGCAGGGCTGGTGTGGCAAGAGACGGTGTTTCTCTCGCAGTTCCGGCACGCGGCCCGGCAGGGGGAGACGCCGGTCGACGAGACCTGGTTTCAGTCGCACGGGCTAACCCCCCGCTCGCTCCCCGAGGGCATGTTTTTTGAGGGGGCCGGGGACGCGCTGTTCTGTGGTGAGACGCTGTTTGGCGGTTACATCATCCGCAGCGACGCGGGGGCGCTGCAGTGGGTGGCCGCTGAGATGGGATGCCGCGTGATCCCGCTGCAGCTCGTGGATCCCCGGTACTACCATCTCGACACCTGCTTCTGCCCGCTGGATGCGGAAACGGCCATCTGGCACCCGGCGGCATTCGACGAGTACGGACAGCGGGCGGTGCGGCAGCACGTCCGGAAGCTCATTGAAGTGGATTCCGCAGAAGCGGAACGCTTCGCCTGCAATGCCGTCGTGCTCAATCCCGGGGGCCGGACGGATGCCGATCCTTCTTCAGATCCGGAGCGGCATGTTGTGCTCAATACCGGATGCCCGGCTTTGGAAGCGGCGTTGCAAGGGGCCGGGTATTTGCCGCACGCGACGCCGCTTGATGAGTTCATCAAGGCCGGCGGAAGCGCCAAGTGCCTGACGCTGCGGCTGGACGGAGAAGACTCTGCGATCTGGACGGGCGGCGGCGGAGAAGAGTGACGGGATCGGAGTGCGGCATCGTCCAGGTTGCCATCTGGAGCGTGAGGAGTGCCGTGCCACCGGGCTGCTGATATGATGCGGCCGTCACCTCTTTGCTCGACTGCCTCGTGCGCTTCTGTTTACGAGTACCGCCATGCGGTGTTTCTGTATCCACGGTCTGCTTTCGACCTGCCTGTGCGGGATCCTGGCTGCCGTTGCGGCCGGCTGCAAGAAGCCGGCTGCGGATGCGGACTCGTCGCTCAATGCGCCGGGAGCGGGTTCGGCCGCCGCTGACGCGCACCCATCGGGCTCGCGAACGGGCGGGGAGGGACCATCGGACGTGCAAGGAATCCGTTTCGCCGATCGCACCGAGTCGGCTGGAGTCCGATTCTCGTATCGCAATGACGAAGAGGCGGAACACTACGCGATTCTCGAATCGCTGGGGGGCGGGGTCGCGCTGGTGGATTTTGACCGGGACGGCCTGCTGGACCTGTTCGCCCCCGGTGGCGGCGAGTACATCGGTCCGGAGCAGATGACGGGTCGCTCGCCGCTGCTGTGCCGCGCCGTGAGCCTGTGGCGGTATCGGGACGTGACGGAGGCCGGGTTTGCGCAGTCCGCGCCCTGGTACTCGCATGGCGTCGCTGCGGCGGACTACGACAATGACGGGTTCTGCGACATGCTGGTGACCGGATACGGAGGCGTGCTCCTGCTGCACAACGAGGGGGACGGGACGTTCCGGGAGCGGGCCTCGGACGCCCGGTTGATTGATCCCTCCTGGAGCAGCAGCGCCGCCTGGCTGGACGCCGACCGGGATGGTGCTCTCGATGTGTATGTTGCGCACTACGTCAACTGGTCGTTCGAGAACCATCCACTGTGTCCGGGACCCCGCCCCGGCGAGAAAGAGGTCTGTCCGCCGCGACGATACGAACCACTCCCCGATTCGCTGTTTCTCAGTGGTGGCGACGGGACCTTTTCCGAATCATCGGCGGCCGCCGGCCTGCGCGACGACGGCAAGGGACTGGGCGTGGTTGCCGCGGACGTCGATCTGGACGGAGACCAGGACATTTACGTCGGCAACGACACCGTGCCGAACTTTCTGTACCGCAATGAGGGGAACGGGACGTTTACCGACGTCTCTCTGTTGAGCGGCACGAGTCTGAGCGACGAGGGGACTCCCGACGGCAGCATGGGTGTCGAGGTGGGTGATTTCGACCTCGACGGCCGCCCGGACATCTGGGTGGCGAACTACGAGCGGGAGAGCTTTGCGCTGTACCGCAATCTGGGAGACAGCTTCTTTCGCCACGTCAGCCGTCCGACGGGGATCATGGCGGCTGCGGGTCTGTACGTGGGCTGGGGCACCGTGTTTGCCGATTTCGACCACGATGCCGACGAGGACATCTTTGTATCCAACGGCCACGTGATCCGGCACCCCACCAACGCGCCGCTGCTGCAGAAGGCGCTGCTGTTCCGGAATGACGAAGGGCGGCGGTTCGTAAACGTTACTGACGCGGCGGGCGATTACGTGGCGGAGCCCCACATGGGAAGGGGCGTCGCGGGAGGAGACCTCGACAATGACGGCGACACCGACCTCGTGCTGACGCCCACCAATGAGCCGCTGACGCTGCTGGAGAACACCTCGACGGGGGACTCACACTGGCTGCAGTTGCGGCTGATCGGCCGCGCTTCCAACCGGGACGCAATGGGAGCGGTGGTCACGCTGATCCCGACGTCCGGCCCCCGCCAGATGCGGCAGATCAAGGGTGGGGGAAGCTATGCGTCGACCGGGGATCGGCGGCTGCAGTTCGGGCTGGGCCCGCACGATCAGCCGGTCTCCCTGTCGATCCGCTGGCCCAGCGGAATCGAACAGCAGGTAACGGATGTCGGCGTCGATCAGGAGCTGCTGATGATGGAACCAGCCGGGTGACAGGTGCAAGGAAAGGACTCAGGGACCGGGCGAAGAGTCCATCGCGTGCGTTGCGCCGTGGCCACGGCCGGCCGCATCAATGATCCGCCGGATTGCTTCCGCGTATGGAATCCCGGCTGCGGCCAGGGCGGCGGCGAAGCCGGCGTCGGGAGAGAGGCAGGGGTTCGCGTTGGCTTCCAAAAACCAGGGGCGTCCGCGCGCGTCGACACGGAAGTCGATCCGGGCATAGCCGCGCAGCCCAAACAGCCGCCAGCAGGCGCGCGACAGCCGGGTCAATCGCCGCAACAGCTGCCGGTCCGTCGGCGGCAGCTCGAAGCGGCGCGGCGTGTTGCGATACTCCAGAGAATCTTCGGACCATTTGGCTCGGTAACCGACGATGCGCGGGCGGCCCGGAGCGAAGTCGGTGAAGACGATCTCGGCATGCGGCAGCACCTCTGGGCGGCCGCGGCCGTCGTCGAGCAGCGAGATATTGAACTCCCGGCCGTCGACGTACCGCTCGGCAAAGCAGGGGCGTCCCAGCGATTCGCTGCGGTCGTCGATGATCCGGCGCAACTGATCGGGATTGCTCACTTCCACGACGGCGTCATCATCGAGGCCGAGGGAGGCGTGCTCGAAGACCGCCTTCACGATGTAGCGGCGACGAGTGGGAAAGGGTATCTGCAATTCCGTCCTCGGCTTGCTGCGGGCTGCGGTTGACGGACCGAGCCATCCCGGTGTGGGAAGACCTGCATCGCGAATCAGCCGCTTGGCGAGGAGCTTGTCTCCGGTCTGCAGCAGGGCCGCCGTGGGGCAGCCTGTCCAGGGGATGCCCAGCGCGTCGAGCATCAGCGTGGCGAGCGGCATCAATCGGTCGGTGCCGCCGAGCGATTCCACGAGATTGAAGACGAGCGGAGGTCGAATGCGCTCGAGTTCGTCTCGGAGTTGTTCGAAATTCAGCGTGCAGGGGAGCGACGCCGGCTCGTGGCCGAGCCCGGTGAGTGCCGCGGCGACGGCGTCGCGCTGGACGAGGACGTCCCGATCGGCGGGATCGGCGGCGTCCGCGACGGCGTTGTGGAGGATCAGGGTGCGCATGACGTGCGCGGCGGTCCGGACTGAGGCCGGTCTGATCGCCGGCTATGCAGTGGGAATGTGCGGGCGTCTGCTCCCGACACGCAGGGCGGCGGAGTTGACGATGCGTTCGATCAGAGCAACGTATGGCATGCCGATGGCGGTGCAGAGCATGGGGAGATCGGAATGCTGGGGGTGCAGCCCGGCGAGGGGATTGGCTTCGAGGAACTGCGGACGTCCATTTCCGTCGGAGCGGAGATCGATGCGTCCGGCATCGCGGCAGCCGAGCGCGTGCCAGGCAGCCAGGGCGATCCGCTCAGCTTCCTGCACTTCCAAATCATCTGCAGCGTGAACGAGGCGGTATTCGACCAGCTCCTCGCAGCGTTCTTTGTTGACGTACGAGTAGACCTCCGGCTCGGCCCCTGCGAGGAGGACGATCTCAAGGGTTCCCAGAACCTCGGCGTCGGAGCCGGTTCCCACCAATCCGACGGTGAACTCGCGGCCGGGGAGATACTCTTCGACGAGCACAGGTTGATCGTACTGTATCCGCAGTCGCGCGCAGCCGGCGCGCAGGGCGTCGTAGTCGGCGATCTTCGACGCCGGCGTGATGCCTTTGCCGGTCCCCTCGGCAATCGGCTTGATGAAAGCCGGCAACGGGAACGTGACGTCCAGGGTTGTCGGATCATCCACCACGAGCCACCGCGGCGTCGGTATCCCCTGTTCACGGACGATCGTCTTCGTCAGCCCCTTGTGCAGGGAGAGCGACATAACGAGCGGGTCGGCGAAGGTGCAAGCGATCTCGTACAGGTCGAGGATGGCGGGGACCTGCGATTCGCGAGCGACGCCCCGCAAGCCCTCGCAGATGTTGAAGACCAGGTCCCAGCGATCTCCGCAGGCGAGTCGCTGCACCAGCTGCCGCGCGTGGCCGATCCGGTCGGTCTCATGGCCGAGCGATTGGAGGGCGTGCTCGATGGAGTCGATGGTGTCTGCGCGATCGAACTCGGCCGTCTCCTCCTCGCTATAGCCGGCAGCCAGGTACTCGGACCGCAGATCGTACGTCAGGCCGATGCGCATGGCGAGAACCCGGTGCAGCCGTCGGACTCAAGGGATCGGGCGGCCACCGGCAGCGTTTCGGCGTGCTGCTCCTCCCGGATCTCATCGTACAGCTGTCGATGCCAGTGCAGTGCGTCGGCGAGCCGCATGTCGAGCGCGTCGATCAGCGACTGGCCCGGGCGCAGCAACTCCACCGGGCAGCCCGGCGAGAGATCCGGCAGGATTCCTTCGGCGGTGTAGTCGTAGGGATAGAGCCGGCAGATCAGCGGCCGCACCTCAAGCGGAAGGGTGCATCCCTGCGTTCCGAGGAACGTGCAGTCGCCGTCAGGCCGGCGCTTGAGGACGCGGCGGGAACCGTCGGCCCGAAAGACATTGCGCTGCCATTCGGGGTCGTCGTCCTGGTCGGCATACGAAGGGTTGTCCGGCGCCCGGTACTCGTAGAAGTCGCTGCGCCCCGTGTACTCGCTCACGCGCCGCGCATCCCCGGGCGTCACGTAGATCTCCGAGACCTGGCAGCATGTCTTGCGGCGGCGTGCACAGCGGACGCACAGGAATTCGTCGTCATTCATGGCCGTACCGGGGCGGAGAGACCGAGCGTCCTGCTCCGCGAATCGACCGACGCGTCATCGTGAGCGCCGCAACAGGAAGGATTGATCAGGAGGCAACGGAGGAAACGGAGTCCAACACCAGGGTTGATCGAAGGAGGCAGGCATTTCAATCGATGGCCCGTCGAAGTTTCCGGGACCGGACGTTGATCTGAACCAGAGATTCGTGTGAATGCGCTTCCAAGCAAGCTTGGCAACCAAGGATGGCGCTTCAGGGTGCATCATCGTCGTGCGAATTCCTTCCTCTGTTACCTCCGTTTCCTCCTGTTCAAACTTCACAGCGGATCCGGATACCGGAAAGTCTTTCCTTCGAAATTCCGCAACAGGAGGTCGTCTCCTTCGCGGCCGACGACGGTCTCCGGCTGGAGGGGGATCTTGCCGCCGCCGCCGGGGGCGTCGATGACGTAGGTGGGGACGGCGTAGCCGGTGGTGTGGCCGCGGAGTCCCTGGATGATCTCCAGTCCCTTCGAGACCGGCGTGCGGAAGTGCGACGAACCGCTGATCGGGTCGCACTGATACAGGTAGTAGGGCCGCACGCGCATGCGGAGCAGCCGGTGGACGAGATCCTGCATCGTCTCGACCGAGTCATTGACTCCTTTGAGGAGCACCGTCTGGCAGCCGAGCGGGATGCCGGCGTCGGCCAAGCGTTCGCAGGCGCGCTGCGACTCCGGCGTGCACTCATCGGGATGCAGGAAGTGCACGCTCATCCACAGCGGATGATAGCGCTTAAGCACCCGCGTCAGCTGCGGGGTGATGCGTTGCGGGAGCACGGCCGGCATCTTGGTGCCGATGCGGATGAACTCGATGTGGGGGATGTCCCGGAGCTTGCCGAGGATCCAGTCGAGCCGGTCCTCGTTGAGGGCCAGCGGATCGCCGCCCGAGATGAGCACGTCGCGGACCTGCTTCGCGCCGCGCAGGTAGTCGAAGATCTGCTCCAGACGGTCCTTATTCGGGACGATCTCGCCGTGACCGACGACGCGCGAGCGCGTGCAGTACCGGCAGTAGGTCGAGCAGAAGTCGAGAGCAAGGAGCAGGACGCGGTCGGGATACCGATGCACGAGCCCCGGGACCGGACTGTGGCCGTCTTCGCCGAGCGGATCGTCGGCCTCGCCCGGCATGCGGACGAACTCCGACCTGGTGGGGATGACGGTTCGCCGCAGTCCCTGTTGGGGGTTCAACCGGTCGAGCAGGCTCATGTAGTAAGGGGTGATGCCGACGGGCAGCATCATTCCCCCTTCCTGCATGGCGTCCCGCTCCTCATCGGAGAGGATCAGGACACGTTCGATCTGCTGAAGCGTGCGGAAGCGGTGCCGCGCCTGCCAGCTCCAGTCGTTCCATTCCTTGTCGGTGGCGTCGGGGAAGAACTCGCGGCGGAAGGCGCGGCGGGCCCGCGTGGCGGCGGACTTCTCGATGGCGGGCCGGCCGTTGCGCGAGGGTTCCCTGAGCCGCCGGTAGCCGGACTTCAGCGAGGCTCCGTTGCCGTTGCGTCCGCCGACGAGCGGTGCGGGCGGCGCAGCGTGCGGCTCGTGCGCGTAAGGCTGAATGGGACCGGAGAGGAACTGCGTCGGACTGGGAGGCTCTCCGTCGTCCTCACAGCGCACGAGTGAATTTGCCGCATCCGTAGCGACATCCGCCGACTGCATGGTCGCAGGCTCCTGGCGAGCTGAAAGCAAGACCGGCGCGCGTGCTCCTCCGCGTGCCTGGGTGAGGTCGTCCAACCGGGGACCTCGTTCGTGAGTGCACCTGTCAGCGACGGAAGCCGGCTTCATCAGCGGGACCGGAGAACATCCGGCGGGGCTTCCCGTGCAGTGGGCACCCGGTTTACGCAAACCACATCGTGACCGGGACGGTGTTGTGATGTTCGGCGTTTGGCCCGTACAGTCCTCCAGGCTGACCGTCTTGCTTTCGGCGGGGTCGCGGTCATGCGCCCGTCGAGCGGGACCGTTTGGTCCCATGCGCGCAGAATTGAAACGTGCGCCGGCAACTCCGTCAACGGATGTCCGCGGCGTTTGCGTCCAGATTTTGGAAAATTCCGGAATGTCGGCCAGCCGTCCTGACGCTGCGAATGAACCCGTTCCGCCGCGGTTTGCGGGGCTCGCCGCGTTATTCGGCGGCATCTATTTCATCCAGGGGATTGCGGAACCGACCGAAGGCCTGATTGCCCAGCCGGTCCGTTCGCTGCTGGAAGAGCGGGGGCGGACGGCCGCCGAGATCGCCGCGTTCATGTCGCTGCTCGGCCTGCCCTGGGCGCTGAAGCCGCTGTATGGACTGCTCGTGGACTTCGTTCCGCTGGGTCGGCAGTCTCGCCGCAACTGGCTGGTGCTGATGACGGCCGTGACGGCCATCGGCCTGGGATACGTCGCGATGGATTTGCCGGCAGCGGGACGAGACCGGCTGTTCCTCATCGTGCTGCTCGTGCCGACCGTCGGCGTGGCGTTCACCGACGTGGTGACCGACGCCCTGATGGTGGAGCGGGGCCAGCCCTGGGGTATGACGGGACGGCTGCAGTCCGTGCAGTGGGCCGCAATGTACGGGGCCACGATCCTGACCGGTTTCATCGGTGGCTGGCTGAGCCAGTCGGGTCGCCAGGACGTGGGGTTCGTGATTTGCGCGTCCGCGGCGGCCGTCTCCACGGTGCTGGCGATCACCTGGGTGAAGGAGGGCCCACGGCCGCCGGCCGGAGACGCGCTGATGCTCCGGCTCCGGATTCTGGGGCGTGCCTTTCGATCTCCGCGGTTTCTCGCGGCCGCGGCTTTTCTGTTCCTGTGGAACTTCAATCCGTTCTCCAGCGCGGTGCTGGACTACTACCTGACGCGGGAACTGAAGCTGAGCGAGCAGTTTTATGGGACCACGGTTTCGCTGTTCGCTGCGGCATCGGTCGTCGCCTCGATCGGGTATGGCTGGTACTGCCGGAAGCTCAGGCCGCCCGCGCTGATTCACCTCTCAATTGTGTGCGGCATTTTGACGACGCTCGCCTATCTGGGACTGCAGGGACGCACGACGGCCCTCGTTATCGCGGTCCTGGCCGGATTCACCTACATGACGGGCAGCCTGATTCAACTCGACCTGGCGGCGCGAGTCTGCCCGCCGGAAGTGTCCGGCACGCTGTTCGCCACTTTGATGGCCCTGTCCAACCTGGGGATCACCGCTGCGATGGCGTGGGGCGGCCGGCTGTACGACGATTGGTCCCTCCACGCGGGACCGCACGTCGCCTTCGACCGGCTGGTCCTGCTCGGCGCGGCGACGACGGCCGCATGCTGGCTGCTCACGCCGTGGCTGCTTCAGCGCTCTCCTTCGGGAGATTGACAACGTTGCCGGGCCGGCCGACGACAGTCGTCATGGTGTGAGCGCAGGCGTCGCGGTACGATCGACCGCAGGTATCCGCCTGCCCACCGCACTCCGAATCGAGAGCGTTGCTCATGCACCGAATGACGCCGGCACTGATCCTCCTGTTGCTGAGTCGCCTGGCCGCGGCCCAGGAGCCGAACTACGACGAATCCAAAGTCCCGCAGTTCGACCTCCCGGAACCGCTCGTCTTGAGAGACGGCACACCGGTTCAGGACTCCGAGACGTGGTGGACGCAGCGACGTCCGGAGCTGCTGGATCTGTTTAAGGAACACGTTTACGGCCGCAGTCCACCGCGGCCGGACGAGGTGCCTTTTGAAGTGACCTCGACCCATGCCGACGCACTCGGGGGGAAGGCGGTGATGAAGCAGGTGGATGTCTGGTTCCTCGGGGAGCAGTCGGGGCCGGCGATGTCGGTCCTGCTCTTCGTGCCGAAAGCTGACGGTCCCGCGCCCGCGTTTCTGGGACTCAACTTCGGCGGCAACCATGCCGTCCACGATGATCCCCGGATCACGCTCAACGACGGCTGGTTTCGCAACAATCCTGATAAGGGATACGTGGACAATCGCGCAACCGAGGCGTCGCGCGGTTCTGCCGCCAGCCGCTGGCCGGTCGAGATGATCATCGATCGGGGGTACGCCCTCGCCACGGTGTACTACGGGGACATCGACCCCGACTTTGACGACGGTTTTCAGAACGGCGTGCATCCGCTGTTTGATGAAGCGGAGAAGAAGCGCGCGCCCGACGCCTGGGGCTCGATTGCGGCCTGGGCCTGGGGGCTCAGTCGCGCTCTCGATTATCTGGAGCACGATCCGGACATTGATGCCGACCATGTCGCCGTGCTTGGTCACTCGCGACTGGGGAAGACGTCACTCTGGGCCGGCGCCAGCGACGAGCGATTCGCGATCGTGATCTCCAACAACTCCGGCTGCGGCGGGGCCGCGCTGAGCCGGCGGGCGTTCGGCGAGACGGTCCAGCGGATCAACACCTCGTTCCCGCACTGGTTCAATGACAATTTCACGAGCTACAACGGACGCGAACAGGAGCTGCCGGTGGACCAGCATGAGCTGATTGCGCTCATCGCGCCGCGGCCGGTGTACATCGCCAGCGCTGAAGAGGATCGCTGGGCCGATCCGCGCGGCGAGTATCTCTCCGGCTACTATGCCGACCCCGTCTATCGGCTCCTGGGCGCAGCCGGGCTGGGCAACGACAGTGACGCGCTGCCCGAGGTCAACCGGCCCGTCGCCTCAGGGACGATCGGATACCACATCCGGACAGGCCCCCACGACGTCACGGACTACGACTGGGAACAATACCTGAACTTCGCCGACCTCCACTTTCAGCGCTGACGATCGCCGATTTCTCCGCTATAGTGATATGTTGAGGGCGCCGCCGCGTCGTCGCTGCAAGCTGCGCGATCCGGCCGGCCGAGGAGCCCGAAACGGAACCGGCTGACGACACCCCCAGCGCAGGATGGTCCAGCAGCGATGATCAGCGGGAGCAGAATCGTGAGTGGAAATGGAATTCGCGCCGGCGACTGGGTGATCTATCGCAAGACGAAGTTCAGCACGCACCCCGGCCCGCGCGCCCAGAACGTTCTGCCCGCCGAGCACGGGGACGAGTACGCCTATACGGTGGACAAGTTCTGGGTGGTGGCTGACGTGCGTCCCGACGGCTCACTGCTGATCAAGACCCGCCGGGGCAAGGAGCACTCCGTTCGTCCGAACGATCCAAACCTGCGAAAGGCGAACTGGTGGGAACGGTGGCGCTACCGCAGCCGGTTCGAGGGGATCGTCGAATCGATGACAGTCGGAGCGCAGGAATCGGCCCAGCACCACACATCGGCCTGATGGTCCGTTCGCTCTTCATTCTGCTGCTGGCAGGATGCAGCACCGCCGCAACGGCCGCTGACAGGCCGAACGTTGTGGTGATTCTGGCCGATGATCTCGGTTACGGCGACCTGGGCTGCTACGGTGCGACCGACCTGCGGACTCCGCACATCGACGGTCTCGCCCGCGATGGTCTGCGCTTTACGAAGTTCTATGCGAACTGTCCGGTCTGCTCTCCCACGCGCGCATCGCTGCTGACGGGCCGCTATCCCGATCTCGTCGGCGTCCCGGGCGTCATCCGCACGCACGCCGACAACAGTTGGGGCTGGCTCGATCCGGACGCCGTGCTGCTGCCGGAACTGTTGAGCGACGCCGGCTATCACACGGCGATCGTCGGCAAGTGGCATCTGGGGCTGGAGTCTCCAAACCGGCCGAATGAACGAGGGTTCGAGCACTTTCATGGTTTTCTCGGGGACATGATGGATGATTACTTTCATCATCGTCGTCATGACATCAACTACCTGCGGCTGAACGAGGAGGAGATCGATCCTGCGGGGCATGCGACGGATCTGTTCACCGCCTGGGCCTGCGAGTATCTCCGGACCCGGCAGTCCGCCGATGAGCCGTTCTTTCTGTATCTGGCGTACAATGCACCGCACACGCCGATTCAACCGCCTGATGACTGGCTGGCCCGGGTGAAGGAGCGCGAGCCCCAGATGTCGGAGCAGCGGGCGCAGCTCGCCGCGCTGATCGAGCACATGGACGACGGCATCGGCCGCGTGCTGAGCTGCCTCGACGAGAGCGGATTCGCGGGCGACACGCTGGTGATCTTCTCCAGCGACAACGGCGGCCAGCTCAACGTCGGCGCAAGCAACGGCCCGCTGCGCGACGGCAAGCAGAGCATGTATGAGGGGGGCCTGCGCGTGCCGACGATTGTCCGTTGGCCGGGCGAAACGCGCGCGGGCTCGGAGACGGACGCCCGCGCCATGACGATGGACCTGTTCCCGACGGTGCTCGAAATCGCCGGCGCGCAGGGTGAACATCCCATCGACGGAGTCAGCATCCTGGCGACATTGTGGGGAAAGGAGCAGCCGCCCCTCCGCGAACACTGGTTCTTCACCCGGCGCGAGGGCGGAAACGCGTACGGCGGCAAGGCGATCGACGCGGTGATTCGCGGCGACTGGAAGTTGCTGCAGAACAGCCCGTTCGCTCCGCTGGAACTGTACAATCTGCGCGACGATCCGCAGGAGCAGCACGATCTGTCGCGCGAGCGGCCGCAGGTCTTCAATGAACTGTCGGCGGCGCTACGGCAGCAGATCCAGCGCGCCGGTGCCGTGCGGTGGCAGCCTCCGGGCGAGTGAAGGGTGTTGGAACAGGAGGTAACAGAGTGAACGGAGAGGGAGAGCGTACAGAGCCGATGCCCGTCATGGGGCTGGCGGATGCATAAGACCAATTTGCAGTGCAGCGCACACAGGGTGCACTAACCATTGGTTGTCGCAGGCACAGTCCTCTTTGCCGTCCGCAGGACTGACTGCAAGACAAGGTGAATCCCGGGATCTCGTTGCGCCCTCCACAGAAATCCGCTCCTGCACCCGCACACAGGTCGTGTCTGCCTGTGCTACCCTTGAACCGCTTGCTTGACCGACAATTCCATTCTCTCTGTTTACTCTGTTACCTCCTGTTCCATTCTTCCCCGCGGACCACGCGTGCCCGAGCGACAGGTCTTTCATGTCAGGCAGCCGCAGTCGGGACAGACGCTGGTCGCGGCGCTGCGCGAATGGCTGCCGGACTGTTCATGGAACGCCGCAAAGAAGCTGTTGGCAGCGCGGAGGGTGTCGGTCAACGGGGCGATGTGTCTGGATGAGGGACGCCGCATCAAGACCGGCGACGTCGTGCATGTCTTCGAGCACGCGCGGACTCCCCAACCGACGGCGGAGGATGTCGAGATTCTCTACTGCGACCCGCACGTCGTGGTGGTCGTCAAGCCGGCGCTGATGACGACGCTGCGGCACCGGGAAGAGCGGAACTGGTCGGCCGCCAGAAAGAACCTGCAGCCCACGCTGGATGAAGTGCTGCCGCGGCTGGTGCAGCAGTACGAGCGGCCTGCTGAAGACGCGGCTCCGCGGGAGCGGCGGCGCGGACGGCCGCAGGCGGCGCCGCGCCGAATACCTCCGCGAGGCAGGTTGCCGCGGGTGATCCCGGTGCATCGCCTCGATCGCGACACCAGCGGCGTGATGGTGTTTGCGCGCACGCCGGCGGCGGAGCAGCACCTGGTGCGACAGTTCAAGAAACACTCGAACGAGCGCGTCTACCGGGCGATCGTGCATGGACATCCCGAGGCACAGACGATCGAAACGAAACTGGTGCGCGACCGGGGAGACGGGCAGCGTGGGAGCGGCCCGGGTGACGACGGCGAGCGGGCCGTCACGCACGTCCGTCCGCTCGAAAAGCTCGGAGAATACTCACTCGTCGAGTGCGCTCTGGAGACCGGCCGCACGCATCAGATCCGCATCCACCTGTCGGAACTGGGTCACCTTGTGTGCGGCGACCCGATCTATCGCAAGCGGCTCAATGGGCCGCCGGTCGATGATCAGAGCGGCGCCCCAAGGCTTGCGCTGCACGCCGCCCGGCTGGCATTCGATCATCCGGTGTTCCACGAGCGCCTGGAGTTCGAGGCTGACTTTCCGCCCGACTTGCAGCGATTCGTGAAGCGACTGCGACAAAAGTCGTAGTGTTCGACGGTCGAGTCTCGGCCTCTGCAGGCCTCACGCGCCGCGATCCATTCGTCGTTGTCCGACCACCGAGAGCTGCGATCGCGATGACCTCTACTGTCCGCCCGCGTCGGCAGTCTGCAATCCAAGGCCGCGGAGGTAGGTGTAGAGGTCGGCGAGATCCTGGGGCTGGAGGTCTTTGAGGAGTCCGGCGGGCATCAGCGATTGTGAGCGGGTGCGGCGCGACTCGATTTCCTCGGTCTCAATCCGCAGCGTCTGGTTTTGTGCGTTGCGGAGGACCATGCCGTCGACCGATTCGTACACGATCATACCGGTGTGGACGTTGCCGTCGACGGTGGCGATGGTGGTCGCCATGTAGCGGGGGGAGACGTCCTTGTTTGGGAGGGCAATGGCGATGAACAGGTCGTCGCGCGAGAAGCGGCCGGCGACGCCCGTCAGGTCCGGCCCCAATGCCGAGCGGCTGTTGTGGCATTGGGCGCACTGACGCGTCTGGAACAGCTTCTGACCGCGGGTGGCGTCGCCCGTCTCCCAGTTCACTTGCGACAGGAGAGCCGCCAGCTCCTCGGTGCTTTCGAGCGAGGCGCCGCTCTGTCGGGCGACTTCCTCCGGATAGGTCGCCTGGGCCCATGCGGTCCACTGATCGATGGAAGCCTGCTGCGCGTCTCCCTCGGCCCCGAGCACATAGGAGAAATCCTGGCCTGTTTTGAGGCGCAGCAGTTCGACGACCTGGTCGCGAAGTTCCCGCTCCTCTTCCTTGTAGCCCAGCCGGCGGGCGGCGCGGACGAGGGTGACCAATTCCCGCGGGCTCGCTTCGGGGGACAGCCAGGCGAGGGCTGCGATGCACTGCCCCATCACGTCGAATGGCGTGCCTTCGAGTCCTTCGAGGAACAGCGGGCGATCGATTTCGGCCGGTTCGCGGGCAAGCGTGAGCAGGATGGCGTTGCGGAGGCTGTAGTCGTCGAACCTTTCCCGCAGCATGTTGCGGACTTCCGGATCGTTCGACGCCCCCATGAGGAACACGACATCCTGATCCCACGCGTAATCCTCATCCGTACGAACGGCCTCCACGAACCGGCCGATTGCTTCGCCGAACTTCTCTTCGGGCATCGCGGCCACGAACTGCACATGCCCGGGCCGGCCAAAGTCGGGCTGCGCCAACAGGGCCTCCGGCAGTCCCGAGTCCCGCTCGACCAGACCGGCATAGAGCTCCATGATGCGATCGGTCCAGTGGTTGTCCTGCCGCAACTGTCGCTCATGCACCTTGGCGTCGATCGCCAGGAGCCCCGCGGCCGTGGCGGCCTGTTGCGATTCGGTGCGCTCCGCCGGCAATCGAGCCAGCGCGATGAGGCGATGCAGATCGTCGGTCGGATGCGACTCGGGCGTGATGCCGGCCAGCACGCGGTCGATGACGGCGGAGTCGTCCGGCTGGACCATCGACAGCACGCGGATCAGCTCCGCATCGACCGCCGCCTCGCCGGTGGGGTAAATGGCCAGTAGCCGGAGCGTGATCGGCTCCAGTTCGGCGGCGTGGACGGCGAGATCCAGGCGAGCGACGTAGCTGTCGAACACCGGTCCGTGCGGCGGCTCGGCGGGGACCAGGTCGCCGAGGCCGATCTGAATCAACCGCGCGGCCTCCAGCTTGAGGGCCGTCGGATGCTTGCCTTCCAGCACGCGCAGGCCGATATCAACCGAGTAGGCATTGAAGCCCGGCTTGCGCAACGCAAAACCCTGGGCCACCGGCACGGCCCCCTGCCAGCCGCGCTGAATGGCGGCCGCAGCGATCTCGTGGTACGTGTCCTCATCCACCAGCGGCAGGAGGCGCACGGCGGCCTGACGCACCGACCCGTCCTCGCTGGCCAGCGCGGCGCCGATCGGGTCAACGAGCGCCGTGAAGACGTCCGGCTGAACGCCCTGCAGCGCTTCGAGCGCACAGCGCACGATGTAGGGATTCGAATCGGATAGCGCCCGGATGATGCCGGGCGTGCTGGGGAGTCGGGACTCGGTGCGTCCCATCGACCAGACCGCGCGGGCCCGCACTTCAGCAGCCCGGCTGGTCATCAGACGGTCAAACTCGCCAGCTTCAAAACCGTGGAATCTCTCGGTGACGATCTCAATGGCGCGGGCGCGCTCCGCCGGATCGCGCCGTTCATCAAGTGCGGCCTGAACCAGCACGTCACGCCCCAGCGAGTCCGCGAGCGGCTCCCAGCGGCGACGCGACCAGCTGCTCAGCGGTTGCGGCGAGGTGAGGCAGGCGGCGAGCTTCTGCTGCGGATTGAGCGGGACGTCGAGGCGCGGCAACGCAACCGGCGGCGCTGTCGTCGCGCGGATGCGATAGACGCCGCCGCGGGTTCCGCGTCCGCCGACGGCGACGTAGAGCGACCCATCGGGGCCGACTTCGGCGTCGGTCGGCGCGAAGCCGTGCTGGCCGACGGCCGTCATGAATTCGACCGGCTCCCCTTTCCAGGTGCCGCCGTCCACGTTCATCTGCACGGCGAACACGCGGCCGTAGGTCCAGTCGAGAATGATGATGGCCCCGTGGTATTCCTCGGGGAATTGGGTATGGCGATAGCAGACGACGCCGGTCGGCGACCCGCGGCCGAACTCGCCGATGACGGGCGGCATGTCCATGAACTCGTCCGGCCGCTTCCAGCTTTCGGTGACCCAGCCGGCGTGCGAGCCGGGCGTCATGTGGAACAGCCGCGTCGGCCGGTACCACGGCAGCGAGATGTCCCGCTCGCCGTCGCTGTCGAAGACGAACACGTCTCCCATCGCGCCGAAGTCGAAGTCGTACGCGTTGCGGAAGCCGTGACAGTAGACCTCTCCCTGCGTGAGGTCGGGGCTCATCCGCAGCACCACGCCGCCGTGGGGGTCCTTCACCGGCGAAGCGGGGATCGTCACATAATCCTTGGTCACACCAGCCATGTTGCCGGCAATGACGTACCACCAGCCGTCGGCCCCTTTGCGCATGGCGTGCAGGTCGTGCTCGCCGCCGGCCTTGACCTTGAGGAACACGTCGGGGGGCCCGTCCGCCCGGTCGTCGGCGTTACGGTCGCGATAGCGGATCAGTCCGCCGTCGCCGGCGCAAATGAGATCGCGGCCGTAGAAGTACATCCCCTGCGCGCCGGTGCGGGGACCGTCGACATACTGGACGTAGGAGTCCGCTTTGCCGTCGGCGTCGGTGTCATTGAGAATCCGGACGTAGCCCGCCCCGGAGACCACGACGCGGCCGAACGAATCGATGGTCAGCGAGTAGATATCGTGCGCGAGGTCGTCATCCGCGAAGAGGGTGACCTCGAAGCCCTCCGGGACCTGGACGCCGAGTTCCTCGTCCGCACAGGCGGGCTGGAGACATCCGGCCCCCAGCGCCGCCGCAGCGATCATGCGTACGAAACCGGACAGCGTGCGGCGGCCCGAAAGGTGGGTGTGTTCTCGCAACATGAAAATCCCCCGGTCGTCCGTGACAGCGGCGAGTGCGGAGCACACAAGGGAACGAGGGGGTTACAGAAGGTCACGAAGGGAACGAAGTTCGGGCGTTAAGGACCCGGGCATCGGGTGGCTGAGCTCGAACTACCGAACTCAGCCGGTAATCGCATGCACGCATCTCCGGCAGATCGCTCCCATTGATCGGGTGTGCTCGCTCCGAACCTAGTGGGGGGCAGACCGGTGGATAGGACGGTCCGATTTGTGCCTCAAACCTGAGTGCCGCAGTCTGACCGCAGCCACACCGCGACACTGCCGGACGCCTCTTCGTTGCCTTCGTGACCTTCTGTAAATCCCTTCTGTCGTGCACGTTCCACAGGCGGTGGTTCCGCTTGCGAGGTCATCTCGCAAAGTGATGATTCTTTGGATACTATCGCCAATCCCGATTGCGTGGCAATGCGGGCTTTGGTGACCGGAATCAGCGCTCCTCCGGATCAATTGGATTCGCGCTGATTTGTTTGCGAGCTAGGTTCATTCGGTCTGCGCGGGAGTGCAGCGGGCCGAGTGGACGATTCCACCGGTCCAGACCGCCACGTTGTCCCATCCGGGCGGTGCATGGAGCGCTCACCACGCCGCATTGACGAACAAGGAGTGTCTGCTTTGTCCCCCGATTTCCTGCCGGGCCGCCGTGCGCGGACCGCCTCCCTGAGTTCAGGGCGCCGCTTTTCCCGGTTTCTGAGCCGCCGCCGATTCGGCGCGACGACATGGCTGTGGCTGGCCGCGATTGTGCTGGCGGCGTGCGTGTGGGATTCCGCTCGGGCGCAGAATGCATCAGCCGATATCGAAAGGCCGGTCGCATCCTTCGACGCTCAGCATCTCGAGGAGTTCGAAGCTCAGCAGCCCGCAGACGCCCAGGCGGATGCCGGGGCTGAGACCGGACTGCCCGTGCACAACACGCATGCGACCCAAGACGCCGCGCACGCTCATGGAGAGGAGAGTCATGCCGAGCACCACTCGCCCGTCGCGCCGGTGCTGGCGGCGGTGGTGATCATTCTCCTGCTGGCGAAACTCGCCGGGGACCTGTTCGAACGGGTCGGGATGCCGGCCGTGCTCGGTGAATTGTGCGTGGGCATCGTGCTCGGCAACATCGGGCTCACCGGCTGGCATGGGGCCGACTTCTTCCACGCTCCCGAACAGATCGACGTGGCCCAGGAACTCAAGGCGTTTGAAGCCGAACTCGAGGCCTCGGAGACCGATCCAGCCGCCCACGCCGAGCAGGTGGCGGCACTCCGCGCCGAGATCTCCGCCGTCAACCCGTATGACACCGGCGCCATCATCAAGATGCTGGCCGGCATCGGCGTCGTCCTGCTGCTGTTTGAAGTCGGACTCGAGTCCAATGTCCGCGACATGCTCTCCGTCGGCGCGTCCTCGATGATCGTCGCCGTCCTGGGTGTGATCGCCCCGATGATCCTGGGATACGGCATCGGGCTGTGGCTGCTGCCCGAGCGGGGCTGGCAGGTGCATGCGTTCCTGGGCGCCACGCTCTGTGCGACCAGCGTCGGCATCACGGCCCGCGTCCTCAAGGACCTCGGACGCAGCCAGCAGCGGGAGTCACGGATCATTCTCGGCGCCGCCGTCATCGACGACGTCCTCGGCCTGATCGTGCTGGCCATCGTTTCCGGCGTGATTCAGCAGGGGGCTAACTTTGAGCCGATCTCGCTGGTATGGATCGTTCTGAAGGCGTTCGGGTTCCTGTTCGGAGCGATCGTTCTCGGCACGCACCTGTTCACCAAGCCGCTCTTCCGCTTCGCGACGATGTTGCACGGGCACGGGCTGCTGGTGGTGACGGCCCTGGTGATCTGCTTCGGCTTCGGCTGGCTCGCCAGCGTGGTCGGACTCGATCCGATTGTCGGCGCGTTCGCTGCCGGACTGATCCTCGAACACGCTCACTACCAGAAGCTGGGCCAGCGGGAAGACGTGGAGTTGGAAGAGGCGCTCCGGCCGTTGACCGCGGTCCTGGTCCCTATCTTCTTCGTGCAGATGGGGATCATGGTGGACCTTTCCAGCTTCGCCAATCCCAGCGTGTGGGCCCTGGCCGCCGCACTCACCATCGGCGCTATCATCGGCAAGCAGGTCTGCTCGTTCGGCGTGCTGGAGAAGGGTCTCAACAAGTTGGCCGTCGGATTGGGCATGATCCCCCGCGGCGAGGTAGGACTGATCTTCGCCAGCGTCGGCATGGCGCTGAAGACGCCGGCCGGCGAACCGGTCATCCTGGAGTCCACCTACTCCGCTATCGTCGTGATGGTGATCCTCACCACCATGATCACCCCGCCGCTGCTCAAGTGGGGCATGGGTCGCAAGACCCCCGTCTCGCCGCCGGAGTCGCCAGTGGAATCCAACCGGCTGGAGCCCGCTCACGCACACCACTGAACAGCGTCGCCGGCACACTCCGTGTGCCGTCCTCGGGGCTTTTGAGTCTATCTATTGGTGAATGGACACATCCCGGCCGCTCGCTCCCTGGCGCGGCCGGGATGTTGCATTCCGCTCCAGTTTCTCGACGCTCCGCCGCGACCGCTGCCGCAAAGGCGGCACAGCCTGTCCCTTGCACTCCCTGTTTCACGCGGAAGCAGTGCAATTCCCCCGACACGGAAGCCCCTGCCAGCCTATCGTTCGATAAGGTCGGCCCCGCCTCGTTCGCGCCAGCGGTCCACATCGTGCCTCCCCGGAGCATCCCTGTGACGGTTCAGGTCTTTGACTACGAAGGTCTCTGTGAGCGCGTCGGCGGTCGCGTGGACGTCATCGAGAGTCTCATCGACCTGCTGCTGTCAACTTACCCCGCGGACCGCCTGGGGCTGCAGGGGCTTGTCGATGAGCAAAATGCGTCCGGTCTCCGAGAACTGGCCCATCGCCTGAAAGGGCAGCTGCAGACGCTGGGTGTGGATAGCGCCGCCGAAGTCGCCTTCCAGCTGGAACTGATGGGGCGGGATTCCAAACTCGAAGAGGCTCCATGGGCCCTGGTCAGCCTCGACCATGAGATGGCCCGGTTTCGGGACGTGGTTGCCGACCTTCGCGCCACCTGAACCGAAGCCGTGGTTTGAGCCTCAACGATGCTCGAACACCGACGGTTTATCCGGCGGCGACAAGCTCGGTGACCTGCGACACGCAGCACGGTTTCGGGGGCCGATCCCTGCCCCGCAACCCGCGACGGTCGGAGCGCACCCGCGGAGGCCCGGCCCGCGCCTTGACCGGCCCGCATTGCTCACCCTGGCTGGTTGCCGGGAGCCCTTTGGGTTCAGGAAATCCCGCGGAATCGGGCGGAACCTTGAATTCTCTGCCGGGTTTATGATTCGTGACGACCGCGGCCTGATGCCCGGTTCGCGCGTGCCGGGTGAAGGATTCGGCCGCTCCACGCCGCGCACATCCCGTCCCGGCAGCCCCGCGCGCCGGTTTCAACACATCTTCGTTATGAGGAAGTAAGACCCATGTTACAGCGAATCGCAACCACCGGCCTCGCCGTGCTCGTGCTGGCCGGCAGCCTGCTAGCGCAGGAGGAAGAGCGCCCCCGCCGCGGCGATCGGGGGGACCGCGGAGAGCGAGGGGCCTTCAACTTCCGCGGCCCGGACCGCAACAGCTATCTCGGCCTGCTGCGGATGGACGCCGTTAAGGAAGAGCTGAAGATCACCGACGCCCAGCAGGAAGAGATCGACCGCATCGCGGAAGAGGCCCGCAATGCGCCCCCCGGCGATTTCCAGTTCGATCGTGACGCCTCTCCCGAGGAGCGCGCCGAGCAGTTTGCCGCGATGCGCGAAGCCGCGACCCAGCGCGAGGAAGAAGTCCGCACCAAGCTCTCGGGTGTCCTGGACGACACGCAGAACGCGCGCCTGCTCGGGATCTGGGTTCAGCGCGTCGGCCTCGACGCTCTCTCCAACGAGACCGTGGCGGCCAAGATCGGCCTGACGGATGATCAGAAGGCGCAGTTGGAGTCGCTGCGTGAAGAGCAGCGCCGGGCCTTCACGCCCCGCGGCGACCGTCCGCAGCCGGTCGAGGGTGAGCGTCCGCCCCGCGGAGAAGGCGAAAACCCATTCGCCCGCTTCGCCGAGCAGCGCCGTGAGGCCGAGGAAAAGACGATGGCCGTACTGACCGACGAGCAGAAGACGAAACTCGAGGAGTTGAAGGGCGAGGAGGTTGAGTTCCCGCGTCCGCAGTTCGGCAATCGCGAGCGGAATCGCGATGGAAATGATGGCGATCAGCCTCGCGGCGAACGCCGCCGTCCCGAACGCGACGACTCTGTCAACACCGAGAGCAGCCGCCCGCGCCGGCCCGCTTCGGACGAGTAGTCAATTTCCACGATTGTCGCAGAAGTCTCTCGACCAGGACCCCGGATTCTTTCCAGAATCCGGGGTCCTGTCATTTGGTGGAACTTGAACCTCGTCCCCGGCGGTACCATGATCACATTGTGAGGTTATTGCCGGATGCGAGGGCGCGGATGGTTGCTGAATACGACGTCCTCATCGTGGGGAGCGGCATTGCAGGATCGACGCTGGGTCTCGTCCTGGGAAAGGTCGGACTCCGCACTCTCGTCGTCGAGAAAGGGGCTCATCCCCGGTTCGCCATCGGTGAGTCCACCCTGCCGACTACCACGCTGCTGATGCGGCGGCTGGCTCGTGATTACGGCGTCCCCGAACTCGACGACGTCTGTCACTACTTCGGACTGCGAAAACTCGGGCTCACCGCGTATCCGAAACAGCATTTCTGGTTTGGTTATCACCGGCCCGGCGAACCGCTGCAGGACGGAGACCAGCTGCTGTTCGACACGATCCGGCCACCGGTCGGTCCCGATGTCCACTTCCTGCGGTCGGACGTCGACGCCTACCTGACATCCCGTCTCCCGCACTACGGTGTCGACTACTCTGAGCGCACCGAGATCACCCGCTTCGAGCGGGCGGGCGATGCCTGGCGAGTCGGTCTGCAGACGCCGGCCGGTGAACAATCGGTGCGCGTGCGGTTCACCGTTGACGCCTCCGGGCACGCCTCGTACTTCGCCAAGCGCCACGGACTCCGGGACAATCCCCCCCGGCTGACGACGAACACCCGCTCGATCTTCAGCCACTTCCGCGGTGTCCGACCGCTCGAAGAGGCGATTGGTCGACCGCACCGCTATCACCGCGACCGCGACCGCGGCACGGTGCACCACTGCTTCGACGGGGGATGGCTGTGGGTGATCCCGTTTGACAACGGCATCACCAGCGTCGGACTTCAACTCGACAATGCGCGGCATCCGCTCGACCCCGGAATCTCGCCGGAAGTCGAACTGCACGACTGGATCTCGCGGTTCCCCACGATGCAGGCACACCTGGGCGACATGCGGGCGATTCGCCCGCTGACGCGGACCGGACGCGTGCAGTTCACCGCATCGCAGATCGTCGCCGATGGATTCATTCTCTCGCCGCATGCCGCGGGGTTCATCGACCCGCTGTACAGCACGGGCATGCTGCTGACGATGGCCTTTATCAATCGCATTGTCCCGGTGCTGAAGCGGGCTGCCGCGGACGATGATTTCGCCGCTGAACGGCTCCGCCCGATCGAAGCGCTGTTCTTCGAAGAGCTGGCTCACATGGATCGGATCGTCGGCGGAACGTTCGCTTCGTTTCGCGACTTCGCGACGTTCAAGCAGTTCTGGCGGACGTTCGCCCATGCCAGCGCCGTCCAGTACTTCACCGGTGCCGCTGTGCCGACGGACTACTTTCTGGAGCATCCGCTGCTGTACGGCGCCGGGTACGCCGGCTGGCAGGAGACCGTCCGGAGCATGCACGCGATCGTCTGCGATTCGTCGCTCCCCGCGGACGCGGCAGCCGCACGCCTCAAAGACCTGATGGACGCAGTCCCGCACGCCTTCCGCCAGGCCCGCTATGAGACCGCGCCGGGCACGCCTGTGCACCTCGACACGTGGAGCGATCAGCCTTATGTGATCCGGCACCTGCTCAAGTTCATCCAGCAGGAGGAGCTTAAAGGGAGTACGCGCCTGGCGCCGGCGGTGCCGATGCTGCTTGATGTCCTTGGATTGGGCGTGGGCCGCCCTGCCATGACCGTGAAATACTACGCCTCGAAGTTGCGTGGCAGCGGCTACCACCGCTGGATCGACCGCCTGAACGGCGCACCGGCGGACGTCCCGCAGTTTGAGGAGATTACGCCAGTTCCGGAACCGGTGACGATCCGCGAAAACGGAACGATTCAGCGGGCTGATCCGGCTCATGCCCCCTTGAATGGCCCGCACGACGCCACGGATGCGGCCGCAGACCTTGAGATCGCCAGCGAACGCGGCGACAGTAGCCGCGTCACTCCTTGACGGGGGGCATGCGAACCAGATCGCTTGAATCCGATTCGCAAATGCGGCCTTCGTACGCGGCACGCCCCGACTGTGAGTTTCGATTCCGATGATTGAGACGACCCTCGATGCACCCGCCGCTGCCATCGCGGAGGGGGCGACGAAAGAGGAGATCTACACGACCGGCCGCGAGGCGGTTTCGTTCGAACTCCGCGCCACGCTGTTCCTGACGTCCATCTGGGCGCTGCTGATCTGTGCAATGGCCGGCTGGGTCCACCCCGTTGTTCTCATCCTCTGCCCGTGGCTGTACGTCCGGTTTGAGCTGTACTCTCACGAACTGCTGCATTGCCGCTCCGGCAAACAGCTCAACCCGATGCTCCGCTGGATGTCGGTCGGTCAGTCGATCTATCACATGGACTACGACGGCTACCGGCTCTACCACCTCGACCATCACCGGCATCTGAATACGAAGGACGATCCTGAGTATTATCTCGAGAGCGCGCCGCCGTGGCTGGCGCTGTTGAAGGCGATGGCGTGCATCGAGATGGGCGCTCTCCGCTATCTGCGGCTGTATCGTCGGGAATTCGGCTGGCGGGAGTGGTGGGACGTGGCCCTGCGGGCGGGTCTGTTCATCGGACTCTGGGTCTGGAACTGGCAGGTGTTCGCGATCTACTGGGTCACGCTCAGGCTCGGCATCGGCGTGGCGGACTTCTACTTCCACCACGTGCTGCATAACGAGAATCACCGTGTGGCGCGGATTTTCCGGGGACTCGACCGCAGCTTCCCGTGGCTGACCGGCGGCCTTCTCGGGCACGACAGCATCTCCATCCTCATCTGGCACGACGAGCACCACGCCTATCCGCGCGTCTCCGCCCGCTACCTTTCCCGACTGGCGCAATCGGAATCCGGCGGTACGGTGTAGAGTCCTGGTCTCATCGACCGGCCGAGCCCGCTGCTGACCTGGAGTTTGGCCGGCTTTCAAGCTATGTCCGGTGCGTTTCTCGGGGCCTGCTGCGCACGGCTGCTGCGAAGCCGTGCTACCCGTCTGCACTTAAGCTCAATACACTTCGGCGCAGAATCGCTGCGCGCGAACACCGGCGCGCTTCTCGTGTCAGACTGTCGGAGTTGAGTCGGCCGCATGCCTCGTTACGAGCCTAAACGCATTGAAGCCCGCTGGCAGAAGTACTGGGAACAGCACGGCACGTTCGAAACGCCGAACGATCCGCCGGCCGGCTCCACGGGGAAGATGTACGTTCTCGACATGTTCCCCTACCCCTCCGGCTCGGGGCTCCACGTCGGGCATCCGGAGGGGTACACGGCGACCGACATTATCTGCCGCTACAGCCGCATGCGCGGGAAGCACGTGCTGCACCCTATGGGTTGGGACGCGTTCGGGCTGCCGGCCGAGCAGCACGCGATCCGCACCGGGACGCACCCGCGGATTACGACGTACAAGAACATCGAGACATTTCGCCGCCAGTTGAAGATGCTCGGCTTCAGCTACGACTGGAGCCGCGAGCTGTCGACGACGGATGAAGATTATTTCCGCTGGACGCAGTGGATCTTTCTCGAGCTGTTCGATACGTGGTACGACGCGGCGCACGAGTGGAAGGGACCCGACGGCAGGACGCGGACCGGTAGGGGGCGCCCGATCAGCGAGCTTCCGATTCCGGACGACGTCCGGGCCTCCGGTGACGAGGCGGTCCGCCGTTACCAGGACAAGCACCGGCTGGCGTATGTCAGCGAAGCGCCAGTCAACTGGTGCCCGGCCCTCGGCACGGTGCTGGCCAACGAGGAGGTGATCGACGGCAAGAGCGAACGGGGCAGTCATCCTGTCACACGCATTCCCCTCCGCCAATGGATGCTCCGGATCACCGCCTACGCCGACCGGCTGGTGAACGAGCTTGAGGATCTCGACTGGACCGAGTCGATCAAGGCGCTCCAGCGCAACTGGATCGGGCGGAGCACGGGGGCGGAAGTCGATTTCTTCATTGGTCCACCGGGACTCACAATTCGGGATGACAACGCCGGAAGCCGTGAGGTTTGGGATGCGTTTGATTCCTGGACCAACGCACGGGAAGAAAATGGGCTCCCGCCCACGCCAAATGAAGACTTCCTCCGGATCTACACCACCCGCCCCGACACTCTCTACGGGGCGACGTACATGGTCGTTGCTCCGGAACATCCGATTGTGGAACGGATTACAACGCCCGACCGCCGCGAGGCGGTGACCGCGTATCGTGAGCAGGCTTCGCGCAAGAGCGATCTCGACCGCACCGATCTCGCCAAGGACAAAACGGGCGTCTTCACTGGGGCTTACGCCCTCAACCCGGTGAACGGCGAGCGGGTTCCGATATGGATCGCCGATTACGTCCTGATCAGCTACGGCACCGGCGCCATTATGGCCGTGCCGGGACACGACTTGCGCGACTGGGAGTTCGCCGTCAAGTTCGGCATCCCGGTGATCGAGGTCGTGAAACCGCCGGAGGGATACGCGCCGTCCCGCGAGGAGCAGGAAACGTTCGACCGTGCTCACGACGCTGGTCTTCAGGCCGTCGGATTTACCGGCGTTCCGTTCGCTGGTGAAGGGACCGCCGTCAACTCTGGCGAGTACAACGGTCTTTCCACCGCCGAGTTCAAGCAGCGGATCACCGCCGATCTCGCTGCCCGCGGCCTGGGGCGTGAGGCCGTCAACTACCGTCTGCGCGACTGGCTCTTCTCCCGCCAGCATTTCTGGGGGGAACCGTTCCCGATCTGGCATGAACTCGATGCCGACAGCCATCCGACCGGCCTGATGCGGGCCGAATCGCCGGGAGAACTTCCGGTCCGTCTCCCTGAGGACTTCGAGTTCAAACCCCACGGACGGCCGGAGCCGCCACTGGAAGAAGCCCCCGAATCGTGGCTGTACAAGACGGCCGACGACGGCGTGCGTCTCAAGCGCGAAACCAACAGCATGCCGCAGTGGGCCGGCAGTTGCTGGTATTACCTCCGGTTCTGCGATCCACAGAACGAACACCGCTTCGTCGATCCGGATGTCGAGAAGTACTGGATGCCGGTGGACCTGTACATCGGCGGAGCCGAGCATGCCGTGCTGCACCTGCTCTACGCGCGGTTCTGGCACAAGTTGCTCTTCGACCGCGGACATGTCTCCACGCCCGAGCCGTTCCAGCGGCTGGTCAACCAGGGAATGATCCTCGGCGAGAACAACGAAAAGATGTCGAAGTCGCGCGGCAACGTCGTCAATCCGGACGACGTCGTCGCCGACTACGGAGCGGATGCGCTCCGCCTGTACGAGATGTTCATGGGGCCGCTCGAACAGGTGAAGCCCTGGAGCATGAAAGGGGTGGAAGGCGTCTACCGCTTCCTCGGCCGCGTGTGGCGGATGTTCATCGACGAGCGGCGCGAGGACGTGGCCCTCTCGCCCGCCGTGCAGGACGTCCCGCCGACCGCCGATCAGGAACGGCTGCTCCACAAGACGATCAAGGCCGTCACCGAGGATATCGAGAAGCTCTCGCTGAATACGGCGATCAGCCGGATGATGGAGTTCTGCAACGAGCTCACAGGCAACGAAGTCCGTCCGCGCGCGGCACTCAAGCCCTTCGTGCTGCTCCTCTCCCCGTTTGCACCGCACCTCGCGGAGGAACTCTGGTCGGTTCTCGGACATCCGGAGTCGCTCGCGTACGAGCCCTGGCCGACCTGGGATGAGTCCAAACTCGTCACCGACGAGATCGAGCTGCCGGTGCAGATCAGCGGCAAGGTCCGCGCCCGCATCCTCGTCCCCGCCGCGGCCGATGCGCAGGCGGTCGAGCAGCTCGCCCTCAATCACGAGACCGTCCAGAAGCAGCTCGCCGGCAAGACCGTGCAGAAAGTGATCGTGGTGCCGGGCCGGATGGTGAATATTGTGGCGAGTTAGTCCGCTGTCCAAGGGACGCGAAATTATCTTGCAGCAGCGCCAGACAGTGTGGTATTATATTTCCACAGAGTGGGCCGCCAATCATGTACGTCGAAGTCCTGCGGGATCTGGACGACGATCAGAACGGCAACGTGCAGCACATTGCCCAGCACGGACTGACAAAGGACGACGTCGAGCATGCGCTGGCGAACGCATGGCATGAAGACGTGAGTGAGAGCAGCGGTCTGCCGCTGATTTTTGGGCCAGCGTGCGATCAGCGCGAGATCGTGGTGATCTTCGAGCAGATCGATGACACCCGCATCTATCCCGTCACCGCCTATCAACCGGAGTCGGAATGATGGCCAACGAAATCCGTCGCGTCAGTCGCGGGCGATCGCTGTCGGCCTCTGAAGCGAAAAAGTACGACGAACTGCGCAAGCAGGTAGGAAGGGACAAGCCTGCAATCTTGGCTCGCCGCAAGGCGCAGGCGGCGGTTGTAGAAGGGGTGCTGAATGAGTTGAAACAGGCTCGAGAGGCGGCAGGGCTGTCGCTGGCCGACATTCGCGACCGCACGGGGATGGATCGCTCCGCGATCGCCAAGCTGGAGAATGGCGCAAGGGCGAACCCCACGCTCGAAACGCTGGTCCGCTATGCCGCCGCCGTCGGCAAACGGCTCGTTGTTCAGGTGACAGACTGAGCCGGCTGGTCCACCGCCAGCTTTGCACAGCAGCGGTTGAAAGCCCAAGATGTCAACCTGCAAACCTTGCCCGCTTGCCAGGGAACGGCCGCATCTGGCCTTCAAGCTCACCGGAGCTTGTTGCGTCCTGAATCTGCTCGGCATCGCAGCAACCATCGCACTGCACTTCGTCTATTGGCCGACACTGCCGCTCAATGTGAGCTACGCTGTGACCGTCTTTTTTGGAGTCGTGGCGGTGTTTCTGGCCGCCGGAAACCTGCTCATCGCAGCGCACCGCGATCGTGTGGGCCCAGGTAGTCCCTCCTGCTTCCCGATGGCCTGCGGCCTTGCCGCCGGATTTGCGGCCGCTCACTACTTCACATCCCATCCAAAACTGTCCGGGGCTGTTGCGTTGGTGGTCGCTGAGACCGTCCAGGCGATCCTGATGCTCGCTATGCTGCGGTTGCTCCATGCGGCCCATCGTGGTCCAACCCACCAATCATCGCCATGTGGCACTGAAGGTGATCGCGAAGGTGCCCTCTAGACAGTTGACCTCGGACTTATTCATCCGTGCAGTCGCTACTCCGGTTTACTCGTTGTAGAATCCGCCGCACGTTTCGCTGAGGTCCAGTCGCTCCTGTCCGAGGACCTGCCGTGGCCCGGTCGCCGGCCCTTCGCCGCACAAGCACGCTCGAATCCGCGCCGTTTCTCGTGCTCAGCGAGAACCAGCTTGCGTACGCAGCCGTCAGCAATCTGACGCAGCCGCACACTTCCCGCGCTTGCCCGGTCGTGACAGTGTACGGCCAGCCGGGCTGCGGGAAGTCGCACCTGGCCCACCATCTGATTGCCCAATTCATGCGGCAGCACCGGCAGGCGGGCGCGACGCATATCACCGCGGCCGAATTTGCCGCGGAATGGAGCGAAGCGGTCAAATCCCGCACGATCGCGGCTTTCGAGGAGATGTACGGGGCGCTTGACCTGCTCGTCTGCGAAGATCTGCAGGACCTCCGGAATCGCAGCGGCGCTCAGGAAGCCCTCGTTTCGCAGATTGATGAATTCGCTTCGCGCGGTGCGCGAGTGCTGCTCACGTGCTCAGGACCGCCGGGGGAGTTGGCCGGACTCTCCCCACGGCTGACCAACCGCTGCCACGGGGGCGTCTGCATCCGGATCGACGTGCCTGGGCGGCCGGGACGGCTCAAGCTGTTGCGGCATTTCGCGTCCCAGCAGCAGGTGCCGGTTCCGCTCGATGTCCTGGAGTATCTCGCCGCGCATGGTCCGTCGACGCCGCGGGAACTCCGGGGGACGATGACACAACTGCTGCAACTGGCCCAGCAGCGGAGACGTGCGGTCGACCTGCCACTCGCTCAAAGCCTGCTCGGGGACGACCCGGCGAAGGGGACGCGGCCGGTCTCCGAGATCGCCCGCGAAGTCGCGCGGCAGTTCGGCGTGACGCTGCGGGTGCTGCGGTCCGAATCCCGGACGGCCTCAGCCGTCGTGCCCCGCCAGGCGGCGATGTACCTGTCGCGTGAGTTGACCGATTCCCCTTATGCGGAGATCGGCGCCTATTTCGCCGGCCGCAGTCACAGCACCGTATCGCACGCCTGCCAACGGTTTGAAGAACTGCTGGAGACCGACCCGAAACTGCATGCGCTGGCGGAGACGATCCGCCGCCGGCTAGCACGTCCGGGCGTCTCCCGTCGACAACCTGTGGACGGCGCCCGGAGGCGTCGCGCAGCCGGCGCGTGAGTTTTTGACTCGGTCACTCCCGGTGTGGAGCGCGGCCAGCGCAGGCGTTTCAAAACTCGCCGTTTTCCCGCAGTTTTTCAGCATGTTTTCGATGCTCACCGGGCCCGCCGCGCGTTGGCTGAATCCCTGCGATCGCATATACTTAGAGGTTCACGCGACGGCGAAATCCACACCCGAATCGCGTCCTTCGAACTGCTGTTACTGATTGAAATCTTTAGAAGGAAAGACGCACGCGACCGAGCCGCTCGCGTGTGAACAACCTTCGCTCTGGCGGTCGCGAAACGGACGGCGTTGAGACTGACCGCACTCCGCCCATTTACGGACTTGAGACATTCGCATGAAGATCCATTGCCAACGCAACATGCTGGCCGCCGGCTTTCAGACGGTGGGAGGCGTCGTCCCCAGCCGCACGCCTAAAGAGATCCTCAAGAATGTCAAACTGCTCGTCGCCGACAAGAAAGCGACACTGATCGCCACCGACCAGGAAGTCGGAGTGCGTTATGAACTCCCCGAGGTCGACACGCAGTCCTCGGGCGAGGTCCTGCTGCCGATGCAGCGGGTCTCTCAGATCCTGCGCGAAGTCCCGGATGACATCGTTGCGCTGGAGGTGACCGACGAGGCCCTGTGGATCCGTTGCGGCCACAGCGAGTTCCGCCTCTCCGCCGCCGATCCGGCCGAGTTCCCCGACGTTCCCGGCTTCACCGATTCCGATTACTTCGCGGTGACCGCGTCCGCCCTCAAGCAGGGGATTCAGCGGACTCTCTTTGCGGCCGACGTGGAGAGCACGCGTTACGCGCTCGGCGGCGTCCTGCTCGACCTGAATCAGTCCGGCCTGACCCTGGCCGCGACCGACAGCCGTCGACTGGCGGTGAGCCCAGTCCCCTGCACCACGCAGGGGAATGTCCAGGGAGGGGGCCAGCCGGTGGTGCCGTCCAAGGCGATGTCGATGATCGAGCGAAGCCTGGGTGACGAGGATGACGAGGTGCAGATCGCGATCCACGCCAACGACGTGGTCGTCCGCAGCGGGCAGGCGACGATCTACGCTCGCCTCGTCCAGGGACGGTTCCCGAAATATCAGGACGTCATTCCGCGCGATGCCCGGATGCAGATCGAACTGGTCGCCGGCCCGTTCCACTCGGCTGTGCGACAGGCGATGATCGTCACCAACGAGGAGAGCCGCGGCGTCGATTTCGAGTTCAAAGAGGGCACGCTCACGCTCAACAGCCAGGCTGCGGATGTCGGCACGTCGAAGGTCGAGCTGCCGATCGCCTACGACGGGGAAGCGGTCACGGTGACATTCGACCCGCGTTTCGTCGCCGAGTTCCTCCGGGTACTCGACCAGACGAGCGCGATCACGCTGAACCTGATCGACGCCAACAGTGCGGCGGTCTTCCGGGCCGACGCCGGCTACACCTACGTCGTCATGCCCCTCGCCCCGGACCACGGCTAAGCGGCGGCGACTGATCAGCGAGCGGCAGACGTCAGTCTGCCGTGTTCAGGAATCTCACGAGTCCAACGTCGAGCATCGCAGGGATGGCTAAGCCGGCCAACGAAACTAGTCCACTCGCTCCGCGAGTGGAGGGAGTGGACCTCTCCTCGTCCATGTCGCGTCCAAACGAGTCGAAGGCGTCATCTGCGCGACACGCGGAGCGAGTCGCCCACACAGGCCCCAGCCCGCTGGGGGACGTCCTTTCGCGGCTGATGACCCTCCGAGGGTTCGGCCGCACCCAGGGGGACCGGCAGCTCACGGAACTGTGGCAGCGAATTGCGGGCGAGATGATCGCCGAGCGAACCAAAGTCATCGGTCTGAAGAACGGAGTGCTGCAGGTCGGCGTCGCCAACGCCGCCCTCCTCAGCGAACTGACCTCCTTCCACCGCCACAGCCTCCTGCAAGCCCTGCGGTCGGAAGCCGGCGACAACGGCATCCGGGACCTCAAGTTCCGCCTGCGCAGCCGATCACAATGAGAAACACGACCGACACAAAGACACAGAGTCACAGAGAAGCACAAAGACCAGAAGCGACGACGCCTGGATTTTCTTTGTGCGTCTTTGCGTCTCAGCGATTTTGTGTAAGTCTGAAGTAACGACGGAGTTCACTACGTGTCCGACGAAACGACTTCATCGACCTCAACAACGAACGGAGATCTCGATCGCCGCGTGACTGAGGGGATCGAAGGAGTGCGCCTTCGTCCGGCGATGTACATCGGGGGGATCGACGCACTCGGGTTGCAGCATCTGGTGTGGGAAGTGATCGACACTGCGTTCGACGAGTATCAGCTCGGCAGCGCGACATCGATTCAGGTCCGTCTGCATTCCGACGGCAGTGTCACATGCACAGATGATGGGGGAGGGATCTCGATCGATCCGTTTACTGCCGACGATTCAAGACCGTGGCTTGAAGTCGTGGCGACAGAGACTTTCGCCGGCGGTCGATTTCAGCGCACGCGATACGGAGAGGGAATCTATTTCGGTGTGGGATTCGTGGCGTCCAACGCGCTCAGTGAATGGATGATCATATCAACACACCGCAACGGACACTTGTGGGAGATTCGTTTCGAACGGGGGTGTGTCACGCAGAGTCTGACTGATCGCGGCCCCAGTTCCAGTCGGGGCACGACCGTGACCTTTCGGCCTGATCGATCGATTTTTGGGACACTTAGCGTTGACTATGCCGCACTCCGCCAGCGGCTGCATGTGAAAGCATGTGTGAATCCGGGCGTTACCTGTTCGATCTGCGACGATGCGACCGGCCGACACGAAACATTTTATTCCCAGCACGGAGTCGCTGATCTGGTCTGTGCGAAGACCCAATCGCGGGGTCGCTTTCCAGATGTGATCCGGATGCAGGGATCAAGCGGTCTGACCGCAATCGAATGCGCCTTGCAGTATGTCGTCGGAGAGAGGCACGAGTGCGACGCCTATGTAAACGGAGAGTCCCTCGCTCACGGCGGGACGCTCGTCACAGGGTTTCGCCGCGGCGTCGGCCGGGCGATTCGCAACCTGGTCGGATCGTCCGAGTCGGCATCGCCGGAGAAACTGGGAATCGGAGACTGTCTGAAGGGAATTGTGGCGGTCGTTTCCGTTCGCCTGGACCGACCGACATTCGAAGGGCCGACTCGCAGCCGCATCTCCAATCCCGAACTCGTGGCGCTGACAAGCCGGGTTGTTAACGACAGTTTGACCGCATACTTCCGCGAACATCTCTCTACAGCCGCGGAGATCGCGCAAATGGTCACGGGGCATTGCAAACCACTTTAGTGCGATCACACGACGTACAGCCGAATCAAACGGAGTTCATTACGTGTCCGACGAAGCCGCATCATCCACTCCCGCTACCAACGGCGATCCGAATCGCCGCCGGGCCTCCGACGACTATGGCGCCGACAAGATTCAGCACCTGGAGGGGATCGAGGGCATCCGCCTGCGACCCGCCATGTACATTGGCGGCACCGATCTGGTCGGCCTGCATCACCTCGTCTTCGAGGTCACCGACAATGTGCTCGACGAGTTCGTCAACGGGTATGCGTCGACGCTGAGCGTCACCATCAATGCCGACGGCTCGGTCACCGTCATCGACGATGGCCGCGGCATCCCCGTCGGACGCATGGCCGATCTGGAGAACCGCTCGGCATTGGAAGTGGTGTTCACCGAAATCCATGCCGGCGGGAAGTTCGATCGCAAGGCGTACGCCACCGGCACGGGTGGTTTGCACGGCGTCGGCATTACGGCCGTCAACGCCTGCAGCGAATGGCTCGAGGTTGAAGTCCGCCGTGAAGGGCATGTGTGGACGATGGAGTTTGCCCGCGGCGAGGTCGTCAGCGATCTGACGAAGCTCGGCACGACCGATCAGACGGGCACGAAGATCATGTTCAAGCCCGATCCGCAGATCTTCCCCAACACCACCTTCAGCTACGACACCATCCACAAGCGGCTGCAGGACTGCGCGTTCCTCAACGCCGGCATCCGCATCCAGATCAAGGACGAACGCACCGGTCAGTCGGACTCGTTCCATTACGAGGACGGACTGCGCGAATTCGTCAAGCACCTGAATCGCACAGAGACTCCGCTGTTTCCCGAAGTGATCCGCATCCAGGGGGAATACGAGGCGACCCTCATCGACATCGCGATGCAGTGGAACGACGGTTTCAACGAGAACGTCCGCTGCTACGCGAACGGCATTTACAACTCCGAAGGGGGAACCCACCTCAGCGGCTTCCGCACCGCGCTGACACGCACGCTCAACACCTATGGCCGCAAGGAGAACATCTATAAGGATATGGTTCCGAGTGGGGAGGATTTCCGCGAGGGGCTGGCGGCCGTGATCACCGTCCGCGTCCCGAATCCGCAGTTCGAGTCGCAGACCAAAATCAAGCTGACGAACGCCGAGGTGGAAGGGGCCGTCAACTCGGTGCTGGGGGACCACCTCAACAAGGTGTTCGAAGAGAACCCGACACTGGCGAAGACAATTGCCAACAAGGGGCTGCGGGCAGCCGAGGCCCGTGAAGCGGCCCGCAAGGCCCGCGACCTAGCCCGCGACAAGAACAAGGTTTCCGGCGGCGGACTCCCCGAGAAGCTGCGGGACTGCCGCAATCACAGCCTGGATGTCTCCGAGCTGTACCTGGTCGAAGGAGACTCGGCCGGCGGTTCGGCCGACACCGGCCGCGACTCCGCGCACCAGGCGATCCTGCCGCTGCGCGGGAAGATCCTCAACGTCGAGAAGGCGCAGTTGGTCAAGGTCCTCGGCAACAACGAGGTGGCGGCGATCTTCAAGGCGATCGGAATCTCCCCCGTGGCCGACGAACTCGACGTCGCCAAGCGGCGCTATGGCAAGATCATCCTGATGACGGACGCCGACATCGACGGCTCTCACATCCGCACGCTGCTGCTCACGTTCATTTTCCGCCACATGCGCGAACTGGTGAAGCAGGGGTGCGTCTATATTGCCCAGCCTCCGCTGTACCGCGTGCTGCAGAAAGGGCGGAAGAGCGCGAAGCCGCGCTACGTGCAGTCGCATGAAGAGATGATGGCCGAACTGCTCGGGCTGGGGCTCGAAGGGGCCACGCTCGTGATCAAGTCGCGCACCGGCCAGCCTCATGTCGGCAACGGCGCGCCCCCCTCGGCCGACGTCAGCCTTCCAGCCGGCGCCCTGCGAACCATCACCGGCGAGCCTCTCGCCCGGTTGGCCGAGCTGCTGGGTTCGATGGAGGAGCACCTCACCGCGCTGGAGCGGCGCGGCATCGAGCTCCGCACGATGATGGCCCACCTCACGCCGGAAGGGCTGCTCCCCCGCTTCCGGGTTTTCCTCGGATCGGACGAGCACTGGCTGGCGACCACCCGCGAGCGGGACGCGTTCCTGGCCACCGCCCAGCGCGACGCCGGCCGCGAACTCTCCGTCGCCGACGAAGCCGCGATCCCGGCCGAAGCGGCGAAGAAATCGGATCCGTCACAACCCCCCCCGGAGCCGGCGAATGTCCCGGCGGCCCCCACCGTGCAGGTTACCGACCTGCACGAAACTCGTCCCATCAACGACGGACTTAAGAGGCTGCAGGCCGAGTTCAGTCTGTCGCTCGAGGACCTGCTCCCCGCCGGCACCCTCAACGCCGAGCAGATCTATCCTTACGAGATTGAAGGGGACCAGGGGACGCGCCGCATGACGACCCTCCGCCAGCTGGGTCCGACGCTGCGCGAGATCGCCGGCCGCATCGTCACGCACACCCGCTTCAAGGGTCTGGGCGAAATGAACCCCAACGAGCTCTTCGAAACCAGCATGGACCCCGAGCAGCGGATCCTCAAGCAGGTGACCGTCGAGGACGCGGCGGCGGCGGAGGAGATCTTCCGCGTCCTCATGGGAGACCACGTCGAGCCCCGCCGCGAGTTTATCGAGAAGCACGCCCTCGAGGTCGCCGATCTCGACGTGTGAGGCGAGCGCCAGACAGAGGTTCGACGCCAAGGCGAGAAGTCGCAGAAGGATCTCGTATATGAGCGTGCCCACAGTGACCGACAACTTCCGGGCTGGCGGCTACATCGCGTGGTGGCGCGGAGTACGCGCCGAACGACGGCGTCTCAAGCAGGAGCTCGCCGCCGCCCAGACCGAAGAGCAGCGGCGCCTGCTCGAATCTGAGCAGCAGGCGCTGGAGTGCCGGCAGAAGGATGCCGAGCGAAACGGCGAGCGCTGGCTGTTTTAGCTCGGCGGAATGCTCGATTGCGCTCGCGGCTCAGGATAGTCTAACGGATGACTGCCGCGCCGGCAGCACGAATCCGCTCGCGACCCGTTCCGACCGCAGGGGCTCAGCATGCCGATCTCTCTCTCCCGCCGCCGCTTCCTCACCGCCTCCGCCGCCCTCTCCGCCGCCGGGCTCTTCTCCCGCAATCTCGCGGCCCAGCTCCCCCCCGTCACCAATCCCCGCGCCACCGACGGCGACGAATCCCACGAACCCGACTGGGATGAACGCCTCACCGTCACCGTTGGACAGGCGGACGGCGAAGCCGACATCGTCGGCAAGGACGACAAGGCGCTGCAGGCCGCGGTCGATTACGTCGCGCGACTCGGGGGCGGCACGGTGAAGGTCCTGCCCGGCACTTACACCCTCCGCAGCGCCGTCTGTCTTCCGTCCAGGATCCGCCTGCTCGGCAGCGGTTCCGAAACGATCATCACCAAGATCGCCTCCGAATCCATCCCCCTCGCCGCAGATTCCGACTGGTACGACCAGGAGATCACCCTTTCGAGCGCTGGCGGGTTCCGCGTCGGCGACGGCGTCACGCTTCGCGCGCAGGACCAGAGCCGCGGCGGCGAGTTGATCATCAAGCGCACGCTCGTCGCGCGCTCCGGAAACCGCTTCAAGCTCAGCGACGGCATCCGCCAGAACCTCTGGATCGCCGGCAACCCCGTCTGCACGTCGCTGTTTCCGCTCCTCACCAGCGAGTACACCTCGGACGTCGTCATCGAGGACGTCGCGCTCGACGGCAACGGGGAGAACAACGCCAACCTCGACGGCAATTACGCCGGCTGCATCTTCCTGCAGGATTGCAACCGCTACACCTTCCGCCGGGTCGAGGCCCGCAACTACAACGGCGACGGCCTCTCCTTCCAGATCTGCCACGACGTCCGCGTCGAGAACTGCTGGTCGCACGACAACACCGGCCTCGGCGTGCATCCCGGTTCGGGCTCCCAGCGCCCGACCATCGTCGGCTGCAAGCTGGAGCGCAACGACATCGGCATCTTCTGGTGCTGGGGGGTGAAGTACGGGGCCGCCGAGGACAACCGCATCGCCGACAACCGCAGCTACGGCGTCTCGATCGGCCACAACGACACCGACAACGTGATGCGCAACAACGAGATCACCGGCAGCGGCAAGGTTGGCCTCCTGTTCCGCGACGACGACCGCGGCCAGGACTTCTGGGCGAATCGCAACACGTTTGAGAACAACCGCATCCTCGACACCGGCGACGCCGACGGCATCGCCGTCGATATCCAGGGCAAGACCAAGGACGTCCGGATCGCCGGCAATGAGATCCGCGAGACGCGACGCCCGATGAACCGCATCGGCGTCCGCGTCTCGGCCGAGGCGGAGCGAATCGAGCTTGCCGACAACGTCATTGAAGGTTTCTCGAGATCGATTGTGGACCCGCGACCGGGCAGCGCTTGATCCGCCGACGGGTCAATCCGCCGCCGCAATGAACCGCGCCAGTGTCTGCAATCGGCTGATAAACACCGGCGATTCAATGATCTCCCGCGTCGCATCGTCATCGCCGTGATAGCGGAGCCGCCCCGGCGTCACCCACGCCCCCCGGTCATCGAGCGCCGTCACGACCTCAGCAGCCTCGGCTGTCAGCCGGTCCGTCATCCGCGGCGCCCGCGCTCGCCGCAATAGTGGCTCCGTATCGGGGCCGTTCTCCAGCAGCGCCTGATAGTCGCGTTCAATGCGATCCAGCTTCGAGCTCACGATGAACCCGTAATGCGTCGGCATGTCGTCGCTGCTGTAGGTGAGTTGATAGTCCTTCGTGAAGTACAGCGGCTTGTTCGTCTCCAGCTCATAGAACCGCGCCAGCCGCCCGTCCGGCAGCAGGCTGCTGCGGTAGTACTCCAGCGCCCGCGGAATCGGCTCCAAGTACTTCCGCTCTCCCGTCCGGCCATACAGCTGCAGCAGCGATTGCATCACCCCCTGCGATTCGCCGCCGGTGACCGAAGGCGGCTCGAACTTGCGCGCCCAGGCAGGCTGCATCTGCACATCGTATTGCTGCGCCCAGCCCGGCTGTGGCTCCGGCAGCTGCGCGAGCAGGAAGAAGTCGCCGCCACGCATCGCCGCCGCGCGGTACCGCTGATCCGCATAGATGTCAGATGCGTAAAGCAGCGTGGAAATCAGATCGCTGATCGCGCCGTCGTTCAGCGTGTAATGCCCCCGGTAGTCCTCCCCCGTGAACTCACGGGACCATTCGTCCGGGAACGACGCGGCAAGCACCGGATGTTCGTCGGGAGTTGGAAACTCACTGTACCGCTGCGGCCACGCCCCGTTGGGATACTGCGCCTGCAGAAACGCGCTGAGCGCGTACTCGACCGCCTCGTGGATGGCTTCGTTGTCAAAGTGAAGCGTTTCATCCAGCGCCATCAAAAACCGCAGTGACGACTGCGACTTGTCATCGTCGAACGTCGTCGTGTTCCGCAGTCCCTTTCGATCGTCATTCCGGTCCACGCGATAGGCGTACTTCCGGCGGTCTGCGGGAGCGAACTCCATCCGGTCGTCCCATCCGCCCGATTCCAGCTGGCCGTTCACGAGCGCCCTTCCCGTCTCCACAGCCGCATCCAGCAGCTCGGCGTCCCCCGTCAGCTGATACGCCTCCAGATACGCCATGCCCACGGCGGAGGTCCCCGGAGGCTCGATCCAGGCCGTCGTCGGGCCGACCGCGCCTTCTCCCTCCCGTCTGGTCAGATCGGCGCTCAGCGCATACACATACCCGCCCCCCGCCGACGCGTGCTCGCGAAAGAACGCCACGGCCCGATGCAATGCATCCACCGCCTCCTCGCGCGTCAGAGCGTCATCTGCCGCAGCCATCTTCGGAACGGCGGCAAGAATGACGGACACACTGCACAGCAACGGGAACCTGATCACCATGAAGGCTCTCCAGCAAAGCAGAAACCCGGCTTCTTCAAGAAACCGGGTCTCTCACGTGCGTTCATAGACCACCTGCCCTGTCACGCCCCCGCCTGCAGCTTCTTCACGAACGCCAGGATCGCCTGCGCGTCTCCGGCCGGATCGGCTCCCTCGGCCTTCAGATCGCGGATCATCGCCACCTTCTTGTCCTTGTCGACCACGATCGTCCAGCGGCCGGTCGTCACTGTCCGCACCAGCAGTTCCTTCTGGCCGTCGATCACCGCCTCGACCGTCTTCTCCCCCTTCGTGAACGGCACGCCGAACTTCTCGGCGACCTCCCCCTTCTCGTCGGCCAGCAGCGTGAAGTTCAGATCGTGCGCCCTTTTGAACAGCTTATGATTCTTGACGCTGTCGCCGCTCACGCCGACCACTTCCACTCCCGCGTCCTTCAGCACGCTCAGATCGTCCCGAAACCCACACGCCTGCTTCGTGCAGCCCCCGGTCATGTCGGCCGGGTAGAAATACACGACGACGATCTTCTCGCCGTAGTGGTCCTCCGACTTCCACGTCTCGCCATTGTCGGCCGGCAGGCTGAACTCGGGGGCGGGGTCTCCAACCTTCAGCACGGCATCCTCCTTCTCACTGGGATCAGCCGCAACGAGCAGCGAAGCGGCACAAACAGCGGCAAACACCGAGGCGGGCAAACGGCAGCGGTACATGGGGCGGGCTCCTGTAGGTCGAGAAAGGACGGCGCGGCGCAAACCGGCCGCGCCTCCAGGCAGGAACTCGAAGATACGCCCGCCGCGCACGCCCAGTCAATGAAGTCCGACGAGCCGTCACGAACTGAGCGCCCCGCAGGACTCAACTCGAACCATCACGGCGCGTCGAACGGTATCGCCCACTGGTTGTCGAACACCGTCGCCGTGAGGGGATGCACCGCCAGCACGCCAGAAACAGCCGACGAGATGGTAATCTTCGCCTAAGCCTCTGGCTCGGCCGCCGGAGCGGGAGGGGCCGGATTGCTGTCCGTAAACTCCGACAGGTCCGGCAGCCATTCCTCCGGCGAGCCGATGTCGCCGTTGTAATCGGCGCGATTGAAGACATGTACGGTCTCAGTGCTGCCGGATGGTGAGATCACCCTCGTCGCCTCGGTCCGATAGGTGCAGGCGTCCAGAATCACCTGCAGCTCCGAGAACTCGAAACTTCCGTCGCCGGTCCGGGGAACGCCTTTCAGCGTGATCCGTTCGTCTGTTCGGTTCAGCAGCGACCAGGCGAAATCGTCCAGAAAATCACGGCTGTGGACGTCCACAACCCCGGGCAAAAGTCGTTGCGGATCGGCGAGCCCGACCCAAATGCGATCCCACGAGCCAACCGTCCGGATCTCCGAGTCGAGTTCCTCGGGGATGTCGAACACCTCCAGGACGCGGTCTTTCGGATGAATGAGCATCAGCTCTCCGTCGTTCCAGTAATAAGTCACCGGCGGCGCCGTGGTAACGGTGTACGACTCTCCATGCGGGCCCTTCCGCTTCGACGTCGGTTCCGACTCCTCGTCTGCCGGGAGCAGTTCGTAGCACCCTGCACCGGGCGCCTGAAAACGGAAGCGGCCACGGCAACGCTGCTCGATGAAGTACACACCGTCGTAATGGAAGCGCACGAATCGCAATTCGGCCCGATCGATGCCGCGCGTGGCGGCCGCCCAGCGATCGAGCACTTGAGTCAGCTCGGGAGCCGAATCGGCGTCCCTGTCCGCCACGCTGAGGCCGGACGCCCATTGAATCAGCGAAGCGGTATGCACCGGCCGCGACGCCGTGCGCGTGACGGCCGGCTCCAGACCGGCAGGACGTGCGAGAGCCGTTTTCCGCGGCCCGGTTTCACTGTCATGAAACCGGATCTGCATGGGCAGCACCGTCCGGGCGCCGAGTTCGATATCGATTCCCGCACAGAACAGCCGCGTCACCTCATCCCGCGGCACCGCATGCAGAACGACGCGTTCCCCTTCAACCGAACCCGACCAGGCGAAGTCCTCAATCAGCCGCCGCGCATCCACCGCTCCAAACAGCTCCGCCGCCAGTTCCAGCTCATGGGCATTGTGCGAGTCGCAATACTCAGCAAACGCGACGTCCGCGAGCGGAGCCGGCACGCCCTCCGACGTACGTTCCCATAGATGCAGCACAGCCACGATATCAGTCAGCTCGCCGGCCCCGGCCAGCGTGCACGTCATCAAAGCCAGCCACAGGGCAAGAGGTGCAGACTTCAACATAGAGTCCTCGCGACACGTCTGCAGGGAAAGCGGCACGGGGAGAGCCCGCCCCCGCCGGTCGAATGGGGCGGGGAGGCTAGCAGAACCCCCCAAACGTGTGAAGACGCGGTTTCTCGCGTCAGAAAGCCGCCGTCGACCCTCCAGGTGCAACAGGGAAGACTACTTGTCTGAGTTCCGCGAATCGGTCACCCACAACTCGACATTGAATGCGCCTTCGTTGTTGGCATGGTCGCCGTTTTCCACGATGCCAAGACTGACCGGGCCGCCCCGCTCCGTCGTCAGGATCGTTTCCCTGCCAGCGGAATAAACGTCGTTGCCGATCCGCACCACGAGACTGCCGTTGGCCGCGCGGATGCCCTCGAACGTTCGCAACTGCTGCATGATTCCGTCAGCATCGGCGAACGGGTAGCGCGCCTGATCGTGTCTCTGCAGCGTAACCCGGCCGCTGGCTTGAATTCGGATTGTCTGACCGGCCCGCACGCGCGTCCCGGCAGCCGTCCAACCCACCCGCGTGGAGTCCACATTCACGGTGCAGCTCAAACCGGCCTCAGCAGCGGGCGGCAGGGGCGCGAGCGTGTAGAACCGATCCTCGATGAACGCTCCCGCCAGCCGCCACCGGTTCCGGTACTTCCGCGCTCCCCCCTCGAAACTGATGAGCAGCTGTCCCCTGTCATCCATCAATTCCAGGTCTTCCGCACCCGCCGGGAGCGGGACGGACCACAGCCGTCCCTCCGCATTCAACTCGTGCGCGGAGACGCTCCCGCCGTTGGGAACCGGCGCGAAGAAATCCGCTCCGAGACAGGACCGATCGTAATACTCCAGCCGGCTGTCGGCCGGCCCGTACGACCGGCTGACGGCGATCACCTCATCAGTGACGGCGCACCCCTGCACCTGGTCACCGATGAAAATCACTTGAAAGGGCTGCAGGACCTCTCGCCCGCCGACCGGGTAGTGCTGATCGGCGAGCAGTCGGCCGTCGTCGCCGATTCGATACGCAGCCAGCCAGCCGCGGTGCTCCCCGTGATGGTGATGCGCCGGCGTGGGGTGCGATGCGGGACGATGGAAATCCCCCACCCAGAGCGTCGGTCCCTCGGCACTGACGAACGATGCCTCGCTGTCGACGGGAAACGACTCGCTGGCCTCCAATGACTTTGGTGCCTCGCCTGGAACTGTGGAAGGGAGCGGAAACTTCCAGAGTCGTCCTTCGGAAGCAACCCACAGAAACCCGCGGCAGACCGCAGCGCCCCCCGCGTGGCCGGTGAAGGGCCCCGCAGCCGTTCGCAGCTCACAGGAATACAACAGCTGTTGTGTGCGCAGATCAATGAGTGTGCAGACCGACGAGCGTTCGGGATCGGGGTGATCGAACGTGAGCAATGCGACCCCTTCGTCGGACAGGACAGCGATTCCCTGCGGAATCAGGCCGTCAGTAAGACCGGGGATTGCAATCGCGGACTCCACAACGCCGGCCGCGTCCGGGTACCGGCGTCTTAAGGGATCCGGCGGCCCGTCGCTCTCCGCACCAGAAGCATTTACCACGAGGACGATCGGGAGGATCGTCAATGCAGCGGCGGACAGGAGAGTATTTCGCACAATAGCTTGCAGCACGATGTCATTCGGCGGTCAAGCGAATTGCTGGCACGAATCAGTGTTGCAGCCGAAGCAGGGACGTCGCGGATAAATCGTCCCTATCCGCGCAACCGCTGCTGCACTTCGCCGACCACGTCGACAGCCGGGATCCGGACCTGCTCCAGCGTGTCCCGGTCGCGCAGCGTCACCGTCCCGTCTTCGAGCGTCTGGTTGTCCACCGTGAAGCACCATGGCGTGCCGATTTCGTCCTGGCGGCGGTAGCGCTTACCAATCGCCGCCTGTTCGTCGTACATCGCCGCCACGCCGGCTTCCTTGAGCGCGAGATAGATTTCGCGGGCCTGTTCGGGCTGGCCGTCCTTCTTCACGAGCGGGAAGACGGCGGCCTTGATGGGAGCCAGCCTGGGATGAAACCGCATGACCACGCGAGTCTGCATGTTCCCCTTGTCGTCCGGTGCCTCGTCCTCGGCGTAGGCTTCGCAAATGAATGCGAGCGTCGTCCGGTCTGCGCCGGCGGCCGGCTCGATGACGTGCGGAATGAACTTCTCGCGGGACTGGTCGTCGAAGTACGTCAGGTCCTTGCCGGAGCCGCGGTACTTCGGCTGTCCTTCAGCCGTCTGCTCGACAACCAGATTGCCGGCCTCGTCCTTAACCAGCTTCCCCTCCATGTGTGAACGGAGGTCGAAGTCGCCGCGGTGGGCGATTCCCTCCAACTCGCCGAACTCTCCCTCGTCGAGGAACGGGAAGGCGTACTCCACGTCCGCCGTGCCGACCGAGTAGTGTGACAGTTCGTCCGCCGCATGATCGCGCAGCTGCAGCCGGTCGCTCTGGATGCCGTGGTTGACATACCAGTTGTACCGCCGGTCGCGCCAGTAGACGTACCACTCTCTCGACTGCGCCGGATGGCAGAAGAACTCCATCTCCATCTGCTCGAACTCGCGCGAACGGAACGTAAAGTTTCGCGGCGTGATCTCGTTGCGGAAGCTCTTCCCGATCTGCGCGATCCCGAACGGCACCTTCACGCGGGTCGAGTCGCAGACGTTCTTGAAGTTGACGAACATCCCCTGAGCCGTTTCGGGCCGGAGGAAGGCCGCATCGGCTTCGGTGCCGAGCGCCCCAAGGATCGTCTTGAACATCAGGTTGAAGTCGCGCGGCTCGGTGAGAGTGCACTTTTCGTGTTGACCGACCATCTTGCTCGGCTTGTTCGGGCAGGGAGTGCCGGGAATGTGATCGGCCCGGAACCGCCCTTTGCACTCGCGGCAGTCAACCATCTTGTCGACGAACAGGTCGTAATGCCCGCTGCACTTCCAGACCTGCGGATGCATGATGATCGACGTCTCGACCCCCACCATGTGAAACGCAGCAGGCGCGCCGGCCGGAACGGTCCAGGGATCATTGAGCGTGATCATGTCGCGCCACCACGCCTCGCGCACGTTCCGCTTGAGCTCGACGCCGAGCGGACCGTAGTCCCAGAAGCCGTTGAGGCCACCGTAGATCTCGGAACTCTGGAAGACAAATCCGCGCCGCTTGCAGAGAGCGACGATTCGGTCCATCCGGGCGCTGCGATCGGTTTCAGGCATCGTGGTGCTTCAGGTAGGCGACTCGCTCCGCGAGTCGCGTGACAGGACGTTCAACTCGTGGAACGTTCTGCAGAATACGAACGCTGTTTCGATCCACTCGCGGAGCGAGTGGACTTCTTACGTCGCATCGGGAGGACAATCTGTCGCGCGGAAGGTTCGAGGCCGAATTGTCCCACGATTGGCGTCAGAACGCGGTATACACAGTGGCGGCCTGCCCCGACAATCCCAGCGACGTCTGGCCCCGACAAAGCCGTCAGGCCTCCCATGCACCCCATCGTGTTTCATATCGCCAGCGGGCAGGCGTTCTTCACAGGGATTGTGCTGATCGCGCTGGCCGTGGCCTTCTCGAACCTGGCGAAACCATGGTTGAAGCGGGTCGTCCCGCTGGCCACTGTTGTCGGAGTCCTGGCAATTGCGTTGTCCTCCACGCCGGTCCCGGTCTGGTCGTATGGACTGGGGGTTGTGGCACTCGCATTCTGGGTGGGGACCACCTGGCAGCCGCGCTTTCGGAAGCGTGCGAGCATCGGTCTGATTCTGGCGCTGGCCATCATGCTGTTGCTGGAGTTGCCGTGGCATGTTACGCCGCGGCTCGACCTGGCCTATGGCCGGTCGCTGGCGGTGATCGGCGACTCGGTGACCGCCGGGATGGGAGAGAACGAGGCCCGCACCTGGCCGGGGCTGTACGCGGCGGCCCACGAGGTGTCGGTCCAGGACCTGTCGGAGATGGGCGAAACCGCCGGGTCGGCGCTCAAGCGGGTCCGGAGAGTGCAAGTCACAGCGGACGTCGTCCTGCTGGAGATCGGCGGGAACGACCTGCTCGGCGGGACGTCGCCGGAGAACTTCGAGCGCGACCTTGATGACCTGCTGACGGCGCTCCGCCGCCCCGACCGGCAACTGATGATGTTCGAGTTGCCGCTGCCGCCGTTCCGTCACGAGTACGGCTCCATTCAGCGGCGACTGGCCCGCAAGCACCAGGTCCGCCTCATCCCCAAGCGTGTTTTCCTCGGCATTCTGGCAGGCGAGGACGCGACGCTCGATTCCATTCACCTCTCGCAGGTCGGCCATGAGCGGATGGCGGAGTGTGTGTGGGAGCTGACGGAGCCGGCGTATGGAAAGTGACGATCAATCGAAACAGGGATCAAACGTCCACATCCAATCCGAAATCGGAACGTCATAGTCCCCACAGGACGTCAATCGCGCCCAGCAGCGAGGACAGTAACAGTCGCAGACCGGTCCGTACACTTTTTCACGGGTGTCTTCGATTGCGCCGTCCCACAACCCAACCGTCCACATTTCACAACCAGTGAGCGCTCCATGACACAGCGGGCAGGTGTTCGGTGGACCCGATGCTCTCGAAATCTCGGTCGCTGCGAGGTACGGCACCCCGTTGTCCGCGGCCTTGAGTGGCGCGATCTGTTCCCATGTCAGATACTGCCACTCAACGCAGGCCCGCTCGAGTGAAATGCCGCGTCGGTCAGTGAGAGCGCGAGCGTCCTCCAATTGCTCTTCGCTGATCGTGCCATTGGCGAGGAGGGTGTCGAGCCACATGTAATCAACTCGAATTCACCCGGACTCACAAATGGTTCAGTCGAGGAGCGTGTCGTTGCCGAATCTGCGTAGCTCGCGCTCGGTACGCTCCCTCATTCCGGGGGCTGGCGCCCCCGGCTATTCTACGCCGTCCCTTCGGGACTTCACTCCACCGACATCGTCGCCGCGGATCGTCTGGACGGACTCCACGACGGCCGTCCAGAGAGCAGGCGAAACGTCGCTCGGGCCGTCGGAGAGGACCTGTCGCAGCAGATCTTCCGGAGGGCCGCCGCGTGCAAGCGCGAGCGCACCCGCGGCGATCGCCGGAGAACGGCTCATGCCGCCGCTGCAGGCGATGAGCGTGGGGACGCGATCCGAGATGAGCGAGGCCATCAGCGTGAGTACGGCTGCGAGGCGCGGCGGTGCGTTCCCTTTCCCGTCCACCAGCGGTGCACGGCAGTAAAACACGTCCCGGGGAAATGCGATCGGCGGTTCGTCGATCGCCAGGTCGATGATCGCCGTGATGCCCCGCTGCAGCACATCCCGTATGTCCCGCGCATCGCGGGCATTGCCGATCCAGAGACGGCCGCGGATGATCTCTCGCACGGGATTGTTACGTCGAATGCTCGCGTCTTTCCGGGCCGCGGAGCACGCGAGTGATCTGTTTGCGGGACGGCTCCCTGGTGATGTCGCGACCCAGCCGCGCATAGTGCTCGATCGTCACTTCTCAACAGCGGACCATGCCCTCGTAACCCGTGCAGCGCTTCTCGGAGGAGGCGTTGGCGTCGCTGTCGGTTCCGGGAGTGATTTGCTCGACGCGTGGCATTCCAGGATTCTACCAAATCTCTCAACAAGGTTGAGATCAATTGCCAGTTGCGTCCGAATGCTCTGCCTCCTGCGTCCGCCCCGCGTTATGATTCAGCAGGACCCGGAGGCAGGAGAGAATCGATGTCGTTGCGACAGCAACTTGCAGCCGAGCTTCAGCAACTGATCGGCACGCGCACGCCGACTGCAGTCACCGTTTCGGACGCCGGGATTCAGATGCAGGTCGAGTTCACGGCTGTGGACTCGATGAGCTGTTCGTTCTCAAAGATCCAACTGTTCGTCCCCAGCCTGCAGCAGGCGGCGTTCGACAAGTTGAAGGCGTGGGCCGACAGTCTGGCGCAGCGGATTACGTATCTGCTCGAACAGATCGGTCCGCTGGAGTACGACCCCGCGGCGGGCCAGGTGCTCATCCGCTCCGCCCCGCCCGACAAGCTGCCCGACGGGACGCAGTATTACGAGATCGTGCTTTCGTCGCAGTCCGGTGGCAATTTCGCGCTGCGGCGGTTTCGGTCGACCAAAGGACAGCCGGGCCGGGATCAGGTCGACATCACCGTCACGCATGAGGTGCTGCTCAAGCTGGCGGATGATCTGGTGAACACGCTGCCGCAGACGCCGTGATTGAAGAGCTGAACAGGAGGGAACAGAGGAAACGGAGAAAGAGGGAAGGATTGAGTTCGGGCATTCCATAGCATGCGCTTCACTGTTTGTCATTGTTCGCTCTGTTGCCTCCTGTTCGCCCCTTTCTTCTGGTACGATCCCGCCACCCAGGGACGCACTGAGGCGTCCGTGAGCGGTTGCCAGCACAACTGATGTCTCCCGGATCGACGACCAGCGCCGAATCCGCGCCCGCCTGGACGCGGAACGATCTCCTCGGACTGCAGCAGCTTTCGTCCGACGAGATCACCGCTATTCTCGATCACGCTGAGGACTTCAAGCATCTCGCCGCGGCCGGCGAACGCAAGCTCAATACTCTCTCCGGCGTCGTCGTCGGCAACCTGTTCTTTGAGCCTTCGACGCGGACCCGCACGTCGTTCAGCATCGCAGCCAAGCGGCTGGGGGCGGATACCGTCGACTTCACCGCCTCCGGCAGCAGCCTCTCTAAGGGAGAGACATTCGTCGATACGGCCCTCACGATCGAGGCGATGGGCGTCACCATGATGGTCGTCCGGCACAGTTCGTCCGGCGCACCCGAACTGTTGTCGCGGCGGCTGAAGTCCAGCGTCCTCAATGCCGGCGACGGCACGCACGAGCATCCGACGCAGGGCCTGCTCGACATCTTTACCATCCGCGAACGCCGCGGCTCCCTGGCCGGGCTGACGGTCGCGCTGGTTGGCGACATCCTGCACAGCCGGGTGGCGCGATCGAACATCTGGGGGCTGACGAAGCTCGGCGCCAAAGTGATCGTCTGCGGGCCGGCGACGCTCATTCCGCCGCAGATCGCGAAGCTGGGCGTTGGAGTTTCGCACTCGCTCGATGACATCCTCGGCGAAGTCGACTGCATCAACCTGCTGCGCGTGCAGTTTGAACGTCAGCGCGGCGCGTTCTTCCCGTCGATCAGCGAGTACGCCCACGTCTACGGCATGAACCGCGACCGACTGCGGAGGGCCCGCAAGGACGTGCTGATTCTCGCCCCGGGTCCGATCAACCGCGGCGTCGAGATCACCGCCGACGTCGCCGACGGCGCGCACTCGGTCATCCTCGACCAGGTCACCAACGGCCTCGCCATCCGCATGGCCTGTCTCAGCCTGCTGCACGGGGCGCGACAGCGGGGGGCCGCGCGATGAGCATCTGCAACGAAGAGAGAGTCATGCGAGTGGCCCTCATTGTTGCCGCGGTCTGTCTGCCGATTTCGACTCCACTGGAGTGGTTCAGTGACGGCCGATTTGAGTGGCTACATCTGACGATCTTATCGATCTTTTACTGTGCGACACTCGTTTATGGGATTCTGTGGTTTCGCCGGCTGACCGCTCCTCGGACTCCGCGCGTCATCGATAGCCGTCGCACATCAAACGACCAACCGCAGCGGGAGGCCGCGCGATGAGCAGCATCCTCATCCGGGGCGGCCGTATCATCGACCCCGCCCGCAATCACGACGCCGTCGGCGACCTGTGGCTGGTGGACGGCCTCGTCGCCGAGCGTCCCGCGCAGCAGGCCGACACGACGATCGCCGCCGCCGGACTCATCGTCTGTCCCGGGCTGATTGACGCCCGCGTCTCGCTTGGCGAACCCGGCTCGGAAGAGGACGAGACGATCGAGACGGGGACCGCCGCGGCGCTCGCCGGCGGGTTTACGACGATTGCCGCCATGCCCGGCGCGGATCAGGCCGTGGATACCCGGGCCGCGGCCGAGTTCATCACGCTGCAGGGAGAACGGGCCCGGAATTGCCGCGTGTATCCACTGGGGTCGGTCACCAAGCGGCACGATGGTCAGGAGCTGTCGGAGATTGGACAGCTCGCCGACGGCGGCGCAGTCGCCTTCACCGAAGGCAAGCGGCCGCTGGCGAACTCCGAAGTGATGCGGCGGGCCCTGCAGTACGCCGGCATGTGGGACCGGGCGATCCTGCATCATCCCCAGGTGTCCGAACTGGTCGCCGGCGGCGTCATGCACGAGGGGGAGCATTCCATGGTCCTCGGCCTCCGCGGGATGCCGGCCGCGGCCGAGGAGATCATGGTCCGCCGCGACATCGCGCTCGCCGAACTCACCGGCGGCCGCATCCATCTGATGGCGGTCTCCTCCCGCAACAGCGTCGATGAGATCCGCCAGGCCAAGGCCCGCGGCGTGCGCGTCTCCGCCGACGTGACGCCGCATCACCTGCTGCTCACCGACGAATCGCTCCGCTCGTACGACTCCAACTACAAGGTCGACCCCCCGCTCCGGACGCGCGAGCACATCGACGCCCTCATCGAAGGTCTGCGCGACGGCACGATCGAAGTCATCTGCTCCGACCATCAGCCGCGCGCGGATGAAAAGACCGACCGCGAACTCGACCAGGTCCCCTTCGGCATCGTAGGACTCGAATCCCTCGTGCCTCTCTGCATGGAGGCGCTGATCGAGCCGGGACATCTCGCCTGGCCGGAACTCATCCGGGCGCTCACGATCGGTCCCGCACGTCTGCTGAACCTCGACGCCGGAACGCTCACGCCCGGCTCGGCCGCCGACGTCACGCTCATCGACCCCGCCGCCGAGTGGACGATCGACGCCGGGCGTTTTCGGACGAAGAGCCGCAACACGCCATTCCACGGCCATAAGGCGCGTGGCCGCGTCGTCGCCACGATCGTCGCCGGAGAAGTGAGGCATCGGCTCGCCGCAAAGTAGACGAATCCGTCAGAATGCGGGCCAAAAAACCCGGTTTCTGAAGAGAAACCGGGTTTCTCGGAGGGCGACGTTCGGCCCTTGCTGTCACGGCAGGCTGGCGACTATAGCTACCTTACGTCGCTCAATTTCTGGAGAATCCGGATGCCGACGCCCGGATCGACCATTGCGGCCGTGGCGATGTGGACTGACTCCGCACCCGCTTCCAGGTACTGCCGGACGTGATCCGCCGTGCTCGCGCCGCCGACGCCGATCAGCCGCAGCGGCAGCCCTTGGTCGGCGATGAGCCGCGCGAACAGCCGCGTCTGGGCGAGCGATGCGTCGCGAGTCGCATCGCCGCAGATCCCCCGGCGCTGACCTTCGAACAGGAACACGCCGTCGGCGGTGCGGACCCGCGTGGCGACGCTGTTGGTCATCGCCAGTGCATCGGCGTACGGCGCCAGCGCATCCAGCAGTGCGGAGGCGTCGGCCTCGTTGCTCATATGACCGATCTTGGCGATGTAGGGCGTTGCTCGGCCGATGGCCGCACGCACCCGTTCAGCAACGACTCGGGCCGACTCGGGCTGCTGGTACAACTGCCCGTCACAGGTCGAGACATTAGGGCACGAGAAGTTCGTCTCGATACAGTCGGCCCCGCTCTCCACGGCCCACATCGCGCACCGCGCGTAGTCATCGGCCAGATCGTCGATCGTCCAATCCGGCTGCACCGTGCCGACAACGGACACCGACAGCAGTTTCCCCTCCGGCAACTCCCGCCGCGTCCACTCGATATCCCGCCGCCACACATCGGGAGACATCGACGGCATCCCGAACGACACCGCCCAACTGCCGCGCATCGCGTCGGCCGCCGGAGCGAAGTCCTCGCCGCCGTCCATCCGCCCGACATCCACCGGCACCAGATTCGGCAGCGGATAACACTCCCGCTCCACGCTCCGCACCGTCTTGTACGTCAGTACGTCGAACCCGAGGGACGCGTAGTATAACACCCACTTCCCGTTCAGCAGCGGCCCCGCGGGAATCCCAAGCGGCGACGCAACAGGCAGGCCGCAGAACGAGTAGCCGCCAACGGAATGCTCAACGACATATGACACCGGCTCAGGCGCGTGGTCGTAGTTCCAGCGGTAGGACTGGTCTGACTCGTAGCGTGGGAGCATGTTGAATTCAGATCGCCATCGTTGAGCCAGCGGCGAAAGCGAGTGCGCATTTCCTCAGTCGATGAACTCTTTCAGCCGGATGTTCCGCCACCTCACCTGCAGCGGCGTTTCCGGCGCCTCGCCGCCGATGCCGTGGACCTGGAGCGCGATGAAGCCGCTGGGGGTCATGTTGTCGTGGAGGTCGGCGGCGGGGACTCCGTTGATCCAGGTCTGGATGTGGTCTCCCTGGCAGACGATGCGGTAGTGGTTCCAGTCGTTCTGCTGAAACGCCTGGCGGGCTGGTTCGTTGTTCTTGAGGTCGTTGAGCCAGCCGCGGCGGCCTTCGTCGTAGATGCCGCCGCTCCACGCGCGGTCGCTGGGATCGATCTCGACCTGGTAGCCGTGCACGCGGCCGGCCCCCACGTTGATCTCCTTCACGCCGCCGTCGCCGTTGGGCGCGGGGAGAATGGTGTCGGCCGAGTAGGCGTTGCTGCGGATCTGGACGCCAGAGTTGAGATCGGGCGCCACGAGAAACTCCAGTTCCAGCTCGAAGTCCCGGTAGTGCCGCTTCGTACAGAGAAAGCTGTTGGGGGTCCCTGGGACGGCCGTCCCGACGATCGCGCCCTCTTCAATCGTGTATTCGGCCTTCCCTCCCTGCTGCACCCAGTTGTTGAGGTTCTCGCCGTTGAACAGGGTCGTCCACCCGTCTTCAGCGAAACCCGGCAGGGAGATTGACAGGAGGATGCCGATTGGGGCGAGAACTCGACTGAGTGATTGAGGCATGCTGTGTTCCTGAGTCGCATCGAGTACGGGACTGTTGCCGCCGAACGTACGGCCAAACCCGTGGCCGTTCAAGCGGACGCGGGGGATCGTCGCGTGAGGAGGGAGACAATGACCAGCGTTGCGAAGCCCAGCGGGATGGTGACGATGCCCGGCTGACTGAACGGGACCGGCGCCGAAGCGGGATCGAGGTTATAGACATTCTTGAACGTATCTCCGCTGAGGAGGATCCAGCCCAGGGAGGAGACCATCCCGACGATGATCGCCGCCGAGATGCCCTGCTTCGTCGTGCCTCTCCAGAAGAGGAGCATCACCAGCGACGGCAGGTTGGCGGAAGCCGCGATGCTGAAGGCCCACCCGACCAGGTAGCTGACGTTCATCTTTTCGAACAGGATTCCGAGAACGATGGCGATGGCCCCCACCACGACCGAAGCGATCTTGGCGACGCGCACCTTGCTCGAATCGCTCATGTCGATGGCAAGGAAACTGGACATCAGGTCGTGCACCACGGCCCCGCTGGAGGCGATGATCAATCCGCTCACCGTGCCGAGCACCGTGGTAAAAGCGATGGCCGAGATGATCGCGAACAGCCACTCGCTGAAGCTGCGCGCCAGCAACGGCGCCGCCATGTTGTCATTGGTGACGTCGAGAGCTCCGCTCGTCATTGCCCCCAGTCCGAGGTACAGCGTGAGCACATAGAAGAAGCCGATGCTGGCGATGCCGACAATCGTGCTCTTCCGCGCGCTCGCCTGATCCTTGACGGTGTAATAGCGAATGAGAATGTGCGGCAGCGACGCAGTGCCGCAGAACAGTGCCAGCATCAGCGAGAGGAAGTTGAGCTTGTCGGAGAACAGCTCGCTGCGGATTCCTTTGAAGGCCGGGAGATTCCCGGGACGGAGGATCTCCGAACCGGGCGTTGGTTTGGGAGTGTAAGTGGTGATGCCGGTTTCGGGATCGGTGCTGGAGCGCCAGAGAATGATTTCGCTGTCCTGCAGGACGCGGAAGAACTCCAGCGGTCCAAGCGGGCCGGTCTGTGAAACGTTTCCAGGGAGCTTCGAGACGTGGCCGATCGGCCGGAAGTCGGCCTGTCCGTCGGCGATGCCGTGCGGGAGGCCATTCACGAGCGTGGGGCCGTCTGGCTGAGTCTGTGCGGTCTGCGGCGTGGTGGCGGCGGGGTCGGTTTCGACGACAAATCCCCGATCGAGGATCATCAGCGTGATGATCCCGCTGAAGATCACCAGCAGCGAGCCCTTGAGGAACTGGACCCAGGTGGTGCTCACCATCCCGGCCGAGACGACGATCAGGATGACGATTGCCCCGACCATCGTGACGCCCGCCCAATGCGGCAGGCCGAATAATGGCGTCACCAGGACGCCCGCGCCGACCATCTGCGGAATGAGATAGAAGATGCTCACGACCAGCGTGCTGATCGCGGCGGTCAGCTTGATCATGCGGGAGTTGAACTGGGCATCGAGCGCATCGGCGAATGTGTAGCGGCCGAGTCGCTTGAGCGGCTCGGCGATCACGAACAGGGCGACGACCCATCCGGCGAGATAGCCGATCGAGTACAGGAACCCGTCGTAGCCGTAGAAGGCGATCATCCCGCAGATACCGAGAAACGACGCCGCCGACAAATAGTCTCCCGCAAACGCGACGCCGTTGACGAACCAGTGAATGCCGCCGCCCGCGGCAAAGAACCCGCTGGCGGAGCGGGCCTGCTTGCCGAGGTAGAAGCTCAGCCAGAGCGTGAACCCGACGATCAGGCCGAAAGCAAGGACGGCGTTGAGATTGAATTCGTAGATCACGGAATTGGATGTCGGTCGTCGGTGAGCGGTTGTCGGAGGTCGTCGGTCGGTAACTCAGCGGCCCGGTTTAACCGCGGCTGAAAGCCGCGCGGCACGGTCCATTTTGCTGAACGCGGCGCGGCGGGCGTCGGAGTCACCGCGTGCGGCACAGCCAGCCGTACAGCAGGGCGAGGACAAACGCGGCGATGATCAGCAGGAAGCCGTACAGAACAGCGAGATTGACGCCGAGGAAGGGCGTGCGGTCCATCTGTTCCGGGGCGAACGTGTTGAGGAACACAAAGCCCCCGTACAGCAGCAGATAAACCGAGAAGAGGACGAGGCCGATCCGGGAGCGGCGGGCGCTCCCGGCGTCATCGGCGGCGTTGGTGATGTTGGGACCGTGGTCGAGTCCGGGCATGCGGAGATCCTGCGAAAAACCGGCTGCAAGAGAGAGCAGCCAGTCTAACGGGACAGTCGATGCGCATCACCCCTGCCGCAATCAGTGTACCCGCATCCCCGGCTGTGCGCCGTCGTCGGGATTGAGCAGAAAGATCTCCTTCCCTCCGGGGCCGCAGGCGAGGACCATTCCTTCGCTGACGCCGAATCGCATCTTGCGGGGGGCGAGATTCGCGCAGCACACCACGAGCCGTCCCACCAGCTGCTCGGGCTGGTAGCAGCTCTTGATGCCGGCGAACACGTTGCGGCGGACGTCCCCGCCGAGCGAGAGCGTCAGCTGCAGGAGCTTGTCGGCTCCTTCCACGTGCTTCGCCTCCAGCACGCGAGCGACGCGCATGTCGACCTTGGTGAAGTCGTCGATCGTGCAGTGCTCGGCGGTCAACGGCTCCTTCTCAAGAGCCTCCGGGCCGTCGTTGCAGAAGGTCGAGGGTTGAGGGTTGAGGGTCGGGGGAGCCTGAGGCTGCGCCTTGGAGTCTTCGATCATCGCTTCCACTTTCTTGGGGTCCACTCGCTTCAGCATGTGCTGGTATTCGTTGACCGTGGCGCCTGTGAGCGGACCGGCGGCGTCCTCCCACGACTGGATCGGGGCGTTGAGCAGCTCGCCTGTCTGCTGCGCGAGACGGGGCAGCACCGGCGCGAGATACACTGCCAGCTGCCGGAAGAGGTTCAGCCCCACCGTGCACACGTCGCGCAGCTCGTCCGCGCGCTCGGCGTCCTTCGCCAGCTTCCAGGGCTCCTTCGCCTCGATGTACTGGTTGGCCGTGTCCGCGAGCACCATGACGTCCCGCATCGCCGAGTTGAAATCGCACTCCTCGTAGTAACCCGCGATGCGCTCGCCGGCTTCGGCCGCTTCCCGGAACAGCCCGCCGTCCTGCGGGTAGGTCGCCGACAGCGGCTTCCCCGCGATGAACTTCGCGCAGCGGCTGGCGATGTTCACCACCTTGCCTACCAGGTCGGAGTCGATCTTCGCCTTGAACTCGCTGAGGTTCAGGTCGAGATCGTCCAGCCGCGGGCCGAGCTTGGACGCATAGAAGTAACGCAGGTAGGACGGATCGAGATGCGCGGCGTACGTGGACGCCATCACAAACGTCCCCTTCGACTTCGACATCTTCTCGCCGTCGACGGTCAGAAAGCCGTGGATGTGCACTTTGGTCGGCAGGCTGAACCCCGACGTCTTGAGCATGCCGGGCCAGAACAGCGTGTGGAAATACGTGATGTCCTTGCCGATGAAATGGTGGATCTCGGTGTCCTCCGACTTCCACCAGTCAGCCAGCTGTTCGCCGTTCCGGTCGCACCACTGCTGCGTGGAGGCCACGTAACCGATGGGAGCATCGAACCAGACGTACCAGAAGTTGCCGGGAGAGTCGGGAATCTCGAACCCGAAATACGGGCCGGGCCGGGAAATGTCCCAGTCCCGCAGCGGCTCGTGCAGGAAGTGCCCCTTCAGGTAATTCGTCACCTCCGGCTGCAGGTGCTCGCCCGACTGCGTCCACGTATCGAGGAAGCCGTGCAGCTGCTCCAGTTCGATGAACAGATGCCGCGCCGAGCGCACCTCGGGCGTGGCGCCGCTGAGCGTGCTGCGGGGATTCGTGAGATCGGTCGGCCGGTACTGAGCGCCGCATTTCGAGCAGTTGTCCCCAGGCTGGTCTTCGCTTCCGCAACGCGGACATGTGCCGCGCACGAACCGGTCGGCCAGAAACGTCTGCTCCTGAGGATCGTAGAGTTGCTCGACGTCCTCCTCCTTGACCAGTCCCGCGCTGCGGATCGCCTGCCAGAACTCGCCGCACAGTTTGCGGTTCTCATCGCTGTGCGTGCTGCCGTAGTTGTCGAACTCGACGTCGAACGCGGCGAAGTCGCGGAGATGGGCCTCGCGCATGTCGGCGATGACGGCCTCTTCGCTCCGCCCCTCCTGCCGGGCGCGGATCATGATGGCCGTGCCGTGCGTGTCGTCGGCACAGATATACAAGCAACGATGTCCCCGCAGCTTCTGGAACCGAACCCAGATGTCGGTCTGGATGTACTCAACCAGATGGCCCAGATGGACATGGCCATTGGCGTACGGGAGGGCGGCAGTGACGAGAATCCGGCGAGGCATGCGGTGCAGGAAGCTGGCTTGGCGAAGGAATGCGCAGAGCGGGGCGCATTCTAGGAGGGGAGTCCGGTGATCGAAAGCGGGACAATGTGCCCCACGAGTGTCCGGGGGCAACCCCGCCTCCCGCCAGACACGTCGTCTCTAACCCCGGTTCACCGCCGCCGCACCGACTTCCGCCGCGAGACATTCGACGGCACCCAGTTCCGGTCGCCGTCCTTCAACTCCCGAATCTCGTCGGCAGTCGGCGGCAAATTCGTCCCGAACCGCTGCGGACCCGACTTGATCAACTGCGGGTCGTAATCCACCGACTGCTCCTTCGTGCGGCGCGACAGCCAGCCGAAACTGTCGCGCAGTCCCGAGTTCGGCCGGTCGCGCAGCAGCCATACCAGAACGAACAGGAACAGCAGCCCTCCCCCGCCCGCGATCCACACAATGGCCGGCTGGTCCGGATTGGACAGCATGCCGACAAACAGCGCCCCGAACAGGGCGACGGTGAGCACCACCGTCGAGGCGAACAGGCCACCGGAGTTCCGGTCCGAGCGAAACTTGAAACTGCCACTCATCGCCGGTTGCCTCCGCATCCTGATACGAGCGTCCGACGAGCGGCGGAGTCACCCCGCCGTTCGCATGAGTCTGGTCAGTCTGTAACAGGCAGCATCCGGATGCAGACCGGCGCGCCCACCTCCAGCACCGTCCCCGTCGCCGCCAGTTCCCCGCTCTCCTGATCAATTTCGAACAGCACGATTGTGTCCGATCCCTGATTCTCGGCGAACAGCCAGCGGCCGCTGGGATCGATGTAAAAGTTCCGCGGTGTCTTGCCTTCCGTCGACTGATGGCCGACCGCCGTCAGCTTGCCTGACTCCTCGTCAATGCGGAAGATCGCAATCGAATCATGACCTCGATTGGAGCCGTACAAAAACTTTCCGCTGGGATGGACGAGCACTTCGGCGGTGCTGTCTCCGTCTTCCACATCGCGGGGCAGCGTCGTGATGATCTGGATGGGGTTCAACCGTCCCTGGTCCGCATCATACTCGAAAGCAGTCACTGTCAGGAGCATTTCGTTGATCACGTAGGCGAACTTGCCGGACGGATGAAACGCGAAGTGCCGCGGCCCGCTCCCCGGCTCGACTTCCGCCGCCGGAGGATCGTTCAGCGCCAGCTCCCCCGTCTGCTCGTCAAAGCGGTACACGAACACCTTGTCCAGCCCCAGATCGGCCGCCATCGCGAAGCGGTTGGCCGCATCGAGGTTGATCGAGTGTGCGTGCGGCGCCTGCTGACGCTGCGGATTCACGCTGGACCCCGTGTGTTGAATGAAGCTCACGGCCTCACCGACGCGGCCGTCGTCGCCGATCGGCAGGCTGGCCACGCTCCCGCCGCCATAGTTTGCCACCAGCACGTAGCTTCCCGTTGCGTCCACGACCAGGTGGCACGGCCCCGCTCCGATCGTCGAAGACTGATTCAGCAACTCCAGCTTGCCGCTGCGGCGGTCGATCCGGAAGGCCGCCACCGCGCCCCCTTTCCGCCCGTCACTGTCCGCCACCTCATTCACGGCGTAGAGCAACTCGCCGTTCGGATGCAGCGCCAGGAACGAAGGATTGGTCACCTCGGCCGCCAGCTGCACTTCTCCGCACTCACCCGTTTCGGCGTTGAATCGGAATGAGTAGATACCCTCGCTCGTCGCTCCGGTGTATGTGCCGACGAAGACCAGATAGTCGGTGGCGGCATCATCCGCCCGGACGCCGCTCAAGCCGCCGGCGGCCAGCAGCGCCATCAACGGCACGGCGCCGGCCGCCACGAGTCGCAGAGAGTGTTGACCAGCCATCGTTCGGCACGCCATGGTTCTATTTCTCCAGTCAAAGCGGGTGGCTCAGGGCGACGCAGCAACAATTATCTGACACGATCCCCGGCGCACAGGCAAGGGGAATGAACCCGCGCCGGAGTTCCGCGACGCGGGAAATCACTCTGCACACCTCGAGGCAGTTCCGGCATCTCGGGCGATCCTCAAACCACGGATTGTCAGGAGCGTCCGAGGTTCGAATGCCATGCCTGTACACCGACGTCGCGTCGCGCTGGACAACCATCGCGGGATTCATCAACATTGATGCGTCGGTTCGGGGGCGTATTCTCACGCCGGGGCGAACTCTCTACGTTCCGCGCAGCCCTCGCAGCAGGACCGGCAGCCACTCGCGGCCCTTGCTGACGGCGAGAACAGGTCCAACGAACCGCACTGAAAATCGTGAAGTTTCCGGTGCACGAGTGAGCAGGTCGAGTCATAGAATGCCCGGCCCCGCCTCGCTCGTCCGCGACATTCAGGTTTCCCATTCCAAGAGGATATTCATGGCAGAGTCCGGCCCGAACGGACAGATGATCGAGGCTGTCGGCCTCAGCAAGTTCTATGGCCCCTTCGCCGCCACGCGCGAGGTGACCTTCTCGGTCCCGCGCGGACAGGTGGCGGCCTTTCTGGGACCAAACGGGGCCGGCAAGTCCACCACCATGAAGCTGCTCACCGGCTTTCTCGGACCCAGTGAAGGCGTCGCCCGCATCGGCGGGTTCAACATGGCCACCCACCGGCTCGAGGCGGCCCAGCTCATCGGGTATCTTCCGGAGAACGGGCCCCTCTATCTCGAGATGACGCCGCAGTCCCTGCTCAAGTATCTCGGACAAGCCCGCGGCTTGTCCTCGGCACATCTCCAGGACCGCATGGAGTACGTGGCCGACAAGTGCGCTCTGGGAGACGTGTGGGGCAAGCCGACCGGCAAGCTCTCGCGCGGGTACCGGCAGCGTGTCGGCATGGCCCAGGCCCTGCTGCACGATCCCGAAGTCCTCATCCTCGACGAACCGACGGCCGGCCTCGACCCCAACCAGACGCACGAAGTGCGGCAGCTGATTCGCAGCCTCGGTGAAACCAAGACGATCCTGCTCTCCACGCACATCCTCACCGAGGTGAAGGCGGTCTGCAGCCGCGTGATCCTGATCAATCAGGGCCGCATCGTCCTCGACGGCACCGTCGCCGACATGGAAGGCCCCGAACACGACATGGAATCCCGCTTCCGCAAGCTCACCGCGCCCGCCAAGCAGGCGGGTTAGAACCCCGTTCTCTTTGAGAAACCGGGGTTCTGACACTCTTATCACGATCGACTCTCGTCCAAAGACCATCGACATTCATGCGCAGCCACGCGATTCTTGCCGTCTTCAAGCGAAACGTCGCCAGCTATTTCTCCGGACTGCTCGGCTACCTGTTCATCGTCGTGTTCGTGGTGGCCGGCTCGCTGCTGGCGTTCAAGTCGGAGTTCTTCGCCGCCAACCAGGCCAACCTCGACCAGCTCAGCGCGTGGTACCCGCTGCTGCTCGTGTTCATCATCCCGGCGATCACCATGACGGCCTGGTCCGATGAGCGCAAGCTGGGTACCGATGAGCTGCTGTTTACGCTCCCCGCCACCGATGTCGAGATCCTGCTCGGCAAATACTTTGCGGTGCTCGCCGTCTACTCCACGGCGCTGCTCTTCTCGTTGACCCACGCGATGGTGCTCGCCTGGCTCGGCGACCCCGATCCCTGGGCGATCGCCACCACCTACTTCGGATACTGGCTGGCCGGCGCCGCGCTCATCGGTGCGGGCCTGTTCGCTTCCGTTCTCACCAGCAGCGCCACCGTGGCGTTCGTCCTGGGCGCCCTCTTCTGTGCCGCGCCCGTGGGTCTGGAATTGATCCCCAACCTGCCCGACTGGGTCCGGGCCCTGACCATTGGCGAGCAGCTCCGCTACTTCACGCTCGGAATCATCCCCATCAGCGGTCTGCTGTACTTCGTTTCCCTCACGTCCTTCATGCTCTACCTCAACGTCGTGCTGATTGGCCGCAGGCATTGGGGCACTTCCGGCGAGCACGCCTCCGTGGCGATCGACGTCAGCGCGTACCTCGGGCTGCTCGTCATCTGCGGCGTGTCCTGGATCTTCGCCGGCGGCGGCAGCACGTCCTTCGGTCAAATGTGGTTCATGATCGGCCTGTGCGTGTTCGCAGCCGCAACCCTCTACTGCATCTTCGCGGCTCTGCTTGGTCCGTTTCCCGGACGCCACTATGCCCTCAGAATCGTGGCGCTCGCCTCGGCGCTCATCAGCATCAACTACATGGCGGCCCAGGGCGCCGGCCGCATCGACATGACGCAGGAGAGTCTGTTCACGCTGTCCGAGACCACGGAGCGGATCATTGACGACGTCGAACCGGAGAAGCCGGTCGTGATCCAGGCGTACCTCAGCCCCAGCGTCCCGGAAGAATACGCCGAGGTGCATCGCCGGCTCTCCGGGCTGCTGGGACAGATCGACAGCGAGGGCGGGCGGAAAGTCGACGTCCAGATCAACTACATCGAACCCTCCAGCGAGGAGGCCGCGCTCGCCGAGCAGATCGGCATCACACCGCGCAACGTGCAGTCCGAACGGGGCGGCAAGATCACCGCCGAGGACATCTTCCTCGGAGCAATCATCCAGGGGCCGTATTCCGAAGTCGTCGTGCCCTTCTTCGATGTCGGCACGTCCGTCGAATACGAGCTGACCCGGTCCATCGGCACCGTCTCGAACGCCGACCGGCCGACCATCGGCATCCTCAGCACCGATGCCAAGCTGACCGGCGGCTTCGACATGCAGTCCTTCCGACAGCTGCCGGAGTGGCGCATCGTCCAGGAACTCAAGAAGCAGTACAAGATTGAGGAAATCCTGCCCGGGCACACCATCGACGAGGAGATCGACGTCCTCATCGCCGTTCTGCCGTCCTCGCTGACGGAGCCGGAGATGGCGAACTTTCTCGCCTACGTCCGGACCGGCAAGCCGGTGCTCATTTTTGATGACCCTCTCCCGGTCTTCGGGCGCGGCGCCGGAATTCAGCTCGCCCCGCTGCAGCCCAAGCCCGCCGCCGGCGGCGGCATGATGGGCATGCAGCAACCCAGCGAGCCCAAGGCGGACGGCGGCCGCCTCACCGGCCTGATGAACCTCATGCAGGCCGCCTGGGAGAAGAACGATCCTTCCGACCCCGGTCCCGCCGGGGAAGACTTTGTCGTCTTCGACGCCTACAACCCCCATTCGGAATTCGCCGACGTCGTCCAGCCCGAGATGATGTTCATCACCCCCAGAAGCGGGACGTCCACGGCGTTCAATCCCGAAAGCGATGTCACCAGCGGACTGCAGGAACTGATGGCCTGGTTCTCGGGCACCATCCGGCCGCGACAGGGGAGCGAGATGGAGTTCATCCCACTGCTGCGGACCGGTTCGAGGCTGTCGGGACTGCTCGACTGGAGCCAGATCACCTCCTCCCAGGCGTTCTTCGGATTGCAGATCAATCCGAACCCGCGCCGTGTTTTCGACGGGGATGCCCATGTCATTGCCGCCCACATCAAGTCGAAAGAGAACGCCGCTCAGCCGTTGAATGTCATCTTTGTCGCCGATGTGGACCTGATCGGCGACGACATCTTCAATATCCAGGAACGTCAGTTTCTCGGCCTGGAGATCGACAACGTCACGTTTGTGCTGAACGCGGTGGATGTGCTGGCCGGGAACACAGACTATCTGTCCCTCCGTAAACGCCGACCTCAACTCCGGACCCTTGAGGAGATCGAGTCGCAGCGGGAAGTGTTCCAGGAGCAGATGAACAAGGAGATCCAGAAGGCCGAAGATCAGGCGGAAGAGAAGCTCGACGCCGCACAGAAGCAGTTCGACGCCGCCGTCGACCGCATCGAGAACGATGAATCTCTCGATCCGCGCACCAAGGATCAGCTGATCCTCATCGCCCGCCGCCAGGCGCAGGATGTCTTGGATGAAGAAACCCGCGAGATCGAGCAGGAGAAGGCCCGGATCATCGATGACCTCAAGGACGAGACGAACCGCAAGGTCTCCCAGAAGGAGTTCACCGCCTGGTTCTGGGGGGTCGTCCTGCCGCCGATTCCCGCGCTGCTTCTGATGGGCATCGTCCTCAGTATCCGTGTGATGAACGAAATGACGGGCGTCTCCCCCGACCGCCTCGTCAAGCGCTAAAGGGCCCTCTCCCCTCGCATCCTTGAATCCTCGATTCCTCGGCTCCTCCTTATGAACAACATCGCACTGCGAACCCTGATCTTTGTCGGTGTCGCCGTGGTCTGCGTCGGCGGCGCCATTGCCACTTCCCGCTTTACCGAACCGGCCAGGCTCTCCGACGCCTCGCTTGCCGGCGAAGAGTTCTACCCCGACTTCCAGGACCCCACAAAGGCCACCGCCCTCCGCGTCGCCGCCTACGACAAGGACGAGGCGAAAGTCAAAGTCTTTAACGTCGAGTTCAAGGACGGCCTCTGGCGCATCCCGTCCCACCACTTCTATCCGGCCGACGGCGAAGAGCAGCTCGCCCGCACCGCCGCCTCCGTCGTCGGCATCAAACGCGGCACCTTCGCCGGCAAGACCCCCACCGATCACAAGCGCATGGGCGTCCTGGATCCGCTGGACGAGTCGATCACCGGCACCGAAGGCCGCGGCTCCCGCATCACTCTCTACCAGGGGGAAAAGGCGCTCGTCGATCTCATCATCAACAAGCAGGAAGACTCCGAGAGCGGCTACTACGTTCGCAAGGCCGGCGACCCGCAGGTGTACCGCGCCGAACTCTCCAATCTCCAGATCTCCACGAAGTTCGCCGACTGGATTGAGCCCGATCTCCTCAAGCTGGAGCGGAGCAAGCTCAGTGAGATGATCGTGAACAGGTATCACGTCGACGAGGAGCGCGGCGCCATCGTCCAGGAGGAAATCAACATCCTCAATAAGGAGTCCGGCGCCGCGACCTGGACCCTGAAGGACCTCGACCCGGAAACCGAAAAACTGAACAACGTAACCGTCACCGGCATGGTCTCCGCGCTCGATGACCTCAAGATCGTCGGCGTCCGTCCCAAGCCGCCCGGTCTGATTACCGAACTCACCGGGCGTCAGGGACCCCGGCTCAATCAGCTCGAAGTGCTGCAGATGCAGCGAGCTGGCTACTTCCTGACGCCCGACGGCGAGCTTGTCTCAAACGAAGGCGAGATCCTCGCCGGGACGAGCGAAGGCGTGCGCTACTCCCTGCGGTTCGGTGAAATCGTCAGCGGGACCGACCTGGACATCGAAGTCGGCTCTGGCGATCCGGACGGCGACGCTGACTCCACGGACGACTCCGGCGAAACTGCGGAAGAAGACGGCGCCAGCGGCTCGGACCTCAAGAACAATCGTTATCTCTTCATCACCGCCAATTTCGATGAATCGTTGCTGGGCGAGCGGCCGCAGCCCCCCGTGAAGCCCGAGCCTCCATCCGAAACTCCGGCCCCGGCCGCCGACAACGGTGACGCTCCCTCCGAGACCAGCGATACCGACCCCGCGTCCCCCGCGGAATCCGATGCGCCCGACACAACGGGCAGCGAATCGGACTCGTCATCCGCTTCTCCCGAGCCCGAATCACCGAGTTCGAGCGACACTGATGCGTCCGCTTCACCCGACAGTGACGCCGAAGCCGACCCGTCAGCCGATTCGCCGTCAGACGCCGAACCGGCCGAGGCAGCGACCGAGCCCGTCGCCGAGACATCGGAGGACGCCGCAGAAGCATCCGCTCCTGAAGAGAACTCGGCACAGCCTGCTGATGCGACGGAAGAGTCGGCCACAGAACCGGCGGATCCGGAAGCCGCGCAGAAGGCCTACGAGGAGGCGCTGGCACAATACGAAGCAGAGTCCGCGACCTACGAAACGAGACTGCAGGCCTATGAGGAGAAGGTCGAGGCCGGCCAGGAACTGGCGAAGGATTTGAATGAGCGTTTCGCCGCCTGGTATTACGTCATCTCCGCGGACCTGTTCAAAAAGCTGCAGGTCTCAAGGTCCGAACTGGTCGAGCCCGTTCCGGCCGCTGCGGCGGAGCCGGGTGATGCCGAACCGGAATCGACCGGAGACACACCTTCACCAGACCCTGATGCCACCGACGATGCCACTCCGTCTGACGACGCTGGCGCGCCGGACGAGTCCGCAACCGACCCAGCCAGTGCGGATTCGGAAAGCGACGCCGGCGCCGGTAACCCACAGCCGGCCGATCCCGATTCCGCATCCGATCCAGGCTCACAAGCCGATCCGGAGCCAGGATCGCCAACACCAGCAGACGCGCCGGAACCCGAACCGCCGGCCTCAACGTAAACGTCTCAGACTTATCGGAAGCGCTCGAAGGGCGGTCCTCCGCGCGGGGCAATTCTCCACCGGGAATCGCTCAGTTGTTGCCGGGTGGGAATGTGGTAACATCAACCTCTTCCGGCGGGAGACGAAGCGCCACACCCATCCGCGCTCATCCCCATTCGCACCCCTAGCTCAATTGGATAGAGCATCGGTCTACGGAACCGAAGGTTGCAGGTTCGAGTCCTGCGGGGTGTACTTTGATTCACGCTCTTTCCGCAGCCATTCTGATTTCTCGGGAGAATGGCTCACTCTCACCTGCTCCGGACTCCCCTCGTCGGTCCTCCCGTGCAGCGCTACGTGCAGCGCTCGCTGGTAGTGCTCCTCGGTGACCTGCAGATAATGCTCCCGAGCGACCCGGGGTGAGTTCCCCATCCAGGCACAAACGACGTGGGATGGGAGGTGTTCCTCCAGGTCGGTCTGGCAGCTTGAGCGGAGGTTGTGGAACAATTTCGGCCAAGGCTGAAGTCCCGCCCTCTTTATGGTTCGGATCAGCCGGGTCCGGAAGTTCTTTCCGTTGTCCCGCCACTTGGAGATGACGAACGGGGACTCCCCGTTGTATCGCTCCCATGCCTCGTCCAAGAATGGCCTGAGGTCTGCGAAGATCGGAACCACACGCAAGTCTTTGCCCTCGTGGTGTTCGGTCTTGGGGCTGCGGACAGTCATTCGGTCGCTGGCGAAGTCGATGTCCTCCCACTGGAGCGAGAGGGTCTCGGAGGGATTCCGTAGTCCCGCGAATCGGCAGAGAGCGATCAGAACACGGAACTCTGCTTCAGCCGTGGCCTCGATGACCTTCAGCGTGTCAGCCCTGCTGATGTAGGCCATCCTGGCGTGATTGGACCGCATCGAGCCTCTGAGCTTCGCGAACGGATTCTTCTGGATGTACTCAAACTCGACAGCGGCATTGAAGAACTGCTTTGCCTTCTTGCACCGATCAGCCACGGTGTTGGCTCCCAGCTTGCCCCCGTTCTTGGCTCCCCGGTCGAGGAGATACCGGCGCCATTCCTTGGCGTCTCCCTCGGTGATGTCGGTGAGAGGTTTGTCTGGCCTGAAGAACGCAACCAGGCTGTCACGGGTCCGCTCGAAGATGTCCTTGGTTCTGGGCTTCACGTCGGTACGGCTGCTTATGAAGCGGTCAAGGAACGCCTTTAGCGTCTGAACCTCCAACTTCTCGGTGGATGGTACCAGTCTCACCTTCGCCAGCTTTGTTTGAAACCTCTCTGGCTGCTCCTCGACCCAGCTCATCGTGGACTTCTTCGGCGCCCTGCCCGACTGCAGAGCCTCCAGAAGGAGTTCCACATGTACTTTGACCTCCTCCGCTCGTTCCTTCGGAGCCCGGCCGAGGCTGATCGTCTTTCGCCTGCCGTTGAGTCCCACAAACTGGACGACACTCCGTCCATCAGAATAAGTGGTAATTGAAGCCATCCGTTTCCCTCGGACATGAAACACAGAAGGGAGCCCGGCGAAATTGCCGGACTCCCCATCGTACCGCTTCAGAACTCGATCTCGAAGTAATCTGGCAAGCCCGCCTGCTCGTTCTCGAAGCCGAATGGCAATGGATGTCCGGGCTGGAAGCGTGAATCGGCCCACGGCTTTCCACAGCACTCAGCGTGTCAGCGCAGGCAGGCCTGCATTCTCTGCTGCCGTTTCCCTAGACAGCATTTCACCAGCAGACGGCCAGCAGGCCAAAGGTCAGGAGGAACCTTGAGCCTGCCGCGCTTTTCGCCGTCTACTGGGATGTACTCAGCATTTCGAAGTTACGAATAAGTCGTCACGCTCGAAGACCTGCTCAGCGTCGAAGTCGCCCCGAGCCTCAGACTCGAAGAAAGAATCAGTTGTCGCGGGACGGATCACCACATCGACGCTGAAGACCTCCGTAATCGCCTCAACTGTCTTCTTGTCGATCGATCGGCGGTACCCGGCGACATGCGAGAGACCGACACCACGAGGACGACGCCTGGCGAGTGCAAGGAGGGCCGGGCCTGCGGGGTATCCTTCGGCATCGATGTTGCCTCGGGGCATTCCAAACCTCAGCGAGACATCCCGGACCACACCGGCCAGGTCTCTAGTCGATCTGCTGAGCGGCCGGTTTAGGTCGTGATCCATGAAGACCAGTTTGTTTTCGTACAACCGCTTAGCCCCGGACTCCCCACCGAAAGCCGTGGGTGGAATGGCATAGCCGTTTTTGCTGACATTCCCACACAACAGAACACCTCGGATGACGGGAGACCCATCAACTTCGGCTGCCCAATCCGTGAACTCGTGAACGAGGTCAGAACCGGGTGAGAGCAGGGGCCGTGATCCCTCGGCTGCAGGGCCACGCAAGTAGGTGAGTACATCGTCTCGTCGGTACAGCTTCTCGCCGCTACCAGCGACCGGGGAGATGCCCCGGAGAGAACCACGACATTCCAGATGGAACAGCTCCTCCCAATCCATGCCCAACATGGATTGAACCTGCTCCGAAGTAAGCCACTTCACTAACTGCTCCTGTGACTGCGAGAGAACACAGCAAAGAGGCTTCGATCGACCTCTGAGCGGAGAACGCTGATGACGTGCCAGCCGATCGATTCCTGATTGTGCAGGACGGTTGCAAGTTCATCTTCGTGGATGTCCCGGACAACTTTGCTGGACTTTGGCCGCAGGCCAGGAGTTTGGAACCCGATTCGGTCAGACATTGGCGCCCTCATGTGCGTCACTCAGCCAGGCCGCAAGCTCGGTTTGCCGATACCGCCGGAGCCGTGGTCCGAACTTCACCGATGGAATCCGCTCAGCCGTCCCCCCCGCCAGAGTCAGGCGCCGGAGTGTGTTCTTAGAGATCCGGAGGAAGTCTGCCGCCTCCTCAGGCGTGAGGAGCCTTTCATTGGACGTGTCAGTCATTGAACTACGCCTTTCCCTCATTGGGGGCCGTTGCCGTTCGGGCAGCGATCCAAGACTTGAGGTCGCTCAGCCTGTAGCGGTTTCGGCAGCCGATTCGCGTGCAAGGGATGCCGTCCTCACCTTGGTACTTGGGATATGACAAGCGGTACAGGTTGTCGTGGGACATACAGAGGAGCTTCGCCGCCTCGAACGTGTCGAGCAGAACGGCGTCATCGGGAAGAGTCGAGGTGTCGGTCATCGTGCCTCACTATTACGCATTGCCTTGCACAGAAAGTTCCGATCAGCATCGCTGACACGCCGTACGCACCACGGCGAGAGGGATATGAAGTCAACTTCCAGGAGATCAACTTGGTCTGTCAGCAGGGGACCGTCGTCCGAGTTCTCCAAGGCAGTCACAGGCTTCGGGGGGAGTAGGCAGGCATCGACACAAGAGCCGTCATCAAGGCGGACTCTGTGAAGGACTCGGTCAGGTGGGCATTGTCCGTTGATGGGTTCCACAACCTGCTCACGTTTCATCCTTAGCGGTTCCATACGCATCCTTTCGTTTAAAAGGGACAAGCTCATTGAGTCTCTGTTGTCGTTTCCGGCATCCCTCACATGGTTTCATGCCTAGCACCGTTGTACCTGCCGCGATGAGGTCACCAAGCCCAAGCATCCCCGTCTCGGGAAACTCGGATGCTGCTTCGGGGTGCTCCAGCGGGGGTAGTTCATATCCCCGAGCGAGCCACTTCGCACGACACCACATCACAGTATTCAGTGGCAGGTTGGACCGACCGGCAGCTATCCGGTGCATCGACGCAGGCAAGGCGCTACGCGACATTGAGTGTCACCACGCACGTATCGGGACAGCACGGATCAGCGCCGCCGTCAGGTGATGCCGAGAACACCAACCCACCGGCTCCGTCTTGGCATTCCACAAAGACATAGGTGCATAGGCCGTTGACCGTTAGCACCTCCGTCCAAGAGCCCGCGTTGCACTCAAAGGAGAGCGTATAATCGGCACCACAAATCTGAGCCGTGCCGAGGCCGCCCCATTGCCCAGGCCCGATCGGGGATAACGTGATGGTCTCCGCAGCGCATGCGACTTCGGCAGTTAGCGTAGTGTTGTCGGGCGGACATTCTCCGCACTGAAGCCCCCCGCCACCTCCACCAGCAGAACTGCTGCTGTCGTCGTCTGTAATGCAATCATCACCCGGCAACCGAACGCAGATGGTTAGGCATCCACCGCCGCACAGGGCCACCTCAACCGGGATGTGGCACGGCGGGCATTCATTATCGCTGAAGGCGTCAGAGCTGGGAGCATCCGAAGAGTCCCTGCTACTGCTCGCATCGCTGCTAGGTGCATCGCTCGAAGGCGCATCACTGCTCTGGCTGGTAGCGTCTGAACTGGGAGCGTCGGAAGATTGCGAGGTAGCATCTGATGAAGGTGCGTCTGAAGACTGCGAGGTAGCATCTGAGCTGGGAGCATTACTGCTCTGCTGATCGCTGCTCGCGTTACTCGAAGGTGCCCCTGACGAGGGAGCGTCAGACGAAGGTGCATCAGAACTCTGCTGGTCACTACTGGCATTGCTGCTGGGAGCATCGGACGACTGCCGATCCGAGGAAGCATCCGATGAGGGTGCATCGCTGCTGGTCAGCGTAACGCTGTCTGAGATGCTCTCGCTGGTAGCCCCGCTGCTGGACGATTGCTGGTCCTGATCGGGGATCTCGTGTCGCTCACGCTCGGGAGGCTCAACAAACTGCAGATCTTCAATGCCCAACGTGATCTTACATACCGGCGCTGCATCGAAGGTCCAGACGCAACGCTCGAAGGTATCCGTGTCGATCTCAGTCCCGCTCTCGTCCTCCAAACTGACCCAACCTTCCCAAGGCTGCAGCGACGACGTTGTCGGTAGTGTCTCCCATTCGTACCTCGTTCGGGGGGTTGAATACCTCATCAGGAGTGCTGACGCGAGCGCCTCTGAGTCCGCATCCGTCCGAATCCAGGGTGCCAGAATCCTGCGGACGTGGGGGCCATAGAGACTGACTGAGGAGTTATCGCAGTACCACCGCTGATGGCGGTAGGGCCGAACCCCCATACCCGGCTTGAGCCCCTGAAAGGCCCCAACTACGTCATCAACCGCTTGCTCCAGCAGATCGTTGAACCAGACCAGACCGCCTTCGCCATATGTCTGATCGCCTACGATCAGGAGCTTATTCACCAACAGATCGCGGTCACTAAACCTCCGCAGTCCTGTGGTGTTCTCTCCGATTCTCCAACGTCCGAGGCAGGTGGTAACGGGTTTGATGAAGAACAACTCGCCATCGGCATTAACGCCGTAGCTCATGCCACCGAGCGCGGTTGATGCCGCCCGCAAGACTGTCGATAGGCTCTCATCACCTCGGTAGACCGCAGACTCGTAGGGAGTGTCTACATTGGGGGCCTCAATCGTGCCTAACGTGATTGATGGCGGTAAAGTGTACGAAGCCAGGACGTTCTCAACGAACTGGAAGTATGTGACCGTTGTCGTCCAACTCTGCAGCGTGAAATCAGGATCGTTGCGAAACTGGAAGATGTCCGTACCGAAAGCGTGAGGCTTTCGGTCGCACCCCTGCCCCGTCTGACCACCAATCATCAGGTGACCGAGAAGGCTAATCAGTCCATACATCGTGACCGAAGTTCCGCTTGGGTCGGTTGACTCCACCGACTCAATCACGCCGCGATACCGAAAGTCTCCCGGCGAAAATTCAACCGTGACGATTTGCCCCGTTTCCAGGATGTCATCGTCAAAGGATTCGGCTACCTGCATTGACCCGGCTCCGCAGCCTCCGTAACGGAGCAGTTCGTACTCAAGACTCTCGACAACATCGTCAACGTCCGGGTCGCCGTAGTCGTTCAGCGTGGCAACCGGAGTTACGCCGTCAGATTCCCAGACCTTTACAATCCGCCGATACGTGGCAGGGTTCCAAGCAGCCCCCCCAAGAGGGCCACTACAGGGCATGCGTTGAATCCTTCGCAGTCACATGCTGATGTGCGAGCTGATCCTGCTCCTGCTGCAGCCGCTCGCATGCCCGTTCAATCTGGTCGTGAAGCTCCAAAGGCGCGGGGCGTTGAATGCCCTCCCCGTGCAATGAGCTGCTGATCCGAAGAGCGTAGCCCTCCGCGCTACCGACGATGCTGAGCGTTAGCGGCAGTCCTCCGTCCACCATCGCGTAGAGCACGTTATCAGGTCCGTGCTGAGCGAAATCGGGATGGGAAGTAGCTTCTACGAGATTCTTAAGCGAAAGTGAAACCATTGAAATGCTCCTGTTTACGAATCACAGAAAGTCAGAGGGCATGCCGCTGAGGCGAGGGAAGGCCACTGTCCGCTGCAACATTGGGACGGCAGAGCCGAATCCGCTTCTTGACCTTGTCGAGGCCCCAGCGGGTATAGGCATCCAACCAGGCTGACCGGCGAGGCTCGGCCATCGTCTCGATTGCCACACCGCAGATGTCCACGGGCACGTCGAAGAAGGCTACGCGGCTTCGCCAATCTCCCTCGAAGTTCCCGATGAGCTGGCGAGCAATCTGGAGACGCTGAGCCTGCTGCTTCTCAAGAGGGAGGGTGGTATCGATACGCAGATCCCGCCACGCGGTAGGCGTCCGACCGTCCCGGAACAGGGAGCCGTAGGTCTGCCAGTGCTCCTGCAACTTCAACTGGAGATCAGCCTCAGTGGCCCTCAGCTTGGCGATGTCCGTCTCTGGATCTGTCGCCTCGCTCGCGGAAACCTGCTGAGCCCATTCACTGAAGTCCCGCTCGAAGTCCTCGGCCCGGAAGGAGACGTAGAGGCTGGTGAGGCTGTTGATTGCCTTCTCCCGCTTGAAACGAGCCTCGTAGTTCATTGAGGGAAAGTCCCGGCCAGCGGCCGACATCAGCTCGCAGAACTCTCGGTATCTGTCATCTTCGTCCACCTGCAAGAGACGGTGTGCCACGCCCGAGAAGATCTCCTCTCGAATGGCATCAGTGCTCTGGCGGGTCTTCAGCGATGCTTCGGTGATCTTGTCGTTGATGGACTTCAGGTCACCTTCGAGTTCTTTCCATCTTTCGATGAAGTGAATGACATCGACAGTTCCATTGAGGCAGGCGTAGTCGCTGGTGCTGAAGGGGATGCGAGGGAGCATCGCCCATCTCTTGATCTGGTAAAGCAGGTTCAGGTGGTCCTCCTCGGAGGTCGTTGCAGTCACAGGGTTGGTAGGAGTGCCCATCAGGTGAACATCCCCAGCGGGTTCTCCACTGCCTCAGTCATCGCAGATGCCTGGCGGGCAACAAATCGCGTGGAAGACTTGGGAATGTCCGCCAGCCCCAGTTCGTCGTAGGCTTTACGCCACTCATCCCGAGCCGGGGACGGCATTGTGCTGATCTCCAGACCAGAGGCTGTGACTGCCCGGTCGAAACACCGGGAACGGTCCCGCCAGTCTCTGATGAAGTTCCGGAGTATCTGCTCCCCGACGTGACGCTGTTGGGCTTCCCAGACTTCCGGCAACTCAGGCGTAGCCGTCACCCGGTAATCTCTAAACTGTCGGGGAACCCGCTGGTCGTGGAAGCAGCTCCGGTATCCCAACCACAGTTCTCGAAGCTGGCGTGAGTAAGCACCGACTTTCCCATTCGCTTTGGCGATCAGCTTCTCGTAGTCAACGTCGTCACCACGGCTCCTGGTTAGCGTGTCGGCATCCGCTTTGAACGCGGAGCCATCCAGCGTGCCGTACAATGCGAGAATCTCCCCCACAATGCCCCGCCGCCGTACTCCAGTCGCCAACCGGCGAATCGGGTCAAGGCACTGACGCAGCTCATCCAGCAGTTGGTGCAACCGCTGTTTTCGCGCATCGGAATCAACGGCTACCAGACCCTGGGCAACTTGATCCAGGATGTAATCAGCAACCTTCGGCGTTGCCCGGTTGGCCCTGGCAGTCACATCCAGTAGGTCAGCCTCGGCCTTCCTCAGCTTCTCCTCCAGCGTCATCAGCCTCAGCCAGAACCTGGCAGTCTCTAACGGCTTCACACTGATGTACTCGGAGCGGTCGCAGGGTAGGTATGCGAATGCCAGGGGTTACTCCTCCAATGGTGCATTGCAGTCACAGGGCTGGGTAGACCTGAATTGGTACTCCCGCAACCGCTCAGCGCAGACTCTACGCTGCTCCTCGGTCATCCTGCGGCGCCGCTTCGCACCAACGATCTCTGCGACCTGTGGCAGCAGAGAGACATCGAACTCCCAGCAGCCGAAGCGCTCACCATCCTGGTGCTGCCGGAGCCCCGGCATGGTGGTCAGCTTCTTGCGCACGCTGGGGCGCCCCTCAATCTCTACCTGCAGCCATCGACCGCCCGATGGGAAGATCGACCCACCAGGGCAGGGGATCAACGTGTAGTAGGGGTCTCGCCGTAGGCTCCGGTCCACATCGGCGGCCGGGTCGTAGCCCAGCCTGTAGGTGTCTCCAACTACATCCTCCAGATTGACGCATTCCGTCAGTGCCTATCCTCCTGATTCAGGGGCCTGTGACTGCGAAGGCCACACAGACAACACAAGGAGATGAGAGGCGGGATATGTGTGTGGGTCTCTAAAAGAGAGACCCACCACACAACCCCTGCCGGGCGCTTTTAGGCACCCGAGTCGCGTAGACAGTACGTATTGACAGCCCGGTTTCCTCGAATTCCAGCCCGCTGCTCGAACTCCGTTGGACTGAGATCGATAAGACGCCGGAGGACTTCTCGGCTCAATCTCGTGGCGGCACAGAGTTCCTTCATTGTACGAGGCTCCGCCTCCAGCGCCTGACGAACTATCTGCAGTCGGGCTTGGTCCTCCCTGGCTTGATGAATCTTCCGGGGGGTCAGCAGTGCGGTAGGGTCTACCGTGTCGTCCCGGCGCCAGACGGGATACTCGAACCGGATAGACAGAGGCTCCGGAGCCGGGAATGACCGTACATCCGCCTGCAGTGTCACGCATTCCTCGTTCTCGCGGAGGACGATATGAGCATCGCAGGCACGACTTTGGGCACCTCCACCGGCTCCCAAGTCAGTGAGCCGATGCGCTGAGGCGTCCCCTTTCGCGAGATGGTGAATCAGCACGCATGCCGCCCCGGTGTGCATCGCCACCTGATCAACCTTGTTGTACAGGCTGGTCTCTGCCGCGTTGTCGTTTTCGCTCGTTCCTGGCGTCAGCATGCGGTACTTGGCGTCGAACCCAATCAGGCGGAAATCCCCATGCGGAATCGACAGAAGCTCTGGCAGAAGATCATCAATCGATCGCAGAGCCCCTCGGAGACACCACACGTCGATCTGACCAGCATACTTAGCAGGGTCAATCTTTAGCGCCTCGGCAACGATGCGTAGGCGGTGAGCCAATTCCTGCGGATGTAGCTCGTTGTCGATGAGCAAGCACCGTCCCTGGGCGGTGTCGAAGGTGCCGAGCCACTTCTCGCCAGAGGCGACAGATAAGAGCAGCACATACAGCAGCCACGACTTCCCGATCTTAGGGTGGGATATCAGGTTTGCTGTCTCAGCCGCACGTAAGAGTCCGTGGATTACCGGATCGCCCCGTTCGCCGTACGTCTCCAGGAGACTCTCCAGAGAGAGCTTCCGAATTGTTGGTTTGGTGGAACTGGGGCCGAGGGAGACCTCGGGTGGAATCAGAGAACAATCCCTTCACTGAGCCATCTCACACGGCGTCCGCGATGGGGACGCTCTAGTCCGACACAGGAGGCGGCAGCATGCCGCGAGCGATAGAACGAATTGTAACAAAAACTTGCAGATCTGTCAAGCGAATTTGGGGCCTCTGGGAGACATATCGGAGCGGAATGCACACGGGAAGGAATTAGAATCCGGTGCGGCGCGCACACCGTCGTAGTGTACTACAAGTACAAATGGGTATTCCAGACATCCAGAGTTACTACCAAATATAGCTGTATATAGTTGATGAAACGTCTCACCGCCTATCACTTGACTTCTAACAAATTCCTGTGGTTGAGTGCTGCCGTTGTCACTCCGCCCCTGATCACGCCTGCAATACAGAATGGCCACAGACGCCTTCCTGTGCCTGAACGATGCAGCCTCGGCTTTGCCCAATCAGTCCAGTACCGCTGCTGTCCTCCGCCTGATACAGGCGGGCGAATTGCTTGGACTGTTTGATGGTGATGAGTGGTGGGTGACAACAGAGTCCGTTGAGGCATTCGTGCGGCACTGGCCCTATCGAAGAACTCGGGAGCTTGGGCGAGACGCCGCCCGCGAGGAGATCCGGAGGATTCGCACGAAGTACGGTCGACACGGACGGCTTCGCCGCCACCCGGCTCCCGGCCAACCACAGAAAGGACAAAAGATGAGAGTTCCGAAGCTGAGCAGGAATGGCGACGGCAGGGCCTATTCCAGGTACCCGAAATCCAAGGGCGGCAAGCGGATCTATTTCGGCAAGTATGGAACCGTCGAAGCCAAGGCCAAGTATCGGGACTGGATCAACAGTCAGGCTTTTCTTCATGGCGCCCCCAAACCGAAGATCCTGGTGGTGGATGCGGTGCGCGAGTATTTGATTGTCTGTGAGAAGGAGTGGGGAAGAGATTCGCCGGAGTTCAATATCATCGTGAAAGCCTTGGAACGTCTCCTGAGGTTGATTGACAATCGACCGGTTACCGACGTTGGCCCCCGCCTGCTTCGTCAATACTGCGAGCTGATGGCCCGAGAGTCGTACGACAGAAAGGGGCATCGTGGCCGCTACTCGATCACGTACATCAGCAAGTGCATCGCCCGTGTGAAGCAGATGGTGCGCTGGGCTTGTGCCGAGGAATTGATCCCTCCAGAGCACTGGATGAAGTTGGAGTCGTTTAAACTTCCTCGCAGCAGTCGCCGGGTTGCCGTACAGCCGAAGCGGGTGGAGCCGGTGCCGTGGGTGGTGGTGAGAGCCACGCTCGGGTTTCTCCACGAACCTGTTCGGACAATGGTCCAGATCCAATACCTCTGCGGCATGCGGCCGGGCGAAGTCTGTGCGATGCGTGCCGGGGACATCGACCGCGACGGCGACGTGTGGATCTTCGTTCCTCACGAGCACAAGAACTCACATCGCGGACAGCATCTGTTCAAGGCAATTCCGAGACAGGCGCAGGCACTCCTACAGCCGTATCTCACGGGGTCAGGTGACTCCTACCTGTTCAGCCCGATGGATGCACCGCTGTTCAACCCAATCATGAAGTTGAACGAAAAGTACCCCACCAATTCTTACCGAAACGCAATCGTTCGTGCCTGCGGGAGAGCCCAGAAGCACCACGTTCCGATCCCGATCTGGCGCCCTGGTCAGCTCCGTCACGGTATCGCAACTGAGATAAAGGCGAGATTCGGTCACGACGCAGCGTCAACATACCTCGGGCACGCTACGCCCGATGTGACGACGATCTATGCCGAACGAAGTCTTCACGGTGTCAAGCGGGTCGCAAACCAACTCGAAGAGTCCCTCTTCGCAACGATCCCGCTGGTGCTGCCGCAGTCGGCGGAGGACAAGGAGCCTCTACTGTAAGGAATCATAGGCCCCGGCAGCGTGTGCCAAAGTCGTTCACAGGAAGCCACCCCCAGCGGGGGGAAAGAGTACGGCCAGGTCAGCCTACTTTTCGATAACACGGGTCACTTCGACCGTGGCCGTACCGAATACGTTGCGTCGACCAGCGGAAATCTGAGCGGCGGTGCCGTGCGATGAGGCGAGATGCCATGATCCGCGATACGCTGGCGGCACAGGAGACCCGGTGTGGACCCCCCGCAGCCGGATCGAGGATAACACCCCCAGTTCTGTGCGTCTCAGAATTTGACCGGAAATCTTCTCAGAATCCCGAAACCGCCAGTTTCACAGGCCTGTGACTGCGAGGGTAGCAGGCTGGGACGAGGGTCAGGTCGTCCTGAGAATCGGCGCGCGTTACATCGGACAGAATCCTTGCCTTCGTGCGGGTGTAGGGGGCCAGGGCGGAGGCTACGAGGACTTCCGCCGAGCCTTGCGCTGGATGAGCTGCAGCCCGAGGTGCTGGGCCAGGGCGTCGAGTGACGTCATGCTGAGTGTCGGCCGTGCTCCCGAGACGAATCGGCTCAACGAAGCCTGGCTCACCCCGGTCTCCTTCGCGATCTGGTACCGGGTCTGGCCGCTGTTCTCGATGTAAGCACGGAGTTGTTCGGTGATCGTCGTGTGGTTGCTCATGCCTCCATTGTTCGCGGACTGCTTGTCAGGTGTCAACTACCGCCTCGGTCTTTGCCGTCTGTTTTCCACGAACGGGGGGTACCCCCCTCCCCCCAGTGCCTCTGTTTCCCATGATGGGGTACCCCCACCCACCCCCCATGCCCCGTCGCGCAATCACAGCCCTCTTGTATGCGGTCTTCCGCCTGCCAGAGGCGAGCTGCTGGTTCCCGGGGAGGTATTGCCGGGGTGGTTGGTCGCGCTCCGCAACGTCCAGGGTGACTCCGGAGGAGGCTACAGGCGAGTTAGCTGGAAGCAGGACCGGGGGCCGATCCATTCCGACCGATTGCGCAGCAGGTCTCAGCTATCTGTAGAGGGACATGACAGACAAGCCGGACGGCATACCGGCCGATCCAGGCGAGCGTTAGGGCTCAGTGTAGATGTCTGTCCGGCAAGCGCTGACGGGCTCGCAAGAGAGTTGTAACCGCTCCAAAAGAACAACCGCCCGGCATCGGTCCGGGCGGTTTCAAATTCAGCAACGCTCAACTGACTGCGCTACGCTGCGCAGAGTTCCGATGGTTCGGCCGGAGCCCATCCGGAATCGGTCAGAGTGAATCCCTCCGACTCGTAGAGGTTGGCGATTTGCTCACAGAGCGCGTCTGCCTTGCTCCAGTTCGCGCCGTTGATTGCGGTGTTGAGTTCCGATTCCAGGCGACGGGCGATAGTGCGGTTCGACATTACAGGTCTCCTCAAGTGGTTGGCCGTTTGTGCGGATCGACAATCGATCCGGCAACACTGAGAGTATCGCACACTACTTACCATTTGGCAAGCATCTTCGGGGCGGAATCCGGAAGTTTGTTCCAAGTGGTCGGGTCAATGAAAAACCCCGGCGGATAACCGGGGTTGACCAATCATGCATGGACTTAGATTGGGTGTTGGATCAGCACCGGAAGAACTCCTCCGGATTGGCATCGTCCAGGATCGCCCAAACTCGCGCGGGCCAGCCCGTTTCTTGCGTGTACCGGTCTGCAGCCCGTTGTGCCTGTTCCCGAGAACTGAGGTTGCCTTCCAGGACCGCATCGCCGTACTCACCGCAGTTAGCTGTGGCGAACCAAGAAACGGTTGTTGTGGTCATGTTCATTCCTTCCCGGTCAACTGAGGTCTGACATCAACTCTCCCAATAGATTATCAGACTACTTGCCGTCTGGCAAGCATGGGCCGTCCAGAACTTCAAAGTTTCTACCGGTCCATCGGCGCCCGATTGTGGAATGACCACCGGTCCAGGCGAATTTAGGTTGTGACCGATTCTCCGCATCTCATGGACGTGCAACGAATCACCGACCGCTGACCGGCAAATCCAGTGAGGAAACCTGACCAGGGAGCAAACCGACCGGAGGCGTCCGGAGGCGGGAAATGCCGGAACATCGGGAGAGCAGGGAAGAGGAGGAGCTGAGAACACTCTCAATCGCTCTCCATCAGTCAGCGGATCTCTCGACATCCTGATTCCGGCCCCAAACCGCTGCAGTCACCTACCTTGCTGCAGCCGTTGGCCTGCAACATTGTGCGATACCACCGTTTCGCATGTTGTTGCAAACCCCACGCAATGCATTGGTGGGACTAGACTTGCGAGCCCACCCGCACCCGGCTTTGAACCATCGGCCAGACCACCTTGAAATCGACGTCAGTAACCACACCTCCTGTTGGCGCCGCCATATGCGCGCACCGGGAGCCGGACCTTAGTCTCTAAGGGGTCAGGGCCAGATTTCGGAGGCCCGGAAGCGCGCCGGTGGCGAGAAGGAGGGTTACCCCGCAGTCACAGGTCCAATGCGTCCTGCCTGCCGGAAATGGGGGATTACGTGCAGGTGCCGGGCGAATGGGAGGTCACCCTCGAAGCTGAAGGGAGTGGGTCCAGCACTGCTCGGCGTCACTCAGCGAGATTGATTCGGCCCTTTTGGCCTGCATGGCGTGATAAACGACAGTTCCGAATCGATCGATCTCGCCGAACACGATGTCCTTCCCAAACTCTTGGTCTCCGTGGTAATTGACGACGATCGCGAATCCCAGCCGTTGCAGGAGGGGAATCAAGAAGCGATCACGGAACTGTGCCTCGTCGACGAAGGCCGACAACGCGGGTTGAATTGCCACTGTGGTTACCCTCACTACAGGTCCATGACCCAGTACGGAGACCCGTCGTCAGCAATGGCTTGGCTGAGCCGCTGTCGATCAGAGGGCGGAGCGTTCCGCCGCATCAGGTCAAAAATGTCATGAAGCAGGCTTTCTGCCTCAGCATAGTACCCGTGCCCAAGTAGCTCAAAGACATTGAACGACGGGATCTCTACGGTATCAACTCCCTGCAGCGTAGTGACTGGAGGCGTCACTCCAGCACGTGGATACTCATGCAGGAACTGTGATGCCCCAACCGCCCGATCTGATGGAGACGCATAGAGCGTACATCGCTGGGATAGGGATTGGCTGGCTCTTGCGAGCTCCTTGAACTTGGCAGCGTCGACATCAGGGGCAGCGAAGATGACCTGACTGAGTGGTGTTCGGGAGGCTACAGAAGCTCGCTCGGCGATCCTAGCCAACGCTCTCAGGAGGCCGCGATTACCCATGCTGTGGGCAATTAGGTGCAACTGCGTCAAGCCCGACTTCAATGCGAAGGCGTCCAGAAACTCTACGATTGGCTGTTCGCTGAACTCTATGGACGTTTCATCAGCGGCGTAGTCAAGCAGGGAACCGCCGGAAGGCCAACTGTAAAAAGCTGTGACCCCGGGCACCTTGAGGTCGTACCCAAGCTGTGCTGCACGAATTGCAGCGTCATCAAAGGAGACGTTGTACCCGTGGATAAACACCAGCCCGTGCCGCTGAGACGGATCGAGACCGTCCAAAATGCTGTTAATGTCCTGCCACATGTCCTCCTGCGATAGTGAGTCTCGATTCGTGATCCGCAGCCTGTCGTCCTCTCCTCGCCACCAACGCTTGTACCACGCTGACCCAACACTGCCGAACCGGTGAGACCTCGGAATCGAGACGTGACACTTACCAAAGTAGGTCTGGTTTCCCCGCTTCCCAGTAAAGCCCTGCGTCAGATCGTTGCAGTCAACAGGCTCTCGGTTCGTGCCATACCAGACTGTATAGACTCGGGGGCACGTTTCCGGATCTAAAGCGTCGTGCGTCGATGCGGGACGCTTTGGAATGTGCGGCTCAGGTAGGGTCCCGAGAGAGTAGGGCTCAGGTAGCGCAACAAAACCGACGCCCCGTAGTGGCGACGGGTGTAGATGGAGGCCAAGTACCCGAACAATTCCTTCCAGCGCCGGGCGATTTCCTACGTCAAGATCGGCGTAGCTTACCAGTCCGCGCAGAGGGACTTTCATTTGCGAGGCAAGCTCTACTGCCATCTCAGAGAGCCTTCGACCGTATCCCTTGCCACGCTGATCCGGCCAGACGAATAGCTCCTCGATGTCTAGCGTACCGCCTCGCCGGGCCAAGAAGCACCAGCCAATACGCTCGGCAGTTGCGGCATCGATAATCTCACGACCATGAATCTCCCGGTCGCCCCATGAACACTTCCACAAGATCTCTTGCAGACCAGTAGTCACATTGAATGGGGGGTACGTCCCAATCCCTTCCATGCCCCAGCTTTCGACTAGGTAGCGATCAACTATCTCAGGCGAGACTCCGCCAAAACCTCGGTAGCCCCACTCTTCGCCCCAGTGGTTCGGAAACTCGAAGACACGGAGGGAGGGGTTCCAAAGAAGTCCGCCGACAGCGTGTGAACCAATTACAGGGGCATCCGACGGGATCGTCGTGATTAGGCCATCGCGCGGATTGTGCCACTCCTCCGTTACCTCAATAGCGATATTTGCAGCAATTGGGTCTCCCCGACTAAGCAGCAATAGCTCCTGTGATGAGAGAATTCGGTAGTAGTGGTGTAGCCGGACGCGTGGTAGAAAGTCTGCGGGATCACACGGGTGCTCCGAACGATCACGAAAGGGCCAACTCTCTCGTCCCGGATCTCCCACGCGACGCCGAATCCGCAGGTCCGTCAGAACCCAACACCCCTCGGTGTCGGCGACATGTTCCCGGCCTTCCAGCGAGTAGCCCAAGTACCATGTGAAATTTGAGGCATGCCAATTTCGTATGCGGTCCGGGTGACCAAGTGGATCTTCAATCGCCTTGACCTTCTTGACGCGCGTGCCCTTCCGAGACCCGAACGGACGTACCTCAACGTAGTCGTAAATGAGTGGGACGGATCGAGGCATGCTTCAGGAGCTCACATCGACAAGGCGATATAGTCAAGGCAGCCAGGTAAGCTGAACTTAGTGCTCGGTGTCCTTCGGGGGGTTCGGGTCTTTGGCCGGTGGGATCGTGTCCTTGCTGACGATCTTGCCGCGCTCCCCCTTCGTCGTCAGTTCACCTCCTCCGGCCTTCTTGAGCATCTCCTTCGCAGCTTTGTTGGCCTGAGCCTGAGTGTCATGCAGGCTGGACGCCCTTGTGGCGCCATTCAGCTTGTTGGCCCACCGGCCGTCCTCGGTCTTGAACACCGTTCGATTGTTCTTCTTAGCCATCGCGTGCTCTCCGTCTGAACTCGACAGGTGCGTGAACTACGGCTAGAGGATAGACTGTTCGTCTGTAGACTGTAAACGATACCGGTTGACAAGGTTTCTGGATGATCTGCGCCGGAAAGAGCCACGACACCCGCCTCCCGCAGTCGGAACTGGTCTACACAGCCTTCCGCCTCTGCTTCTTTGACGTTGCCAGCGATGTTGACATGCAGCGTCAGCCCTGGGGGTCGGATGATGAAGACCCTGACGACCTGATCGGTTTCCTGGCGTGGAAGGTTCCCTTCTTTCAGGCGGTTCCTCCGATCATCCAACTCGACCTCCTGGCTGCCTTGTGGCGGAAGCATTCGGACGACAAGCTGCACGAGATCTACCTCGCCGAGGCTGCAGTCCTGTATGCCATCCTGACGGACGCTGGGAGAATCGCGACTGAAATCTGGGATTATGCCCTTCCCGACTTTCTCACGGATGGTCCCCTGAAGATTGCTGCTGATGTGAGTTCAGATATTGAGCAGGTACTGGCCGAGCAGTTTGACGAATTCTGGGATGATGAGGATTTCCTTTTGATCGAGATGAGTCAGGATGGCGTTCCATTTCAGCGGACTCCCGCAGGTGCCCTCCTAGGGCTTCCCGACGAGTGGGTGGACGAGATGTACGAGATCCTCGGTCGTGCCAAGCCCCGCCCAACCATGCTCGATGACCTCGCAGGACTGCTGACCGAGGAGGAGCGAGAGAGTCACCGATTCCTGCTAGAACCAGAAACGTAAATGAGGCGAAGCGGTGTCGATGTAATTACTCCGAAGGAGATGGGCCATGCCCTTTCGAGTACGCTGCTCTTGTGGCGCCACACTGAAGGTTAGAGACGATCTCGCCGGGAAGACCGGCCAGTGTCCCAAGTGTGGTGACTCAATCCCCCTCGTTGAGCGTCGGGCAGCGCCGTCCCCGATTGCTGTTGCCGCTGCAGAGGAGCGTACCTCGTGGGACTTTCTTGATGATGAGGACTCTGCGTCCACCGCCTCGACTCCACCCGTCCCGGAGCAGACGAACTCAAAACTGACGCCGTGCCCAGACTGTGGGAAGCTAGTGTCTAAGCGAGCGAGTCAATGTCCCAACTGCGGCTGTCCGATCAGCACTGGCGAAACGTCGGCGTCTGACCCGCCTGTTCAATCGGTGCGGCGGCCGGATGTGGTTCGCTACGACGCGGACCTGGATCTGTTCACAGGCACCACGGTCCTCATGGTGAAGCTGGCGATGCGGGCGGTGCAGCAGCTTGGATGGAAGATCGAGACCGCAAACGAAGCGCTGGGCATTGTCTCTTTCGAGACGGGAATGAGTTGGGGATCGTGGAGCGGAGTGTCCTGCTCGCTGAACATGGAGGAGGTATCCCCGAACGCTTTCCGGGTCGTCGGTACAGGCAAGCAGAACCTTCGGGGCGGGCAGTTGATCGCACTCGATTTTGGGGAGGCCCAAGGTAAGGCCCGGCGAGTGATTCAGGTAATGCAGGAGCTGGCGTCATAACAACCGAGGATTCTTCTGGAGGGCCGATCATGCGCACACTCGCAGTCACAGCAATTGTCTTAGGGCTCACCTCCTGGCTTCCCGCCGAGGTTACGTTCGATGCTGAACAACTGAAACGGTCGGTTGTCGTCATCGAGGCGCTCGACAAGTACGGCGAACCCCTCGGGCATGGCTCAGGCTTTGCCGTCGCCGAGAGAGGAGTAGTTGCCACGAACGTCCACGTTCTGGAGGGAGGGCACCGCTTCAAGGTCACTCTCGCAGACGGCAGTGTCTGCATTGTTGAGGGCATCTGGACCTTCGATCGGGAGAATGACCTGGCCCTGATCCAGTTGGCCGATCCGGAAGGAGCCGGGAATCTTCCTCCGCTGCTGCTGGCAGACGATGATGAGGTTCAGGTGGGCATGGATGTATTTGCTGTGGGCCATCCCCGAGGACTACGTTTCACTGTTACACGGGGCATCATCAGCGCGATCAATCGACGCCTGAATGAACTGGGGCCGAATGAGTCGCCGGTGGCAAAGTTGCAGTCAGATGTGGCTATCGCAGGAGGAAGCAGCGGCGGTCCGTGGATCAACTCGAAGGGCGAAGTCGTAGGAGTGACCGTAAGCGGCTTGATCGATTCCGAAGCGTTCAATTTCGCCGCACATGTCCAGCACCTCCGCGCCCTGTTGGAGCGAGACCGAGACCGGCTCCTCCCTCGTGACCACCTGTCAGGGGAGAAGGCCCTGACTTCGAGATGGAAGGCCCTCTTTCCCGGAGACTCATGGAAGAATCTTCCCGAGCTGACTTTCACCGGACCAGGAGGAGACCGGAATGTCATCGCATTCTTCAAGCCAGACGGTGAGATCGCTGAGCGGAGCCGGAACCTGCAACTGGTCTCGGGCCAGAGAGCGGCAATCGGCTTGGAATCCGGCGTAGACGAGTTCGAGCTGGAGATGGAGACCACCCTCGATGGAACTGGGAACTGGTTCCTACTGTTCGGGTGGGATGGAGCCAACGGCTACCTGATGCACCAGATCGCGTTGCGGAGGTCAGGGGCTTGGTCGCTGGCCGAGATTCGCGATGGGAAGGCCGTGGCGGGCGAGAATCACTACCACAGCGGAAAGACGCTCCCGGCTGGGTATCACCGCCTGACGCTTCAGGTGGAAGAGAAGAAGGCCACGTTGCGAGTGGGAAGCGAGATCCTCATAAACCATGCTAACATGCCAGCCCTTGGAGAGGGCGACGTGATCCTCGGTATGGCGCCGAACCAGTACGGCAGCAGGCCGATGAGAATCCGGAGGCTGAGGATCAGGGGCCTGTGACTACCATGCCGCAATCAGACGACAAAACCGACTGGGCAAAGCTGGCAGAGATCGCTCAGTCCCGGCTTTTTGACCGGCGAGCGATGGAGTGGAAGCTGGCGTTTGGGTTCTGGTCCGGTATCGCGGTTGTCACTTGGGCGATCCTGCAGAAGTGTGAAACGCTTGTTTCCACGGCGGCAGATTCGGCTCAGTTGAGCATGATATTCGGGGTGGCGTATCTGGTGCTTGCGGCTATCGTCGTCGCGCTCGTCCTCCTTCCAATACAGAATGGATTTGCAGGGGATACCGAGTTCTTTCGGCACTACATGGATCGTGCTCAAGGGCGGGAATCCAGCCATCCGAACGATCGAGCCGTAAGAGGTGGATGGAGACCCGAGAACCATGTATGGTTCTGGAGCCAGGTGCTGCTAACTCTGACGTTTTTAACGATCTCCTACGTACTGGTTTTTTACTCGCTCGATCGAGCTGCAAAAAAGGCTGCTAGCTCCGCATCGGCAGAATCTACGACGGCAAACGACGAAAGCCGAGAACCCCCGTCAGGGAGCCCTCGGCCAATGCGATGATTTGGGTTCGGATATCAGCAGGTAGGAGGGGCCACACTTCGATCAGGGTCTGGAGGGATGCCTCGCAGTCACAGGAGGTTTGCAGCGCCTCATGCAGCGCGCCAATTGATGCCTCGATTTCCTCGCTAAAACAGGCCGTGGTCGAGTCCTGCGGGGTGTAGTTTCTTAAATGCAAGCAGAATCGCAACATGCGGTTACCTGCTATCCGGCAGCGCGACCCGAAACGGTGGACCTTGCCCCGGTTTCTACCCCACTCCGGACAGGTGACCACATGGCAAGGTCAAGGCAGATTCGCAGGCCGGCGTACTGGCTTCGAAAACCCAGTGGCAGGGCGCGCGTCAGGGTCAACGGGCGTGACATGCACCTCCGTGGGGAGTACGAGTCGTCTGCGAGACGGACGAGCTGGTATATCATCCCGTCTCCGATCCCGTTCACGTGCATGATCTGCAGGCCACCATCCTGCACGCCCTCGGCATCGATCACGAACGGCTGACATACCGCCACCAGGGACGAGCCACCGCTTCACCGATGTTGGCAGGCGAGATCGTCGATCACGTCTCTGCGGCGTAGAAGTGGCCTGCCGCAGACGTGCGATGTTTAACCAATCGTGACAACGGCTGACCTCAGGGCAGCGGTATTCGCCGGGACCTGGATTCTGACCCCAATGATGGACGATGCGCCGCGGCCTGGACGTTACCGCCATTACAAGGGCCGCGAATACACGGTCCTGGGGATCGCCCGTCATAGCGAATCGGGCGAGGAGCTGGTCCTCTATCGACAGGAGTATGGAGACCGGCGCCTCTGGGTGCGCCCGAAGTTGATGTTCCTGGAATCCGTCGAGCATGGCGGTGCGAGCGTGCCAAGGTTCTCGTACCTCGGTCCCGGTTGAGCCGCGTCTCGGCTCCGCGGCGGACGCCTCCCGTGCGTCGCTGCAGATTGCCGTTCCAAGCTCAGGGTGACTTGTGGATCGGCTTTGGAACAGCTGAGTGCTGCACCCTGCTCAGCCGATCGAGCAACGTCTTGACGTCCCCCTCAACGAGCAGCATGTCGTGGTGCGCGGCAGTCAGAAAACCCTCCTCGCGCATCGTCGCCAGCAACTGGAGCAGCGATGAGAAGTATCCGTCCGTATTCAGCAGTCCCACGGGTTTGAGGTGCAGGCCCAGCTGCAGCCACGTGTAGGCCTCGATGACCTCTTCCAAAGTTCCGATGCCTCCGGGCAGAGCGACGAAACCGTCCGACAGCTCCGCCATTCGGAGTTTGCGCTGGTGCATCGTCTCCACCGCGATCAGTTCCGTCAGCCCGCGATGCGCTCGCTCTTCAGCAATCATCGCCTTCGGAATGACGCCGATGACTTCTCCCCCTTCGCCGAGAGCGGCGTCCGCCAGTACACCCATCAGGCCGACGCTGCCCCCTCCATACACGACTCCGATCCCCTTCCGGGCACACGCGCGTCCCAGTTCCGCCGCCGCGGCCGTGTAAGTTGGTGAACGACCGAAGCTCGATCCGGCGTAAACGCAGAGTCTGAGAAGGGGCATCAGGCAACCAGGTGGTCTGACTTACGCGGACGGGTCGATCCGGCGTTCCAGGGCAGCCGCTTCTGAGTGTTCGCCTCACGCATCGCGCAAGATCGCGGCGATCAGCGCCGTCCATCCCGTCTGATGGCTGGCGCCGAGTCCCTGGCCGGTGTCTCCGTGGAAATACTAAGAGAAGAGCGGCAGATCGCGCCAGTGCGGGTCGTTGCATAGCGGTGGTCGTCAAGTGGCAGGCGCGGCGTCCAGCAAAGTCGGGGAGGAACAGTTTCGCCAAACGCCGGCGCAGTTCCTGCGACGCATCATGCCGCCTTGGTGCCGAATTGCGCCGGATTGACCGCCTCCCGCTCCCCTTGAACGACATACCTGTGGAACGCATCTTGGACGTATGCGTTGTCGTCGTCGAACTGGAACAGGCGGCGGACGCTTGTTTCGTTCTCAGTGAAAATCAGTTCTGGAGACGCGGTCTCGCCGGATGAGCCAATTTCAAGACGAAACTCACCCAGCGTGACGTGCCGGGCGACGATGGCCGCCGGTCCGGTCGCTTCGAGACGCGGCTTCACCTCGCAACCTTCGTGCGTGCAGCCCCAGACGCAGGCGTTCCGGAACCAAAGGGTCGGCAGCATGCAGATCCGCGCCGGTTCCGGCCCTCGATTGGCGACCGTGATGCGGATCAGGATGTCGTCGGGAGCGGCCTTGGCGAATTCGGCGACGACGTCGAAGTAACGGTCCTCGTCGAACACGCCGGTGTCGACGAGCTCAAACTCGGGATCGAGCTTGCCGCGCCGTTGATTCTCTTCGAGCAGCCATGTGCCCGGAAACTCCCGTTGCGGGTACTTGTAGAGCGCCCGCATGTAGGAATGAGTGGGAGTCGAGGTAGTAGTAGCATTCCTTGACATCCTCGCCGTGATTGCCTTCGGGTCCCGCGAGTCCGAACAGACGTTCCTTCAGAATCGGGTCGCGACCGTTCCACAGCGACAGCCCGAAGCAGAGCGGGCACTCCCGATCGCAGATGCCCAGCAGCCCATCCTCCCCCCAGCGATAGGCCCGGCTGCGCGAGTCCTCGTGTGTGAGGTATCCCCAGGCATCCCCCTCCTCCGAATAGTCTTCCCGCACGGTTCCCCATTGCCGTTCGGCCAGATAGGGCCCCCATCGCTTCCAGTTCTTCGCACGCGCTGCATCCTCCTCCAATCGGCGGGCTTCTGCGTTCATGCTCGGTGAAGTTCACTGACCACAAGTTGAAAGTACGGCATCCGGCTGCTGACTCGGCCTCATACTGCGATCTCGACCTGCCGTCAATCAAACGGGAGTTGCCCTTGGACCATTCCGTCGTCCATGCAGAGTTCGATCCCGGCTACGAAGCGACTGTCGTCCATGGCGAGGAAGAGTGCGGCGCTGGCCAACTCTTCCTGCGTCCCCATTCACCCCAGCGGGACCGCGCCGGCCAGCGCGTCATCCAAGTCCGCCACCTGCCCTGCCTTTCTGGTCGGGTCGCTCTGGATCACGCGCTGGATGAAGTGCGGCTGAGCCATGCGTCGAATCGCGTCGGTCCGATGTGCGGGCTCGCTCCGCGCGGCGTGAGACCGAGATGGTCCAGCACCGCGCCGTAATAGGACGCCTGTGGGTCGGCGACGACGCGACGCGGATCGCCACTGGCCGACAGCGCCCTGCGGACGAACGCGGCGATTGACTCGGACTCGGGGCCGGCCAACTCCAGAATGCCGTTGGCCGGCGGCCCCGCGGCGATGTCGGCCAGTGCCGCCGCGACGTCGTCCGCCGCCAGCGGCTGCATCGGTGCGGCAGAGACACGGACCGTGCCGCCGCCGGGACCGGCGATCGCGCCGAGGAACTCGAAGAACTGCGTCGCGCGGAGGATCGTGTAGGGCACTCCGCTGGATTGGATCAGCTGCTCCTGGGCGACCTTGGCCCGCATGTAGCCGCTGTCCGGAATCCGGTCGGCCGCCACAACCGACAGGACAACGTGGTGCTTGACCCCCGCCGCCACTTCCGCGGCGAGAATGTTGCGAGTGGATGTCTGGAAGAACTCGAGGACGGCCCGGTCTTCAAACGAGGGCGAGTTCGTCACATCGACGACGACATCTGCTCCAGTGAGTGCTTCGGGCAGCCCGACGCCGGTGAGCGTGTTCACCCCCTGTGAGGGAGACGCGGCGACGGCCTCATGGCCGTCGTCCTGCAGACGCTTTACGAGCTTCGAGCCGATCAATCCGGTCCCGCCGATGACGACGATCTTCATGGAATCACCTTTCGATGGTGTTGGGAAGAGTGTGTCTCAAGCGCGGTTGCCCGCAGTCGTGATCAATTCAGCACGGATTTGTTCATCCCGCCATAAGGTTGGCGGCAGGTTCGTAAACGGTGACGAGGCTTGCCGTCGCGCCCCTGGCTCGGGCCGAAGTCCGGCGTCAACAGCGAATCTCAATGACCGGCGCCGGCCGGCAGGTAGTCGCCCGGCACAGTGCCCCAGCCGATACTGACTCTGTTCCAGGCATTGATGGCGGTGATCACCCAGACGAGATCGCCGCGTTCCTGGTCATTGAACTGCTCACCGATCTGCCGATGAGCACTCTCCGCGACCGGGCGATCCGCAATGCGGGTCAGCTCTTCCGCGAACAGCAGTCCGGCGCGCTCCCGTTCGGAGTAGTAAGGGCTCTCTCGCCAGGCGGACAGCCCGTACAGCCGTTGTTCGGACTCGCCTGCTGCCCGCGCGTCTTTCCAGTGCATGTCGATGCAGTAGGCGCAGCCGTTGATCACGTAGTGGTTTCTCGATCGAGCACTGCGACAGTGCCTTTTCGATGCCCAGCATGGCCCGATACGCTGGCGTGCTGGTCTTGTCGATCTTGATCGGTTGGTTCACGGTCATCTCCTTGAGATTGGGTTATGAGGGGCATACGGCGCGCGGTGAGTGGCCTGACTGACAGACCGACCGCAGGAAACCTGCACGATGCCGATACCTGCGGCCCCTGCTGAGATTTGGTCGCCGACCGGACCCCAGTAAATCCACTAATCGTGCTGTTGTTCGGGAATCGCGACTTCTTTGGCATCCCGCGGATGCAGCACCACGGCGATCAGCCGGGTTCGTCCTTCCGCGGCGGGATTCTTCGAGACCCGGTGCAGGCAGCCCGTCGGCTCGTAGAACGTCTCGCCCGCCTTGAATCGCTTTGTCGGCTGGTCGTCGATGCCGAGTTCGTACTCCCCTTCCAGCACGTATACGAATCCCGGACCGGGATGCCGGTGCGACAAACCGGACTGACCCGGCTCGATCGTTACCTCCACCACCGTGACCGCCGCGTCCTGGCCGTCCAGCTTCTCCGCGATTTCATGCGAGGCGATCACCCTCACTTGCTCCCCGTCCTCGTGGACATGGCCGAATGACATCCCCCCCACTCCGAGTCCCGCTCCCGTCAAAACTGCCAGCAGCATGCGTTTCATGGCTCTCTCCTGGTCTGGTTCAGCCCGGTTTTCCGCGACGCCGTCGGGCGGTTGCCCGGCTTCTGTCGCCCACATGACTGGGAGGGGCAGGTGGACACCCTTTTCGGTAGAATTGCCGCGGCGCCCTCCATCGGCTGTCCTTAACAATGGACGAACCCCGAACCACGATCGTCATACAGCGATACCTGGACGCCCTGCCCGGTGACGCCTCGACCGAACCGGTCGTCCGTGAACTGCTCGACCGGGCGGTGGGCCGATTGCGGCTGCTCTGTGCCAGTTTTCTATATAAGAGCTACCCGCGGCTGGCGCGCCCTCCCGTCAATCTCGATGCGGATGAGCTGTTGGGAGGGGTGGTGGCCGGCTTAATGACGGCGTTGCAGTCGACTCGCCCTCCGACCGTCCGCCGGTTCTTCGCGCTCGCAAACCAGCACATCCGCTGGCAACTTAACGATCTGGCCCGCCGCCAGGACGAACGTCCCGCAGCCGCATCGCTGACGGACACCGGCGTCGTCGCTCCTCCGCTCAGCACGATCTCGGGACTCAGTCCGGATGGCCGTCGCATTCTGGAAGCGATCGAAGGGCTTCCCGAGGACGAACGGGAGGTCTTCGACCTCGTCGGCATCCAGGGCCTGACGCATGCCGAGGTGGCGACCGTCGTGGAGGTCTCCGAGAAAACAGTCCAGCGCAGGTTGAATCGCGCACGGCTCATGCTGGCGGAACGGCTGGCCGACCTGAGACCGGCCGCATCCGGCGATGCCCTTCCGCCGGATCAACCCCACACACCCTGAGGACTGCGCATGGCCAGCGATCCCAGGGTGCTTGGACTCCTGGAGGAAATCCTCGATTCGAACAAGTCGCCGGACGAGGTGTGCCGTGACTGTCCAGAACTGCTGTCGGAAGTGCGGCGACGATGGGAGGACTTCCAGCGATTGGACGGTCAGATGCGGACGCTGCTTCCAGGACTCGCAACCTCTCCGCGGTTGTTCGCGGATACGCCGCCGCAGGTCGATACACCACCGCCGGCTGCTTTCGGACGCTACACGGTGCAGTGCGCCCTGGGTGCGGGCGGGTTCGGCACCGTCTATCTCGGCCATGACGCTCAACTCGATCGTCCCGTGGCGATCAAGTTGCTGCGCGCTGAAGCGGGTAGAACGGGCCAGGACGAGCAGGTTCTGCAGGAGGCCAGAAGGCTCGCCCAGCTACGTCATCCGGGGATCGTGGCGGTCCACGACGTAGGGGTGCATGGCGGTCAGTTCTATCTCGTCTCCGACTACATCGAGGGCCCCGACGTCGGCCGCTGGCTGCTGGATCACCGCCCCACCTGGCAAGACGCGGCTCTTGTCGCGGCCACTTTGGCGGATGCTCTGGCGTATGCTCACGCCCGGCTCATCATTCATCGCGATGTGAAACCGGCCAACATTCTGCTCACGGCCGAGGGGGCGCCGGTTCTCGTGGACTTCGGACTGGCTCTCGACGAGTCTCAGGCCGGCGGCGGCGCGAAAGGGATCATCGCGGGAACGCCGATGTACATGTCGCCGGAACAGGCCGCCGGGGCGGCCCATCGTCTGGACGGTCGCACCGACATTTACAGTCTCGGCGTCGTGCTCTACGAAATGCTGACCGGCCGCGTCCCCTTCCGCTCTGCCGATCTGCAGGAATTGCTGCGGCAGGTACAGGATGACGAACCACAGCCACCCCGACAGCTCGCCGGCAGCATCCCCCCGGAACTGGAACAGGTCTGCCTGAAGGCGCTCGCGAAACGGCAGCAGGATCGCTTCTCCACCGCCGCGGACTTCGCCGCCGACCTGCGCCGCGTCCTGCACGGAGCGGACGGTGCATCGGAGGCTCGTTCGATCCCGATGGGACTGGCCGACGGACCTTCGCGATCCGCGTCGCCGCGGGCCAGTGCGTCACTTCAAACTCGGGGGGCCGCATCCGAACCTCCGCCGGCCTGGATTGCGGGCGCGGGCATCTCGCCCAGTCAGCGCAGCACCGTTGGACGCCAGACCGAACTCGCGGAGCTGACTCGGGCGTTTGCATCGGCGGCGGCCGGCCAGGGGCAGTTCGTGTGTGTCACGGGGGAGCCCGGGATTGGTAAGACGACGCTCGTCGATGAATTGATCGCTGAACTGGCGATTGCTGACCAGCCGTTCGTTGCGGCGCGGGGGCGCTGCTCCGAGCGTCTCGCCGGAACTGAAGCATATCTGCCGGTGCTCGAGGTACTGGAGAGTCTGCTGCACGGCTCCGGAGGTGCTGCGGCGGCTGCGAGGATGAAGCGGATCGCCCCCAACTGGTACGTGCAGGTGGCGTCGTTGACGGAGAACGACTCCTCGCTCACCCGTGCACTCGCCGAGTCAAAGGCGGCCTCGCAGGAGCGTTTGAAACGCGAACTCTGCGCGTTTCTCCAGGAGGTGTCCCAGCAACAGCCGCTGCTGCTGTTTATCGACGACGTGCACTGGGCGGACGCCTCCACGGTCGATCTGTTGGCCTACCTGGGAACGCGCTGCAACGGGATGCGGGCTCTGTGCGTGTTCACCTACCGTCCCACCGAACTCGCGGTGACCAGGCATCCGTTCGGCCCTCTCAAGCTGGACCTCCAGTCGCGGGGCGTTTGCCGTGAGCTGGCGCTGGAATTCCTGCCCCGGTCGGAGCTTGACCGATACCTTTCCATTGAGTTTCCCGGACACGCGTTCCCGAAAGAGTTCGCGGAACTTATCCACGAGCGGACCGAAGGAAGCCCCCTGTTTCTGGTCGACCTGCTGCGCTGGTTGCGCGGCCGGAGCGTGCTGCAGCACGACGAGGGGTGCTGGAGGCTGACGCAGTCGGTCCCGGACCTGCGGCGGGATCTGCCTGAGTCGATCCGCGGCATGATTCAGCGCAAGATTGATCAGCTCGGCGATGACGATCGCCGACTGCTGGTCGCCGCCAGCGTTCAGGGGTACGAGTTTGATTCGGCCATCGTGTCCCGGATCCTGGAGCGGAACGCGGCGGATGTCGAGGACCGGTTGGACGAGCTGGATCGAGTCCATGCCTTCGTTCGCCGGGTCCGCGAGCATGAATTCCCCGATCGCACGCTGACGGTCCGTTATCGCTTCGTGCACGTGCTCTATCAGAACGTCCTGTATGACTCTCTGCAGCCGACGCGCCGTGCAGGCCTGAGCGCGGCCGTTGCCCAGTCGCTGCTGGCGCACTACGAGGACAAGAGCAGCGACGTGGCGGCCGACGTGGCGCTGCTGCTCGAGTCCGCGCGGGATTTTGCCGGCGCGGCGGATCAATTCCTGATTGCGGCCCGGAATGCGGCCCGCCTGTTTGCGAACCAGGAAGCGATCGTTCTCGCGCGACGCGGCATTGACGTACTCGCTTCTCTTCCGAACACGCCCGAGCGAGCCCGCAGAGAACTGGCTCTGCAGATCACACTTGGGCCCGCCTTATTCGCAGTCAGAGACTGGACGGCGCCGGACGTTGAAGCCGCCTACACCCGCGCGCAGGTCCTGTGCGGCGAGTTGGGGGAGTCCCCCGAACTGTTCCAGGCCCTGTGGGGACTGTTCCTGTTTCATATCGCCCGCGGCGAGATCCAGTCAGGACTGGATCGGGGAGCACAGTTACTCAGCCTGGCGCGGCGTGCGGAGGATCCGGCGCTCCTGCTGCAGGCCCATCACGCGCTGGGGCCTAACTTCGGACTCGCGGGAGACTGGGAGACGGCGAGAGTCCATCTGGACCAGGCGATTCAGTGTTACGACCGGCATCAGCACGGCACCCAGGCGTTCACCTACGGCGGCCATGATCCCGGCGTCTGCTGCCTGAGCTTCGCGGGCAAGGCGCTGTGGATGCTCGGCTACCCGGAGCAGGCCCTGGAGAAAGCGCAGGCAGCGCTCGAACTCGCGCGGCAGTTGGGCCATCCAACCAGCTTGGCGCATACGCAGTTCTCCGTCGCCATGGTTCATCAGTTCCGCCGCGATGCGACGGCCACCTGGGAACTCGCGGATCGGCTGGTCTCCCTGGCCGCGGATCAGGGCCTGGTATTCTATCTTGCGGGCGGACTCGTTCTGCGCGGCTGGGCGCTGGTCGAACAGGGCCATCACGGCGAAGGCATCGCACAGATCCGGCAGGGATTCGACACGGGGGGCGCGACGCGAGCGCACTGGCGATCGTATCTGCTGACGGTCATGGCCGAGTCCTATGCCAGGGGAGGCGATCCCGCGGCAGGGCTCGCTGCACTGGATGAAGCGCTCGCAGTCGTCGCCAGGAACGGGATCTACCTCGTCGAGCCGGACATGTACCGGCTCAAGGGAGAACTCCTGCTCGCACTCGATTCCGGGAATGCACCGAGCGCCGAGTCCTGCTGCCGTCAGGCCATTGCCGCCGCGCGCCGCCAGCACGCGAACTCGCTGGAGCTGCGTGCCAACCTGAGCCTCGCGCGCCACTGGCCGGCCGCTGAAACCCGGGCCGCGCTGGCCGCCATTTACGGCACGTTCTCGGAAGGCCTGACGACCCCCGACCTCCGGGACGCCGCGGCCTGCTTGAACGGCTGACCGGCGTTTATCCCCGGATGAAATCCAGCAGGTCGGCGTTGATCACATCCGCATGCGTCGTCGCCATGCCGTGCGGAAACTTCTCGTAGACCTTCAGCGTGCCATTCGTGAGGAGTTCAGCCGACCTCAGCGCCGAATTGTCGATCGGGACAATCTGGTCGTCGTCCCCGTGCATGACGAGCGTCGGCACGGCGATCGCCTTGAGGTCTGTGGTGAAGTCGGTCTCGGAGAAGGCTTTGATCCCTTCGTATTGCGCCTGAGCGCTCCCCATCATTCCCTGCCGCCACCAGTTGCGGATGACTCCCTGTGACGGCTCCGCTCCCGGACGATTGAATCCGTAGAACGGCCCGCTCGGGACATCGAGGTAAAACTGCGCCCGGTTCGACGCCAGCTGCCGGCGAAAGTCGTCGAAGACTTCGATCGGCAGTCCGCCCGGGTTGGCGCTCGTCTTCACCATCAGCGGCGGCACCGCGCCGATCAGCACCAGCCTGGCGACCCGCCCTTGCTTCTGACCGTACTGCGCGACGTAACGGGCAGCCTCCCCCCCGCCTGTCGAATGGCCGACGTGCACGGCGTCCCGTAAGTCGAGATGCTCGACGACCGCCGCGGCGTCGGCCGCAAAGTGGTCCATGTCGTGCCCGTCGCTCACCTGGCTCGATCGCCCATGCCCGCGACGGTCATGCGCGATCACGCGATAACCCTGCTGCAAAAAGAACAGCAGTTGCGCGTCCCAGTCGTCCGAACTGAGAGGCCAGCCGTGATGGAACACGATCGGCTGGGCGCTCCGCGGGCCCCAGTCCTTAAAGAAGATGCGAGCGCCGTCGTTGGTCGTGATGGTATCCATGACGATCGTCCAGGTGAGAAAGGTCGAGGGTCTGCCTCTAGGTCTACCGGTAGCCTCCCGCGACGTGCAGGGTCTGTCCGGTGACCCAGGCGGAATCGGCCGATGCGAAGTAGACCGCCGCCGGGCCGATGTCGTGAGGCTGGCCGATGCGCCCGAGCGGCGTCTGGCTCTGGACCTGGGTGCGGAATTCACTGTCCGGAATTCCCTGCGCGTGCGTCCCTTCGGTCTCCACGAGTCCCGGATTGATCGCGTTGACGCGAATGTTGCGGGGTCCGAGCTCCTGGGCGAGTGATCGGGTTACGGCGTCGACCGCGGCCTTCGTCGCGCTGTAGACCGAGGTGTTGGCCGGGGCGGATGTGGCGACCACCGAGCTGATGTTGATCACGCTTCCGCCGTCCTCGAAGTGCCGTACCGCCTCCTGCGTCGCGAGGATCAGTCCCAGCACGTTGAGGTTGAACTGCCGGTGGAAATGCTCGGGCGTCACTTCCTCCAGCGCTCCGAACTCGTAGATGCCGGCGTTGTTGACGAGCACGTCCACGCGACCGAAGGCCTGCTTCGTCTCGGCGAACAGCCGGGCGATGTCCGCTGGCTGCGAGACGTCCGCCTGAACCGCCACCGCGCGGCCGCCTTTACCGGCGATCTCCGCCACGACCTTTTCCGCCCCTGCCTTGCTGCTCGCGTAGTTGACCACCACGGCCGCGCCGGCATCGGCCAGGTGCTGCGCGATGGCGGCCCCGATCCCCTTCGATGCACCCGTGACGACTGCCACTTTTCCGTTGAGCTTCTTTGACATGGTGTCCTCTGCTTCCTCCCAGATGAATGTGTTCGCACCGAATCCCGCTTTACCAGATGCACGGGCATGACGGCGACCGTTGCTGTCACTACTCCGCGTTCGCCGGAGGCTTACACGAATCCTGCGAGTTTTCGGGACCCTCCCCGGAAACCGGCGACATTCGCAGTTTTCCATGTAAGTCCGCCGGCTCGGGCAGGTACTGCCGGAAACGGCTGATTCCTCAGACTGGAGACTGAGCGATGTGGATTGTCAACCTGGCCCTGCGGCGGCCCTATACGTTCGTGGTGATGGCGCTCCTCATTCTCGTGCTGGGGACGACCGCCGTTCTCAACATGCGGACCGACATCTTTCCGGAGATTGACATCCCGGTGATCACCGTCCTCTGGACCTACAAGGGGATGGAGACCAGTGAGGTCGAGTCGCGGATCACCACGTACAGCGAGTACGCGATCACCTCGAACGTCAACAACATCCGGCAAGTGGAGTCGCAGACGCTTAACGGCGTGGGGGTGATCCGCATCTACTTCCATCCGGGGACGGACATCGGGGCGGCGATGGCCCAGGTGACGTCGGTGAGCCAGGCGATCCGCTCAGTGATGCCCCCCGGCGTGCAGCCTCCGATCATCGTGCAGTTCAACGCTTCCAGCGTGCCGATCCTGCAAATGGCGCTCTCCAGCCAGACGATGTCGGAGGCGGAAGTGTACGACTACGGGCTCTACATCCTGCGGACACAGTTGTCGGTCGTGCAGGGCCTGACGATGCCCACTCCCTCAGGCGGCCGCGAACGGCAGATCATGGTGGATCTCGATCCGCAGGCGCTGCAGGCCAAGGGGATCGATCCGCAGGAAGTCGCTAATGCCGTCAATGCGTTCAACCTGGCGTCGCCCACCGGCGTGGCGCGCATCGATTCGCACGAGTATCCCGTCACGCTGAACAACACGCCGCCGACCGTGGCGGCGTTCAACGACATTCCGATCAAGGTCGTTAACGGCAGCACCGTGTTCATGCGGGATGTCGCGCAGGTGCGGGACGGTGCGAACATTCAGACGACGGTGGTCCGCAAGGACGGCGAGCGCGGCGCGCTGGTGACGCTGCTCAAGAACGGCAACGCATCGACGCTCGAGATTGTCGGCCGAGTGAAAGAGATGCTGCCGGAGATCCAGGCGTCCGCCCCTCCCGGCCTCGAGATCGAACTGCTGTTCGATCAGTCGCTGTTCGTAACCGCCGCCGTGGAGGGGGTGGTGCATGAAAGCCTGATTGCCGGACTGCTCACTGCGGCGATGATCCTGCTCTTCCTCGGCAGCTGGCGCAGCACGCTGATCATTGCCGTGTCGATCCCGCTATCGATCCTCTCGTCGATCTTCCTGCTCTACGGTCTGGGCTACTCGCTCAATGTGATGACGCTCGGCGGCCTCGCGCTGGCGGTCGGCATCCTGGTGGATGACGCAACGGTGGAGATCGAGAACATCCATCGCAACATTGGGCTCGGCAAGCCGCTGCGCCAGGCAATTCTCGACGGCGCCATGCAGATCGCCGCACCGACGTTTGTCTCGACGCTGACGATCTGCATCGTGTTCGTGTCGGTCGTGTTCCTGGAAGGTCCGGCCAAGTACCTGTTCACGCCGCTGGCCCTGTCGGTCGTGTTTGCGATGCTTTCGTCTTACCTGCTGTCGCGGACCCTCGTCCCGGTGATGGCAGCTTACCTCCTGCCAAAGGAAGTCGCCGACCATGCGGACTCGGCCCATCCCGCGCCGGACGGATTGACGGCCCGGTTCTTCGCGGGCTTCGAGGCCGCGTTCGAGGCATTCCGCTCCGCCTATCTGCGAGTTCTCGGATGGGCCCTCGGGCACCGCCGGACCGTATTCGCCCTGTTTGCGGCGATCGTCACCAGCGGGGCGCTGCTGCTTCCGCACGTGGGACGTGACTTCTTTCCCACCGTGGACGCCGGGCAGTTCCGACTGCACGTGAGGGCTCCAGCCGGATCGCGGCTCGAACAGACTGAGGCGTACTTCACCGCGGTCGAAGACGCGATCCGCGACGTGATTCCCCGATCCGAGATCGACCTGTTGCTGGACAACATCGGCCTGCCCAATCGCACCTACGCGATGGCGTTCGGCGACAGCTCGACCACGGGACAGGCCGACGGCGAGATCCTCGTCGCGCTGAGCCATGAACGATCCCGATCGACTCCGGAATATGTCGCCGCATTGCGGGAGGAGCTGCCGCGCCGGTTTCCTGAGCTGACGTTCTACTTCCAGCCGGCCGATATCGTGACGCAGATTCTCAACTTCGGCCTCCCCGCTCCGATCGACATCCAAATCGGCGGGCCGTCGCGGGATCTGAACTTCGAGATGGCGACGCAGATCGCCGACCGCGTGCGCGGCATACCGGGCCTCGCAGACGTCCATGTGCACCAGGTCATGAATGTCCCCGGGCTGCACGTCGAGGTCGATCAGGCCCGGGCCGCGCAATTCGGCATGTCGCAACGGGACGTCGCCAACAGTGTGCTCGTCTCGCTCTCCGGCAGCGGGCAGGTTCAGCCGAACTACTGGGTCGACCCGGCCAACGGCATCTCGTACCTCGTCGAAGCTCGCACGCCCGGCTACCGGATCGACAGCTTCGACTCGGTGTCGACGATTCCCGTTGTGGCCGACGGCAGGCCGGTGCAGTTGCTGTCCAACGTGGCGCAGATCTCGCGCGGAACAACGCCCGAGATCGCCAACCACGTCAATGTGCAGCCCGTGTTCGACGTGTACGCCAGCGTGCAGGGCCGGGATCTCGGCAGCGTCGCCCGTGAGATTGACGCCGTATTGGACGAATTTCGCGCGCAGCTGCAGCCGGGCAACACCATCGCCGTCCGCGGCCAGGTCGAGAGCATGGAGTCGGCCTTCGTGCGTCTGGGGCTCGGCATCGCCTTCGCCGCCGTGCTGGTGTACCTGCTGATGGTTGTCAACTTTCAGAGCTGGCTGGACCCGTTCATCATTATCATGGCCCTGCCGGGAGCGTTCGTGGGCATCGTGTGGATGCTGACGCTGTGGGACACGACCTTCAGCGTGCCGGCGCTTATGGGAGCCATCATGTCGATCGGCGTCGCCACGGCGAACAGCATCCTGATGGTGACGTTCGCCAACGAACAGCTGCTGGAAGGGAAGGCTCCACTGGAGGCCGCTCTCGCAGCCGGACGGACGCGCATGCGTCCCGTGGTAATGACGGCCCTCGCCATGATCATTGGCATGCTGCCGATGTCGCTGGGACTCGGTGAAGGGGGGGAGCAAAACGCGCCGCTGGGCCGCGCCGTGGCGGCCTGCTGATGGCGACGGCCGCAACTCTCCTCTTTGTGCCGGTGGTTTTCAGCCTGCTGAAGCGTCACCAGCCCGCTCAGTCTCCGGTGACGCAGGAGTCGCCGTAGGCCCTTACGGCGCGACACGCTGCAGCCTGTTCATGCACGGCCCGGCATGTGGATTCCGGTCCGTGCGTCGTTCCGCCCATCGCTTCTGATCAGACCGCACCGGTGGCCGGAAATCCTGTAAGGGCGGATCCAGTCGCCTGGTAGTTCCGAGAGAGGATGCAGTTGATTCATCCCGTTGCAACAAGGAACCAGTGATGTCTCCAAGCTATGAAACCAATGGAGTCCAGTCCCCGCAGCAGTACCGTCCGGCGAACCGGCTGGATTCGCGCGCGATGTCGATCGCGCGGCAGTCGTCCGTCCAGCCGGCGCCGGTCGTCAGCCAGAAAGCGACTTGGCCACGCATCGCCGGCTATGCCCTGGCCGGGAGCCTCGCCGCGGTGGCTCTGGGAGCCGGGATTCGCCCCTGGCTCACGGCCGGCAGTGCGGACGGTGCGATGCCGGCGGTCGAGCAGGCAGAACCTCGACGCGTCACAACGGTTCGCCCCGAACGCCAGCAGCAGGGGGCCGTCACACTCCCGTCGACCGTTGAGCCGTTTCAGTCCGCCCAGGTGTATTCGCGCGTGGCCGGTTACGTGACGTCGTGGAATGCCGAACTCGGGGCCCGCGTTGAGGCCGGCGATGTGCTGGCGGTCATCGATACGCCGGAGCTCGACCAGGAGTTGCTGCAGGCCCGCTCTGACCTCAACGAAGCTCATGCGGCCGTGGCTCAGGCTGAGGCCGAACTGGCCGAGTCTCAGGCCGCGCTCGATCTCGCGGAGGCCGAACGATCGCGCGCCCGCGCCGATCTGGCGTTGGCAGACAGCCGTCTCCAGCGCCGCCAGACACTGTTTCAAAAGGGCGCACTCACGCAGGACGATCTCGACACGGCCGTGCGCGATCGAGACGCCCGCGCGGCCGATGTCGCAGCCGCCGACGCCGCCGTCGCCCGTCAGGCCGCCAACCTAAAGACTCGCGCCGCCGTCATTGAATCGCAGCAGGCGGCTGTCGAAGGCCGGCAGGCCAACGTGCGGCGGCTGGAAGAACTGTACGGCTTCCGCAACCTGGTGGCCCCGTTCGACGGGGTCGTCACGCGCCGCAATGTGGAAGTTGGCCAGCTGGTGACGGCCGGCGGCACCGCGCCGCAGCAGGAGCTGTATGTGATTGCCCAGACGGATCGCGTCCGCGTCCAGACTCCGGTTCCGCAGTCCGAGGCGGCCGGTATCCGCGATGGGTCGTCTGTGGTCGTCAGGGTGCCCGAACTCCCCGGCCAGGACATTACCGCCACCGTCACCCGCACCTCGCAGTCACTCGATCCCGGCTCGCGCACGCTGCTCGCGGAGATCGAACTGCCGAATCCCGACGGCCGCATGTATCCGGGCATCTATGCCGAAGTCGTGATCGAGACCGAGGCCTCCACCACCGCTTGGGTGGTCCCGACCAATACGCTCCGCATGCAGGTGGACGGGCCGCACGTCGTGGTCGAAAAACAGGGAGTGCTGGAAGTGCGTCCAGTGCGACTTGGGCGAGACTACGGCCGCCTGGTTGCCGTACTGGAGGGACTGGCCGGCAGCGAACAGCTGGTGGTGAATCCCACCGATGACCTGCGCAGCGGGATGACAGTCTCCGTCAGCGCGCGACCGGAGGGAGAAAGCGTGGCGGCCAGGTAGTCGTGCCATGCAATCCCGCTGATGCCCGGACGTCCGGGAACATTCAACCGTCGGGAACTGCGAGTGAATACACAGGACTCACCGGTCACGCTCGCCACACAGCTTCGGTAACCTCCACGGTGAATCAAACTGAGGCCGGGCTCACACCGCCTCCTGACCGCGGGACTGGGTGGACGGAGTCGCTCTGCCGGCGTTCCCGCCGGCGGACGACTGAATCAGCGAGGCCATCGCGCGAAGGCGCGTCGCTCCCAGCATGGCCACCGCATGGTCCACGCGCACGATGGGACGTGACAATCCGCGCCCGGCTGAGTTGGCCATCCGCAGGACGTGCCCCGCCAGCAGCGGACGACCCTGCAGCACGTCAGCAATCCGGCGGAGATCCGGCTCCTCCTCCTCGATCACGGCGCTGACTGCCCGCGCATCCGCGAGCAGTTCGATCGCGTGCGGACCGTCGATACGGATACGGGTGATATCATCCATCGCCGTTGGTCGTCTCAGAAACCGGCTCCTCTTCTCGTTCCCAGGCTCTGGCTGAGAACGCACTCCCGCGAAGTGCTGCTTCGCCCCCTCCACTACAGGTAATCGATCAGCGACTGGCTGAAGAGCTGCGCCGACGACGCCAGCGTGTACTGCAGCATCATTTCCTCCTGCTGCAGCCGCAGGATGACGTCCGCCATATCGGCTCCTTCGATCTCCGTCGCGATCTTCTGCTGCTCCAGTTTCAGATCGGTCAGGCGGGCCTCGAGCGAATCCAGATTCTCCAGCGACACCCCCTGCTGGCCCACAATGTCGAGGATGTGGTCCTGCAACCGGTCGATGTCTCCCATCCGCCGGTCCATCGCGGCATGCCACGTGTACGAGCCCACCTCCTGCTCATTCAGCAGATCGGCCCGCAGCTGGTCCATCAGGGTGAACAGGTCCGCGGTGCCCGTGTAATCGAGCGACTCCTTCCCTACGCGGCGGACGTTGACGGTGTTGACGTTCGTAACCGCGCCCGTCTCACTGTCGGTGACCTGCTGATTCCCGGAGAAGTCGATCGGCGTCAACGTCGCGCCGCCATCGGTCGAGAGCGCGCCGTTCGCCGTGATGTCGACGCTGCCGGAGAACCCCGCCGTGATCGCCGTCGTATCGATGTAGACGGTCTCCCCTTCCGGACCGATTACCGCCAGATTCGTGTCCGCGTTCGTGAACGCCACGGGCGGCCCGCCATTGAGCGAGACCGTCCCCGACGCGCCGGTGCCGCTCGTGTCGTTGATCGTCAGCTTGTGTGCCCCCGGCGGGCCGATGATGTTGTCGCCCGCCGCCGATCCGGTCCCGGCTGCCACGCCCGACCCCGCCGCGTACGTCGTCGACGTGTGCACCACCAGCAATTCATCGGTGCCGACGGCGTTATCCACGCCGCTCCCGGCCGTCGCTCCGGTCGTTCCCACGTACAGCGTCGCACCGCGCTGCCGCGCCTGAAAAACCTCCGCCCCCGAGTACAGCACATCGACCGAGAACGTCCGCCCCACGTCGGTCGCGCTGCGAATCGACGAACCGTTGTAAACGATGCTCCCGTCGGCAGTCTGCGTGAAGGGCCGCTGACGGCTGTCCGCCCCCGAGAACAAATACTCCCCGTTGTGCTGCGTGTTCGCGATGACCAGCAGCCGCTCCTTGAGTCCCTTCAGCTCGCTCGCATACGCGGCCCGCTCGCTCGGCTCAATCGACTGCCGCGACGAGATGGCGATCTCCTTCACCCGCGTGAGGATCTCCTGCGCGCTCAGCAGTTCGGAGTTGGCGACCCCCAGCCGCTGCCGGGCCGCCGTGATGTTCGACAGCTCCGCGTCCATCCGCCCCAGCGCCGACCGCACCCCCTGAATGGCCCGCGTCCCCGCCGGATCATCCGAAGGTTTCAGCAGCCTCAGCCCGCTCGACGCCTGCGACTGCAGCGTCGCCATCCGCGAACCGTGCAGCTGCGCGGCGCGGATCGTCTGCGAGACGAAAACGTTGGGTGTAACGCGAAAAGGCATGTCACTCAGTCACCAGGCCGGCGCGGGCTCCTCTTTAGATATCGGCATCGCCGACCGGCAGACGAAAGGATTGAACAGGAGGAAACGGAGAAAACAGAGGATTTTGACTCAAGAACGCGGCGTCGGGGCCCCGCGCTGCACGAGTACGCCGTCGTTGAGAGGAATCGAGGAATCGAGGATTCAAGGAGTCGAGGAATCAAGGGGAGAGCGGTTGCCAAACCTTCCCTCGTCTCCTTGACTCCTCGATTCCTTGTCTCCTCCGCGAATCGCTTAAGGCACGATCGCGAACAGCTCATCCAGCGTCTCATTGACCACCGAGATCAGCTTCGCTGCCGACTGGAAACCCCGCTGGTACTGCAGCAGCTTGACCATCTCCTCGTTCGGATCCACGCCGGAGACGCTCTCCCGATCGATGTTCAGCTGCGTGCCCAGCGCATCCAGGTGATTCAGGGTTGTCGTAAACTGCTGCACGTTGCTCCCCGCCAGCGCCGACGACTCCGCCAGAAACTCCTCGAGCGTCAACGTCCCCCCTTCAAACAGCAGACTCTCGCGCAGCGCCGCGAACCGCGCCACGTTCCCCGCGTCCCCCGGCAGCCCGGTGCGTCCCGCCGCCAGCCGGTTCGGATCGTTCAGCAGGTCCTGGTTCACCGATAACGCGCCCGGCTTCGTCCCGCTGAAGAACGACCGCATCCCCAGCGCCGACAGAATCCCCGCCGTGTCCGGCTCCGCGATCAGCAGCGTCCCGAACGAATCGCCGTTGTTCAGCGTCCCCGGACCGAACTGCACCGAGACTCCGTCCCCAAGGCCCAGCGGAGCACCGGGCTCGTATCCTTCGCCGACGTTCAGTGTCGTCAGCAACGCTCCGGACGGATCGCGAACCTCAATGCTCAGCCCCGGCGTGACACCCACCTGCCCGCTGCCCACCACCGTAAACTGCAGCCCGCTGTTCGCCGCACCGCTGTAGTTCCCCGAAAACTGAATCGCGCTTGTCCCGGTGACGCCCCCCATATCCGGGCTCGTCTCCAGCCGCCCCGCAAAGTCGAACGCGTACCCGTCGTCGCTGAAGATCGACAGCTTCCCCGTCTGCGGGTTGACCGTCGCATTGAGGTGATCCAGCGCATCAATCGCCGCCGCCACATCGCTCAGGCTGTCTGTCGCCGGATTGATCGCAATGGAGACCAGCCGCCGTTCCCCCGTCGAGAGATCGGTCACCGTCACGGCGAGCTGCCCGTTGCGCACGGGAAACGCCGGATTCGCCGCCGCCAGCGGAACCGAGACATCGCTCACCCCCCGCGATCCCTCCAGCCACCCGAACGGACCATCCAGTCCCAGTCCCGTCGCCTGCAGCTGATCCATCTCGCGGACGAACGCCGCCGTGAACGTCGCCAGCCGCTCCTGGGCCTGCGGAATGAGTTCGTTTCGCGCCGCCAGCAGTCCCGCGATCCGCCCTCCCGAAAAATGCAGCACCTGCCCGCTCTGGTCCGACTGGATCTGCAGATCGGCTCCCCCACCGACCACCGAAATCGTCACCGGCTGCGTCGAGATCGGCACACCTCCCGACCCGAACGCCGCCACGTCCGGCTGTCCGGCCCATTCCCACGTCCGCACATCCACCAGTTGCGCGAGTTCCCCCATCAACTGGTCGCGCTGATCGCGCAGGTCGTTCGCGAGCGTGCCGCTGTTGTCGGCGATACCGATCTGACGATTCAGCGCCGCGATCTGCCGCGACAGGTCGTTCACGGTCGTGACGGCCGCCTGGATCTCGGCGTCGAGCATCTGCTGCAGTCGTCCCATCTGCGTGGAGAGCGATTTGATCTCCGACGCCATGTCCTGCACCGCGTTCACCGCCTGCCGCCGCAGCACGCTGTCGTCCGGCCGCGACGACAACTGGAACATCCGGTCGAACACCGTCTGCAGCCGCGAATGCACCGACCCCTCGCCCGGCGTCATCAGCGTCTCCAGCCGCTGCAGCGTCTCCAGCTGCGCGGCCACGTCGGCCTGCGTCCAGATGTTCGTCGTCAGCGACTGCTCGATCACCGCGCTCCGCACGCGCGCGATGCTCGTCACATCCACGCCCGTCCCGATCTGCAGCGTGCCGACCGTAATCGGGTTCCGATCCGCGAATCGCACCTGCTGCCGGTGATATCCCGGCGTGCTCCCGTTGGCGATGTTGTTCGACACCGTCTGCAGGGCCTGCTGATAGGCCTGCATCGCGGAGACGCCGACGTTGAGCGAGAACATGCTCATGAGCGGACTTCCACCAGTGCGCGGCCTGCCGCCGCATGCGGACGCCCCGTCGCCGTGTACCGGCCATCATCGGCATCCACGCCGATGATGGCCGCCAGCACCGAACCCACCATCGCATCCGTCTGCCGCAGCAGTTGAAAGGTCCCCCGCCCCAGCACCCCCACCTCGCGCGCCGTCTGCAGCACCCGGCGGCGTTGCGCGACCACCGCATCCCGCTGCGTCCCCGTCAACCGCGCTGCGTAAGCCCCGATTGACGCCCGGTCCGGAGTCGCCGTCCGCACCGCCAGCACGCGGGCCAGTTTCATCCGGTCCTCCCGCAGCTTCAGCTGCTCGTCCGCCAGTCGCTGCTGGTCCCGCTGATGACGCTCCAGCGCCGCCATGTCACCGCTCGCGGCCCCCGCCCGCACATCGAACAGCGCCGTGCGCACCCCCTCCAGCCACGCGAGTTCGCGCGCCAGGTGCCGCAGCACGGCTTCCGTCAGCACCGCGTCGTGCTGTGATGACGTCAACGTCGCATTCATGCGGAGTCTCCCAGTCCCAGCTGGCTTTCAATCAGCTTGCCGATCCCCAGCGGACTCCCCTGGGCGATGTGCTGACCCAGGAACATGTCGAACAGGCCGCCGTACGTATCCGACGAATCGCCCGCAAACAGCCCGTCCTCCGACGCCGTCTGCCGCATCTCCTTCAGCATCAGCGACACGAACAGGCTCTCGAATTGCGCCCCCAGCTCCTTGTCGTCGACAGCCGACGCCCCCCCCGTGCGCGACCGCAACTCCTCCACCCGGCTCCCCGCCAGATCCACGCTGCTCGTATTAATCTGCATCGCACTCATGGCCTGGCTCGAAGAATTCTGAACAGGAGAAAACAGGGGTAACGGAGATCCACAATCCGGTCACACCAGCCCGCCGCGCCAGCAAGGGACGAGCGCCCTACAGCGCCCCCCATGTCCTCCGTGCGACAGCACGTCCAACGCATGCCACTAACTCTCCCCTTACTCAAACCCCCACCTCCTCCGTTCCCTCCTATTCCACTACTTAAACTCCAGTTCCGCATGGAGCGCCCCCGATTCCTTCAGCATCTGAAAGATCGAGCTTAAATCCCGCGGCGTCACTCCCAGCGCATTCAGCGCCTGGGCCAGGTCCCCCACCGTCGCCTGCTCTTCAATCACGGTCACAGGCAGTCCGTCCTCTTCGATCACATCCACCTGCGTCCGCGGCACCACCGTGGTCTCGCCGTCGCTGAACGGCAAAGGCTGCGACACCTCCGGCGTCTCGCTGGTCATGATCGCCAGGTTGGCGTGCGTGATCAGCACGCGCGACAGCTTGACGTTCTCCCCGATCACCACCGTCCCCGTCCGCTCGTTGATCACCACGACCGCTCGCACATCGGGCATCACCTGCAGCTCTCCCACCAGCCCGATGAACCCGGAGATGTCGAAGCGATGTTCGTTCGGCACGAGAATGTCGATCGCCGCATCCCCCCGTTGCATCGCACACGCCGGAAACTCGGTGTTGATCGCCACCGCGATCCGCCGCGCCGTCTCGTAGTCGGGATACTTCAGCATCAACCGCACGTGTCCGCCGGTCCCGAGCGTGGACCGAGTTTCCAGTTCGATCGTCGCCCCATTCGGAATCCGTCCCGCCGTTGGATGATTCTTCTGCACCGACGCCGCGTCCCCGTCAAAGCTGAAGCCCCCCGACGAAAGCGGCCCCGACGCCAGGGCATACACTTCACCGTCCACTCCGAACAGCGGCGTCAGGATCAGCGTTCCCCCCAGCAGGCTTTTGGCGTCGTCAAACGACGACACAACGACGTCGATCGTGTCTCCCGGCAATCGTCCCGGCGGCAAGTCGGCCGTCACCGTGACGACCGACAGATTGTCCGTCCGGTCCTTTGCGTCGTTCCGCAGGTTGGCCCGGAGCGTGGGATCGAACCGCTGACCGAACCGCTGCAGCAGGTTCAGCGCGAACTGCCGCGTCACCGGAGATCGCCCGCCGGTGCCGTTGAGCCCGGTCACCAGTCCCATCCCCGTGAGCTGATTCACCCGGTCCCCTTCGACGCTGGTGATATCCTTGATCCGCACCTGCGTCCCTGCGGCCGCCGCGCCCTGCCCCTGCCCCTGCCACAGCAGGCAGCACAGCGCGCACAGCCACGCCATCCGGCCCAGCCGCCGCCACGCTGCCGATCCAAACTCACTGTTACCCAACATCAGATTCACCAGGTTGTCACACTAGCCCGAAGCGCAAGCGAGGGACGAACCTCGCTAGATATCCACCACCAAACACACACTGGAACAAACGTCTCCCGGCACTCGCAATGTCACTGAAACGCGGCATGTCATGCCGCGCTATACCTGGATCTCACAATTCCGAATGTCGGCCAGCACCCACGATGGCCTTCTTGACGAAGACTCAAACCCTGTCGATCCACGCTGCGTCATTAGTGCCTATCAGTGGTAATCAGTGTTCCCACCCTTCCCGCCGCAGCATCAGAACGGCCACAGCTTGTTCATCAACCGACCGAACGCCCCCTGCCGCGTAAACGCCTGCTCCTGGCCGATTCCCTCGTACGCAATGCGGAAGTCGGCAATGAACCGCGACTGAATCGAATTGTCCGGCGACACGTCGTACGGCCGCACGATGCCGCTCACCACCAGGATCCGTTCGTCCCCCGCCACGATCACGTTCTTCCGCCCCGAGATCACCAGGTTCCCGTTCGGCAGCACGTCCACCACCGACGCCGTCACCAGCGTGCTAAATTCCCGCTGGCTGCGGAACGAAGCCCCGCCGTCGAATGAGCGCTCTGACTCGCTGTTGAAGTCGAACGCCGCCGCTCCCTCGGCATCGCCGAAGTCCCCGCTGGCCGACTGCGAGATGTCCATCGACTTCGACGCCTCGCTCTCCTTGTTGAGCGCGCGGTTCTCCTGGTTCTGGACACCCGTGTTTTCGCTGATGACCACGGTGAGCAGGTCGCCGATGTTCCGCGCCTGCGTGTCGTAGAACAGAAACGCCTTGTCCGGATCGCGCCGCTGCCACAGCGAGTCGGCGCGGGCCGCGTCCCCCCCCGACGCGGCCGCAGCGCCGACCGCCGCTGCAAGCACAACACCCCGATTCCACCACCGGCGTACCGGAAACCCGGCTTCTTGAAGAAGCCGGGTTTCTCCCCACTTTCGATGACTTCTCATAACGGCACCTCCACTTCCCCCGGCCCCGTGACGCGCCCCAGAATCGTCCGCCCCGACGTCGGATTCCGCACGCGAATGAACTCCCCCTTCCGCCCCGCCTGCAACGCCTCCGCCGCCGGCACCGTCAGCACCAGGTTCCCCTTCCGGGCCGTCAGCCGCACCAGGTCCCGCGCCTTGATCACCACCGGCTCCGACGCCGCCGTCGGTTCCGTCAGATCGCGCGGCCCGATCACCTCGCCCGGCGCCAGCTGCCGCCGTGCCGCCATTCCCACCACCTGCTCCGACTGCAGCACCGACTGCAGCTCGCTCACCTCACGCTCCGTGAACGTCACCGCGTCCGCCGTGATGATCCGCCGCGGCGAGATCGACTCGGCCACGACCGGAACGAGCTGCCGGAACCGCACATCGACCGCCGCCGGCGTCACCGTCGTCTGCCCGGAAGCGCTCGTCACCCACACATCCACGCGCGTCCGTCCCCCCGTCGGAGTCGCCGCGAACCGCGACTCCACCTTCGCATCCGGCGACTGGTTCAACATCTGGACCAGCGCCGCCGGCAACGGCTGCGCCAGCTCCACCACGATCTCCTCCTGCGGCACATACAGCCGCTCCTCCACTCCCCGGCGAATCGCCGACACCACCCGCTCATCAGCCGTCTGCTCCGGACGCCACTGCACCCGCACCGTCTCCGCACCGCTCACTTCAAATGACTCGCGACCAATTCCACCGATCAGGAGTCGCGCGACCACCAGTTGTCGCGGAATCGCGTCGCTGTCCTGTCCCTCCGCCAGCTCGATGATGTCGAGCCCACCGGCCCGCGTCCGCAGCGCGGCCGTTCCCCCGCGAACCTCGGCCACGTCCGCCAGCGACACAATCCGCCCGCTGACGGTGGCCTGGTCGCGCAGCTCGATCCGCAGCACCGCCGCGGCCGGATCCTCCGCGCGCAGCACGATCGACAGCACCAGCCCGCAGGCCAGCCACGCGATCGTTGCAATCTGAAACCGAGTCCGGCGCACGCCGATTACCTCACAATGTCGCTGGTAGTGGACAGCATCTCGTCGCCGGCTCGCACGGCCCGCGAATTGATCTCATACGCCCGCTGCGCCGAGATCAGCGAAATCAGCTCGGTGACGACCTCAACGTTCGACCGCTCGAGAAACCCCTGCCGCATCGTCCCGAACCCGGGTTGGCCGCCGAGTCCTTCGACGGGGTCGCCCGAGGCGGGAGTGGGGATGTAGATGTTCCCCCCTTCGCTGCTCAGGCCGGCGGGGTTGACGAACCGGGCGATCGGGATCGTGCCGAAGCTTTGTGAACTGGTGGAATTCGGCAGGATGCCGTTTACGCTGCCATCAATGCCAATCTGGATATTGGCTGGACTGATGTCCGGAGGGATCGTGATGTTGCCATCCAGGATGTAGCCGTTCGACGTCACCATTCGCCCCTGGCTGTCGAGGCGGAACGCTCCATCCCGCGTGTAACCGAACTCTCCGCTCGGCAGCAGCACCTTGAAGAATCCGTCCCCTTCGATAGCGACGTCGAACGTATTGCCCGTCTGCTCGAACGTCCCCGGCGAGAAGATCTTCGTCGTCCCGACCGTCCGCACGCCGCTGCCGATCTGGAACGGAATCGGGGACTGCTGACCAGTGACGACCTCCGTACCGGCCTGCTTGCCGGTGACGTAGATCAGGTCCGCGAAGTCCACGTGGCTGCGCTTGAAGCCGTTGGTATTGACGTTGGCCAGGTTGTTGGCCGTGACGTCAATCACATGCTCCTGCGCCTTCATCCCCGTCGCGCTGGTGTACAAAGCACGCAGCATCGCATTCGCCTCCCTGCAAGAACCAAAATCGCCGGCACAGTCCTCTGTGCCGTCCGCTGGACTCCCAACCACCCACCCCAATCAGCCGCCCACCCTCCTCCACACCAGCCCGACGCGCCATCGAGAGCCGAACTCCACACTAGCCCGACGCGCCAGCGAGGGCCGAACGTCGCCGACCCGTCAATCGCACATCGGTCCCCCCGACACCCGACTCACTCACCCTCCTCTCTCCGTTTCCTCTGTTCCCTCCTGTTCAACCCCGCGATTACGCCGGCCGGGTATTCTGCGCCACCGCATCACTGATCGAACGCAGCGCCCGCTGCGAAGCCTCGTAATGCCGCAGTCCCGCGATCATCGCGATCAGCTCCTCGACCGCTGACACGTTCGACAGCTCCCGTGCTCCCTGAATGATCTGCCCCTCCGCCTGTTCGCCGAACGTCCCGTCCGCGGAGAACAGCGTCGCTCCCGCCTGCTGCAGCGCCAGCGGATCGGCGAACCGCGTCAGGTTGATCTGTCCGATCTGCTGGCCTCGGGCGCTCACCGTCCCGTCCCGTCCAATGGAGATCTCGGAATTGCTGATCTCCGGCGGAATCACGACCGGCCCCCCGTCTCCCTGCAGGGCCAGCCCGTCCGCGGTCACCAGTTCTCCCGCCTCGTTCCGGTGAAACACGCCGCTCCGCGTGTACAGCGGACCGCTCGGCCCCGCGACTTCGAAGAAGCCGTCCCCCTGGATCGCCAGGTCCAGCGGCGATTCGGTGTACTGCAGCGCGCCGGCCCCGAAGTCCGTCTGCACGGCTGCGTCCGCCACGCCCCACGATTCCCGCAGAATGTGCCCCTGCCGCGCCTCGTCCATCGCCGACTCGAATGTCTGCGACACGACTACGCTCCGGCGGAACCCCGGCACGTTGGCATGCGCCAGGTTGCGGGCGATCACTTCGTGCTGGGCCGCCGAGGAGTTCATCCCCGTCGCCGCACTGTACAGACCTGACAGCATGCTGCGCCCCCTTCCAATCGCCCCCGGACTCACTACAGCGTGTGGGCATGCCCCCGCATGCGGACGGGCCGGCCCCGTCCTCCTCGGAATAATCGGCACAATCCCCCCAGCCGCTACAGCCCACACCCGCCCCACCCCCCGCGGCCCCCCCCCGCGCCATGGAGCGCGGCGGCTGAGTTGCCTGCCCGCCCGGCGTGCTTGCCGCCGCGTCAGCCGCCCTTCAGCGCACGCCGCCTTGCTTGCCGGCGCACCGCCGGGCCCGCGCGAGGATCGCGGGCCCGTGATCTGCCTGTGCTTCGATGTTGGCCTCAAGACCATTGTCGCGGCGATCGGGAGCCAGCGGCTGACCAGTGTCGAGGCGGTGGGCGCGGCGACCTGGACGCTGATGCCGTCGGTGGTGATTCGCGGCGGCCGCGGCCGCGTCGGCGGCGCGCTCTACTGGGGCGGCGTGATGACGTTGGACAAC